>JBBDRF010000030.1:0-43897 GCA_040905565.1 Phycisphaeraceae bacterium | reverse complement strand
AAAAGGCCGCGGTGGGATTCGAACCCACGAATAACGGATTTGCAATCCGTCGCCTTAGACCACTTGGCTACGCGGCCAAACCTCGGCAAATTGCCGACTCTCCAGCCATAGACTAGAGCCCGACAATTTTACCCCAACACCGCCCGCCACTCAAATAAGCGTCGCAGAGGTACGCCTCCCGCCGGTGTGCTAGAATGGCACCTTCCATGAACACGCACACACAAAACGTAACCGACGTGGTGGATATTGACGCGGTCGTTGCCGGCGAAAACCGGCTGACCGCCGAGCAGGCGCTGTGGTTGTACCACCACGCTTCACTGCACGATCTCGGACGCTGGGCCACCGCCGTTGCCGACCGCATCCACGGCCACGCCGTCCGCACCTACGTCATCGATCGCAACATCAACTACACCAACGTCTGCACCGCCAGCTGCACCTTCTGCGCGTTTTACCGAAAGCTCGGCGACAAAGAAGCCTACACCCTCACGCGCGAAGAGCTGCACACCAAGGTGCGCGAACTCGCGGAAATCGGCGGCACCCAGGTCCTCCTCCAGGGCGGCATGCATCCCGAGCTGCCCCTCGGCTTCTACACCGAGATGCTCAGCGACCTCCGCGAGCACTTCCCGCAGGTGCATCTGCACGCGTTCAGCCCGCCGGAGTTCGTCGAATTCGTCGCGGTCTGCGAGATCAACGGTCATCCGAAAACCGAGCCCGGCCACTCCCACGAACTGCCTCGCGAGACCTGGCTCGCCAAGCTCCGCGCCATCATGCAGCGGCTCATGGAAGCGGGCCTGGCCAGCATCCCAGGCGGCGGCGGCGAGATCTTTCCCGAGCATGTCCGCCGGCGCATCGGCATCGGTAAGGCGACGGCGCAGCAGTGGCTGGACGTGATGCGCGTCGGCCATGAGCTGGGCATGAACACGTCGTCGACCATGATGTTCGGCCACATCGAGGGCATCGCCGACCGCGTGATGCACATGCAAACCATTCGCGACGCTCAGGATAAGGCCCTCGCCGACAACCTGCCCGGCCGCTACGTCAGCTTCATCTCCTGGCCCTTCCAGCCGGACAACACGCCGCTTGGCCGGCTGCGGCATCACGACATGGAGAGCGACGGCACGTTCGCCGGTGACGAACTCGGCGAACGCGTCATGCGGGGCGAAGTCGACGGTTTCGACAAGGCAGCCTGCAAAGAGGCAGTGCCCGACGCGGGCCGAAGGTTAAGGCTGGCCGGGAGTAACGACTATCTTCGCACGCAGGCGCTGTCGCGTTTGTTCCTGGACAACATCCATTCGATTGGGTCGAGCTGGGTGACGATGGGCCCGAAGATCGGGCAGATCGGGCTCTTCTTCGGCGCGAACGATATGGGCAGCGTGATGATGGAGGAGAACGTCGTAAGTTCCGCAGGGACAACGTACTGCTTGAACGAAGCGTCGATCTGTCGGCTCGTGCGTGGGGCGGGTTACGTGCCCGCTCAGCGTGACAACGGCTATAAAATCCTGAAAAAGTACGAAGGCGAAGGGCCCGATACGCAGGTGGAAGACTGGTCGCATCACCGCCCGGCGACGTCGGCATTCAGCCCCCCACCCGACGACGCCCCCGCAGCTGTCACCATCAACGGCACGGCGCCCGACGCACCTTAACGTACGATAATCCGGCGTTTCCGAACTTTGCGGGCTATAATAAGACCCACCTTGAAGAGGAGGCTTCGCCATGAAGCAGCGACTCTGGACATGCACCATCGTGCTCGCGTTCGCCCCCCTCAGCCTCGGCCTCACCGGTTGCCAGAGCGATGCCCAGACGGGCGGCTTGCTCGGGGCGGCGGTCGGCTCGGCAGCAGGGGCGGGTATCGATCACCGTGACCGCGGCCGGGGTGCCCTGATCGGCGCGGGCGTCGGAGCCGTCGGCGGCTACATCGTCGGCAACGAATCGGACAAAAACAAAGCCCCCCGACACCGCTACGACTACTGATCAAAACCCCCGTCAACGCACGATAATCGCGCACAATGGCGGCATGTCGACGCCACCATGCGCACAGCGCCGGGCTGTCCCTAGCCCGGTCATTCTGTGCGCTCATTGGCGTCGTGATGATGACGGTGGGGGGGCATAAAAAAAACCGCACCGTGAGAGACGGCGCGGTTCTGGCGGCAAACAAAAAAATGCGGCTGAGAGGAGTCGAACCTCCACGGGGTATTAACCCCACTAGGACCTGAACCTAGCGCGTCTGCCAATTCCGCCACAGCCGCAGACAAAGTCGTTGCCGTGAAAAGCATAGCGAACACGCCCGGAAAATCAAGCAGGTGCAGCGAGCCCGGCCGTCTCGCTTCGCTCGCTGGCCGGGGCACCCTCTGGAACAACGTTCGCCTTGCTGGGCGTAAAGTTGGTTGCCGGGGTACAATGGTCGATTCGATATGGACGAAGATCAGCTATATAGTCTGGCGATCGAGACTTCAGGCCGCGCCGGCAGCGTGAGCCTCGGTCGTGGTGATGCGCTGCTTGGCACGGAGCAGGTCGGTCAGCGTCGGCACGCGGTCGGGCTCATGCCTGCGATCGAGCGGTTGTGTGAGGCTCATCACGTGGCGCGCGAGCAGCTGGCGGAGGTGTATGTCTCTGTCGGGCCTGGCTCGTTCACGGGGTTGCGCATCGGGATCACGACGGCGAAGGTGCTGGGCTGGTCGCTCGGTTGCAAGCTCGTTGCGGTGGAAACGCTGCAGGTTGTTGCGGCCAATGCTCCTGCCGAGGCGGAGCGCGTGGCGGTGTGCCTGAATGCGAAGGCGGGTCGGTACTTTGCTGGGCTGTTCGAGCGTGATGAGGCTGGTCATCTGCAATCGCTTGCTGAGCCGCGTCTGCTGACGATGGCGGAGGTGCTGGCGGAAGCGGGGCGGCCGGTGGTTGTCGTCGGCGATCGCCTTGAGAAAGTGGAGGCGGAAGGCGTCACCTATCTCGAAGGTGAAGCGGCGGAGGCGCGCAGTGAGGTGGTCTGGGGGCTGGGTCGAGAGGCGGCAAGGCAGGGGCGGTTCGTCGAGGCGATGGCGCTGAAGCCTCGCTATGTCCGCATGCCCGAAGCGGAAGAGGTCTGGCGTCACAGGCAAGCTGAGGTTTGAAACGCAGCGTTTGCGTATTACCCGCTGGCCTGGTCCGGGTGCGGTTTGTGACAGATGAAAGTGATGTGATTTGATGTTGGCGAAGGTAGCAATTGTAGGTCGGCCGAACGTCGGCAAATCGAGCCTGCTGAACATGGTGGCGGGGCGGCGGGTGAGCATTGTGGATCCCACAGCAGGCGTCACGCGTGACCGTGTGAGTACGGAGCTTGAGCTGCCGCCGCTGAAGAAGGATGGTCCTGCGCGCTGGTGCGAGATCGTCGACACGGGCGGGTTCGGCATCTACAGCAGCGACGATACGGTGAACCCGCTTACGGCCGATGTGGAACGGCAGATTCAGTTCGCGGTCGGCGAAGCGGAGGTCATCTTTTTCGTGGTCGATGCGCACGACGGCGTGACGCCTTTGGATGAGCAGGTCGCGAGGCTGCTGCGTAAGCGGGCGGAGCATCAGAAGGTGATCCTGATCGCGAACAAGGTTGATAGCTCCCGGTTCGAGTCGGTGACGTACGAGATGATGCGGCTGGGCTTCGGCGAACCGCTTCGTGTTTCGGCGACGACGCAGCGCGGCAAGCGTGAACTGCTTGAGCTGCTGAACGATCGGCTCGGCGAAGCGGGCGAAGCGACTGATCACGTTGAAACCGAGATGAAGCTGGCAATCGTCGGCAAGCGGAACGCGGGCAAGAGTACGCTTGTGAATGCGCTGGCGGGCAGCGAGCGGGTGATTGCTTCGGAAGTGGCGGGGACGACGCGTGACTCGGTCGATGTGCGGTTTGAGCTGGAAGGCCGAAGCTTTACCGCCATCGATACGGCAGGCGTTCGCAAACGCAAGAGCGTTGACGGGGATATCGAATACTACTCGCTTCATCGGGCGCTTCGTGCGGTGCGGCGGGCGGATGTGGTGATGCTGCTGATCGACGCGACGGTCGCCGTTTCGCAGGTCGATAAGAAACTGGGGCAGGAGATCAACGAGCACTTCAAGCCTTGCGTGATTGTGGTGAACAAGTGGGATCTGGTGGCGGATGACCTGACGCCTGAGGATTACCTGGAGCATCTGAGCGGGCAGCTGAAGGGGCTGGACTATTGCCCGATTGTGTTCGTCAGTGCGAAGGAGCGCGAGCGGATCCAGGATGCGATTCTTACTGCATGCGATCTGTTCGAGCAGGCAGGCGAACGGGTGGGGACGGGGGAGCTGAATCGGATTATGCAGGAGATTCTGACGCGGCGGGGGCCGAGTTCGAAGCTGGGTAAGGTGGCGAAGATTTACTACGTGACGCAGCCTGCGGTGCACCCGCCGACGATCGCGATGTTCGTGAACAACCCGGACTTATTCGACCACAATTACCAGCGGTATTTGATGAACCAGGTGCGGGCGAACCTGCCGTTCAAAGAGGTGCCGATCAAGCTGTTGATTCGTGCGCGGAAGCGGCGTGATCTGGATGCGGAAGTTGAGATTTGAGGGGGGGGCGTGGGCTTCGGGGTGTGGGGTGTCACTTTAGGGTGTGACGATCGGTCGCGGCGCGCTTTTGGTTGATCTGCTGGAGGGCGGGGGGGTGGTGTTTGAGTAGTTTGATGAGTTGGCTGGTGGAGCAGCCGAGCGCCTGGGCAGCGGCGGCGGGATCGTCATTGTGCACAGCCAGGGCGGTCATCGCTTCGGCAAGCAGGGCGGGGTAGTCGTGGTGGGTGGGGCTGATGATCAGCCGGGTTCCTTTGAGGCGCGAGCGCCAGAGTTCTGATGGTGAGACGGGCGCTTCGGTCGGCTGCGGTGAACAGGCGAGGGTGAGGCGGAGGCGGCTGAGGGCGACGCGCTGATTGTCCTTTTGCGACCGGCGCTCCGAGGCCTGTGCCTTGATGCCTGTCGGCTCGTGGTGGAGCACGATGGCGGTTTCGACTTTGTTGCGATGCTGGCCGCCGGGGCCTGAAGCGCGGGTGCGCTCGATGCGGCATTGGGCCAGCAGTTTCTCATCATCAAGTGTCGCGGGATGGGGGGATGGTGGTGGTGGGGCGGTCATCGTTTTCATGATAGCGGGTGTTTTTAGGATGACTGGGTTGGGGACAACCCGGCTCCTTTGGAAGCCCGGCCGTCTCGCTGCGCTCGCTGGCCGGGGCACCCGCTGTGTGGCACGCGCAGGTGGTGTCGTCACGCTGTTGGGGGTGGTGGGTTGTCCGGTGAGGGCGGTGGGGTGGTGCGGGTGGTGGTTCGGCCGGTGTGCTCTTCGCGTTTGCCGCCTGCGACGATGCCGTCGATGGAGATGCGGCCGGGGCCGGCGAGGATGAGGGCGGTGAGGATGGTTGCGAGGGTGAGTGCGAATTCCATCCCGCCTTTGTCGACGGCGAATGCATCGGGGTGAACGGTGACGATGGCGACGATCATGACGATGAGTGGTGCGATGGCGGCGAGGCGGGTGAGCAGGCCGAGGAGGACGAGGATGCCGCCGGCGAATTCGGAGATGGCGGTGACCCAGGCCATGACCATCGGCTCGGGGATTTCCATTTGTTCGAGGAAGCCGGCGAATCCTTCGATGCCTGGGCCGTCGAACCAACCGAAGAGTTTTTGCGAGCCGTGGAAGATGAACACGGCACCGACGATCAGCCGAAGCAGCAGCAGTGCGAGGTCGTTGAGGATGGGGCGGCGGTTAAGAAGCATAAGCGGATCTCCCGTGGTGACCATCGGACTGTAGCCGGTGGGCGCGCTTTGAAGGCACGGGTGAAAGTACGGGTGTCATGGTGGGATGTGACCCGGGCGCTGGAGCCGGGTAAACTGCCGTCCATGGCTGAACGCTTCTTGCGACATCCCGGTGCGGTGATAACGGACATTCTTGAAGGGTTCGGCAACTTCATCGTGTTCTGCTGGCAGACGCTGATGTGGGCGGTGCGTGATTCGCTGAATCTGCGTCGCTGGGCGCTGGTGCTGCCGCAGCTTTACGAGGTCGGCACGAAGAGCATTCCGGTGATCATGCTGACCGGTGCGTTTATCGGGATGGTGCTGGCGGTGGAACTGTTCGCCCAGTTCGAAGCGTTCGGGCAGGAGACGCAAATCGGCGGCGTGACGGCCATTTCCGTGGTGAAACATCTTGGGCCGGTGCTGGCGGGGGTGATGCTGGCTGGGCGGGTGGGCGGTGCGTTTGCTGCGGAACTTGGGACGATGGCGGTGACGGAGCAGATCGATGCGCTGCGGGTGATGGGGGCGGCACCGGTGAGTTACCTGGTGGTGCCGCGGGTTGTGGCGTGCGTGATCATGATTCCCATTTTGACGGTTTTCTCGAACCTGCTGGGCGTGGCGGGTTCGTGGGCGATCACGGTGGGCATGATGGGTGTGACCAATGCGGAGTACTGGGTGGGCTGTGCCCGTTTTGTGGGGCTGTGGGACATCAACGTGGGGTTGATGAAGAGCCTGTTCTTCGGCGTTTCGATCGGGCTGATCTGCTGCTACAAAGGGTTCCACTCGACCAAGGGAGCCCAGGGCGTGGGCCGGGCCACGACCAACGCCTTTGTGACGAGCTTTGTGACGATCATCGTCCTGAACTTCTTCCTGGCCAAGCTCGCGAACGACCTGAAGACCGTGATCTTCGGCTATCAGGATTTCGTCCCCCTCGGCTGACCCCTCCCACTTTTCCCGCTGACCGCCTCGGCGTTTTACCTCTATGCCTGTTCGAGCACCCACTGCACGGCGTGGCGGACCATTTCGTTGGAATTCTTGAAGTTCATCTTCGTTTTGATGTGCTCCCGGTACGTTTCGATGGTCTTCATGCTCAGGTGCAGCTGCGTGGCGATCTGGCGCGTGGTTAGGCCCTGCCCGATGAGGCGATACACCTCCAGCTCCCGGTCGCTCAGCCGTTGCACCGGCGATTGCTCCAGTTCGTCGACGCCTTCGACGACCTGCTGAAGCAGTCGATCGGCGACGCGGGGGCTGAGGTAGACTTTGCCGCTGAGCACGCGCCGAATGGCGGGGACGATCTGGTCGATCGCGGTCTGCTTGTTGAGGTAGCCCATGGCGCCGGCGCGCAAGGCACGTTCGGCGTAAAGCGACTCGTCGTAGATGGAGACCACGAGCACCATCAGCTTCGGGTACTGCGCTTTAAGGTGTTTGATGAGTTCGAGCCCGTCCATGCCCTCTAAGGAGATGTCGATAACCGCAAGTTCGGGCCGATGCTCAGCGATGACGCGCATCGCCTCTTCACCGGTCGCCACCTCGGCGATGACATCCAGGTCGGGCTCCTCGTTGATCAGGTCGGCGAACCCGTGGCGCACGATCGGATGGTCATCGACCAAAACGACACGGCGCACGGTCGAACCGACGCGTGAGGCCTTACGTTGTATCATGGGTCCACGTTCCTCGCCCTTTAACCGTGACGGTTGTGCTGCTCCGGGCGGCGTTGGTCCGATAGTCCTTAACAGACCGGCCCGGGACGAAGAAGGGGAGGAGGCATGCGCTTGTCACGCATGCCGGGATCGTCGGCGTTAAGCCAAAGTCTAGCGCCCTGTATGACGCTCAGCAAGCGACGGGAAACGAAGATTCGCAGGTAACTGTGTGCGCGAAAGTGGACATCTACTCTTTTGCTTTACACAATGCACCGGATGACCGATGTAATGCATAGAACCACGACACGACTAACTGCGGCGGGTTCGCCCGCCTTAACCTCCCGGATTGTGTGATGGCTCAGCCAAATCAGTGGCCTAATACCCTAAGTGTTGACTTTTTAGAATCTTTGTATGCCGACTACTTACGGGATCCGGCATCCCTTGACCCGCAGTGGCGGCAATATTTCGACCAGTTGATACCCGATCGCAACGGCTTCACCGGCGCGACGGGCCCGACGTTTCAGCCCCCGCCGCTTTTTGCCGGCACCGGGAACGGGGCAGCGGCCCAATCGGACGTGGAACTGGCTGCATTACAGGATCGCGTCGATCAGCTTATCCGTAACTACCGGGTTCGCGGGCACATGATGGCGCAGCTGGATCCGCTGGAGCGGCAGCGTGATCATCCTCCCGAGCTCGACCTGGACTACTACAGCTTCACGGAAAAAGATCTGGATCGCCCGCTTTCGACGCTGTTCATCCCGGGCGAGAATATCCGCACGCTACGGCAGATTTATAAGCGGATGCGGAACACGTACTGTCGGTCCATCGGCGTGCAGTTCATGCACATCAGCGATGTGGAGATCCGCGAATGGCTCCAGCGCCGCATGGAAGGCACGGAGAATCGCGTCGATCTGGCGCGTGAGGAACAATTGCGCATCCTCACTCGCCTGACCGATGCGGTCATCTTCGAACGCTTCCTGCACACCAAGTACGTCGGCGCGAAAACGTTCAGCCTGGAGGGGGCGGAGAGTTTGGTTCCCCTGCTGGACCTGGCGATCGAGAAAGCAGCCGATCAGGGCGTGGCGGAGATCGTGCTGGGCATGGCGCACCGCGGGCGGCTGAACGTGCTGGCGAACGTGCTGGGCAAAAGCCCTCGCGATATTTTCCGGGAATTTGAGGACGTCGACCCCAGCCGTTACACCGGCCGCGGCGACGTGAAGTACCACCTGGGTTACTCCAATGACTGGGTCGCGGCCAACGGGCGGCGGCTGCATCTGTCGCTGTGTTTCAATCCGTCGCATCTTGAGTACATCAACCCCGTGGCTGTCGGCCGTATGCGGGCGAAGCAGGATCGATGTTACGACCGCGAGCACTTCCGAGGCATGGTCGTGCTGATCCACGGCGACGCAGGGTTCGCAGGCGAAGGCGTGGTGCAGGAAACGCTCTCGATGAGCGAACTGCCGGGCTACAGCGTCGGCGGCACACTGCACGTCATCGTCAACAACCAGATCGGCTTCACCACGAACCCCGGCGAAGGGCGCAGCACCGAGTACGCCACCGACGTCGCCCGCATGCTTCAGTCGCCGATCTTCCACGTCAACGGCGAAGACCCCGAAGCCGTCGCGCAGGTCGTCCGCCTCGCGATGGATTTCCGGGCCCGCTTCCAGCGCGACGTCGTCATCGACATGTACTGCTACCGCAAGTACGGCCACAACGAAGGCGACGAACCCTCATTCACTCAACC
Source organism: Phycisphaeraceae bacterium (assembly GCA_040905565.1). GTDB lineage: Bacteria > Planctomycetota > Phycisphaerae > Phycisphaerales > Zrk34 > JBBDRF01. Next base: position 34,753 of record JBBDRF010000030.1, on the reverse strand, counting down.
GACCCTTTACAGCGACGTCGCCAAGCGCAAAAGCGTGCGCGACGCTTACCTCGAACGGCTGCTCCGCACCGGCGTCAGCGAAGATGAAGCGATGCTCATCGAGAAGCAGCGTACCGAGATGCTCGAGAAGGAACTCTCGCTGGCGCGCTCCGATGATTATGTCCACACGCCCGAAGCGTACCGCGGCATCTGGAGCGGCTATCAGGGCGGACCCTTCGCGGAGGTTGAACCGGCGGAGACGGGGCTCGATGAACCTCGCCTGAACGATCTGCTGAAGAAGCTGACGGATATTCCCGCGGGTTTCAACATTCACCGGAAGCTTAGGCGGTACTTCGATCAACGCCGGGAGATGGCCGACGGCGGCAAGCCGATCGACTGGGCCACCGCGGAGGCCATGGCGATCGGGTCGCTTTCGACTGAGGGCCATCGCATCCGCATGAGCGGTCAGGACTGCATCCGAGGCACATTCAGCCATCGCCATTCGACGCTTTACGATCAGGAGACCGGTCAGCCGTTCTCCCCGTTCCAGCATCTTGGTGAGCAGCAGGGGCCGGTGGAGATTTACAACAGTCCGCTGAACGAAGCGGCGGTGCTGGGCTTCGAGTACGGCTACAGCCTTGATTGCCCGGAGGGGCTGATCGTCTGGGAGGCGCAGTTCGGCGACTTCGTGAACGCAGCGCAGGTCATCATCGATCAGTTCATCGCCAGTGCTGAGGATAAGTGGCACCGTTTGAGCGGGCTGGTGATGTTGCTGCCGCACGGTTTCGAGGGGCAGGGGCCTGAGCATTCGAGCGCGCGGATGGAGCGGTTCCTGACGCTCGCCGCTGAGGACAATATCCAGATCGCCTATCCCACCACGCCCGCGCAGTATTTTCATGTGCTCCGCCGTCAGCTGGTGAGCCGTTGGCGTAAGCCGTTGGTTGTGATGACGCCGAAGAGTTTGCTGCGTCATCCGCTGGTGGTGTCGGATCTCAAAGCGTTCACGAAGGGATCGTTCAAGCTGGTGATCGGCGATAGCGACACGCCTCCGGCCTCGGCTGAGCGGGTGCTGCTGTGCTCGGGCAAGATCTATTACGACCTGCTCAAGCAGCGTGAGGAGCTGGGGCGTGAGGATGTTGCGATCATGCGTGTTGAGCAGTTATATCCGTTCCCGGGCGATTCGCTTCGCGAGGTGCTTTCGGGTTATCATGAGGGCACTCCGGTCATCTGGGTGCAGGAAGAGCCGGAAAATATGGGTGCCTGGCGCTATATGAAGGTCAAGGCGGTTGCGGACAGACTCTTCGGCCGATTCCCGCTCACGGGAGTCGCCAGACCCGAGTCCGCCAGCCCCGCCACCGGGTCAGCCGCCAGTCATCGGCTTGAGCAGGCGGATCTGCTCGAGCGAGCCTTCGGTGAAATCCCTGCCCATCCGGAACTGGCCAATCAGCCGCAGTCGTGCTGAGCGTCGCGAAGTAAGAGAGCAGTCATGGTCGTTGAGTTGAAAGTCCCTGAGGTCGGTGAATCTATCACCGAAGTAGAAATCGCCAGTTGGTTCATGAAAGAGGGCGACACGGTTCAGCTTGATGAGCCGGTGGTCGAACTGGAGACGGCGAAGGTGACCGTGCCGCTGCCGAGCCCCGCGACGGGCGTGCTGAGCAAGATGCTGAAGAAGCCGGGTGAAGCGGCGAACGTCGGCGAAGTCATCGGCTACATCGAAGAGCGTGGCGAAGCGTCGGCGAAGGCCGAGACGGGCGAGGCGCCGAAGAAGCGCCCTGAGCCCGAAGCTGAGCCCGAGCCGAGCCCGAAACCCTCCGCCGCTGCCACTGCCTCCGCGGGGCCGGACCGCAGCGCTGACCGGGGCATCGAACGGCGTACGGAGAAGGCCGCGCCGCCGCAGGATGCCGGCCCGGCGCAGCCGCTGGCCGTCCGCGAAGCCGAGGCCGAGCAGGCGCAGCAGCAGTCGGCAGTCGAGGGGCGCGAGGAAGAACTGGTCAACATGAGCCCGCTGCGGCGGATGGTCGCGGACCGTCTGATCCAGGCGCAGCAGACCGCGGCACTGCTCACCACGTTCAACGAAATCGACATGTCGGCCATCATGAGCCTTCGCAAACGCTACCGCGATACCTTCCAGGAGCGGTACGGCGTGAAGCTCGGGTTCATGTCGTTCTTCATCAAAGCGACGGTCGAAGCGCTCAAATCGCACCCCGCGATCAACGCTGAGATTCGCGATCGGTCCATCGTCTATCGCAACTACTACGACATCGGCATCGCAGTGGATACGCCCAAGGGGCTGGCTGTGCCGTTCATCCGCAACGCGGAGCGGATGGGGTTTGCCGACATCGAGCGGACGATGGTCGACCTGGCCACGCGCGCCCGTGAGAACCAGTTGAAGCTGAAGGAATTGGAGGGCGGGACGTTCACGATCACCAACGGTGGCGTGTTTGGGTCGCTGCTGTCGACGCCGATCATCAACCCGCCGCAGTCGGGCATTCTTGGGTTGCATTCGATTCAGGATCGTCCGGTCGCGCGTGACGGGCAGGTGGTGATTCGGCCGATGATGTACACGGCATTGACGTACGACCATCGCATTGTGGATGGCCGGGGCGCGGTGACGTTCCTCCGCCGTATCAAGGAACTGCTGGAAGACCCCGCGGTGATGCTTCTCGAGGTGTGAGGCAATCGCACCCAACGTGAAGGTAGCGGGCGATCGCAGATCGCGGTTGCGTGTGCGCGCGTCATTCGATGAGCGTTATCCCTCCGACCCAGCCGGCCACCCCTGCTCCCCAACCAACGGCACGAACCGGCATTCGGTGGCGGTGCGGCGGGTGAGTTTTTCGCCGTTGCGGTCGATCGCGAGGAGCGTTTGCGATTTGCGGTCGCCGACGGGGATGACCATGCGGCCGCCGTCGGCGAGTTGATCGAGCAAGGCCTGGGGGACGTCGGGCGAGCCGGCTGTCACAAGAATACGGTCATAGGGTGCGGCGGGGGGATGGCCGAGGCTGCCGTCGCCGACGTGGATGCTGACGTTGTTGACGTCGAACTGCTGTAGCGTCAGCCGGGCCTGCTGGGCGAGTTCGGGTTCGCGTTCAACGCTGACGACCTCCCGGGCGAGCAGGGCGAGGATCATCGTCTGGTAGCCGCTGCCTGTGCCGATCTCCAGCACGCGATGTTCCGGGGCCGCTGCGAGCAACTGCGTCATCGAGGCGACCATGTAAGGCTGGCTGATGGTCTGGCCGTGCAGCGTGGGCAGGGCGACATCCTCGTAAGCTCGGGCCCAGAGGGTGAAGTGGAGGAAGATATGACGGGGCACACGCCGCATGCCTTCGAGCACGCGCGGATCGTCGATGCCCCGGTCCGCCAGCTGCTCGCGCACCATCTGGGAAGCGGCGGGGCCGAACTGGTTTTCATCGCTGAGCAGAGATGGTTCGTGCGGTTGAATCATCACGTGATCGTAGCACGCGGTCAGCGCCGGGGGCTAAAGGGGAGCGCGCATCAAACCGATGCCAGAGGTGGCGTGCGACGTCGGGGGAGCCGGTGAATCAGGAGCGGGTGATGGCGACGATCGAGAAGCAGAATCAGGATCAGTTGATCAGCAGTTTGAAGCGTGCGATTGCACGGCAGGCGGAGGTGGAACTTGCCGGCGCGGGCGAGGACCCGGTCCTGGCGGTTCGGCTGCTGGCGGTCGAGGAGGAAACGCTTGTCGTTTCGCATCCGATCGACGAACCCGGTGCGACGGCGCTGCGGAAGGGCGAGCGGGTGGACGTGCGCCTGGTGCTCTCATTGCGGGACGAGGAGCGGGTGGTTTCCAAGCGATGGTCGCTGCGTTCGAAGGTGGTCGAATCGTTCGCGTTCGATCTGGGGGCGAAGCAGACGCCGGCGCTGAGGCTGAGCTGGCCGACGGAGATCAAACCGCATCAGCGGCGAGATCATTTTCGCGTGCAGACGATCGGCCAGGATCGCCCCGAACTGCGTGTCTGGCTTCTGCAGGATATTGCCTCAGCGGAGGCGGCGGAGCGGGCGCTGCAGCAGGCGAATCGTGATCGCGTCGAGCTTGATGCCGAGGCGGTCGCGGAGCTGAGGCCGAACGTCGGCCCGGCCTTCGAAGCGCTGACTTCCGACCTCAGCGGCGGCGGGCTTTGCATGATTGTTCCCGAGGCGGTGGATGCGAAGCTTGCGGGCAATCCGTCGCTCTGGGTTGAGCTGAACGTGCCCGGCGGCCCGCTGCTGATCGCCGGCGTGGCCAAGGTTGCCCACCGCAAGCCGATGCAGGTGCAGCGCAAGGGGCAGGGCCAGAAGCTCATCCGCGTGGGGCTGGCGATGCTGTGCACACGGCCGGAGTTCGCTGAGGGCGTCGCGGAACGGCTCTGCCGACTGGCGGCGGAGATCCAGCGTCAGCAGCTTCGCCGAACGCGCGGTGCGTAGTCGGTGCGTTGTAGGCGGCGGAGAGCGATCGTACACTTCGATCATGACCTTGACGGTAACACTGCTGGGAACGGGGACGAGCGCGGGCGTGCCGATGATCGGCTGCACCTGCGAAGTCTGCCGATCCACAGATCCACGTGACAAACGCGACCGCCCCGGCGCGATGGTGCGCTGGCGCGACCCGGCCGGCCAGCTGCGCACCGTGCTGATCGACACCACGCCCGACCTGCGGCATCAGATGCTGCGGCACGACGTGATGCGCATCGACGGTGTCGTCTACACCCACAATCACGCCGACCACGTCTTCGGTATCGATGATTTGCGTCGCTTCAATGCCGTGATGAACGAGCCGCTGGACATTTACGCCGAGCCGGGCGTTATCGAGTGGATGCGGCACAGCTTCGCGTACATTTTCAACTTGGCGGGCAACGTCAACAAGTCGTTCGTGCCCACGCTGATTCCGCATCCCGTGGAGCCCGGCGAAGCGTTCGAACTGGCGGGCCTGCCGTGGCTGCCGATGCGATTGCTGCACGGCAAGCTGCCGATTGTGGGGTATCGGGTGGGTGATTTCGCGTATTGCACGGACTGTTCAGCGATCGCGGCGGAGACCTGGCCGCTGCTTGCGGATCTGGATGTGCTGGTGATCGACGCGCTGCGGTATCGTCATCACCCGACGCATATGACGGTCGAGCAGGCGCTGGCGGTGGTGGAGCAACTTAAGCCGAAGCGGGCATATTTGACGCACATCGCCCATGAAATACGGCACGCCGATCTCGAAGCGAACCTGCCGGAGCACGTGATGCTCGGGTATGATGGGCTGACGATCGATGTGCATCGCGAACCGCACGGATCTCCCTTTTCCTAAAGGATTCAACTGATGATGGAAACCTCGTTGAGCAGCTTGTCGATGGTCGTGCTTGCGATCGCGTTGATGGCCACGGCCAGCCAGGCCGAGGGCGGACTGGCGGAACTCAGCGGGGCCGAGTCGCCGCTTCAGGACGGTGAGCGCATCATCTTCTTCGGCGATTCGATTACGCAGGCCGGCACCACCGAGCATGGCTACATCACGAAGATGCAGCAGGCGCTCGATGCAGGCGAAAGCGATGCGGAGGTCACGTTGATCAACCGCGGCATCAGCGGCCACAAGGTGCCCGATCTGCAGGGTCGGCTCCAGGAGCACGTGCTCGATGAGCAGCCGACGGTGGTGTGGATCTACATCGGCATCAACGACGTCTGGCACTCGCAGAGCGGCCGGGGCACGCCACACGATAAGTACGAAGCGGGGCTGCGCGATCTGGTGAAGAAGATTCAGGAATCCGGCGCGGTGGTCGTCCTCGCGACGCCGAGCGTGATCGGTGAGAAGCACGACGGCAGCAATACGCTCGACGAGATGCTTGATCGTTACGCTGCGACCACCCGGACGATCGCGAAGGAGATGGACGTTCAGCTGTGCGATCTGCGCGAGGCGTTCCTTGCTCACCTTCGCGAGCACAACAGCGAGCAGGCGGAGAAGGGCATTCTCACAACCGACGGCGTTCACCTTAACCCGGCCGGCAACGCTCTGGTCGCCGAGCAGGCCGCTGGGGCGATCGCCGAGGCGCTGCGGAAGCGGTAAGCAGCAGACGTCGCGGCGGCAAAAGAGCCGGCTTGTCCTCAAGCCGGTCATGCCTCGACCACAGGGAACGGTGCGGATCGCGGTTGGGGAAAACCCGGCTCTTCTGGTGCTGGGGAGCCGCGCCGGGACTGTGGCGGGCGAGGTGGGGGGGTGGTGATGATGCGGTGCTGGGGGTACGCTACGCAGCATTATGGCGCAGTTGACGATTAGAAACGGTCGGGTGATCGATCCCGCTTCGGGCGTGGATGAGATTACGGATGTCGTGCTTGAAGCGGGTCACGTGACGAAGCTGGGGCGTGTGGATCGGGTCGAAGGGCCCGTTTACGACGCGAGCGGCTGCTACGTGACGCCCGGCCTGATCGACCCGCATGTGCATCTGCGTGAGCCGGGCCAGGAAGATAAAGAGACGATCGCTTCGGGTGCCTCGGCCGGCATCAACGGCGGGTTCACCACGCTCTGCTGCATGCCGAACACACAGCCGACGCTTGACGACGCTGCGGGCGTGGAGTTCGTGTACCGCCAGGCAGCGCGGGCAAATCTCTGCAATGTTTACACGGTGGGTGCTGCGACGAAGGGCCGGGAGGGGGCGGAGCTCGCGGAGATCGGCTTGATGGCCAGGGCTGGGGCGGTGGCGTTCAGTGACGACGGCATCGCGATCGCCTCGGCGGGTGTGATGGCGAAGGCGCTGCGTTACGTGGCGAGCACCGGCCGGGCCTTCATGCAGCACTGCGAGGAGCCGACGCTGACGGGCGGAGGCGTGATGAACGCCGGGACACTCGCCACGCGGCTGGGGCTGGGAGCTTGGCCGGCCGTCGCTGAGGAACTGATCATTCAGCGGGACGTGATGCTCAACGAGTCGATCGGCTGCGCTTATCACGTGCAGCATATGACGACGGCCGGGGGCGTGGAGATTGTCCGCCGGGCGCGGGCAGCGGGTCAGCCCGTCACCGCTGAGGTGTCCCCGCATCACCTGCTGCTGACCGAAGAAGCCTGTGCCGATTACAACACGCACGCGAAGATGAACCCGCCCCTTCGCACTCAGGCGGATATCGAGGCCCTGCTCGCCGGCGTCAAAGACGGCACCATTACCGTGCTGGCGACCGATCACGCGCCGCATACCGACGAAGACAAGCAGCGGGAGTTTCCGCTCGCGCCGTTCGGGATCATCGGGCTCGATTGTGCGCTGCCGCTCTATATCAAGGCACTGATTGAAACGGGCACGATCGACTGGCCCCGGATGATCGCGATGATGACTCAGCACCCCGCAGCGCTGTGCAGCCTCGAACGCAAGGGCACACTGGCCGAGGGCAGCGACGCCGACGTGACCATCATCGACCCCGAGCAACGCTGGACGATCGACGTGAACAACTTCGCCTCACGCAGCCGAAACTGCCCGTTCGATGGCTGGGATGTCAAGGGCCTCGCCCTCACCACCATCGTCGGCGGCCAACTCAAACTCAACCGCGACCCGGGTCGCTTCTCGCATTAGCAGGGGCACGCAAAAATGGTGGTCCCGCCCGGCCGTCTGCGCTGGCCGGGGCACCCAAGCGTGCAGCCGCCCACGGTTTCACTCCTCCGCGATGCGCAGCACCTCGGTGTCGGTCGTCTCGGTCATCGTCTGCGTCATGCGGCGGTCGGGCGTGATGAAGCTCACCTCTGCCGAAAGCACCTGCTTTTCGAACACGCCCACGACCTCATTGCGCGACCGGTCGAACATCAGAAACCCGTTGGCCTCGCCCGCCAGCTGCTGAAACGCAACCTCCGGGCCATCCGGCGGCAGATCGGGCAGCTCGGGGGAGAGGTCCAGCGACGCGGTCCGCTCGATCATCACTGTCGGCACGCCGGCCGGCTCCTCCACGCCTGCGAGGGTGTAGGTCACGTCCGCCGTGATCTCGCCGAACTGATGCGACGACGACTGCTGCGACTGCCAGCTGGACCCCACGTTCATGTTTTGGGAGCCGCCGACCAGGGCGAGCGTATCGAGGCCGAGGTTGCGGAAATAACGCTCGTCCATGCTCGCGCCCATTTCGCCAGCCTGCCGCTGGATCGCGTCATAACCCTGCACCGAATCGACGTTGCCGTCGGCGGTGATCACGTAGCTGATCGGACGTCCGACCAACGCGGTGAGCATCTGCTGGACGGGCTCCATCATTTCGTCGGCGCTCTGAGGCGAGGCCGACCGCTGCTCACCGTCGGGGCCGGTGATGGTCATGCGCAGATCGTCGATGGTCATCTCCGCTTCGCCGCCGCCGTTCTCGTCGGCGCGCGTGACGCGCCAGGTCAGTTCACCTTCGAAGAGCGTCGTAGTCTGCTGCGGCTGTGCATCGGGGATGCCCTGCATCTCTGCGAGCGTCGTTTGCGTGGTCGTCATGCGGTAGCGTGCGGATTGGCCCTCTTTCCAGATCGGCCTGAGATCCAGCGTGTCCTGCGCTGCCGCGGCACCTCCGCCGAGTTGGAGCGCCAGCGCGAATGTGGCGATCAACAGCGAGGTGGTCAGTCGTGCGTGATGAGTCATGGAAGCTCCTGGAGGTGGAGGGAAGGTTGAGATATATCGTAGCGTGGTCAAAAGCCCGGGGTAATTTCCCGCACGAGGCTTTCGGCGTTTTCGCCGTTGAACCAGAGGTCCCGCACGCGGTAGAGTTTCCACTCGCCCTCGGGCTGTTTGCGCCAGTGGAAGATGGCCTGAATGCTGAATCCGGTTTCGCCCACGCGATGTTGCATGCGACCGATCACCGAGACGCCGGTGCGGGCATGATACGGGCCGTCCTGATCAACACGCACGTCACGGATGAAATATTGCGTGACGCGTGCCTCCTCCGCCGCCTGCTCGGCGACGGGCATGAGGTGGCCTACCTGCGTGTCGAAGAGCGTGACGTCGTCGGCGATCTGTCGTTCGATGCGGATTGGCTCGAAGGGATCGGCGAACGCATGGACGATCTCGCGCGAAGCGAACTGCAGCTTCTCCCGCTGCGTCTCGACCAGATGCGCCAGCGTGAACACCGCGATCGCCGCGACGAGCGCCCCCAACGCGCCCAGTTGCAGCGAGCCTCGGCCCTGCCGGCCGCCGACGACGAACAGCACCACCGCCGCCGCGACGCCGATCACGCCCAGCGGCCACGGGTTCTCCACCAGCAGATATTGCCACGCGGGCGGGCTTGGCCAATCGTCACCGAGCATTGTTCAAGCCCCTTCGTAAAAGCGTCCGATAATACCCCGGGTGCGGATCGTGAACGGCTGCTGCCATCATAACCCAAGGGGCGGCCGGATGCCGCGCACAGAAAGCCCCTTCTGATCCTTCGCTGCGTTCACCCATGGGACCCTCCGCCATCGGCCGTTCTACCCTCGACAAAAACCTCGCTGCCCTCGAGCGCACCAACCCCGCCGCTGCGGAGCAGCTGCGCCGCGCCACGGCCCGCACCGATGTGCAATGGCTGGAGACACGTGACGCAGGCGCCCCCTCCGCCGTGGTCACCGCGCCGCATCGGCAAACTGCGATCAGCCTCGCCAGTCGCCTGCATCCACTGCGCGAGGCCGACCGCATCGCCGCCCGCATCGACGTGCAAACGCACGGGCTCATTGTGATCGTCGGTTTCGGCCTGGGGTATCACCTCCGGTCGGCGATGCGCGCGATAGCCGGCAAAGCGGCGCTGCTGATTTACGAACCCGATGCGGGTCTGCTTCGTGCCGTGCTCGAACGTCTCGACGTGTCGGACATCCTCGTTGCGGATCGTCTGGCCCTGCTGGTTGGTGAAGACGGCCGGGGCCCTTCCCTGACGCCGATCATGGAACGCCGGGCCGCCATGGTGACGCAGGGGCTACAACTGATCACCCACCCGCCGACGCGCCAGCTGGACGGGCCGAGCGTTCAGGCATTTTGCGAGACACTGAAGCAGGCTGTTGATTACTGCCGGACCGTCGTTGCGACCACGCTGGTGAACGCCCGCATCACTGTGCGGAACCTCACGCAGAACGCCGCCTGGTACGCAGCGGGTAACACGATCAACGAACTTAAGAACACAGCCGTCGGCAAGCCCGCCGTCCTCGTCGCTGCCGGTCCGTCGCTGGCGAAAAATATCGACCTGCTTGCAAAGCCAGGCGTCCGCGACCGCGTCATCATCATCGCTGCCCAGACCGTGTTGAAGCTGCTGCTCGATTACAACATTCGCCCCCACTTCGTCACCGCACTGGACTATCACGAAATCTCCCGTCGCTTCTACGATGGTCTGCCCGATCTGCCCGACGTAACCCTGATCGCCGAGCCCAAAGCTAATCCCCTCATTCTCGATCACTACCCCGGCCCGGTCCGCATTCTCCAACATAAGTTTCTCGATACGCTTCTTAATAAAGACGCGACTGATGCACCGCACGCGGGCCTGCCTGCCGGGTCGACGGTGGCGCATCTTTCGCTTTACCTCGCGCAGTACCTCGGTTGCGATCCGATTATTCTCACCGGTCAGGACCTCGGCTTCTCCGACGGGCTTTACTACTGCCCCGGCACCGCGATCCATCAGGTGTTGGCGCCCGAACTAGGGATCTTCAATACATTAGAAACGATGGAGTGGAAACGCATCGCGCGACATAAGCATCATCTTAATAAACGCGATGACATCCACGGCCGCCCCATCTACGCCGACCAGCAGATGCTGACGTACCTCAGTCAATTCGAACGCGATTTCGCCGAAGCTGAGCAAACGATCATTGACGCCACGGAAGGCGGGCTTCCCAAACGCAATACTCAGATCATGCCGCTCGGCCAGGCCCTCGAGAGTTATGCGCCGGGCCGAACGCACAGGGGTGCCCCGGCCAGCGCAGACGGCCGGGCGGGGGATCCGACTCTGTCACAAACTCCGAGCGGTCCGGGCGAACCCGGCCGTCTCGCTGAACGCTCGCTGGCCGGGGCCCCCCCGCAATCGATCATTACGTTGCCCGTCCCGACGGGACAGCTGAACGAGGCGAGACTGCGCACCGCTCGCGAACGCGTGCAGCAGCGCATCAAGCAGACACAACAACTGCAGCAGACCACGCAGCAGACGCTCAAACTTCTCCATCAGATGCTGCACGATCAGGGCGATCACCATCGCATGGGCCGGCATTTCAAACAGCTGGAGCGGCAGCGCAAGCGGGTGGCGACGCTTGACGATGCGTTCAAATTAGTCGATGCGGTCAATCAGGTGGGGGCGTTCAATCGCCTGCGCGCTGACCGCGCCATCGGGGCGGCGGCCAGCGAGCTTGATGCCCACGATCGCCAGAAGCGCCAACTCGAGCGCGACATCACTAACCTCAGTTGGCTTGATGATGCGTGCGCTGAAACGCTTGACCTGCTCGACGGTGCTGCCGACCGAATGGTTGGTCCAGAGGCTCGCGGCCGTTCGCCTCGCAAAATCATGACCAGTTCCCCCGAGGGAGCGGGCGGGGAGGCCTTTGCCGTTGCCCTTGTGCCGGTGTTCGATGAGCGAGCCGTCACGCAGACGTTCAAAGGCAGCCCCATCATTGCACGCACCCTCGACCGTCTGCTGCGTTGTGAGAATGTGGAAGCCGTCGTCGTCTTGCATGATGCGACGCTCGGCGAACAGGCCATCGCGAAGCTGAAGCAGTTGGCGGGTGACAGGGTGCGCGTGGTGCAGACGCAGGCGGCCCTCAGTGATAAAGGTCGCCGTCGACGCCTCGCCGCTCGCGCATTTGCCCCCACCGCGTGGCGCAGCAACCTCGGCGGCACGACCTGCTATGACGAACTGCTTGCTCCTGAGGCCATGCTCGAAGCGATGGACACCGTCGGCGCGTCGGCGGGGCTGTTGGTCGGCCCCGACTGGATCGTCGTCGATTACGCCTTGTGCGATGCTGTGATCAGCCGGCACGCGCGCGATCCGAAACGTTTGCCCCTTGTCTTCACGCAGGCGGCGGTCGGATTGTGCGGCTGCGTGGTCGGCCGTGGATTGATGCACGAACTCGCCGAGAACGGCAGCAGCATCGGCGCGCTGGTTGAATACTCGGTTCAGCGGCCGCAGGGCGACCCGATCGCCAAGGACCTCTGCGTGCAGATTGAACCGATCCTGCGTGACCTCGGCAACCATGCCCGCTTCACGTGCGATGCCGGTCGCTGGCGGACGCTTTTGGAAGCCGCCAGCGAGGACGCCGATCTACCCGCCGCCGAACTTGCTGAGCGTCTGCAGCAGGTTGCCGACACCGACAGGCCCCCTCAACATGCGACGTTGGAGCTGACCGCACGTCGGCTGCCGACTGGCCCGATCGTTCCGCAGGGGCATCTTCGCATCGATCGGCAGGACATGCCGCTCGCCACCGCTCGCCGACTGATCGATGACCTTGCCGCCACGCCCGACATCACCCTCACGCTCGGCGGCCTCGGCGATCCGCTGCTGCACGCGGACTGGGAAGCCGTCGCCGATGCCGCGAAGGCGGCGGGCATTCGTGCCGTGCATCTTGAGACGGACCTGCTCGCCGACCGCGACGTGATCGATCGCCTCGCCCGGTCGGCGGTGGACGTGGTCAGCGTTCGCCTGAATGCCGACACCGCTGAGACCTACGCCAAGCTGATGGGCATCGACCGGTTCGACCACGTGCTGCACAACATCGAGCATCTGCTGGAGCACCAGCGCGATCGCCCGCATGAGGGGCCGACGTGGATTGTCCCCCGTCTGATCAAAGTTGCGGAGAACGTGGCGGAAATCGAAGGCTTTTTTGATCGCTGGACCTACTTCTGCCAGGCGGCCGTGATCGACAGTCCCAGTACGGGTTGCGGGAAGATTCCGAACGCGGCGCTGGTCGACATGGCCGGCGGGAAACGGCAGCCGTGTCGGCAACTCGGTAAGCGGATGAGCATTCTCAGCGACGGTCGCCGGGCGCTGTGCGATCAGGACTGGCTCGGCGAGGGGACGCAGGAGGTCGCCGACGTTCGGGCCATGCACGCAGCGGGGCGTTGGGCGGAGCATCCGCTGTGCGCCAACTGCTCAGCATGGCATCGGCCGTGAATGTGACGCTTCGCGAGACTGTGATGAACCGCATCACGCTCCGTCGCGGAAGTTTCGGAAAGAATAACCACAGCGTCACAGAGGAAGAGGAGGTAGGAAGAAGAGAAAACCGAAGTAAAAGATCGGAATCCTAAACCAGAATCTTTGCCTTTCTCTTCCTCCTCCCCCTCTGTGGCTCTGTGGTTGTTTTTCCGTGACCCAAGTTGGGCGTCGGTGGTGGTGTGGACGTCTCACGCCGAATGCGATTGCTGTGTGATATAAGAAGCGGATGCGAACTCTGGGTGTGATTCTGGCGCGGGCGGGGAGCAAGGGCTTGCCCGGCAAGAACGCGTTGAGCGTGGCCGGGCGACCGATGATTGCATGGACGATCGACCACGCCCGGGCGGCACGTTCGCTTGATGAACTGGTTGTGTCGACGGATGGCGAAGCGATCGCCGACGTGGCTCGCCTGATGAACGTGCGTGTTGTTGGGCGGCCGGGTGATCTGGCGAGTGATACGGCCACCGTGGATGCTGCGGCGCGCCACGCCGTGGAGGCGGTCGAGGCGGATCGTTGGGAACGCTTCGACGCTGTCGTCATTCTTTACGCCAACGTTCCCGTTCGGCCGGCGGGCCTGGTCGATGCTGCGGTGGCGAAACTGCGTGAGACGGGTTGCGATTCGGTGCAGTCGCTCAGTGAAGTCGGCAAGATGCATCCGTTCTGGATGAAGCGGCTGAGCGGGCAGGGCGGTGACGCGATTGAGCCTTACGTGGCGAATCGCGTGTATCGGCGGCAGGATCTGGAGAAGCTTTACATGCTCGACGGCGGGCTGATCGCCGTGCAGCGGGCGGCGCTGTTCAGCGTGCAACCGGAGGAGCCGCACGCGTTCCTCGGGCATGATCAGCGTGCGGTCATCACGCAGCCGGGCGACGTGGTGGATGTGGACACGGCGGCCGACCTCGCCGTGGCGGAGGGGATGCTGACGACCCGGGCAACATCAGCGGCGGCGGATGGTGACCGGCAGCAGGGCGTCTACGTGGTCGCGGAGCTGGGCGTGAATCACGACGGCTCGCTGGAGCGGGCGCTGGAGCTGACCGGGCACGCCGGGGCAGCCGGCGCCGACGCGATCAAGGTGCAGGTTTTCAACGCGGTCGACCTGCTGAGCGAGCAGGCGGAGCTGGCGGGTTACCAGACTGCCGCGGCGGACGATGCACGCGCGATGCTCGAGCGGTTGCAACTTGATGAAGATCAGCTGATGCAGGTTCGGGCGGCTGCTCGGAGGCTGGGGCTCGGGTTCGTCGCGACGTGTTTCAGTCTGGGTGATGTGGCCGTGCTGAAGCGGCTGAATGTGGATGCGGTGAAGGTTGCTTCGCCCGACGCGGTGAACCTGCCGCTGCTCGAGGCCCTCGCGGCCCTGGGCAAGCCGATGCTTATCTCGACGGGCGCGTGCACGGAAGCGGAGCTTCAGCAACTGCGCACGTGGACGGGCCGCTGCCGACAGCGATGCACCCTCATGCATTGCATCAGTGCCTATCCGACGCAGCAAGCCGACGCACAATTGCGCTGGATCGCCCGGATGAACAACAGTGGGGGGGGAGGTGGGGGGGCGGGGTATTCCGATCACACGAGCGAGATGGAAACCGGGATGCTGGCTGTGGCGTGCGGTGCGACGGTCGTCGAAAAGCATCTGACGTACGACCGTTCAGCCGTGGGTCCGGATCATGCAGCAAGCTTCGACGTGGAGCAGTTCACGCGCTACGTCGCCCTCATCCGTAAAGCGGAACGCATGCTCGGCAGGGGGGGCGAACGTCGGCTTCTTCCCGTTGAGCACGACGTCCGCCGCGTCGCCCGGCAGAGCGTATGCACTACTCGGCCGCTTCGCAAAGGCGACATCATTGAACGTGGTGATTTGACGATCAAACGCCCCGGCACCGGCATTCCGGCTCGCCAGTTTGAGCAGGTGATCGGACAGCAGCTGAGCAGAGATGTCCCCGCTAACACGCTGCTGCGCAAAGCAGATCTTCACGACCCTCACGCGTGAGCTGCGCATCTGCAAGCGTCGGGCACGACCGGGTTGGGGACAACCCGGCTCTTTGAGGATGTGCGGATCGTCGTTTACGAACGCACCCTCAGCCCTTCTTATAGAAAGGCAGCTTCACCACTTCCGCCGCGGCTCCGTTGCTGCCGAGGTCGACGTTCAGCGTGGTGCCGACTGCACCGTGCGCCTGATCGACCAGCGCCATCGCGATGGAGTAGCCGAGCGTTGGGGAGAGGCAGCCGCTGGTGATTTCGCCCACGGTTTTGCCTTCGCTTCGCACGGTCATGTGCTGGCGTGCGGTGCGTTTGCCTTCGAGCTTGAGGCCCACCAGCTTCCGCGTCGGTCCGTCGGCGGCGACCTTCTGCAAAGCGGGCTGACCGATGAACGGCTCCGGCTCGCCGTATTGATCGTCGGTGTCTTTATCCAGCGACACGGCGAACCCGAGCCCCGCCTCGAGCGGGTTGATCTCCTCGGTCAGCTCGTGGCCGTAGAGCGGCAGGCCCGCCTCTAGGCGAAGCGTGTCGCGTGCACCGAGGCCGACGGGGACGACCTTCGATTCGCCGTCGCCGTCCTTGAGGAACAGCTTGATGGCCATCTGGATCATGTTCGCCGGCATGATCACTTCCACGCCGTCTTCGCCGGTGTAGCCGGTGCGCGAGATGGCGAGCTTCAGGATCAGCAGGTTTTTCTGCACGAAGCGGAAGCGTTTCAGGCTGGGCACTTCGTTGCTGAATCGACCGATGAGGTCCATCGCCTGGGGCCCCTGCAGCGCGACCATGGCGGTCTTCTGCGTGCGGTCTTCGATTTTGACTGAGAGGTCGCCGGTGTTCTGCTGGAAGTGCTCGAGCAGTTTCTCGCGGTTCGAGGCATTGCAGACCATCAGCCATTGGTTGTCGAAGCGGTAGACGAGCACGTCGTCCTTCACGCCGCCCTGTTCGTTGCAGACCAGGCTGTAGCGGCACTGGCCGACTTCCATGTCGCTGATGCGGCGGGTGCAGATGCGTTCGAGGAAGCGTCGCGCGTGCCGGCCACCGAAGTAGATTCGGCCCATGTGCGAGACGTCGAAGATGCCCACGCCGTTGCGGACGGCATGATGCTCATCGAGGATCGAGCCGTAATGCAGCGGCATTTCCCAGCCGGCAAAGTCGACCATCTTCCCGCCGCGATCCAGATGGAACTGATAAAACGCCGTCCTCAGCACGTGCAAATCCTCTCGAAACGGGCCAGAGTGAACCGATCTTTGTCGCATATCCCCTTGATCTTGTCCACCCCGCACGGGTGGGAGGGGGATGCCGCGCGTGCCGCTGGGCAGGTGGTGATGTGGTCTGATCCTTGATACCATCCGTGGTCGACTGCTGCGAGGTTCCACCGCTACTGCGTACCAGAAGGGTTGCGATCGATGAAGGTTCACGAATACCAGGCCAGAGAGCTGCTCGCTGAGGCGGGCGTTACCGTTCCCGCCGGCGAAGTTTGCGAATCCCCCGATCAGGTACGCCAGGCCTACGAGAAGATGGCCGCAGCGGGCGTCGAACTCGCCGTCGTCAAGGCTCAGGTCCATGCAGGCGGTCGCGGCAAGGCGGGCGGCGTCAAGCTCGTGCGTTCTGCTGACGAAGCGAAAGAAGCCGCTGAGGGGATGATGAGCAAGCCCCTGGTCACCCATCAGACCGGGCCCGACGGCGTCGTGGTCCGCAAGGTGATGGTCGCAGCGGGCGTCGATATCGAAAAAGAATACTACCTGGGCATCACGCTCGACCGCGCCACCGGTCGCCCCGTCCTCATCGCCTCAGCCGAGGGCGGCGTCGAGATCGAGCAGGTCGCGGAGCAGAACCCGGACGCCATCATCCGCCAGCCGCTGCATCCGCTCATGGGCATTCAGCCCCACCAGGCCCGCAAGGTTGCCTTCAAGCTCGGCTTCACCGGCAAGCAGGTCGGCCAGGCTGTGAAGATCATGATGCAGCTCGGCAGCCTGTTCACCAAGCTCGACGCGGACATGATCGAGATCAACCCCCTCATCGTCACCCCTGCCGGCGCCGACCATCCCGACGGTCAGGTCATGGCCATCGACGCGAAGATGACCTTCGACGACAACGCCCTGTTCCGTCACAAGGGCCTCGCGGAGATGAACGACACGTCCGAGGAACCGCCCGCCGAGCTCGAAGCCCATAAGCACGGCCTCAGCTACATCAAGCTCGACGGCGACATCGGCTGCCTCGTCAACGGTGCGGGCCTGGCGATGTCGACGATGGATATCGTGAAGCTGCACGGCGGCGAGCCGGCGAACTTCCTGGACGTCGGCGGCTCGGCCAGCGAAGAGGCCGTCACCGAAGCGTTCCGTATTATCCTCAGCGATAAGCATGTGAAGGGTGTGCTGGTCAACATTTTCGGGGGTATCATGCAATGCGACAAGATCGCCCGGGCGATCATCAGCGCTGCGGAGAACGTCGGCTTCACCGTGCCGCTGGTGGTGAGGCTTGAGGGGACGAACGTCGAGGAGGCTCGCGAGATCATGGCGCAGGCCAAGCAGCAGATTACGGTCCTCCAGACTGCAGGGGACCTCACCGAAGCGGCGCAGAAGATCACCGATGCCGTCAACGCCGCAGCTGCATAAACTCTTGCCGTAGGGGGGCGCACCGGGGATAATCTTGCGCGGGCCGACACAGGGGACGTCGCGCTTCGTGCTTGCTTAGAGCAGCCGCCGTCCCACTTTCCCACCGCATGGGGCGCGCAAGGCCAGATAGAATTCGGAGCATGGCTGGCCGGTCGAAGGAGCGACCGTCTCACTGTCTCCGCAGGTATGGATTCGAATCATGAACAGCGGTACCTCCGCGAGCACGACTTCAGATCAACCATCAGGTCAGCTGCCGCACAGCGAGCCCGTGGCCTTCGACCTCTCGCTGCGCCGGGAGGCTGCCGCTGCACGCGACGCAGGGGTTGAGGCGCTCATCGCCGAGCAGAATAGTGACGGCTACTGGTGCGCCGAGCTTGAAGGCGACTCAATCCTCCAGTCCGAATACATCCTCCTGAAATGGATCATCGAGGAGGAAGACGACCCGCGCCTGCCAAAGATCGCCAACCATCTCCGCACGCAGCAGCGGCTCTCCGACGGGGCATGGATCCAGTATCCCGGTGCCAAGCCCGATCTCTCGGCCACGGTCAAAGCCTACTTCGCGCTGAAACTTCTGGGCGATGACATCGAATCGCCCCACATGCGTAAGGCCCGCAACCTGATCCACTCGCTCGGCGGCGCGGAAAAGTGCAACACCTACACCCGCTTCTACCTCGCTGCCCTCGGGCAGATGCACTACGACAACGTGCCGATCGTTCCGCCTGAAATGGTGCTGCTGCCCAAGTGGTTCTACTTTCATCTGGACAAGGTTTCCGCCTGGTCGCGGACGATGATCATGCCGTTGTCGATCATCAGCCATTACCGCCCCGTGCGGCAGCTGCCCGAGCCCATGGGCATCATGGAGCTGTACACCCGGCACGACTACCTGCATCGGCCGGTGACCGAGCTGGACCAGCAGCTGATCAGCTGGAAGAACGTGTTTCGTGCTGCGGACCGTGGCTTGAAGATCGCGGAGAAGATCAAGCTTCGCCCGCTGCGCCGTCGCGCCCTCAAGCAGATCGAGGAATGGATTCTCGATCACACCCAGCATTCCGACGGCCTGGGCGCGATATTTCCGCCGATGGTGTACATCATCATCGCCTTCCGCTGCCTGGGCTACCGCGGCGACGACCCGCACGTGCTCGAAGCCGTCGAACAGCTCGATCGCCTGATGATCCACGATGAAGCGAACGACGCCATCCGCATTCAGCCGTGCCTCAGCCCCATCTGGGATTCGGGCATCGCCGCTTACGCGCTCACCGAAGCGGGGCTGGATTTCGAGGACGAAGCCGCCCGCCGCAGCGCTGAATGGCTCGTGTCGAAAGAATGCCGCAAGGTCGTCGGCGACTGGAAGAACAACGTCCCCAGCGACGTCGAACCCAGCGGCTGGTACTTCGAGTTCAACAACGCCTACTACCCCGACGTCGACGATACCGCAATGGTCGTGATGGCCTTGCACCGCGTGGGCGGCTCCGATGCGGTGCGTGCTTCGGTCAGGCGTGGCCGCGACTGGATCCTGGCGATGCAGAACGAAGACGGCGGCTGGGCGGCGTTCGACCGCACCATCAGCCGGCCGATCCTCGAGCACGTCCCCTTCGCCGACCACAACGCGATTCAGGATCCTTCCTGCCCCGATATCACCGGCCGCACCCTCGAATGCCTCGGGCACCTCGGCCTCAAGCCCCACCACCCGGCCGTGAAAAAGGCGGTGAACTTCATCAAGTTTGAGCAGGAGCCCGAAGGCTGCTGGTTCGGACGCTGGGGTGTCAACTACATCTACGGCACGTGGCAGGTGCTCTGCGGTCTTAAGATCGCGGACGTCGATATGACGCAGGAGTGGATCGTCAGATCCGGCCGTTGGCTCCGCTCCGTCCAGAAGGAGGACGGCTCGTTCGGTGAGTCGGCCGATACGTACGAAGATCCGTCGCTCAAAGGCCAAGGCCCCGCCACCGCTTCGCAGACCGCGTGGGGCACGATGGCGCTCATGGCGGTCTACGGCCCGAACGATCCCGGCGTCGTCCGCGGCATCAAGTGGCTCATCGACCAGCAGCTCAAGCACGATCACCCCGCAGGCGATCGGGCTGGCTCGTGGGACGAACCCTACTTCACCGGCACCGGCTTCCCGCGCGTGTTCTACCTCCGCTACCACCTCTACCGCCTCTACTTCCCCGTCATGGCCCTCGGCCGCTGGCTCCGCGCGCTCGAAGACGAACAGTAAACCCGCCTGGCGAGCGGGAAGGCAGGGTGCCCCGGCCAGCGAGCGAAGCGAGACGGCCGGGCTTCTCCGATACATGCAATGACCGCCGACCCATCTAACCACCCCGCCCGGCCGTCTGCGCTGGCCGGGGCACCCGCCAGAACCCGGACCATGCCCGCTCCCTGACGGTCGCGGCTCGTCAACGCGAACGTGGTAAGATGGCACCCATGGCCATCCGCAAACTAAGCCCGTTGCTGATCAACCAGATCGCCGCCGGCGAGGTAATCGAGCGCCCCGCTTCCGTCGTCAAGGAACTTGTGGAGAACGCCCTCGACGCCGGGCCCACCCAGATCACCGTCCACATTGAAGACGGCGGCCGGGAACTTATCCGCGTCGCCGACGACGGCGGCGGCATCCCGATCGACGAACTGCCCCTCGCCGTCGAATCCCACGCGACCAGCAAAATCACTTCCGCTGACGACCTCACATCCGTCGGCACGCTCGGCTTCCGAGGCGAAGCGCTTGCCTCCATCGCCTCCGTCTCCCGGCTGAGGCTGGCCTCGTGTCCAAGAGACGCCGAGGCGGGGGCTGTGCTTGAAATCGCAGGCGGCGACGGCGAACCGCCCAAGCCCACCGCCTGTGCCCCGGGAACGGTCGTCGAAGTGCGGAATCTGTTTTACAACACGCCGGCCCGCCGTAAGTTCATGCGGACGGCCGGGACGGAGTTCGGGCACATCAACGACACGCTCAGCCGCATCACGCTGGCGCACCCCGAGGTCGGCTTCCGCCTGATGCACAATCAGCGGACGACCTTCGACCTGCCGCCGCGCCAGCAGCACAATCAGCGGGTGCTCGCGCAGCTGGGCAAGGATCTGGAAGAGGGGCTACTTGAATTCGCCAGTGATGAGCGAGGCGTTCGCCTGTGGGGCATGGCCGGGCTGCCGGCTCTGGCACGCTCGACCGCCCGTTACCAGTACGTCTACGTGAACGGACGGCCGATCCGCGATCGCCACATCGCTCACGCCATCCGCGAAGCGTACCGGGGGCTGATCGATCCGAATCAGCAGCCGACCATCGTGCTGTTCGTGCATGTCGATCCTGCGACGGTCGACGTGAATGTTCACCCCGCCAAGGCTGAGGTCCGCTTCGCCGACGGCAACGGCATCCACGGGCAGGTGCTCAGCGTGGTCAGGCAACGGCTGCTCGGGGCGGATCTCACGCCTTCGGTCAACGTCAAGCATCGCCCGGATCAGCCACACGTCGCCACGCCGTTTCAGCAGGACCCCAGCTACACCCGCAGCGGCGGAGGCGGCGGCCCCGCATTCGGCAACGGTGGCGGTGGCGGAGGGGGCGGTGGTGGGGGGGGCATCTCGACGGATCAGCTCGATCGCTTGTTCGGCTCCCCAGCCGGCGGGAGGCCAGCCCCGCTGCCGCCGCCGCCCGCGAGTTGGGCCGGTTCGTCGGACGCTGAGCAGGGTGAGGATGGGGACGCTGCCGTCTCGCAGTTTGTCGATTACTTCCGCCGCATGGACCCGCGTCAGAAGGGTTTCGTCTACGAACAAATGCAACAGGAAATGGGCCCCCCCTCCCCCCCCACCTTTTCCACCGATACACCCACAAGGTCCGACCAACATGCGGGACAAGGTGGTGGTGGGGGGTTGGCGATTTTGCAGGTGCATGACAGTTACATTGTGACGCAGGACGAGAAGGGGCTGTTGATCATTGATCAACATGCGCTGCATGAGCGGATGATGTTCGAGTCGCTGCAACGACGGATGCGCAGTCGCGGTTCGCTGGAGAGTCAACGCCTGATCACGCCCGCCACCGTCCCCGCCACACCCGCTCGGCTCGACGCCCTCGAACGCCTCAAACCCTTGCTCGAAAAGCTAGGCATCGAAGCGGAGCAGCTTGGCCCCGCCACGATCGCCGTGCAGGCGTTCCCCACGTTGCTTTTTGATCGCAAGGTCGATCCCGTCGAGTTCATCGACGATCTGCTCGATCGTGCCGAGCACGTGGGGCTTGAGCCGAACGATGAAGAAGCCCTGCACGAAGTGCTCGACATGATGAGCTGCAAGGCTGCGGTGAAGGCGGGGGACGCGTTGAAGCTTGAGGAGATCCGCGAACTGCTGGCCAGTCGGGAGCGGTTCGACCGTGTCGCCAGCTGCCCGCACGGCCGGCCGACCACGATTCGCCTGACCGTCAGCGAACTGGAAAAACACTTCAAACGCTCGTGAAGTATGGCGCAACGCCAATACGAGCCGCGACCGTAAGGGAACGGTTGTGCTCCAGTTCACCTGTGAATGTGGGACGCAGCGGTTCGTACCTTGCGACGCGTGTTATCACAATGCGTCGGGATCGGACGCCCAACCGCTTACTGACGTGCGCGGCTCGTTGGGAACAGCGCGCTTCATCTGCGGCGGTCAGTCGCCGTTGTTTCGCACCGCTTTGTTGCCTGCCTCTGCGTCGATGATGCGGAGGGTGACACGGTTCACGCGGGTTTTTTCGACGTCTGTGATCGTGATCTGCAGGTTCTCGTGGTCGAACGATTCCTGCGGATCGGGGATGCGGCCGAGCGTGGCGAACACCCACCCGCCGACCGTGTCGTAGTCTTCGTTTTCGGGCAGGTCGAGCTTGAGCTCATCGTTCAGCGTGTCGATGCGCACGCGGCCGTGCACCGCGTAGGTGCTCTCATCGACCTGATCGATCGAAGGCTCTTCCTCGGGCGGCTCGTACTCATCGTGAATCTCGCCGACGATTTCTTCGATGACGTCTTCGATGGTGACCAGCCCGGCCGTGCCGCCGTACTCGTCAAGGACGATGGCCATGTGAACCTTGGACGCTTTGAACTGGCCGAGCAGGTCACGCAGGGTTTTGGCTTCGGGGACGAAGACGGCTTCGCGGACGGTTCGCAGCAGGTCGAAAGGCTGATCGCCGTTCGTGCCCAACAGCGGGATGAGGTCTTTGACGTAGAGGATGCCGACGATGTGATCGAGGTCGCCATCGAACACGGGGATGCGCGAATGGCCTGCGGTGGCGATGAACCGCTTGATATCTTCGAGGGTGCTGTTGGCTGAGATGCCCTCGATCTCGGTGCGAGGCGTCATGATCTGATCGACAGTGATGGAGGGGAAATCGACGACCGCTTCGATCATCTCTTTCTGTTCTTCGTCGACGAGTCCGCCCTTTTCGCCTTCGTGGACGGCGTCGCGGAGTTCCTGCTCCAGCGTTCGTTCGTGCTCGTCGGTTTCGGGGACGCCGAGCAGCCGGCGCACCGGCGAATCCAGCATGTGAAGCAGGAACAGCAGCGGCTTGAAGGCCAGATAACCCGCTCGCAGCAGCGGCAGCGAAGCGGCCAGGAGGGGCTCAGCCGCATGGCGTGCCCAGCTGATGGGGATGGCGACGCCGAGGATCGCGATGATGAGCCCCGTCACCGCCAGGGCCGCGAGGACGTCCCACCAGGTGCTCGGCTGGTTCGGCGGCGCCATCAGGGCGATCACCGCCATCAGAATAATCAGGCTGCAAACTGTGCGGAGCACCGCCGTGAGCAGCAGCAGCGGACCGATCATCCGCGGCAGCGCCTCGGCCTGCTCCTTGCGACCTTTTGATATGAGCAGGTCGACCAACCGGCTGCGACTGTGGTCGATCAGCGCATAGTTGGTCGCGGCGAAGTAGCCGCTCAAAAGCGTCGCAATGATTGCCACCCAGGCCGCTGTAGCCATCAGCGCGTTTCGCCTCCGCCGTTCACATCGAAGACCCGCCCGATGCCCAGTTGTTCAAGGAGCCGATCTTCCGCCGTGTGCATCTCGTGCCAGTCTGCTTCGGTGTGATCGTCGTAGCCGACCAGGTGCAGCAGGCCATGCAGCGCGTAAAGAATGATCTCATGCTCCGCGGGATGGTTCAGTTCGTCGGCCCGGCGGGCCGCCTCATCGAAGCAGACGTAAATTTCGCCCTCGATCGGCTCAGCCGGATCGCTTCGCAGATCGAACGTGAGGACATCGGTTGTATCAGGAATTTGCATGAACTGTTCGTGCAGCGCTTTCATGGACTGGTCGTCGATGATAACGACGCTGAGGCTTGCCTGCGACCGGTCGAGCAAATCGCACGCGCCGCGGAGCACCGCATCAAGTTTCTGCGTCAGGGCCGCGGCAGTGGTGGGGGCAAGCTCGACAGCATGCGTCACCTCAATCTGCACCGGTTCCGATGGCCGCTCCGCCGGTGAGGGTTCAGGAGGGTCGGGGTCGTCGCTGGATTCGCTGGGTTCAGGATTCGCCGGGGCACTGCACATAAAAAACCTGGGCTCTGGAAGGGAGACGGGGCACCTTTGAACAGGCACCGCGCCGGTCAACCCGCCACGGCCCGCTCCTTGTCCTGTCGGCTCATACGGGGGGGCTCGGCGCTGACCGAGGGGTAGACCACGCGGCCGTGATAGATGGCGCACAGACTCTTCGTGATCGCCTGCTCGATGAGTTCCAGATCCGCCAGCGTCAGATCGCACTGGCTGAACTGGCCGTCCATCAGCCGTTTCATCGTGAGTTTGTGCACGAGGTTCTCGATGCGCGCCGAGGTCGGCTCGGCCATGGTGCGGCTGGCGGATTCGACGGCATCGCAAAGCATCAGGATGGCCGCTTCACGCATGTGAGGCCGAGGCCCGGGATAGCGGAACTCGGTTTCTTCGGGCTGTTCCGCTTCGGTCTTGCCTTTGCGGGCGGCGTGATAAAAGTACTCCACCAGCGTCGTGCCGTGGTGCGATTCGATGAAGTGATGCAGCACCGGCGGCAGGCCGTACTCGCGCGCCATCTCGACGCCGTCTTTCACGTGGCCGACGATGATGAGCAGGCTCATGGCGGGTGAGAGTTTTTCGTGTCGGTTGGGGCCGCCTACCTGGTTTTCGACGAAGTACTGGGGCTTGTGGATTTTTCCGATGTCGTGGTAGTACGCCCCGACGCGGATGAGCAGTCCGTTGCCGCCGATCGCCTCGGCCGCTGCCTCGGCCAGCGTGCCGACCTGCAGCGAATGGTTATACGTGCCGGGCGCCGACTGCGCGAGCCGGCGGAGCAGGGGCTGGTTGACGTCGCACAGTTCCAGCAGCGTCATGGAGGTGGTGACTTTGAAGATGCGCTCGATGTAGGGCAGCACGCCGAGCACGAAGAAGCCGACGAACAGCGACGCGAGGAACGCCCACGCCGACACGGAGGCCAGCGTCATCAGCATGCCCGGCACAAGGTTCCACTCTGCCAGACCCGCGGCCCACACGCCCACCGCCGCCACGATGCCCGTAACGAACCCGGCCCGGACCAACGTCGTGCGATTGCGCACTTCGCGGAGTTGGCTCACCGCCACCACGCACGCGGTCAGGACGATCATGTACATGCCGACCGATAGATCGAGTGCGACGCCGATCAGCAGCCCGTGGAGGACACCGACGGCGATGGCGAAGCGCTGGTCGTAAGCAATGGCGACAATCACCGCAGCGAGCATGGCCGGCCCGATCGCCGCGGCCGCTTCACCGTTGGGCCCCATCCCGCGCAGCACCCAGGCCAGTAGCAGCGTGAGCCCCAGCAGCGCCAGCATCGTCATGCCACGCATCGGGTTCTCCGCCACGCGCGGGCGGAGCGAGAGCACGCTGCCGACCATCCCGCAGGCGAGCAGCGTCACCAGCCCAATCACGCCCAGATGGCTCAACATCCGGTCGCTCCAGGGCAGCGCGCTGTAGTGCTCCTTGAGCACGCGGTAGTCCGCTTCGGTGAGCGTTTCGTCGGCACTCTGGCTGGCGCTCACCAGCACCTGGTCAGGCAGGTACGTTACCTCGGTCGGCTCAACTGCGTCCTCCGCTTCCTTACGGACCTCCGCGGTCAGCGTGGTGTTGCGCATGTAAGTCGGCTCAATGTGCCGCACGAGATACGTCTGGATGTTCGGCCGCACTGCTTCGGGGAAACGCACCGCCAGCCGCTGAACCCGCCGGCTCAGATCACGCGCATCCGCCACGTTCGCCAGTTCCCCCTCGTAGATCAACAGCGACTGATCCTCAGCGATGTACAGCCGAATCGTCGGGGCCAGGTTCTCCGTCTCCCGCTGATATTCCTGCTCACTGAGGAACGCCGTCACCGCCATCTCTTCGATCAGCGCCCGCACCAACTGGGACCACTCGTCGGTGGGGCGGCCGTCGGCGCTGTACTGCTTCAAAGCCGCGAAAGATTCTTCCGTCAGCGCGTGCGTTTCAACCAGCCGAGTCTCCACCGCGGACAACGATTCGAAATCGGCCAGACGAACCGGAAGCGAAAGCAGCCGCTTTTCCGTCGCCTCGAAGAACGTGGCATTGCGTTCGTAAACGGCCGGCGTCTTGCGGCGGGCGTCACGCCGGCTCTGATCCGTCGCAGCCTGATCAATTGAGTCGAACTGCACCCGCGCCACCTGCGCCCGGTCGACCACCTGCCCCGGCCGGTAAGGCGGCTCCGCCCGGCTGTTGATCGCCAGAAGCGACGCCACCGCCGTGAACGCCAGCATCATCAGCAGGCCCCAGAGCACCTGCGATCGGCTCAGCAGTTCGCGCAGCGGCCTCCGCGAGCGCGGAATGTTCCGCCTCACCTCGCGTCGACGCAGGCTATTGGACTTACTTGCCATGAATCACTCGCCTGTCCCGGCATAGCGGCCGCGGGATACTGCTCCCAAGCCTTGGGCGATAGTTTAGATCAGGAAATCGGCACTGTCTGTTAAAAACATTCCCCGCGCCACTTCAAGCAGGACCCCTTTGTGGAGGCGGCGGTGCTGTCTCCGGTTCCTTGCCATAAGCGTCCACGATACGCTGCACCAAGGCGTGACGCACAATATCCTGACGAGCGAGCGTGACGAACGCAACACCGGGAACCGTCCGCAAGCGTCGTGCCGCGTCGATCAGCCCCGACTCCGTGCCCTCTTCAAGGTCCACCTGGCTGGTGTCGCCGGTCACGATCGTCTTCGATCCTTCGCCCATGCGGGTCAGGAACATCAGCATCTGGCCGCGCGTCGTGTTCTGTGCCTCGTCGAGGATGATGGCCGCTTCATTGAGCGTTCGCCCACGCATGAACGCCAGCGGGACAATCTCGATCAGGTCGCTTTGCATGAACCGCTGAACCTGCTCGAACGGCATCATGTCGTGCAGCGCGTCCAGCAACGGCCTGAGGTACGGGTTCACCTTCTGCTGCATGTCGCCCGGCAGGAAGCCAAGTTTCTCGCCCGCTTCAACCGCAGGCCTGGCCAGCACCAGCTTCCGCACATCGCCTCGCTTGAGCATCGCCACTGCTGCCGCGACGGCCAGGTAAGTCTTGCCCGTTCCCGCGGGGCCGGTGCAGACGGTGAGGTCGTGTTTGGAGATCGCTTCAAGGTAATGCTTCTGCCCCTGCGTCCGGCCGACAACCGGCTTGCCGCGCACGTAAACATCCAGCCCTCGGCCACGCGGCGCGTCGGTCTCATCCCCTTCGCCTGCTGCATGCCCGAAGTCTCGCCCCGCCCCGGCCGCCGCACTGCGCCGCTGGCCGTTGGCTTCGGGCTGTCGAGGGCGAGGGGGCGCCAGCATGTTCCGCTCTTGTTCGTCCTGCGAAAGCCGATTGATACGCTCGATCAGATCGTCGCGCGTGAGGGGCCGTTTCCGCCTTGCCGCCTCGGTCATCTGCGCCAGCATCTGCGCAGCCCGATTCACCGCAGTGCCGTCGCCGCTGAGGCGGACTATCTCGTCGCGCGCGCTGATCGAGACGCCTAGCGCCTCGCGCAGCAGTTTCAGGTTTCTCTCAGCCGTCCCCAACATCGCCACGCGGTCGGTGCCTTGGGGGATCGTAATGGTCAATTCCAACGCGTTGTCCTTTTTCTCGGACGCATCCGATTTCGGCAGCCGCGCCTTGCGGCCACCGCCTCTTCGCCGTCATTATAGTCGCCATGAGCTTGCCGCCGCACCATTTTCATCGATGTTTACAACGTTCACGCCATCCCTTCCGAAGGGCCTGCAGCCTCGGTCTCGCAGCGGTGCTGGCCATTATTTTAGCGGGATGTTCGGGTAATTCTGCGCCGTCGGCTGCGATCGGGCCGGAAACTTCGCCCGGCACAAAAATGTCCTTCGAGGTCGACCCGCCTGACCTTCCCGACATCCTCAAGTCCACATTCGACGAACTCGGCTGGGCGCGCGTCAGCTTCCGCGAGGCATCCGACCGTCTCGTCGCCTCCGCGCTCCTGCCCGACGGCCGCACGGCGCGCATCACCGCTGAGCCCGATCCCGAGAACCCGCATCTGCTGATCGTCCACGCCCAGGTCGGCCACTTCGGCGATGCGGACCACGAACGCCGCTTCCTCGACGCACTTGAAGCCGAACGTTGAAACACGAGCCGCGACCGTGAGGAAGCGGTCGGCTCGACGTCCAGGCCGCACTGGGTGGTACGATCGCCCAAACGTGCCTGGCGTTCAGGGCAACAGAGGTTCAACCACAGAGCCACAGAGGGGGAGGAGGTATGCAGAAAAGAAGTTCGAAGTAAGAAATTAGAATGCTGCATCCCGAATCAGTACTTCTCTCTGCCTTTCTCTTCCTCCTCTTCCTCCGTGCCTCTGTGGTGATTCTTCTTCTTCTTCTTCTTGCTATCCACGTCGTTCGGCTCAATTCCGACGCACCCCGGACACCGGACTACAATGCTCCCCATGAACGATCTTTGGGCAGAGAAACGCGAGCAGAAGTTGGCGACGGTGGAGCCGCTCGCCGTGCGGATGCGGCCGCGCTCGCTCAGCGAATTCGCCGGTCAGCAGCACTTCCTCGCCGAGGGCAAACTGCTCCGCCGCATGCTCGAAGCCGACCGCCTCACCAGCGTCCTCTTCTACGGCCCCCCGGGCACCGGCAAAACGACACTCGCCGAGCTGATCGCCGGTCACACCCAGCGGCACTTCGAGCGCGCCAACGCCGCGACGATCGGGGTCAAAGAGGTTCGCTTCGTGATCGACGACGCCGTCCGTCGGCTTACTGAGCACGGCCGCCGCACCATCCTTTTCCTCGACGAGATCCACCGCTTCAACCGTTCACAACAGGACGTGCTGCTCGGCGATGTCGAACGCGGCACGCTTACGCTGATCGGCGCGACCACCGAAAACCCGTTCTTTGCCGTGAACGGTCCGCTCATCAGCCGGTCGCAGATCTTCCAGTTCGAGCCGCTTGATGAAACGGCTGTGCAGGCGATTCTCCGTCGCGCCATCACCGACGTCGACCGAGGCTACGGCAAGCTGAACCTGCAGGTCACCGACGAAGCGCTCGAGCTTTGGGCCACCTGGTCCGATGGCGACGCCCGGCGCGCCCTCACCGCACTCGAAATCGCCGTCCTCTCCAGCAGCGAGGACAACGACGACAAAGAAGGCGAGCCGATCGTGATCGACCGCGACGTTGCAGAGCAATCCATGCAGCGGAAAGCCCTCGATTACGACGCCACCGGCGACGCCCACTACGACACCATCTCCGCGTTCATCAAGTCGATGCGAGGCTCGGACCCCGACGCCGCCGTCTACTGGCTGGCGCGGATGCTGACCGCGGGTGAAGATCCGCTTTTCATCGCCCGCCGTATCGCCATCCTCGCCAGTGAAGACATCGGCAACGCCGACCCGCGTGCCCTCATGATCGCCTCGGCTGCTTACGACATCACCCACCGCATCGGCATGCCCGAGTGCCAGCTCACCCTCGCCCAGGCAGCGATCTACATGGCCGCCGCTCCCAAGTCCAACGCCTCCGCCACCGCCATCTGGACCGCCATGAGCGACGCCAAGCATCAACGCACCGTCCCCGTTCCCAAGCATCTGAGGGACGCCCATTACGCCGGCTCCAAGAAGCTCGGCCATGCCGGCTACCAGTCCGCCCACAACTCCCGGCACGGCTACGTCGATCAGGAATACCTCGGCGTCGACGTCACCTACTACCAACCCACCGACCGAGGCTACGAACGCCACATCCAGAATTACCTTGACTGGATCCGCCAGGCCCCGCCCCAAACCGCGCCCTCCAACGAAGATTGATGACGTCCGCCCTCACCGGTCGAAACAAAGTGATATGCAGGTCAACGCCAACGGTCAGGAAAGCGGCGTGAGTGAGCCGTCCCAACAGAAAAAGTCCCTTCGCGCGCGTCTCAGGCAGCAGTTGATGGCCGTCGCCGTCGACGATCTCGCCCACCGTTCCACGCTCGCAGCGATTCGCCTCGCCGAGTCCGAAGAGTTCGCGCGCGCCTCCGCCATCATGATCTTCCTGCCCCTGCGGTGCGAGATCGACGCCCGGCCGCTGGCCCTGCGCGCCTGGCAACAGCAGAAAACCGTCACCGTCCCGCTGGTCAGCTATCAGCAGAAGCACATGCTGCCCGTGGTGATCCGTTCGCTCGATGAGCCGATGCGTGCCGACCAGTACGGCGTCCGCGTCCCCGCCACGCACGAGCCGCTGCCGATCGACATGGTCGATCTCGTCGTCGTGCCGGGCCTCGGCTTCGATCGGCTCGGCCACCGCATCGGCCGAGGCGGCGGGTTTTACGATCGCTTCCTCGCGCAATCCAGCTTCCAGGGCATGACGTGTGGCTACGCGCTCGACGAACAACTCGTCGACCACGTCCCCATCCACGCCCACGACGTCCCGCTGAACATGCTCGTGACCGATCGCCAGACCCTGCGCTTCGAGCGCCCGCCCACGACGCAGCCGGATGAATAAAACCACCCAGTTTAAACCGCCCGGGAATTTCCCCCTGTGGCCGGCGAGTCTATACTGGTAGACTCTGACGTGAAAAGCCCCAGGTGGAAGGGGAACCCAGCGGCCTCGGTTTCACGCTGAGTCACGCACAACACAGGCATCCTCAGGAGCTTGCACTCTTATGGCGTTGAGCAGCCAGATGACAGCACGTGGCGGCGGCAGTTCGTACTCAGGCGGACGGCGGCGACGCGGACGCAGCCGACCCAAGCGGGTGCTGATCCTTGTCGCCGTGGCTGTGCTCGCATGGGTGGGCTGGTCGTTCATCTTCTCAGGCTCCCCCGAAGAAGACCCACCCACCGAACCGCCCGAAGGTATCGCCGGCGCCGCTGACGACGAGGCACAAGACGCAGGCGAGACCGGCACACCAGGCGGAGGCGACACCTTCGCCGCTGGAACCTCGGGCGGCTCATCCTCCCGCGCCACCGCTCCCGCTCCCTTCACGCCCACCCCCCCGCGTGATCTCTCACGCCCGACCGTGTCCGATGACGCCCCGTCACCCGACGATACCACCAGCAGCACCACCACGCCCACCACGACAAGCACCGAGCGTGACCCCGAGCCCGAGCCTGCCGCTTCCACCCCGGGCGAGGTCGAGCAAAGCGACGCGCGGCGAAGCACCACCCGCCAATCCGCCACCACCCAAAGCCGCGCCGAAGCCAAGGAACTCATGGAGGAAGGGCAGGCGCTCTATGAGGATGACGAACCGGTCGAAGCGCGGGCTGTTCTCAACACCGCCCTCAGCAGTGGCGGCCTGAACGAGCGCGACGCCCAGGATGTCCGCGACCTGATGGCTCAGATCAACGACACGCTCATCTTCTCGCCACGTGTCGATCCTGACGATCCCTACGTCGAAGCCTACGAAGTGCAATCAGGCGACCTGCTCTCACGCATCGCCGACCGTTACGACATCCCCTGGCAGCTCGCCGCCCGCGTCAACGGCAACCTCGACCCCCGCCGTATCCGTGTCGGTCAGCGCCTGAAAATGATCCAGGGACCGTTCCATCTCGTGGTTCACAAACGCAAGTATCGGCTGGACGTCTACCTCGGCGACATGTACATCCGAAGCTTCGACGTCGGACTCGGCGAGCATGACATGACGCCCGTCGGCGAGTTCATCGTCCGCAGCCCCAAACTTGAAAAACCCGAGTGGACCAACCCCCGCACCGGCCAGAAGTACCTGCCGAACGATCCGGAAAACCCCCTCGGCGGCTACTGGATCGGCATCAAAGGCACCACGCCCGACACCGAAGTCCACACCGGCTACGGCATCCACGGCACCATCGAACCCGACTCCATCGGCACCGACGCCTCCATGGGTTGCATCCGCCTGCTCCCCAAAGACGTCGGCCAACTCTACGCCATGCTCACCGAAGACCAGTCCCGCGTGCTCGTCGTCGAGTAAATCACCCCAACACGACGCATCCCAACAGCCGCGGGCTTACAGCCCGCCGGTCAGAGCCGATGCCCGGGGATCCGACCATGCGCGTTTTTGAGATACTTTCGTTGGTAAAGCCCGACCTGAAGCCAGAGGAATGCAAGATCCACCTGGCTACGTGGAACGGTGAAGACGAACCACTTGATGTCTACCTCGCGGGAGGCTTCGACGAGTGGCAGCAATGGCAGACATACAAGAACTTCGCCCGGCCGTGGGTTGTTTCGCTCATCAGCCTCCCCGGTACCAATCGCTGGTTGTTTCCCGGCTTGTATCGTTCCAAGGGATGTTGTTGGCGGCCGGATAAGGATCTGTATTACTACAACCTCGAGGAGGACAAGAGCTGCGCCGAGTTGAATGGTCGCCTTGTCGCGCGATTTGTTCGTCCGGGACGTCAGCCCTATTTGAATGCTGAGAAATGGGTGGATGGGCTGACGCTCGAAGCGGTTTACGAAGAAAGGCTGACCATCGGCGAGTTCCCCGGCTTTAAGGCTCTGCACCTTACGAAGGGGGAGCTTGAACTAATCGTGCGGCAGTCCCTGAAATCGTGGCGGACAGCACTGTCCAGTGTGGCCGGGGTATATCTCATCTCTGACACGCTGTCAGGAAAACTCTACGTCGGTAGTGCCACCGGTGAGGGCGGAATCTGGCAGCGATGGCAAGCTTACGCAGGCAACGGCCACGGTGATAATGTCGAATTGCGCGCACTGCTGAACGAAGCCGGTCCATCGCGCGCGAATCATTTTCAGTACTCGGTACTCGAGATCGCTGATACCCACGCATCACCAGAGGACGTGCTTCATCGAGAGGCACATTGGAAGCGGGTGCTCATGTCACAAGCACATGGCCTGAACGGGAATTGATCTTGTCACTCTGCCGGCCCGACTTGCCTCATCGCCTTCCGCACCGCACACTTTGATTTATGGCTCAGCGACGTGTGCATTATGATGCCGCCTTTGAACATTACCTTCGGGCGAATCAGGTGCCTTACGTCGCCGTCGATGAAGCCAAGAAGGCGCTCGCCGGGCCGCGTCGACTTAAGAGTTTCGACTTCGTCGTCTACGGTTCTAAGCGAGGCAACCTCCTCGTCGACGTGAAGGGCCGCAAGCACTCGGGGCGGTCCAATCGGCAACTCGATAGCTGGGTCACGCACGCCGATATCGTGGACATGCTCCGCTGGGAGGAAGTGTTCGGCAGCGGTTTCCGCGCCACGCTGGTATTCCTTTACTGGTGTGCGGTGCAGCCGCCTGATGCGTTGTTTCACGAGATCTTCAGCTACCGCGATCGCTGGTATGCCGTGGTGGCCGCCGACGTGCAGGCCTATCAACAGCAGATGAAGGTACGCAGCCCGAAGTGGGAAACGGTCTACGTGCCTGCGCAACCGTTCAACGCGATCACCGAACCTCTCGCAAAGCTTCTTTAAGATCGGCATGATGCAAGATGACGATCTGAGAATGCCGGGCGTCACGCAGTTCCGACTGATTCGCGGCCTGGTCATCGCCGGACTAGGCGTCGCAGTGTTCCTGCTATCGGCCCACGTCTCAGCATGGCTGGCGATGCGGTCGGCGACCGTCCCACTATGCGGCTGGTCGAGCTGGTTCGATTGCGACACCGTCCTCAGCCACCCCCGCTGGTCGCAGTGGCTCAGCGTCCCGATCGTCCTCCCCGCAGCCCTCCTCTACGGCCTGCTGACATGGGCCGCGCTTACGTTCACGCCCCACAAAAAGCCGCAGCCGCGACGCTGGCTGATCCTGCAGGCAGGCTCGGCCGCAGCCGCTCTGGTCGCCGTCTGGTTCATCACCATTCAGGTCGCCGTTCTCGGTAGCCTCTGCGTCTGGTGCATGGCTGAGCATCTGATCTCCCTCACGCTGGCCGGGCTGATCTGGTCGCACACGCTGCGCGTTGAAGCTCGCCGTCTTCCCATCCCCGCGGTACTGAGCGTCGGCGCCGCTGCGGTTCTCATCGCCGGGCAGCTGCTGGTCAGCCCCAGTTACACGACGCAGATCATGGTTGGCGAGGTCGACGACGCCGGTCGCTACATCGAACAAAGCCCCGAGGCCGATGCCGTGACGCTTGCTGCGGGACAGGTCGTGCTCAACCGTCGCGCTCATCTGCTGATCGGTTCGCCGCAGGCTGAGCATGTGTTCGTGGAGGTGATCGATTACACCTGCCCGCGCTGCCGTCGGCTCGCCGGGATGCTGGACGAAGCCCTCGCGCAGCTCCGCCCGAACTACGCCGCCCTCGTCGTCACCTATCCACTCAGCCACGAGTGCAATCCCACGTTCGCGCAGACCGATGCCCGCCATGCTGCGAGCTGC
The DNA here is from genome assembly GCA_040905565.1 of Phycisphaeraceae bacterium. Lineage (GTDB taxonomy): Bacteria > Planctomycetota > Phycisphaerae > Phycisphaerales > Zrk34 > JBBDRF01. The sequence goes on along the minus strand of JBBDRF010000030.1, from coordinate 456 downwards.
GCGTTGGCCGAGTTGGCTCATGCCGTCTGGGCGACCGACGCGTCGGCGTTCAAGGATTACCACGATTGGCTCTTCACGGAGCAGGATGCGATCGATGCCGACCTGGCCCGCGCCGAGGCCGAGCGGCGTGTCGGAGCGGAAGCTCTGGCGGCAACGCTGCGTGACGAAGGCGTCACCGAGCTGCGCGCTCGCGACATTCGCATCGCCGACCATCTTGAAGTAATGACCCTGCCGGGCCTGCTCGCCGCCGGTCAACGCTTCCACGCCCTGCCCGACGATCCCGCCGCACTGGCCGACCTGATTCGCCAAGCGTTCGAAAGCCCCGCTGAATGAATGCGCGGGTGCCCCGGCCAGCGAAGGCGGCCGGGCGGGATTCGCGACACGGGCTTCGATCTTCGCATGCAGCCGGAAGAAGCCCGGGCCGTCTCGCTTCGCTCGCTGACCGGGGCTATCCCC
>JBBDRF010000029.1:19661-43997 GCA_040905565.1 Phycisphaeraceae bacterium | reverse complement strand
AGGCGACGGATTGCAAATCCGTTATTCGTGGGTTCGAATCCCACCGCGGCCTTTTTCGCAGCGTTCTAAAGGTTCAAAGCGGCTGGAACGATAGATGTCAGAGTGACGCGCTCGCGGAGCGCTTTTTCAGCTGACCGTTTCAGCCTACGCCGTATGACGCGCGCTGGTGGGAGTTAAGAATATGCAGATCACGATTGTTGGCACCGGTTATGTCGGGCTTGTTACGGGTACCTGCCTGGCGAATACGGGCAACGATGTGGTCTGCCTGGATGTTGATGCGAGCAAGATCGCCCGTCTCAGCCGCGGCGAAGCGACCATCCACGAACTCGGCCTGGAAGAGATGCTGCGGCGGAACCTTCGCGCTGGCCGGCTGACGTTCACGACCGACAAGCAGCAGGCGTACGAGCACGGTGAGATCATTTTCATCTGTGTGGGCACGCCGAGCGACGAAGTCGGGCGGGCGGATCTTTCGGCGGTGCTGGCGGTTGCGTCGGACGTGGGCAAGGGCATCGAGGCGGCACCGGGCGCAACCGGCGGCACGGTCGACCAGACCCGGCCGAAGATCGTGGTCGTGAAATCCACCGTGCCCGTCGGCACGAACCGCAAAGTTCAGCAGGCCATCGGCGAGCACACGAGCAAGCCTTACCTGATGGCTTCGAACCCGGAATTCCTCAAAGAAGGTGCGGCGATTGCCGACTTCAACAAGCCTGACCGCGTGGTGGTCGGCGTGGAAGATTCCCGCGTGGGCGACCGGATGCGCGAGCTTTACGATCCGTTCGTAAGGCAGGGCAACCCCATCTTCATCATGGACATCCCCTCGGCGGAGATGGTCAAGTACGCCGCGAACACGATGCTGGCGACGAAGATCAGCTTCATCAACGAAGTGGCGGGGCTTTGCGAACACTACGGGGCGGACATTGAAGAAGTGCGTCGCGGCATGTGCTCGGACCAGCGCATCGGCAACCAGTTTCTTTATCCGGGGCTGGGCTTCGGCGGGTCGTGCTTCCCGAAAGACGTGCGGGCTTGCATCACGATGGGTGAGGCGACCGACCGCGGCGCGGAGTTGATGACGGCGGTTCATGCGGTGAACCTGGCGCAACGACAGCGGTTCATTAAGCGGATCGATCAGCACTTCAACGGCGACTTTGCGGGCAAACGCATCGCGATCTGGGGGCTGGCGTTCAAGCCCGGCACCGACGACATGCGCGACGCCCCGGCGGTGGACATCATCAACCATCTGACGAAAGCGGGTGCGGAGGTTTGTGCTTTCGATCCCGTGGCGATGCCGACCGCTCAGACGTTGTTCGATTCGCAGGTCACCTACGCCGACGACACGATGGCGACGCTGGCGAAGGCGGACGCGTTGGTGATCTGCACGGATTGGGCGGAGTTCAGGCAGCCGGACTTCGATGAGATGAAAGCCTTGATGGCGCAGCCGGTCGTGTTTGACGGTCGCAACCTCTACCGCCCCGACGCGATGCGCCGCTTCGGCTTCTCGTACTACTCGATCGGCCGGGCGGATGTGGTTGACACGCCGTTGGGTGATGGACAGGCGGCGGGTGGGGGCGACGGGGCTTCGCAGCGGCTCAACTGAGTTTCAGAGCGTCAAACGGCGATCTGCGATCGCCCGCTAACTGTGGTGGGTGAGCGCTTCGTGTAGTGCTTGCTCGTGGGTGGTGACTTCGCCGCGTAGTTGGGCGTCGTAGACCTGCTCGAGAATGGTCTTGAATTTCGGGCCGGGCTTGAGGCCGGCTGCGATGAGGTCGTCGCCGGTGACGAGGGGGGGCGGGGCGACTTCCTGCTGCTGAAGGGCGGCAACCTCGCGCTCGAACTGATGCACATCGAAACTGGGATGATCGACGAGGCTGAGCGTGGCGTGCGCCAGCTCCGCGAGGTGGGGCCAGTGCTGGGTTGCGAGCAGTCGTTTTTTGGCTGCGAGGTCGAGGTCGGGCCATCGCAACACAGTCGGCAAGCGCTGTAACAAATGACGTAGCGCGTCGCGGTCGTCGTTACTGAGCACGAGGGCCTTGCGCCATCGGCGGACCAGCGCGGCGACGGGCAGTGCCTCAACGCCGGCGAGCAGACGCGGGTGATTGTGCTGGCGATGCGGCTGAAGATGGCGATCCAGCGCCCACGCAGCGAGGGCGGCGACGGCGGGAGTTTCGGGCGGCAAGGCGGCGACGCATAGGGGCTGGCGTTCGCTGTGTGGCTCGCAAAGCGTGGGGGCGTCGAGCAGAAGATGCTGCATCAGTTGAGCAGCCCGGGCGCGGTGCGGATGGTCGAGCATCAACGCCACTTCGATGCCGATGCGTTCACGGCTGATGCGATCCAACCGGGCGGCATGATCGCGGACGGCGGCGGCGGTGGCGGGTTCGATGGTGAACTCCAACCGGGCGGCGAATCGCACGGCACGCAGCATGCGCAGGTAGTCTTCGTCGAAGCGTTGTTGGGGGTCGCCGATGGCGCGAATGATGCGGGCTTCGATATCCTGCTGGCCTTGGACGTAGTCGATGACGCGCTCGGCGAGGGGGTCGTAGAACAGGCCGTTGATGGTGAAATCGCGTCGGCGTGCGTCGTGCTCGGCATCGGTGAAGGCGACCTGGTCGGGGTGGCGGCCGTCGGCGTAGCCGGACTCGGTGCGGAAGGTGGCGACCTCGATCCAGTGGCCGCTGATGCGTGTGACGACGACGCCGAACGCTTCGCCGACGCGGTGGGCGATGCGGAACAGTTCGATGACGCGCTGGGGCGGGGCATCGGTGGCGACGTCGTAATCGGTCGGCACGCGGCCCATGATCTGATCGCGGACGCAGCCGCCGGCGAAGTAGGCGACGTGGCCGTGTTCCTGCAGGCGCTTGACGACCTGCGTGGCTGCTTCGCGAAGGCCGGGCGTTTCAGTATGGGCGAAAGCGGATGCCATGGGGGTAGTGTACCGTTCGTTTTGAACCTGAGGGTGCCCCGGCCAGCGAGCGCTTAGCGAGACGGCCGGGTTCATCCGTGCGTGCGCTGAGGCCGTTGATTGATGCCGCATTCCGCCCGGCCGTCTTCGCTGGCCGGGGCACCCCCTGTGCGTTCGCTCTGGATTGGGGGGCGGGAAGTGTTCGCGGGATTTGGTTATCATCATCGCACCATGATTGAACTTGGCGTTAATATCGATCACGTGGCGACGGTGCGGCAGGCTCGGCGGACGTACGAACCGGACCCGGTGTGGGCGGCGGTGGAAGCGCAGCTCGGCGGCGCGGAGGGCATCACGGTGCACCTGCGTGAGGACCGCCGACATATTCAGGATCACGACGTGGAACGCCTCGCGGCGATGTGTCACGTGAAGCTGAATCTTGAGATGGCGGCCACGGATGAGATGGTGGCGATCGCGCGGCGGGTGCGGCCGCAGCTTGCAATGCTTGTGCCGGAGGGCCGGGACGAGGTGACGACGGAGGGCGGGCTGGATGTGGCGGGGCAGCTTTCGCGGATGAAGGACGTGGTGGCGGCGCTGCGGGAGGGCGGGCTTATCGCCAGTGCTTTCATCGATCCCGAAGCTCAGCAGGTGGAGGCGGCGGCGGAGGCGGGCTTCTCGGTCTGCGAGGTGCACACCGGGGCGTATGCGCATGCGTTTCATGATCACGGCCGAGATGCGGGAGGTGCGGCGGCACGGGCGGAGCTTGCGAAGGTGGCCGATGCGGGTCGGCGGATCGTTGCAGCGGGCATGCGATTCAATGCCGGGCATGCGCTGAATTATGTGAACGTGAAACCGGTGGCGGCGCTGCCGGATATCTGCGAGCTGCATATCGGTCACGCGATTGTGAGCCGGGCGGTTTTTGTGGGGCTGCGTGAAGCGGTGCGTGAGATGAAACGGTTGATGGAATCGGCGTAGGCAGTGTGGCGGGGGCCTCAGTGAAATCATGATTTTCGCCCGGGGGCCAGACACCGGCCTTGGGCGTCTTATAATGCGCGGTCGTTGTCGATCCACCCTCGCATCGCACCAGGAGTGCCGCACTGATGCATTTGATCCATCTGATTAAATCTACTGTCCTTGCAAGTGTTTTCGTGATCATGCCCCTCAGCGGCTGTGAGACCGTGCCCGCCACCGGGGAGCGGCAGTTGAATTTTCTAACCCAAAGCGAAGAGATCGCGATCGGCGAGGAAGCCGCCCCGCAGTTCCGCGAGGAGTACGGCGGTCAGCTGGATATCCCGCAGGTCAATGAGTACGTCTCGCAGCTGGGGCAGCGCATGGCGGCCGAGAGCGAACGGCCCGACCTGCCGTGGGAGTTCACGGTCCTGGACAGCGAGCAGATCAACGCCTTCGCACTGCCCGGGGGCAAGGTGTTCATCACACGCGGGCTCATCTCGAAATTCGATAACGAAGCTCAACTCGCCGGCGTGCTCGCCCATGAGATCGGGCACGTGACGGGGCTGCACATCAACCAGCAGATGAGCCGCTCGATGCTGCTGCAGGCAGGGCTTTCCGCTGCGGGTGCGGCCACCGAGAGCCAGTGGGTGGAGGTAATCGGCGGCGTCGGCGGGCAGGTTTACATGCTCAGCTTCAGCCGTGATCAGGAATCCGAAGCCGACGAACTTGGGCTGCGGTACATGACGAACCTTGGTTACGATCCGCGAGGCATGTTGCAGGTGCTGCAGGTGCTTAAGGAGGCGGGCGGCAGCGCGGGCGGGATTGAATTTCTCCAGACCCACCCGCTGCCGCAGACGCGCATTGAGCGCGTCGAGCGGTTGGTCTCACGCGAGTATGCCTTCGCCGTTGACAGCCCGGATTACGTCCTCGGGCGCGAGGCTTACCAGCAGAACGTTCTGCAGCCGCTGGCCGCGCAGCAGTAAGAGACGTGCGACAATTTTTCAGGAGAGGCGCTCATGCGTATGCGGCAGTTTTTCGTGCCCGGGCTCGCCATCAACACTTATGCCGTGGGCGATGAACGCACCGGCGAAGCGGCGGTGGTCGACCCGACCCGCGACATCGACGGCTTGATCGACTGGGCCCGCGCCGAGGGCCTGCGGATTCGGCATATCTTCGAAACGCACGTTCACGCCGACTTCGTGAGCGGCGCGCGGGAGCTCAAAGCAAGGCTCCACGACGAGCCGAAGATCTATTGCTCAGGCGAAGGCGGCGAGGGCTGGACGCCGCCTTACGCCGACGTGGTGCTGAAGGATGGCGACTGCCTGCGCATGGGACGGCTGCGGTTCGACGTCCTCCACACGCCCGGCCACACGCCCGAGCATGTCAGCTACGCACTGGTCGATACCTCACGCGATGACGAGACGCCCTGGCTCATCTTCACAGGCGACTTCCTGTTCGTCGGCGACGTCGGTCGGCCTGATCTGCTCGGTCCGGACGAACGCAAAAAGCTCGCCCATCAGCTCTACACCAGCGTCTTCGATAAGCTGCCGGGCCTGCCGGAGTACACCGAGATTTTCCCCGCCCACGGTGCGGGTTCGCTGTGCGGTAAGGCGATCGGGTCGCGCGATTCGTCGACGCTCGGCTACGAACGGCGCTTCAGCGATGCGCTGCAGCACAAGCCCGAGCCCCGCTGGGTGAACGATCTGTTGGCGCAGATGCCGCTTGCCCCGCCGTACTTTTCGCACATGAAACAGGTGAACCGGGATTGGGTGCCGATCATCGGGCCGCAGCTGCCGGGCCAGCGCCGCATCAACGCCGACGCTGTGCACGAACGTGTATGCGAGCGCTGCCTGATCGTTGATGTGCGCTCGAAGGAGGCGTTCGCAGCGGCCCACATTCCCGATTCGATCAACATCCCATTCGGCCCGAATCTGGCGACGTGGGCGGGTTGGGTGCTGGCTTACGATCAGCCGATCATTGTGGTGACCGACGAGCCGGCCCAGACGCCACGCATTGCGGCCGACCTGATCCGCGTGGGGTTCGACGACATCGTCGGCTACCTCGAAGGCGGCATCGACGCCTGGCAGATGCGCGGTTATCCCGTCGCCACGCTGCGCACGATCAGCGTTCACGATCTGCGTGATCAACTGCAGGACGGGCAACGGCCGACAGTGCTTGATGTGCGGACGGATTCGGAGTGGACCAGCGGGCACATCGAGAACGCTTTGCACATTCACGGCGGCGTGCTGCAGAACCATCTAGACGAGGTGCCGAGCGATCAGCCGTTGGCCGTCGTGTGCGGCTCGGGGTACCGGGCGGCCATTGCCGCTTCGTTCCTGCAGCGGGCGGGGTATGAGAACGTGATGAATGTGCTCGGCGGGATGACGGCCTGGCAGGCTGCGAAGCTTCCCGTTGTGATGGATGCGGCGCCGGAGCACGTGCCGCCGCGCCGCTCGTGAGGGGACCCACGGCTTGACGCCGTGGGCTTCGATGCCCGCCATTCAATCCGTCGGTGGGGGCTCGACGACGGCGACCTGGCCGGGCTCATCGGGGGTCGCCACGGCGGCGCGTCGCCATGCGCCCTCGGCATCGCGCGCGTGGTGCGCCAGGTGCCAACCCGTTTCATTGACCTCGATCTCCCAGAGCCCCTGCCCCATCGGCCAGGTCAGTCCGGTCATCACCGGCGCCCCCGCGTTCACCGCCACGACGTTCGGCGCCGCTTCCACCTGATAGCACCACGGCTCATGCACGTGGCCGTGCAGATAAAGCATCTGCTGTGGCGATTCGGCGAGCACCGCCGTCAGGGCCTCGGCGTTGTGCAAGGCATGCGAGGGGCGTTCGGGCAGGCGGTCGGCGGGGGTGCCGATGGGATAATGGCAGACGATGATGACGCGCGCGTCCGGCTCGATGGCTGCGAGCTTCTGCCGCAGGCCGGCGAGTTGCCGATCGCTGATGGTGGTGCCGGCGAACAGCCAGGTCGGCTTGGCGATATCCAGCCCGATCAGGTGCAGCTTGTCGCTGAGCTTCTGATGGTGAGGCCAGTGCTTGGCGGTGTGGTCATGGAAGAAGCGTTCGAAGGCTCTGCGGCGCATCGCGAAGGTGGTGTAGCGATCGTGATTGCCGGGCACGACGAAGGCGGGGCGCTCATCGAGCAGCGGCTGCAGCACCTTCTTGGCCTTGGCAAATTCGCTGAGCAGGGACGTGGTCGTGAAGTCGCCGCTGCTGAGGAGCATGTCGGGGTTGAACGTTTTGGCGCGTTCGATGAGTTCGCCCAGCAGCGACATGCGAAAGCGGAATCGGCGGTTGGTCCACAGGTTCACCTGACCCATCACCCGTTTGGAGAGCAGCTCCCAGGGTTGGACGTAGAGCCGATAGACGTGCATGTCGCCGATGAGTACGAATCGCATGGGTGGTGACTCCGCTCATGGGTGCCCCGGCCAGCGCAAGACGGCCGGGCGGGGAGGCGACTTTACGCGGGGACGTCGGAGCGCGTTCGGGAAACCCGGCCGTCTCGCTTCGCTCGCTGGCCGGGGCACCCTGGATTCCGGTCGCTTACGCTTTCGGCTCGCTGCAAGGGCTGAGGTTTCGGGGCTGCAGCTTCTCCGCGAGTTGCTGGACCGTGGTCTCGCTTTGCTCGCCGGTCTGGAGATCCTTGAGGGACACGAGCGAATCGCTGACGGTTCGGCCGTCGAGGATGGCGGCGAATCGCGCCCGGCTGTTGCCTGCTTCTTTGAGTAATTTGCCGACGTTCGTGGTGGTGCGATAGGTGAAGCGTGCGTGGAGGCCGAGGCTGCGCAGCTTCGCCACCAGGGGGGCGACCAGCGTGCGGGCCTCTTCCTCCGCGGCGAAGACGAACACATCCGCGGCGGGCCCGACCTCTTCGGGCAGCAGGCCCTTGTCGGCGAGCACCAGCGAGAGGACCACGTCGCCCATGCCGAAGCCGACCGCGGCGGTGGGCGGACCGTCGAAAACTTCGATGAGCTTGTCGTATCGGCCGCCGCCTGCGATGGCGCGCTCGGCTCCGCTCACTTCGTGAATCTCGAACACGGTGCCGGTGTAGTAAGCGAGGCCTCGCACGATGCCCAGGTCATACTCGCACCACTCGGCGATGCCGAACGCTTTGAGCTGGGTGTGCAGGGCTTCAAGGTCTTGCAGGTCTTCGTCGGGGACGCTGAAACGCGTCTTGATCTGCCCCCACGCCCCGTCGGCGGAGTAGTGGACGCGGGCGACCTGATTGAAGCGTTCGATGGTGTTCTCATCGAGCCCGAGTTCGCCGGCCTGCTTGGCGAATTCCTCAGCGGGGAGTTTGTCGCGACGATCCAACAGTTCGAAGGCATCTTCGATGCGATCTTCGGGCACGCCGAGTCGGACGAGGATACGGCGGACGACGCCTCGGTGGCTGATCTTGACCTTCACGTGGTGAGGTTCGAGGCCGAGTTCGCGAAGCAGATCGATGGCGGTGTAGATGACTTCCGCGTCGGCGGCGGGGGTATCCAGGCCGAGCATGTCGACGTTCCACTGGAGGAACTCACGGAGGCGGCCGCGCTGCGGGCGTTCGGCCCGGCAGAGGTTGGGCATGCAGAACCACTTGATCGGCTTGGGCAGGGTGTTGGCGCGGCTGGCGACCATGCGGGCAAGCGTGGGCGTGAACTCGGGGCGGATGGCGAGTTCGCGGTCGCCTCGGTCACGGAAGTGGAAGAGCTCGGCGACGATGCCCTCGCCGCTCTTGGCTTTGTAGAGATCGAGGGATTCGAAGATGGGGCCGTCGATTTCGTCGAACCCGTTGCGGATGGAGACGCTGCGCCAGGCATCTTCGAGGTGCCGCCGCCAGGCCATTTCGTCGGGGTAGTAATCGCGGGTGCCTTTGGGTGCCTGGAATTTCATGGTGGTGCTCGTGCTACTGTTTTGCGACGGCCGGGCAACGAGCCGCGACCGTGAGGGAGCGGTTTATCCCGGAAAATTTGGGAAGTCGCGACGCTGCGTCGAGGCGTGGTCCGCGTGGCAACCTTGACGATAGCCGAGGCCGGACCGCTCCCTTACGGTCGCGGCTCGTTCGTGGCCTGATTATTTCACGGCGACGATGTAGGCGATCCACGCGTCGTCACTGTCGGCCCGTTCGCGGCGGGTGTAGACGCCGTTGCCTTCGCCGGTCTCGCGGTCGGTGCCTTCCCAGTAGACGTCGGCCCGGCTGAAGCCCGCTTCCAGCAACGCCTCGCGAACCTCGGGCATCATCCACAGACGCCAATCGTAGTCGAAGATTCGGCGAAGTTCACTGCCGTCGCGGAAGCGGAAGCTGATGTAGAACTTGGCGCGGTGGTCGATCGGGTTGAACGTGGTTTGTTCCCAGACGTAGGTGAAGCCCTTCTTGCGCTGCTTTTCTTCGCGGTCTTCTTCCATGGCCTCGGGGCCGCCGACCATGTCGAGCACCATCACGCCTTCCTTGGCGAGGTTGCGACGGGCGGCTTTGAAGTATTCCAGCAGTTCCTTGCGGGTCTGGAAGATGTAGAACGAGAAGTTCTGAGCGGCCAGCACGTCGGCCTTCTTGGGGTTCACCTTGCGGACATCCTGCTCGAGGATGGTCACGTTCTTGGCCTTGCCTTCGGGCAGCTTCGGCGCGAGATGCTCCTGGCCCCAGGTCAGCGGTTCGGGATCGAGATCGACCGCGATGGCTTTGCGATCAGGCTTGCTCTGGACCCATTCGTAGCAGACGGCGGCGGTGCCGGCGAAATCCTCACGCAGCAGCATCGGCGGTCGCTTGTACTCCTTGCGGAATACGCGATCGAAGAAGGCGACTTCGACGGAAGGCTCCTGCACCGAGGCGAGGTAAAGCTCGTACTTGTCGGCCTGGTCGGCCATGGTGGGTTTGCGGGTGCGCGTAGTTTTGCGGGCCATGGCGTTGCTCTCACTGACTTGGGGGAAGTGACGAAGTGTAAGCCCTCGCCGCCACCGTGCAAGGCAGCGGGGACTTGGGGGATGATCGCAGATCGCCGTTCGAGTCTGGTATGATCCCGCCATGTCACCAACGCCAACAGACTCCGCAGGCTTCACGGCACGTCGCGCGAACCGTCATCAGCTTTACGAACTGGCGGTGCAGCAGCCGGTGCTGATGACCGAATTTCTTTCGCAGGCGTATGAGCAGATCGCGGGGCGTGAGCCGATCACGCTGCGTGAAGATTTCGCAGGCACGGCCAACCTCGCGGCGACGTGGGTGTGCAGCAGCCCGGAGCGGAAAGCCGTGGCGGTGGAGATCGATCCGAAGATGATCGCCTATGCCGAGCGGCACAACCGCAGCGCGCTCGGCGAAGCGGGCAAACGGCTGAAGCTGATCGAGAGCGATGTCCGCAAGTCCGCTGCGAAGGCCGACGTGCTGACCTCGCTGAACTTTTCGCATTACATCTACCACACTCGAGCCGACCTGCTGAGCTACTTCCGCCACGCCCGCCGCTGTCTCAAGCCCGACGGCATCTTCGTGCTCGACGCCTACGGCGGCCCCGGCTCCTACGAAATCGGCACCGACGAACGCGACCACGGCGACTTCATCTATCAGTGGGAACAAGCCAGCTTCGACCCGCTCAACAACCGCGTCGTCAATCACATCCACTTCGTCTTCCCAGACGGCTCGAAGAAACGCAAAGCCTTCACCTACGACTGGCGGCTGTGGTCGATCGCGGAACTCCGCGAAGCGCTGCTGGAAGTCGGCTTCGATGATCTGCACGTGAGCTTTGAAACTGAAGACGGCTTCGGCGATCTGGACACCGACGACATGCACGCCTACGTCGCGTATCTCGTGGCAAGCTGAATCTGTCGGCGGGCGTCGGAATACGAGCCGCGACCGTAAGGGAGCGGTTGTGTCCAAACAGTCGTGGAAGCGAGGGGGAGTGGGGGGGACGCGTCATGGCGTTACGCCGAGTTCGCACGCACAACCGCTTACTTACGTGCGCGGCTCGTTGTCAACGGGACCACGCGCCTCATTACGCCCCCCGCTCCGTTGCCATTACACTAAGGTTGTCATGCGCATCATTGCTGGACAACATCGCGGTCGCAGCATCCTCGGTCCTGCCGACGCCAAGACGACTCGGCCGATCACCGATCGTGTGAAGCAATCGCTTTTCGATCGTCTCGCCGCGGCTGATCGGCTTGAAGATGCCGTGGTGGCCGACGTGTTCGCAGGCACCGGTTCGATGGGGCTGGAGTGCCTTTCACGCGGAGCTGCTCACGTGACCTTCGTCGAGCGAGATCGTGATGCTTCAAGCCGGCTGGAGAAAAACCTTCATGCGATCGGGCAGCATGAGCAGGCGAAGATTCTTCGGATGGATGCACTGGGCCGCGGGCTGATTCAGGCCGTGGACGAACGGCGGTTCACGCTGTTGTTTGTCGATCCGCCCTACCCGATGGTGCAGCATCCCACCCAGCAGCAACGCGTGTGGGAGCAGATCGAACGCTTCGCCGATGTGGCCGACGCGCAGGCGGTGCTGGTGCTGCGTACGCCGCGTGATGTCGAACTGCCCGCCTTCGAGCGCTGGCCGAACGTCGACAGCGAAACCTATAACATGATGACCGTGCATCTGCTGCGGCGATGAAGCAGGTCAGTGGTCGGTGGCAGCGGGTGTACCCACGGCGTCACGACGTGGGCATCGGGCGCGGGTTGTGCGGGCGGATAGGATGGAGGGTGTCGGAAATTTCGGCCGCAGTCCGCCCAGCGCCTGCAACCCGGGGACGATCGGTGGGTAACCATGGATGTGAACCGACTCATGACAACCGACGAAAACGCCCGTGTGGGCGATGCGGCAGGCGAAGTCGGCCTCACCAGCGACTCGGAACTGGCGCGGCGCGCCGGCCACGGCGACCGCCAGGCAGCGGGGCTGCTTGTCGAGCGTTACCAGACGATGGTGCGTCACTTCCTCAGAAGGCTCACGCGATGCAGCGCCACGGCTGACGATCTGGCGCAGGAAACTTTCGTGAGGATGCTGCGTTATGCCGGCAACTACGACGATCGCTACACGATGCGGACGTGGCTTCTCACGATCGCAAGGCGGCTTTCGATCAACCACGGCCGCACGCGGGGCCGCACGATCGGGGGCGACGCCTGGCAGAGCGGCGACGGAGCCGTCTCGCCGGTGGACGATCCCGGTGACCGCGTCGCCGACGACGAGCAGAACCACCAGCTGCGGCATGCGCTCGATGCCGCCATCGCCGAGTTGCCGAACGCGCAGCGTGAAGCGGTGCTGCTGTTCCATCAGCAGGGGCTGAGCATTCGGGAAACGGCGGACGTCATGGGCGTGCCTACGAACACCGTCAAAAGTCATCTACACCGGGGAAGGGCAGGCTTGCGGGCCATGCTTGGCCATCTTGCGGAGACCGACACATGAACCAACCAACCCAACCATCCTGGGACGACCATCGCGATACGACCGACGGCTCGAATATCCCCGCCGATCAGCAACCTTTGTGGGAAGCCGAGACGCGGTGGCTGGACGTGCTCCACAACGAGGCCGCCGAGCCGCTGCCCGATGCCGCCGCGTTCAGGCAGGGCGTGCTGGAGCAGTGGGAAAAGGTCGCGATACCCGACGCTCCTGCCGAGGCCCCATCGCTCAGCTTGAGTGATGCGCCGCAGCCGAAGCGGCAGAGGCCTTTGAACATCAGCCGATGGTGGGGCATTGCCGCGGCGTTGGTGCTGGCGGTATGCATCGGCTGGCTCGCGGGGCGTGAGGGCGGCTCGGAAGGGCCGATGCAGGCGGGCGGGAGCTCCGACATGCTCGCGGAGCACCCACGCGACCCCGTCGGCGTGCTCATGCAGGACATCAGCAAACAGATTGAAGAACGGCCCCAGCAGGTTCGCCGTGCCTGGGAAGACGCGACGAGCCTGCTCGGCGGAAGCTGGCTCGGGCCGAACCTTAGCCCAGCAGATCAAACCAACGGAGACGGCCGACGAAGCTGAGACAACTTCCAGGCTTGGAACAAACTCCCGATTCACCCAAGGCTTCAAAAGCCTTCGAAAGGAATGCGATCATGACCACGCAACCCATGCGTTGGACGCTGTTGTGCGTCCTGACTGGAGCGTTAACCCTTGCGGCCAAACCGGCCCTCGCTGAGCTACCCGAGGAGGGCGCCGCTCTGGCGCCCGCGGACAGCGGCGTCTTCATTGAGCTTGATGACCTCGCACAGGTCCGCCGTGAGCTTGAGCAGGATCCGCTCATCAACTACCTGCGTGAGCACACGCCCGCCAAGCGCGAGCCCGCCGCCTGGCGTGCCGTGCAGGATGCGATGGGGATGAGCGGTGAGCAACTGTTCGATCGTTACTTCGGGCAGCAGTTGGTCATCGTCGGCGAAGGGACGCAAGAAGGCGGCCCCGGCGTGATGCTCTCGCGCGTTTCTGAGGACGATGCCGAGCTCGCCATTGAACGGCTGGACCTTCAGCGCGTCGCTGAGCCGGGCGCGTTCGAGCTGTACCACACCGCCGACGGACTGGGCCGGCTCGCCTTCGGCGACGGCTGGATGGCCATGGGCGACCCCGCTCACGAGGACTACATTCAGCGTCTGCTCGGCAGCATCGGTCAGGCCGAGACGCTCGCCGACTCGCCGGTGTTTCAGCAGTGGATCGGCAAAGTCGCCGACGGTAGCTTCGCGCGGATGTTCGTGCAGGATCCGGACAAGAACCAGATCCACGCCGCTGCGGTGGAGCGTGAAGAAGGTCGACTGGAACTGCGTTACGCAGGCCAGAGCGATGAGACTTCGCAGCTGCTCTCGCGTGTTTCCGATGCTGAGGCTCTTGAGTTCGGCCCGCTGCCGCGTCAGACCATTTCCGCGACCACGCTGAACCTGCGCGACGATAAACCCGACGCCGGCTTCGTCGCCCTGATGGATCGGCTGCTCGGCAACGCCACCTATGAAGGTGATGTGCTGCCGAAACTCGGTGCGCCGATCGTCACGTTCCTCGGCGAAGTCAAAGGCGAAGAACTCGTCCCGCGGGCGGCCTTCAGCGCTCCGGTGCTCGGCATCGCCATTAAGCTCCGCGATCAGAGCGTTGCCGAAGAACTCGACCGCGCGATGCAGAACATGCTGATGTTCGCGAACGTCGCCACGATGCAGATGGAAGTGGACCCCATCGAGCTGATGACGGTTGAGCATGAAGGCGTTACGTTTCGCTCGGCGGACGTCGGCACGCCGCTCGCTCAGCAGCTTGGCGAGCCCAGCCTGGCGGGCGCGGCGCAGGTTTCGTTCGGCCGCATCGGCGACTGGTACGTGGTGACGACGAACGCTCAGTATTTTGAGTGGTGCATCAACGCCGACAGCGACAACGCCTGGCGTATCGATACCAGTGCGGACGTGACGAAGATGAACCTCGCTGCTCCCGAGCGGCCCATCGCGACCAGCTTCCTGCGTGCCCCTGAGCTTGCGGCTCACGTGCGGACTTGGGTGGCTTACGCCGGTGCTCGCGAGCCGCAGTGGCTGGACGATGCTGAGCGTGATGAGCCGAACACGAAGCCCGGCCGCGTGATCAAGGGCCTGACGCTGCTGGCCGGTGTCCTCGATCACTACGAGGGCATGAGCGTGCAAGTGTACGGCGGCGAAGAGGAAGACACCCTCCGCGCCAACGCACTGCTGCAACGCCAATGATGCTGTAAGTTCACGGGGCTCGCCCACGAAAGTGGTCGGGTCCCTTTTTGGGTGCATCATCAGATCCCGGGGCGAAGCGGGTGGGTCAGCACATTCGCAAATCCGTTCGTCCAACGCGTCCCGCCGTTGACAACGAGCCGCGCACGTCAGTAAGCGGTGGTGCGTTCAACCCTCGACAGATCGTGACGATGCGTCGCAGGTTCATGACACTTCGGATAACACCCCCGCATAACACGGCGATTCCAGCCTTCTCACGTTCCCATGTGCTTTGGACACAACCGCTCCCTCACGGTCGCGGCTCGTTTCCCACTTGCGCTTAGATCATCGCACGCTCACCGCAGTTGCTGGACGATCGCGTCGATGACTGCGGCGATCGGTTGATCGATGGAGACGGTGATCGCATCCGTCGGCGGCTCCAGGGTCGCGAATTGTGACGTTAGCAGGGCGGGCGGCATGAAGTGCTGCCGCCCCGCCATGCGACGGCGAATCAGGTCCGCTGAGCCTTTGAGGTAGATGAACTTCACCCGCTCGCGGTCGACCCGAAGCGTGTGCCGCGCTGCCTTGGTCAGGGCTGAGCAGGCGAGCACGGCCGACGCGTCCTGCGCCAGCTGCTGCTCGATTTCTTCCCGCAAGGCTTTGAGCCAGTCCTGCCGATCGGCTTCGGTCAACGGTTCGCCTCGGCTCATCTTCTCGATATTTGCGGGGCTGTGGTACGCGTCGGCATCGAGGAAACGCCAGCCCAGCCGTTCGGCCAGCTGGCGGCCGACGGTGCTCTTGCCGCTGCCTGAAACGCCCATCACGATTAGAATCATCCCGCCGGTCACAACAGGGTCTGCCATTGGAAGGTTTCCAAGTGCCTTCGCAGGGCTGCGATCGTGGGGAATCGCTTGAGCACCCGCTTCCACTGCAGGCCGATGCAGATATGGCGGATCTCCGGCGGGGCGTCTTTGTAGTGCGACCGGCCGCCGATGCACTCGTGGAGGATGCGGACGCTGTCGATGATGTCCTGCTGCTGCTTGCGGCGTGCGGGGCGGCCCCAGTCGTAGAAGTCGACGAGTTTGAGGTCAAACGCGATGCCGCGTGGCTGGATCAGGATGTTCTGGGAGTGCACGTCCGAATGGTATTCGCCGAGCAGGTGGATGGCTTCAAGGCCCTGCGCCAGGCGGTAGAGTACGTGGAGTGCCTGGAAGGGTTGGAGCCGGCCGCCGCGGTGCTGGGCGATCCACTTTTCCAGCTGCATGCCTTCGCAGAGTTCGGAGATAAGGCAGCGGACGCTGTGGCCCTGCACCTGAATGATTTCGGTGTGGTGATATTGGAGCACGATCGGGCAGTGCCGCAGCGTGTTGAGCTTACGGGCGTACCAGATGGTGGAGCGGTGTTTGGGATCGCGATGGGGGAAATAGAGCTTGGCGGCGCGATGGATGTGGGTATCGGATTCGAGGATCTGGTAGACCTCGCCCTCGACGCCGCCGCCGAGTTTCTGGACGACCTGATAGCGGGGCCCGATTTTGCGGCCGGGCTTGAGCGCGAAGCTCTCGAGACGAGGTCGCGAAGCACTAGCTTTGGGCGGCGGTGGGGCCAAGACCTTCTCGCAAATGCCGCTGGGGAGGGCCACGTAAGCGGGCGACGAAGATCGCCGATGACGCACCGCCCTCACGCACGCCGTCATTTATCGCACAACCGCTCACTCACGGTCGCGGCTCGTCGTTGAGCGTTCCTCTTACGAAGAACTGGCACCCTGGGAGGTCGGCTGAGGGGCCTCGGATGGCGCAGCCTGCGGGGCCTGTGAAGGTGGCGGCGGCGTCGGCTGTGTGCGGCTGGCGGGTTGCCCGGCCGAGCCCTGCCCACGCGCTTTCGTCTTCAAGCCCGGTGCCATGAGCATCGTCATGCGGCGGCCCTGAATGCGAGGCGACATCTCCATGTGCGCCACATCAGAGAACTGCTCAACAATCCCCTCAAACATCCGGAAGCCGATGTCGCGATGCGCCATCTGACGGCCGCGGAAGAGGATCGTGAACTGAACCTTGTGGCCTTCCTGGAAGAACTGGCGGGCCTTGTCGGTCTTGATCTGGATGTCATGCTCGCCTGTACCGGGACGAAGACGCACTTCCTTCATCTCACTGGTCTTGGCGTGACTTTTGGCCTTGGCTTCCTTCTTCTTCTGCTGGTACTTCCACTTGCCGTAATCCATGATTCGGCAAACGGGGGGCGCCGAGTTGGGCGCCACCTCGACCAGATCGAGACCCGCAGCGCGGGCCATTTTCTGCGCCTCAAACGTATCGATCACGCCGATCTGCTCGTTGTTCTCGTCGATCAGGCGGATCGGGCTGATGCGGATACGCTCATTCACGCGCAGGCTTTTGCCTGTGTCGCGGGCGAAACTCTTTGGCGAACGTCCTCGGGCTATGGCTGAAATCTCCTACACAGAAAGCAAACAGCACCGAACCCGACCGCAACACGCGATCGGCCAGGGCTGCGTAAACGCTAATGGATAATGACGCCGTTCATGAACGGCTGCCGACCGCCGGAACCAGACGCTCTGCGGTCGAGCTTGGAAAATGTTCGAATATGGGCATCCAGGTGTCCCGCTAAACCGGCCCGCTATGCGGGCGTGTCAATAGCAATGTATCCCCCCGATCGGCAAATGACAAGCAATTCCGACGATTTTCTCACAGCCGAGCTGCCCCCCTCCGGCCCGATCAAGCCCTCATCGCCTGCGTCACGGGGAACTCCCCCGCTCATGCGCGGGCATCACCTCCAGCCGTTGCCGCCCCGCGCGCCGCTACGCTGACAAAGCCTGTCAGCTTAAAGGGAGAGAATTCAATGACGTATCATCTGTGGCGAAGATTTCGGGTACTGAGCCTGGTTCTGGCGATCGGTGTGCTGGGTGTGAATCTCGCAGCCTGTGAGCAGGAGCCTGACAACGGCGTGATGATCGAGGAAGACAACGGCGTCGAAGGCGACATCGATGCGCCCGGCGACGAGGAAAGCAACTGACCCGCACCGGCGAACATGCCCATGCACCGCAGGGTTGTTAGCATACCGGCATGGCAATGATGAACCGGTTGCTGGCTGCCCTCCAACTCACGCGTATCGCGCTGGTGTTTACCGCCATCTCGAACGTGTGGGTCGTCGTCCTGCTGAGCGAGGCGTACGGCGAAAAAGTGCGCATCACCGAGCAGTTCGCCGACCTGCCGTTGTGGGCGATCCTCCTGTGCACCGCAGCCGTGGCCACGGGATTGTACGCGTTCGGCATGGCGCTGAACGATGTGCTCGATGCCAGGCGAGATCGGGCCTTCGCCCCTGACCGCCCGCTGCCTTCGGGCCAGTTGAGCATCCAGGCAGCCATCGCGATCACGGTCGGCGCCCTGTTGATCGCCGTCGCAGCGGCCATCCCGCTCGGGGCAATCAGCACGCTCCTGTGCCTGATCTGTGCGGGGCTGATCCTCTTCTATAACGCGCTAGGCAAGCACATTCCCGGAGCGGGGATTCTTTCGCTGGGTCTGGTGCGGGCGGTGCATATGCTGATCGCGAACCCGGCGCTGCTGTACCTCTGGCCGATCTGGCTCACGTTTACGCATGTGGTGGGCATCTCGACGGCGGCTTACGCGCTGGAACGCAAACGGCCGCTGATGAACAGCCGGGCGTTGTGGACGATCGTCGGCGGCTGGGTATTCATCACCGTGGTTATGCTCGCCTGGATGGCGCAGCGGGAGCTGCCGTTCATCGGCGAACGTCTTTGGCTGGGGCCTTTGATCGCAGCGACGGTGTTCGGGGTGCTGATGGTGCCGACGATCGGCCGGGCGCCGGACGGTCGGGCGGCAGGCGGACTGCTCATCAAGCGCGGGCTGCTCTGGCTCATCGTTTACGACGCAGCTTGGCTGGCAAGCGGCGGCCTGTGGTGGCAGGCGGGGCTCATCGGGCTGCTGTTGCTCGCAGCGATCGGCTCCATGGCGACGCTCAGGCACCTCAAAGCATTGCAGGAACCGGCCAGCTTCCAACGAGACAAGTAATCAACATGCCCCCCCCCACCTTTTCCCGACATTCAATCAGCGGCGAGACGAGTTCCCAGCCTGCGCGAAAGCCTGGGCTTTTTATTACGGCGACGGATACGGAGATCGGCAAGACGGTGGTGACGTGTGCGATTGCTGCGGTTTTAAGGCGAAGCGGGCTGCGGGTGGGGGTCTGCAAGCCGATTGGTTCGGGGTGCCGCGTGGAGCGGGAGGGGCTGGTGAGTGATGACGCGGAGGCTCTGGCGCATTATGCGGATTGTCGGTTGGCGTTGGATGTGATCAACCCGGTGCGATATCGGGAGCCGTTGGCGCCGGCGGTGGCGGCGGAGCGGAAGAAGGAGCCGGTGGATTTTGAGGCCATCGATGCGTCGCTTGAGCGGATGCACGCGGAGCATGACGTGGTGCTGGTGGAGGGTGTGGGGGGATTGCTGACGCCGTTGGATACGAAGCGGACGGTGCTGGATCTCGCGAAGCGTGTCGGGTTCCCGACGATCGTGGTCACAAGGCCGGTGCTGGGCACGCTGAATCACACAGCGATGACGTGCCGACTGATTCGCGAAGCTGGGTTGCGACTCGCCGGGCTGGTGCTGAACCGTTACAACGCGGACACGGATGATCTGGCCGAGGCGACCAACCCGCGGTGGCTGATGCAGCAGAGCAGCACGAAGATTCTGGCGACGCTGCCGGAGATGCCGGGCGTGGATCCGCAGAACGCGAAGCTGCCCGAAGCCGTGATCGAAGCGGCGGCCATGGCAGACTGGCGGAAGGTGTGTGATGTGTGATTTAAAGACCAGGACCTAAGACGCTTGGTCGTCTCGCTTCGCTCGCTGGCCGGGGCACCCCCGCGCTGCGTTTGTTCACATCAAAGATCACACATTTGCCCCTATTCGGTCATGCGTGGGAACAACGGTTTGTCTTTGGTGATTTTTGTGCCGGGCTTGAGGCCGCCCCATTTGGTCCAGTTCTGCAGGTCGCCTGCGGTGGTGTCGTACTCGACGCCGAGCAGTTGCCAGAGCTGTTCGACCTTGCCCGGCAGCACGGGCCACAGGCCGAGTGAGGCGATGCGTAACGCTTCGGCACAGTCGTAGAGGATCGTGCCGAGGCGATCGCGTTTTTCCGGTTCCTTCGCCAGGCGGAACGGTTGCGTCTGCTCGATGTAGGTGTCGATGGCGTGGACGACATCGAGGGCTGCGTGATTGGCCGCGGCGACGGCGACCTTTTTGTACAGTGCGTCGACGTGGTCGAACATGCCGGTGGCGACGCTTCGCAGATGCTTCGCGTCCGCATCATCACGCCCAGCGACAGGCGTGGGCAGCTCGCCATCGAAGTAGCGCGCGATCATGTTCGTCACGCGGGCGGCACAGTTGCCGAGTGTGTTGGCGAGGTCCATGTTGTAGACATCGACGAACTTGGCGTGCGCGAAATCCGAATCGGTTGAGCCGAGCGGCCCCTGCGTGGCGAGGAACCAGCGGAGGGCGTCCAAACCGTAGGTTTCGACGTAGCTGTCGATTTTCTCGAGGTCGACGAAATTGCCCAGGCTCTTGCTCATCTTCTGGCCCTCAGCGATCCAGAAGCTGTGCGTGTAGACGTGCTTGGGCAGGGGCTTGTCGAGCGCCATCAGCATCGCCGGCCAGATCACCGCGTGGAACCAGAGGATATCCTTGGCGATCAGATGCACGTCCGCGGGCCAATAGTGTTGGCGGTCGTCGGTATCGACTGCGGTGAGGTAGTTGAAGAGGGCGTCGATCCAGACGTAGATGGTCTGCTGCTCGTCGCCGGGCATGGTGATGCCCCACCCGCCGGTGCCGGTGCGGGAGACGGGGACATCGTTCAGGCCGTCACGGATGCGGGCGAGCACTTCGTTGCGACGCGAATCGGGCTGGACGAAATCCGGCTGCTTCTCCATCAACTCAAGCAGCGCGTCGGCGTATCGGCTGAGCTTGAAAAAGTAATTTTTCTCGGCTTTGCGGACGAGCGGGCGGCCGGTGATGGGGCTTTTGTAGTCGTATTCCTTGGCGCGGTTTTCGGGGAGGTACTCTTCCTGGGAAGCGTCGTACCAGCCTTCGTACTCGCCCTCGTAGACGTCGCCGGTCTCCAGCAGCTGCTTGACGTACTTCGTGACGCGGGAAGTATGGCGTTCATCGGAGGTGCGGATGAAGTCGTCGTGCGACATCCCCAGTGCCTTGAAGGTGCGCTGGAACTGCTCGGCATTGTGGTCGGCCCATTCCTGGGCACTCTTGCCACGCTCGGCTGCGGTGTCGACGACCTTGGCAGCATGCTCATCGGTGCCGGTCAGGAAGAACACGTCGTCGCCGCGCAGGCGATGGTAGCGCGCCAGCACGTCGGCCAGGGTCGTGGTGTAGACGTGCCCGATATGGGGCCGATCGTTGACGTAATAGATCGGCGTGGTGACATAGAATGTGTTGGGTTGCGGCATAGTCGGGCCATTCTACTGCGCCGCTCGCCGCTGACCAGTCGCCGCGGCTGAAGATACTTGACTTGCCGGTTCTACAGGAGAGACAGGATGACGATTGGGAAGCTCTGGCGAAGCGTGACAGGCACCATCGGCCGAGGGCTGCGTGCGTGGCTGAGCATCGCCCCGGGTTGCAGTGCGTGTAATGATCCGTTCAGTCAGCAGCGAAGTCGTGAGCAAAAGCAACGCGAGAAGCAGCGGCAGTGAACTTGTGATTCATCTGTGGGGTGCCCCGGCCAGCGAGCGCAGCGAAACGGCCGGGTCTTCTGAACACATTCCGATACTTTTGACCGCTGTCACGATCTCCGCCCGGCCGTCTGCGCTGGCCGGGGCACCCGCTCCGCTTGATGCGATGCTTGCGCTGCGATGGTGCCTCATCGCTCTGACGGACGGTCGCTCACGCTTCCCGCTCGCAAAGCCCATGTCAAAGAAAGGGGCCCGGCCATGCATTACACGACCGGGCCCACAGCACCCTTCCCAAGGAGACTGTCACCCCACCGTGTTCGATCAACCAGCGAGACTCGTGATGGCCCAGCCTGCGTAGATGGCGGCACCCATCGCTGCCATGGCCATCACCCAGCTCGCTGCTGAGAGTATAGTCATGTTGCGCGTGTTCGTCTTCATCAGCTTTTTAAGGTTCGCATCCGCCTGACTTGACTGACTGGTCACGCGTTCGAGCGTCTGGGCGCTCATGTGGCTGGATTCGTTCAGACGTTCGAGCATCTGGCTCATCGCGCCGAAGCCTCGCAGCATTTCCTGATCGGTGCGGTGATTGGTTTCAATCTGCCCCTGAATCACGCTCATGACCTGGCCCTGGTGCTCGGTAGACTGCGCCAGTTCGCCCAGCGTTTTGTTGAGCGTGTTGGATTGGCGATCCTGACGATCCAGATGCGTCTGGAGCGCTTCGAGCATGCGGGCCTGGTTGCGGTTGGTTTCGGGCAGAGCGTCGATCGCTTCGGGCAGGCGGCTCATGATCTCCATCAGCCGATCCGAACGATCCGATTGCTCGTCGAGACGCACGCGGACCGTCTGCATCAGGTCGACGACTTCGGTGAAGCCTTCCTGAAGATTGTCCAGCCGTTCGTCACGCTTAGCACCGGGGAAGTGCGAGAGGATGCCGGTTCGGCGGGCGGGGGCGACGGTCTTCTTCGGCTCCGTCAGCTCCTCAAGGGAAGTGACGGCACGCTCGGCGCGCTCGGGCGGGGCGACGGGCTTGGGGGCCTTGGCGGTCTTGCCGGTTGCACTGACGCGCACGGTGCGCTCGGGCTTGATCCGACGTAGCAGGCCTGTGAGACGGGTGGTCAAAGCGCTCATTGGAATGTCCTCCATGACATCGTGGTGAAGTTCTTTTGACAGCAGGTGTAAGCGACATTAGCATCCGGCCGATGCCTGCCTGCACCCAACCCGGCCGAACCGCTTTGCTCATCGTCGCGGCGGTCGTGCCGGCCTTGTTATCTGTCATCGGTTGCGGCGGCGAATCTGCGCCAGTGAATTCCGCAGATTCTTCCGGACCACGCATCGTCAGCCTCAGCCCCGCCGTGACGCAGATGTTACGCGACCTCGGCAGGGACGACGCCATCGTGGGCGTCGGCGAGTTCGACCCCGTCTCGCCGGACCACGCCCGCATCGTCGGCGACCTCCGCAACATCGATTATGAGGGGCTTCTCGCCCTCAGACCGACAGCCGTCCTCCTTCAGCCGGGGCACGTGGGCGTTCCCGCACGCCTGCAGCGTCTCGCCGACCGGGTCGGCTTCGCGGTGCACAGCTTCGACATCGAAACGCTTGACGACGCTCTGGACGCCCTGCGAAACGCCATTGGCGATGCAGCCGAATCCCCCGACGCTGCCGACGCACTCGCCGACGGCGTCGAAGATCAACTGGCGCGATTGGCTGAGTTGACCGCAGACCGCGAACCGGTGCGTGTGCTGCTGCTGGTGGGGCTTGGCCCCTACGCCACCGCCGCGGGGCGGGGGACGTTCCTTGATGAGATGCTGCACGTGGCCGGGGCTTTGAACGCACTGGACGAGAGGCCGCTGCTTTATCCGGAGCTCGATCACGAACAGCTGCTGGCGGTCGACCCCGACCTGATCATCCACATGACGTCCAGCGCAGGCGGCCCGGGAGGGCGGATGCCCGACCCACTCGCCGACCGGTTTCGTTCGCTTGAGGATGAAGCGGCTTTGCTGCCGAGCACGTCGCTGCCGCGCGTCGCTGTGAAACTGGTCGCCCTGGTCCACCCCGACCTGCACGATCAGGCGAAGGCACTGCTTGAGCCGGTCTCCCCTCAGCGGAGCGTGCCGTGAGTACGCCGACGCTTGAGCAACGCCGAGGCGATCGGCAGACGGCCCCGCCCTCGCCTCTTCCCCATGTCGGGTGGGCGTTGCGTCGCAAGCCGCCGCCGCGTCGTCGTCGGGCGTTTTTTGTGCTGTTGATGTTGTTCGTGCTGCTGGCGCTCGTGGCGGCGGCCCGGTTGCTGGTGGGCGAACAGTTGCCGTTGAACGAAGCGGGGGAGATCGACTGGGTCATGCTGGAGCAGTACCTGCTGTTGCGGCGGGATCGGCTGCTCATCGGGCTGACCGTCGGAGCGGCTCTGGCGATCAGCGGCACGCTGCTGCAATCGCTGCTGCGAAACCCGCTGGCCTCGCCTTACATCCTCGGCCTTTCCAGCGGCGCTGCCCTCGGCGTGATGATCGCATGGGCCGGCTGGCTGCCGTGGGCGATGCAGATCAACACCGCCGGGGCGGCACTCGGCGGCGCGGTGCTTACCATGCTCGTGGTTTACCTGCTCGCCCAGAAACGCGGCCGCATCGACCCTGTCGGCCTGCTGCTCGTGGGCGTGATCGTGAACGCCATCAACGGGGCCGCCATCATGGCCATCAACTACATCAACCCCCACGGCATCCGCGGCGACATGATGCGATGGATGATGGGCTACCTCGACGATAACGTCCCCCTCCAGACCATCGCCATCGTCGGAGGCATCACCGCTGCGGGCGGGCTCATCGCCATCATGCTTGGGCGCTCGATGGACGTGGCGACGTTCGGCGACAGTGAAAGCCACAGCCTCGGCCTGCGGACCGGGCGACTGCGCTTCCTCCTGTTCCTCGTCGCCAGCGTCCTCACAGCTGGTGCGGTGATGCTGGCCGGGCCGATCGGGTTCGTCGGGCTGATCTGTCCGCATATCGTGAGGCTGATGCTGGGGCCGGGCCATCGCACGGTGGTGCTCGGTTCCGCCATGGCGGGCGGAATCGTGGTCGTCGGTGCCGATGCCGGGCTGAAGTACGTTTCCACCATCGCAAACGTCGGACTCATGCCCATCGGCGTGCTCACCGCACTCATCGGCGGACCCGTCTTCCTCCTGCTCCTACGCAGCCAACTCGGAAGAGGCC
>JBBDRF010000029.1:0-19651 GCA_040905565.1 Phycisphaeraceae bacterium | reverse complement strand
CCCCCCCCCCCCCACCTTTGCCCGCAGGGGTTTCAGGCCGTAGCGTGGGTTCCGGCTCGTCGGCGCAGCCGCTGCTTCGGCTTGAGCAGGTGCGGTATGCGTATCACCGACATCGGCCGGTGCTTTCGGATATTTCTGCGGAGGTCGAGCCCGGCCGGGTGCATGCGGTGATGGGGCCCAACGGCTCGGGCAAATCGACGCTGCTTCGCCTGATGCTTGGCGACCTGAAACCCACCGGCGGGCGCGTGTTCCTCGGCGATCGACGCATCGGCCGCTGGCGCGCCAGCCGTCGCGCCAGCTGGATGAGCTACGTGCCGCAGCGCAGTTCAGCGGCGTTCTCGTTCACCGTGCGGCAGGTGGTGCGGATGGGCCGATTCGCGCTCGTGCCTGATGAGGTGGCCGTGGAACGCGCGATCGAAGCGTGCGAAGTTTACGACCTCGCGGAGCAGCGTTTCAGCGAACTCAGCGTCGGTCAGCAGCAACGCGTGCTATTGGCGCGGGCGATGGCGCAAGCGGCGGGCGAAGGGCGCATCATGCTTCTGGATGAACCGACGAGTGCGATGGATCTCGCCCACGTGCATCGCACGATGAAGCTGCTGCGTGAGTTGGCGGCCGGGGGATTGGCGGTGGTGGTCGTGGTGCAGGATCTGAACCTGGCGAGCCGTTACGCCGACCGGGTCTGGCTTCTGGATCAGGGGAGGCTCGTGGCCGACGGCGAGTGGGACGTCGTGCTCGAGCCGGCGGTGCTCGAGCCGGTTTACCACGTGCAGGTGCGGCCGCTGGGTCGCGACGCCAGTCAGCGTCCCGTGTTCGATGTCCGGTTGCCGCCGCACCATCGGCCGGGGTAAGATCGAACGCACCTCTCATCTCATGCTCGGAAGCTTTCGCTCATGTTCGACGCAATCCCGATCACGCTTGGCCAGAACGGTGAATGGATCATCTGGGTCATCGTCGTCACGGTATGGGTCGTGCTGAGCATCGGCAAAGCGATCCAGGAGCAGAAGAAGGAAGCTGAGGCCAAGCAGCGCCGTGCCGAGATGCGACGCTCAGCGGGCGAGTCCGATGCCGAGGGCGAGAAGGACACGCTGCGTGATCGCTTGAACGAGCTGGCCGAACGGCGTCGGCGTCAGCTTCAGGAAGTGGCCCGGCAGGGGCGCGAGGGCGGAGGCCGCACCGCCACTGAAACGCCGCGACGCACCACGCCCCCGCCGCCGCCTCGCAACAGGCCCCAGCCGCAATCCCGCCGCGACATTCCCGAGCGCCGCTCCACCGAGCAGAGCATTCACGAGATGAAGCAGCGGGCCGAGCGATCCGCTCAAAAAGCCCGGGACGAAGCGACCGTCCGCGAGCAGCGTCGCAACGAAGAGCTTGAGCGTCAGGAGCGCCTGCAGAAACGCCATGAGACGGCGGCACGTCGGCAGGCTGAGGAAGGCCAGCGGCGTAAGAAACGCACCGGCGCCGCCCCGGCTCCGCAGCGCCCCCGGGCCCCGCGCTCGCCGTTCTCCACCGAAGCGATGGAGCCGACCGGCTCTGAACTCGTGGGCCCCCTCAACCGCCAGGCCCTCCGCCGAGCGATCGTGATGAAAGAAATTCTCGATCCCCCGGTGAGCCTTCGCGATCCGTCCGAGCCGGTGCACAAGACGACGATGTGATCAGGTGCTCGCTTTGCATCTTCTGCGCAAAGGGGGTGCGACAGATCGTAAGCGTCAACGCGGTGCGCCGCTGGCAACGAGCCGCGCACGTGAGTAAGCGGTTGTGCGTCAGAGCTTGACGCGTCATCAAGACGCGTCGCAATTGCACGACCGCTGCGGACAAAACTGCAAGGCGGGGAGCCGCAGCTCCATGCCCCCCTCGCTTTCACAAGTTGTTTGAACACCACCGCTCCCTTACGGTCGCGACTCGTATTCCGACCTTACCCCCAAATTCGGCACCCACCCATCGCCGAAAGCACTGGTGGACAAGTCACTGGGGACAGTCGGGGTTGTTGGATTGGAGTTTCGCGCTTCCCGGGCTTGGCGTATAATTTTCGGCCATGGCTAAAGCTCCACGCAAGAAGAAAAAGACGTCGGTCCGTAGTTGGCCGCCTCGCCTGCTCAATCGCCTTCGGCCGCTGCGTCAGCGCATGAAGGATGAGAACCTTGATGCGCTGCTCATCAGCAACCCGCCTGACATCGAGTACCTCACGGGGTTCTGTGGCGAGGACAGCTGGGCGCTGCTGACGCGTCGCACCGTGGTCATCCTCAGCGATCGGCGTTTCGAGGAAGAGATCGAGCGCGACGCGCCGTTCGCGCGAGCGGTGATGCGCCGTGAATCGCTGGCGCATGAGGCCGGCAAAATCGCTAGCCAGCAAAAGCTCAAAACGATCGGCATCCAAGGCGAGCACCTCACGGTTTCACAACGGCAGGCGCTGGTAAAGGCCGTCGGCGCGAAGGCGCTGCAGACGATCGGCAGTTGGCTCGTCGATCAGCGCGCGGTGAAAGATGACGACGAGATCAAGCTCATCCAGAAGGCCGTCCGCATTCAGGAAAAGGCCTTCAACGAGCTGCGTGAGTGGATCAAGCCGGGCATGACCGAACGGCACATCGCCGCCCGGCTGGATTACCTGATGCGCGTGCACGGTGCGTCGGGAGCCGGCTTCCGCACGATCGTCGCCGCCGGCGCGAATGCGTCCATCCCCCACCATCTGCCCGGCGAAACGAAGGTGCGGCGGAACAACATCATCTTGATCGACTTCGGCGCCCGCTTCGGCAGCTATGTCAGCGACATGACTCGGACGGTGGCACTGGGCAAGATGCCGCGTAAGATTCGCGAGATCTACACCGTCGTTCACGAGGCCCAGCAGGCGGGTATCGCTGCGATCAAACCGGGCGTGCCGTTGCGGGATGTGGATGCTGCGGCCCGCGAGGTGATCAAAGACGCGGGCTTCGGCAAAGAGTTCGGCCACAGCCTCGGCCATGGCATCGGGCTGGAGGTCCACGAACAACCTTCGCTCAGTGCACGTTCCAAGGGCGAACTGCAAGTCGGCCAGGTCGTGACCATCGAGCCGGGCATCTATCTGCCGGGCGTCGGCGGGGTCCGCCTGGAGGACGACGTTTGCGTCACCCCCCGCGGTCGGCGTAACCTTTGCAGCTTGCCCGCCGACGTAGATTCGGCGATCATTTAGCGTCGCTTTTTCCTGAAGGCGACGGCGACCTTATGGCAGGCCCGACCGCGAGCGGTCCGAGGCTTCACGCAGCAGCGCCCTTCGCGCTGCGAGATACCCGACGATCGATAAGCAAGGCAATCGGTGATGATCGATATAAAAAAGCTCAAACAGCTCGTCCAGCTCATGTCCGACAACGACCTTTCGGAGCTGGACCTGCGCGATAACGAAGAACAGGTGACCCTCAAGCGCTCCAGCGGACAGGTCATGCCCACCGTACAGACGACGGCTCCCCCGCCGCCGGCCGCGGCACCCGCGCCGGCCGCCGCTCAGCCGGAGACCGGGGAAGAACCCTCGGCCGCTTCGCTGGGGCTTCTGGAAATCAAGAGCCCGATGGTCGGCACCTTCTATTCCGCCCCGAGCCCCGATGCCGACGTCCTTGTCCGCGTCGGATCGCACGTCGACGACGACAGCGTCGTGTGCATTCTCGAAGCGATGAAGGTCTTCAACGAAATCAAGGCCGAGGTCAGCGGCACCGTGCAGAAGGTGCTCGTCGCCAACGGCGATGCCGTGGAGTTCGGCCAGCCGCTGTTCCAGGTGAAACCCGACTAAGCGCATCCGCGTCCGGTTTTGCGTCCCTTTCGATCCGTGAAAAAGTGAGCCGGCTGGCGCCCTTCACCGGGCCCCTTCGATGCCGGCTTCTGACCCCCCAGCGAGCAACTGCGCATGTTCAGCCGCATTCTCATAGCCAATCGTGGCGAGATCGCCCTGCGAATCATCCGGGCCGCCCGTGAGCTCGGCGTCGAATCGGTGGTGGTCTACTCCACCGCCGACAAAGACTCCGCGCCCGTCCGCCTTGCCGATCGCGCGGTGTGCATCGGCCCGCCGCCCGCCAATCAGAGCTACCTGAATATCGCAGCCATCATCGCCGCGGCGGAAATCGCCAACGTCGACGCCATCCACCCCGGCTACGGCTTCCTCGCCGAGAACGCCCACTTCGCCGAGGTATGCCGGTCTTGCAACATCGAATTCATCGGCCCCAGCGTCGAAGCGATGCAGCTGCTCGGCGACAAAGTGGCCTGCAAGCAGCTCGCGATCAAGCAGAAGGTGCCCACTTTCCCCGGCTCCAAGGGCAAGATCGACAAAGAAGATGCCGCGGTGAAAATCGCGCGCGACATCGGCTACCCCGTCATTGTCAAAGCCTCCGCAGGCGGCGGCGGCCGGGGCATGCGCGTCGCCCATAACGACATCTCCCTGCGATCAGGCCTCCGCTCGGCCATGAACGAAGCAGAAGCGGCGTTCGGCGACGGCGCAGTCTACGTCGAAAAGTTCCTCGAACACGCCCGCCACGTCGAAGTCCAGGTGCTCGGCGACCAGCACGGCAACGTCGTCCACCTCTTCGAACGCGACTGCACCATGCAGCGGCGTCACCAGAAACTCATCGAGGAAGCGCCCTGCCCCGTCATCGATAAAGACACGCGCGAGTCGCTCTGCAAGGCAGCCGTCCGCCTGTGCAAAGCGGCGGGCTACTACTCCGCCGGCACGGTCGAGTTCCTGCTCGATGAGAAGAAGAAGTTCTACCTCCTCGAGGTCAACACGCGCGTCCAAGTCGAACACCCCGTGACCGAAGCCATCACGGGCGTGGACATCGTCAAGTCGCAACTGCAGATCGCCGCTGGCGAGAAGCTGCCGTTCAAGCAGAGCCAGATCAAGATCAACGGTCACGCCATCGAGTGCCGCATCAATGCGGAGGATCCTGATCGGAACTTCGCGCCGCAGCCGGGCAAGCTTTCGCAGTTCACGCCGCCGGGCGGGCTCGGTGTTCGCATCGATTCGCACTGCTACGCCGGCTACAGCATCCCGCCGAACTACGATTCGATGATCGGCAAGTTCATCGCCTACGCTCCCGATCGCCAGCAGGCGATTGCGCGGATGCAGCGGGCGCTTGTGGAAGCCGACATCGCACCGATCAAGACGACGATCCCGCTGCACCAGCGTCTGCTGAACAACTCGCGTTTCGTCAGCGGCAAGGTCGACATTCACTTCGTCGAGCGTTTGCTGTCGGGCGGGGCCTCCACCTCTGCGGCCGCCGCTTCGGGCACCTGATTGGCAAACCCGGCGGCAGGCCCGTATCATGCCGCCCTGCCTTTTACCGGCAAAATCGACCGATCCCGGCTTCGCAGCAATCGCGTGGCCTTCGCATTTGACACTCCCAAGGAGATGGCTGCGGTGAAATCCAACGACATTCGTCCCGGCATGGCCCTCAACCTCGATGGCACTCTCTACGTCGTCACCAACGCCGACCACGTTAAGCCCGGCAAAGGGCCGGCTTACGTCCAGCTCAAGGTCAAATCCATCGCGTCAGGGAGCGTCACCGAGAAGCGCCTCCGCGCGTCCGAAGATGTCGAGCAGGCCATGCTCGACCGCCGTGAGATGCAGTACCTTTACGAAGACGCCACCGGCTACGTCTTCATGGACAACGAAACGTTTGACCAACTCTCCATCGGCACCGACCTGCTCGGCGATGCCATGAAGTTCATCAAGCCCAACACGAACGTGAATGTGTTCATGTACCAGGACGCTCCGGTTTCGATCGATCTGCCCTCCGCGGTCGACCTCGAAGTGGCCGAGACCGCCCCCCAGCCCAAGGGTGCCACGGCGACCAATCAGCTCAAAGAAGCGACCATGGAAACGGGCCTGAAGACCCGCGTCCCTCCGTTTATCGAAAACGGCGAAGTCCTCCGCATCTCCACCGCGGACGGCTCGTACATGTCCCGCGCCAACTAACCCCCCCCGCCCCCCCACCTTTTCCCGCAGGTGAGTTGAGCGATTGGTGTTCCCTCAGGACCTCAGGACGCCCCCGGAAACGGTGCGCGCATGAAAAAACCCCTCAACGCTCGGGTAGAGCGCTGAGGGGCGGAGGAGAAAAGGAGAAAATCTGATGCGTGGCCGTTAAGCCGCGTGAGATCGAAGGTTAAACAGCAATAAGAACGTCAATTGCACTCCCAGAAACTACCCATCGGCGACCGCAAAAAAAAACAACTTCGCGTCGCTTGACTCCGGCCTTCACGAGTGTAACACAGCCGCCAAGCAATACCAATAATAATTTTTCCAGCCGCCTCGTTGGCCGGCGATCGCAGATCGCCGTTGGGGGGAGGGGAGGAACGTCCCACGGCGTCACGCCGTGGGCTTCGAAGTTGTTCCCCGCTTCCGACTTTGAGCGCGGCGCGCTACACTACGAGCCTTATGAACGCGACCCTGCAAAAACTACCGGACGATCGCGGCCGCTTCGGGCGGTTCGGCGGCGTGTACGTGCCCGAAACACTCATCGCTGCCCTGCACGAGCTGACCAACGAGTACGCCAAGGCCCAAGCCGACCCCACCTTCGCCGCCGACCTTGAGCACCTGTTCAAGCACTACGTCGGCCGGCCCACGCCGCTCTATCACGCACGCCGTCTCACCAAAGCGGTCGGCGGCGCGCAGGTCTGGCTCAAGCGGGAAGACCTGGCGCATACCGGCGCTCACAAAATTAACAACACGCTCGGGCAGGCGCTGCTGACTAAGCGTATGGGCAAGAAGCGGATCATCGCTGAGACCGGCGCGGGCCAGCACGGCGTCGCCACGGCCACCGCCGCCGCCCTGCTCGGCCTCGATTGCGAAGTCTACATGGGCTCGGAAGACATGCGACGCCAGCGCCCCAACGTCGTCCGCATGGAGCTGCTTGGCGCGAAGGTCGTCAGCGTCGAGTCCGGCAGCCGAACGCTGAAGGATGCGACCAACGAAGCGATGCGCGACTGGATGGGCAGCGTGGAAAACACGCACTACATCATCGGCTCCGTCGTCGGCCCGCACCCGTTCCCCATGATGGTGCGCGATTTCCAGTCCGTGATCGGCCGCGAGGCCCGCGCGCAGAGCTTGGAGCAACTCGGCAAACTGCCCGATGCAGTCGTCGCATGTGTCGGCGGCGGATCGAACGCCGCGGGCATCTTTTACCCGTTCGCGGAGGATCAGGACGTGAGGCTCATCGGCGTCGAAGCGGGCGGCACGTCAAGCGACCTCGGCCATCATGCTGCCCCGCTCGCCTACGGGCAGGCCGGCGTCCTCCACGGCTCGCTCAGCTATGTCATGCAAAGCGACGAAGGCCAGACCGCCGACGTCCACTCCATCTCCGCAGGCCTGGATTACCCCGGCGTCGGCCCCGAGCACGCCTACTGGAAAGATACCGGCCGCGTCCACTACACCACCTGCAATGACAGCCAGGCGCTCGAAGGCTTCAAGAAACTCGCGGAGAACGAAGGCATTTTGGCCGCCCTGGAAAGCTCGCACGCCGTCTACGGCGCCCTGCAGATCGCCCGCGCCATGCCCGCCGACCGCCACGTCCTGATCAACCTCTCCGGCCGAGGCGACAAAGACATCGACGAAATCGTGCGGCTGCTGGGGTGATTTACGCCTCCCGCTCCCGCCGTTCTGCTTTGAACGTGTACCGCGCCGAACTGCGTGGCTGGGCCCACCGCACGGCGTTGGCGATGACGCGTTGCACCGTCGGATCGTAGTAGATCGGGAACGTCTCGTGGCCAGGGGCGAAGTAGAAGATGCGGCCTTTGCCGCGCGTGAAGCAGCAGCCGGAGCGGAAAACCTCGCCGCCCTCGTGCCAGCTCAGCAGCACCAGTTCGTCGGGGGCGGGGATGTCGAACAGCTCGCCGTACATCTCGCTCTGAGGCAGGTCGAAAAACTCGGGCAAGCCGTCGGCGATCTCGTGCCCGGGGTTCACCACCCAAAGTCGTTCGCGCTCGCCCTCTTCGCGAAACTTCAAGCCGCAGCCGGTGCCCATGAGCTTCTTGAAAATCTTCGCATAATGCCCTGAGTGCAGCACGATCAGACCCATCCCTTCAAGCACGCGCTGATGCACCTTCTCGACGATGTCATCGTCCACCTCGTCGTGTGCCATGTGCCCCCACCAAGTCATCACATCCGTCTCGGCCAGCACCGCATCGCTCAGCCCGTGCTCTGGATCATCCAGCAAAGCATGACGCACCGTCACCGCTTCCCCGAGTTGTGACGTGATCGCCTGCTCCACCGCAGCATGCATGCCCTGCGGATAAACCTGCTGAACGACGGGCGACTGCTGCTCATGGCGATGTTCGTGCCAGACGGTCACGCGAAGCGGCTGCATCATCATTCCCTTCGATCTTGCATCTTCTACGTCGGTTCGTGCCCGATGACGAGGCGTGGTGCGTCGGCCTTTAGCAGGGCACAAGGTTTGTTGACTGGTTGGATTGTACAACCGCGATCGGCGATCGCGGCGCACCGACGATCGAACCGAAAGGATACACCATGCCCACCCTTCGCGAAGCCCGCAGTGAATATCAGAGTTGCATCGAATCCTGCCAGGACTGTGCCGCAAAGTGCGCATTCTGCCTTGACGCCTGTCTTGAAGAGCCCGCGATGGCGCGCTGCGCCCGGCTGTGCCGCGACTGCGAAGCGATCTGTCAGCTGTGCACGCGGTACATGGCTGCGGGCTCGGAGTTCGCGGTGGACCTGTGCGATCTGTGTGCTGAGGTTTGCG
Source organism: Phycisphaeraceae bacterium (assembly GCA_040905565.1). Taxonomy (GTDB): domain Bacteria; phylum Planctomycetota; class Phycisphaerae; order Phycisphaerales; family Zrk34; genus JBBDRF01. The sequence goes on along the minus strand of JBBDRF010000029.1, from coordinate 10,943 downwards.
ATCAGTGTGCGGAGGAATGCGCCCGGCACGAGCAGGACCACTGCCAGGAATGCGCCGAAGCCTGCCGCCGCTGCGCCAGCGAATGCCGCACGATGGCGACGTGAAGCGAAAAAAGAGAGCCGGGCTGTCCCCAGCCCGATCGTCCGCGAACGCGGCAAATGCCGGAATACGAGCCGCGACCGTGAGGAAGCGGTTGTGTTCAGTTCGTTCGTGAACGCGAGGGGTGGATGCTGGTTTTTTGGGCCGGGCTTGTCCGCAGCGGTCGTGCGTTTGTGACGCGTCGTCGCGATGCGCCGAAATCGGGTGCACAGCCGCTCACGGTCGCGGCTCGTTGCCCACGGCACGCCAGTCCCGGACTTGGTGTCGATCGCGGTGGTTCCTACGATAGGGGAAGTAGACGAAGCTTCTATACCTATTAGTGGGATCGCCATGCGTCATAGCCTCGCTCGTTTGATGATGTTCGCCGTTGGGTTTTCGAGTCTCTTCCTCGCCGCCCCCCCGGCCGTTGCGGCGGACGATCCGCATGCCGCTGAACGCGCGGAACTGGCCACGAAGGAAGCTGAGCTTCTGGGCAACACGCGCCAGCTCACCTTCGCCGGTCGGCGCAGCGGGGAAGGGTACTTCTCGGCGGACGGCCGAAAGATGATCCTGCAATCCGAACGCGAAGCGGGCAATCCGTTCTACCAGATTTACCTGCTGGATCTGGAGACCGGCGATACGCGTCGCCTTTCGCCCGGCATCGGCAAGACGACCTGCGCCTGGATTCACCCCAGCGGCCGCCGTGCCCTGTTCGCCTCCACGCATCACGACCCCGAAGCTGAGGCCAAGCAGGAAGCCGAGCTGGCGATGCGCGAATCCGGTCAGCAGCGGCGCTACTCCTGGGATTACGACCCGCACTACGACATCTTCGAAATGGATCTGGAGACCGACGAACTGACGCCCCTGACGAACGATGAAGGCTACAACGCGGAGGCCTCCTACTCACCCGACGGTCGGCACATCGTGTTCGCTTCCAACCGCCACGCCTATACGGAAGAACTCAGCGAGGAAGAGCAGGCCCGCTTCGAGACGAACCCCTCCACACAGGTCGAGCTTTACCTGATGGAAGCCGACGGGTCGAACGTCCGCAGGCTCACCGAGTCGGGCGGATACGACGGCGGCCCGTTCTTCAGCGCCGACGGCTCGAAAATTGTCTGGCGCCGCTTCGATGCCGACGGCGGCTCCACCGCAGAAATCTGGACCATGGACGCCGACGGCAGCAATCAGCAACAGATCACCGAAGTCGACGCGATGTCCTGGGCGCCGTTCTTTCATCCCTCCGGCGACTACATCATCTTCACCAACAACGCATACGGCTACGGCAACTTCGAACTGCACATCGTCGACGCAGCTGGCGAGCGGGAACCGGTCCGCGTGACCTACTCGCCGGGCTTCGACGGCCTCCCCGTCTTCACGCCCGACGGCGAAGGCCTTTCGTGGACGAGCAACCGCAACGGCGACTCGCAGATCTTCCTCGCAAGCTGGGACGATGCCGAGGCCCGGCGACTGCTCAGCCTTGACGAAACCGCGACCGACAGCGACACCACCGAAGCCGACGCACAGGGCACCGCTTTGGCCGAGAAGGTGATGACCGAGACCGGCTCACCCGCGATCACCGTGTCCGGCGTGGAAGCGCACATTCGCGCCCTTGCCTCGGAGCAGATGGCCGGCCGCCTCACCGGGACCGCCGGCGAACGCATGGCCACGGCCTACCTCGCCGAAGTCTTCCGCACCATCGGCCTGGAACCCGCCGGCGACGACGGCACCTACTTTCAAGAATTCGAATTCACCGCAGGCGTCTCCCTCGGCGACGACAACGCCCTCGCCCTCGAGCACGACGGCGAAACGACCCGCTACAACGTCAATGAACAATGGCGTCCGCTTGCCTTCGCGCAATCCGGCGAAGTTGACCCCGGGTCCATCGTGTTCGCCGGCTACGGCATCGTCGCCCCTGCTGAGGAAGACCTCGAAGACTACGATTCGTACGTCCACCTCGACGTCACCGACAAATGGGTGATGGTGCTGCGGTACCTGCCCGAGGACGTCACCGACGCCCAGCGGCAGCACCTCAACCGTTACGCTTCGCTGCGTTACAAAGCCATGGCCGCTCGCGATCGCGGGGCGAAGGGGATCATTTTCGTCAGCGGGCCGAACTCGGAAGTGCGTCACGAACTGGTGCCGCTGCGGTTCGATGCGTCGCTCTCGGGCACCTCGCTTCCGGTCATCAGCATCGCCGACGAAGTGGCTGCCGACTGGCTCAACGCGGCGGAGAAGGATCTTCAGGAGCTGCACGATTCTCTCGACACCGGCGACATGATGATGGGCTTCGAGCTGCCCGGCTTGAAGCTCGACGCGGCCATTGAGATCGTGCAGCAGCGCCGCACGGGCCGAAATGTACTGGCGAGGCTCGCTGCGACGGACGATGAAGCTGCTGGGCTCGTCGTCCTCGGCGCTCACATCGACCACCTCGGCGACGGGTCGGCCAGCGGATCGCTCGCGCACGATGACGAAGAGAGCACCATTCACTACGGGGCGGACGACAACGCTTCGGGCATCGCCGCGATGATCGAAGTTGCCCACTATTTGCACGCCCGCCACGCCGACGGCGAGCTACCCGCGAACCGCGATGTGCTCTTCGCCGCATGGTCCGGCGAGGAACTCGGCCTGCTCGGCTCAAGCCATTTCGTCCAGAACTTCACGCCCCCCGCCTCCGCCTTTGTCGAGGGCCCTCCCGCGGGCCATCCGCCGGTGGAAGGTGCCCATGCCGAAGACGAAGCGAATCACGCGCAGAGCCTGCGACCGGGCATCGCGGCTTACCTGAACATGGACATGATCGGTCGATATGAGCAGGCCCTCACGCTTCAGGGGGTCGGCTCTTCCGAGGCATGGCCGCAGCTGATCGAGCGCGCCAACGTGCCCGTCGGCTTGCGCATTCAGACGCAGGACGACGCCTACCTGCCGACCGATTCCACCCCCTTCTTCGTCCGAGGCGTGCCGGTCCTCTCCGCCTTCACCGGCGCTCATGCGGAGTATCACACCCCGCGTGACACGGCCGACCTGATCAACTTCGAAGACACGCAGCGCATCACCCGCTTCATCGGCCTGCTCACACGCCAGCTGGTCCTGCGCGAGCAGTCGCCCGACTATGTCGCCCAGCGTGCCCCGGAGCAGGACGAAGCGCGGGCCGGCCTGCGTGCCTTCCTCGGCACGGTGCCCGACTACGCCGGCGGCGACGCGGAAGGCATGAAGCTCAGCGGCGTCTCCGAAGGCGGACCCGCCGACGAAGCCGGCCTGCGGGGAGGCGACGTGATCATCGAGCTGGCCGGGAAGAAGATCGAGAACATCTACGACTACACCTACGCCATCGATGCGCTCAAGATCGGCGAGGAAACCAGCATCAAAGTGCAGCGTGGCGAGGAGACGCTTGACCTGACCATCACCCCCGCTTCCCGCGAATAATCCGGGCGTTTTTGCCGACGTTCGAGTAAACTGCGATAAGCATTTTATACGAACAGAAGGCGAGAACATGCCAGGGATGATGACGCAGACGTGGAACTGGGCGGGCTTGATGACGATCACGATGGCGCTGCTGCTGGGCACGCCGCAGAGCGAGGCCGCGACGCCGGAACGGCCGAACATCATCTTCATCTTCACTGATGATCACGCCAGCCACGCCATCAGCGCGTACGGGTCGAAGATCAACCAGACGCCGAATCTTGACCGCCTGGCCGACGAAGGCATGCTCTTCCGCAACGTGTTCGTGACCAACTCGATTTGTGCGCCGAGTCGCGCGGTGCTGCTGACGGGCAAGCCTTCGCACCTCAACGGGCAGTTGACGAACCGCGAACGTTTTGACGGCGAGCAGCAGACCTTCCCCAAGCTTCTGCAGAAGGCGGGCTACAACACGGCGATCATCGGAAAATGGCACCTTGGTAGCGACCCCACGGGGTTCGATCACTGGTCGGTGCTGCCGGGGCAGGGCCACTATTACAATCCTGATTTCAGGACGGCCGAGGGCCGGGTCAATCGCACCGGGTACGTCACCGACATCATCACGGACGACTGCCTGGCGTGGCTGGAGAGCGGCCGCGATGCCGACAAGCCGTTTCTCCTGATGTACCACCACAAAGCGCCGCACCGTGAGTGGATGCCCGGCCCGGATCATCTGACGCTTTACGACGACGGCGACCTGCCCGAGCCGGCCACCCTGTTCGACGATTACGCCGACCGATCCGCAGCCGCGTCGCAACAGGAGATGGAGATCGACCGCCACATGTTCCTCGGCTACGACCTGAAGGTGCCCCCCACCGCCGACAGTTCAGACCGGGAAAAGCAGATGTGGCGCCACAACGCCTACCACCGCATGAACGACGAACAGAAAGCGGCATGGGACGCTGCCTACGGCCCGAAGAACGAAGCGTTCCGCGAAGCGAATCTGGAAGGCAAAGCCTTGCTCCGCTGGAAATATCAGCGGTACGTGAAAGACTACCTGCGAACGATCGCGTCGGTCGACGACAACATCGGTCGTGTGATGGATTACCTCGAAGAGACGGGCCTGGATGAGAACACGATCGTCGTCTATGCCTCCGACCAGGGCTTCTACCTCGGCGACCATGGCTGGTATGACAAGCGATTCATCTATGAAGAGTCGCTGCGGACGCCGTTGATCATCAAGTGGCCCGGCGTGACCAAACCCGGCAGCGAAAACACCGACATGGTCAGCAATCTCGACTGGGCAGCGACGCTGTTGGATGTCGCCGGCGTCACCGTGCCTGACGACATGCAGGGCCGATCCCTCGCCCCCCTTCTCCGCGGGCAGACCCCCGATGACTGGCGCGACAGCGTTTACTATCACTACTATGAATTCCCCGCCGTGCACATGGTCAACCGCCATTACGGTGTCCGGACCCAGCGCTACAAACTCATCCACTTCTACCAGCTCGGTGAGTGGGAGATGTACGACCTTGAAGCCGATCCCGACGAACTTCGAAGCATCTACGACGATCCCAACTATGCTGAGGTTCAAGCGAGATTGAAGACCGAACTGCGACGGCTTCAGGAGCATCACGGCGACGATCGGCCTCACGCGTCCGCCGCCGAGATCGCCCAGCGACGCTACATCGATCGTCTCGACAAGGTGCAACTTCAGCAGGTGGCCGCCTACGACGAAGGTGCGGGGCAGACGCGGTCGGACCTCGATCCGTCGATCAAGACCTTCACCGTGGGCGCTCACGCGGTACCGCAAGGCGACGGCGTGCTGGTGGCGCAGGGTGGCGCGTCGCACGGCTATACGCTGTTCATCGAAGACGGCGTGCCGACCTTCGCGATCCGTAGCGGCGGCGTGCTGCACAAGATCGTCGGCCCGAACCAACTCCCGATGGACGAATCCGTCCACCTCGCGGGCGTGCTTGACGCTCAACTGGATATGCACCTCTACGTCAACGGCGAACGCGTGGCCACGGACGAAGGCGCCCTGCTGGTGAGCAAGCCCGCCAACGGCTTCTCTGTCGGCGGCAACCCCGGCTCGCCGGTGGGTGACTATGACGTGCCGTTCACCTTCGAAGGCGAGATTCGGGACCTGCGCGTCTACTGGGGCGTGCTCGGCGACGACGCGATCAAGGATTGGGCAGCGGACTGAGCCTCGCCCCTCGTGACGGCCGGGCGGGTACGCTAAGATCCGTGCCTATGCCGTACCATGACGCACATCATTCGCAGGAGCACAACCGCCGAGCGTGGGACGACCGCGCCCGCAGCGGCCAGCGCTTCACCCGCCCCGCCACCGACGACATGCTCGCCGACCCGATCAAGGCCATCGACCGCCGCTGGCTTCCGGACGGCATCGAAGGCAAACGCATCCTCTGCCTCGGCGCAGGCGGCGGACGCCAGGCCCCCGTCTACGCCGCGGCCGGCGCGATCGTCACCGTCGTTGACATCAGCCCGAAGCAGCTCGAGCTCGATCGCGAAATTGCTGAGCAGCGCGGCCTCGCCATCCGCACCCTCGCCACGTCGATGGACGACCTCAGCGAACTCGGCAACGCCAGCTTTGAGATCGTCATCAACCCCGTCAGCACCTGCTACCTGCCGAACCTCGAGAAGGTGTACCGTGAAGTCGCCCGGGTGACGCAGGTCGACGGCATCTACATCTCGCAGCACAAACAGCCCGCCAGCCTGCAGGCCGATACCCGCCGCTCCGCACGCGGCTACGAACTCATCGAACCGTACTACCGCGACGGCCCCCTCCCCGAGGTCAAAGGCTCGCTGCACCGTGAGCCCGGCACCCTGGAATTTCTGCATCGCTGGGAGCAGATCGTCGGCTGGATGTGCCGGGCCGGGTTCGTCATCGAAGACCTGAGCGAACCGAATCACAGCGACTTCGCCGCCAAGCCCGGCTCGTTCGGCGACCGAAGCTGCTACGTCCCCCCCTACGTTCGCATCAAGGCCCGCCGTGTCGAACGCTCCATCAAGGGCGCGACGAACACGCTGATTCTGCCGAGCTAAACAGCGAAACGAAGCCCACGGCGTGACGCCGCGGGTGGTCCCCGCTTACATATTCCACCAGTTCAGATCGATCTCTTTGAAGATGATGTCGTGCAGTTCCGCGTCCTTGACTTCGAACTGCTCGACCTCCGAAAGGCGGTTGAGGTACTTCGCATCCTGCGAGGCCTTCTCCGCCAGATCGATCAGCGTCTCGAATCGGCTCACGTGCTGCATGAACCGCTTGATGCCGTAGTCCACCGCCTGCCCTCGGCTGATGACGAACGGCCAGTCGCTCGCCTGCAACAGCAGCAGTTCGCGGGCCGCCTTCTTCAGCAGATCTTCCAGGTGCTTATCGGTGCGCCAGGGCAGGTCCAGCGTTGCTTTGCCGAAGTTCGCCTCGCAGCGATACTCGATGTCCCACATCCAGTTGATCTGCGGATTGGTCCACACACGATGGTCGCCGCCGTCGCCCCACGAGCCTTCCGGCATCGAAACCGTCTTGTCCGGCGGGTGATCGTGCAGGAAGTTTTCCGCCGTCTGCACATCCACATCCGGATCGTTCGCGAAGTTCAGAATCACGTCCCGCAGGAACTGTGGCCCCTCGAACCACCAGTGCCCGAATAGCTCCGCATCGAACGTGGCGGTCACCACGCCGTGCCGGCCGGTGCGGTCGTGGTAGTCGCGCAGGCGTGATTTGACGAAGTTACAGAAGTGGGTTGCGTGGCCGTGCACTTTGCCCGGGATGTCGTCGGGGTAGTACATGTCCTTCTGACCGAGGTCGACTTTGTGCCCGGTCACCTTCCAGTAGCGAAGCCCCCGGCGGGGGCCGTACTTCTTGTGAAACTCGAGGTAGGAGCCGTCGGCGGGATAGCCGATATCGCCGCTCCACACCGCTTCGCAGACGTTCTGATCGCGCGCCATCGCCGTCACCCGTCCCGGCCCCGAGCCGTCGGAGTTCACCAGGTGAGGCTCGTTCACGCTCTGCCAACCGCGGTTGGGATACTTCGCCGATTCGTCCCAGCCGACCTTGTGCCAGTCGCCGTCGTCACGGACCCATTCGCTGCGGCTGCCTTCGATGAGATGGTTTTCGACGAAGAAATGCGTCAGCGTCTCGTCACCGATGAGGTGCTCCACGCCGATGCGGCCATCCTTGCCCGACCAGTGGTTCGGCGGCTGCCATGCACCGCCCGGCCGATACGCACACTCGGGAAGCCAAAGCCCCGTCGGCTTGAACCCCAGAATTCGATGGCTGCTCGCCAGCCCCGCCCGCAGCTGCGCCCGGATCGACGCATCTTCATAGAGCAGCGGTGCGTAGGCGTGCGTGGCCGACGAAGTCAGAATCTGGATGTGTTTGTCGCGCGCGTGCTTGGCGTAGGCGCCGGGAATATCGCGATCGATCTTGGCGAAGAGTTCGCCGAGGTGCCGGTACAGCTTCTCCCACCACTGCGCCATGTGGGCAAGGTGGCCGTTGTCCTGCTCCTCAAATTCTTTGCGATCCTGCTGCGCCCGCTCCACGCGGTCGGCGAGGTATTCCTCGAAGCCGTCCTTGAAGTGGTCGTGCGCGAGCTGTTCCAGCAGCACGGGCGTCAGGCCGATCGTGATCTGAGGCGACGCTTCGTGCAGCGCACAATGGCCGATCATCTCCAGCAGCGGCAGGTAGGTTTCCGCAGCCGCTTCATAGAGCCAGTCTTCGCCGTGAGGCCAGACCCCGTGCCTCAGCACGTAAGGCAGATGACCGTGCAAAACGAGTACAAAACTTCCATATGCCATGCGTGGCCCCAATCGCTTGTGGAAAGATCTTCTCGATCCGCGTCGCCCCAATGTCCCTTGCGGGCGCGACGCGTCAAACAGCTACCGATGATCCTACTACTACCAGCCGATTTGCGAAACTCATCCAAGCCGCAACGGCGGCGCTTTCGGATCGCTGAGCACCGCCATTATCAGCGCATTGGTCGGCAGGGCGTCCGGATGCGCCGCTGCCTCCTCCGCCGTGAGCCAGTGCACCTCGGCGACCTCAGCCGGGTCAGGCTTCAACACACCCCCGACAATGCGTGCACGCCACCCAAAAAGCCGCCACGGCCGATCCGGCAGGTCGTACTGCCACACGCAGCACGTCGGCTCCACCCGCAGGTTCAGCTCCTCGTGCATCTCGCGGATCACCGCCTGCTGCTGTGATTCGCCGGGCTCGACCTCACCGCCGGGCAGCCCGATCTTCAGCGGCGCGCGAAGCACCTGAGCCGAGCGACGCATCATCAACCAGCGTCCATCCTCACGCTCACACGCCACCACCACGCCCAGCCGCTTCACGGGTTCGCTACTCATAACCGAAGCCCACGCCGTGCCGCCGTGGGTCTCCCTGACCGCTCAATGCGAATGCCCAGCGCCCTGAGGCTGATCCTCACCCTCAGTGTACTCAATCTTCGCGGATTCCTTAAGCTTTTCGACGAACCGCTGCACCGCCTGCTGACGATGCGTTTCCAGATGCAACGTCGCCACGTCGTCCCGCACCTCATCGAACGGCTTCGGCACCGCGGGCTTTCGCTCGAGCACCTTCACCAGGTGATAGCCGAAGTGCGTCAAAAACACCGGCCCGACCTCGCCATCCTCCAGCGAGAACGCGACCGCTTCGAACTCTTCCATCATCTGCCCACGTGCGAAGTGGCCCAGATCGATCGGATCGCCCATGCGCTCACGCGTCTCGGCATCGGCCTTTTCCCACTCGATGTACTTCTGCGAGTAACGTTTGGCCAGCTCCGCAAAGTCGGCACCGGCGAGCGCTTCCTTCCGTGCCTGGCGCAGTTCGTCGTAGGCCCCGGCCCGCTCCTCGCCCCGCCTTGGATTCTTGAGCATGTGCAGGGCGTGGACCTGCTCTTCGCTCATGAACTGTTCAAGATGCTCCTCGTAGAACGCCCGCAGCTGTTCGTCGCTGGGCTCGGGCAGCGGCTCGGCAGCTTTGGCCATCAGCTTCTGGATGCGCAGGTTCACGTCGATGTCCGGCCGCAGCATCGCCTCGTCGTCCGGGCCGATGCCCATGGTGGCGTAAAACTGCACTTCGCCGCCTTGCTCCTCTTTCATCCGCGCCAGCTCCGCGTCGATCTCGGCATCGCTGCTCGGCTCGATCGCCTTCTGCGCTTCCTGCGTCAGCAGTACACGCGCGACGACATTGTCGCGCGCATAGCCACGGAATTCGTCATCCCGCTCGCAGCACTGCACGTTCGACATCGACTCGAAATAGCTTTTAACGTTCGAGAACTCCTGGTCCACCAGGGCGGTGTCCACGTTCTGGCCGTTAATGATCATCGCCATATCGCACATCTTTCAGTCAGCAGAAAAAGCTGAATCGGTGGATCCAGCGCCTTTTCTACCTTATGTCGCTTCCGCTACGCACTCAACCAACGCGCGCCATTGCATACAATCGTGTCGTGTGCACGATCTCACAAGTATTGGCGGGAATGTAGATTAATGAATTGACGCAAACCACAAGGAGGATTTGCCGTTTACGTAGATCCAGATTCTCACGGCGTTTGCTTCTTGCCCCGGGCCTGTCGCGGCAGTAGTCTGGTGTCCCTCAGAGGCACCGCGGCGTTCGCGCGGGCAGTTTTGAAAATTCGACTTGGGAGGCTCGCGATGTTTAACCGGACCTGGATTCACGGCACGTTCGCCCTGGTGATCGCTTCACTCGCACTTCACGGCTGCGGCGGCGGGACCGCCGAGTCCGGACAAAGCGGCGACGCCGAGGACGCCCCCCATCGCATCGCCTTCGTCACCAATCAGGTGGCGGACTTCTGGAACATCGCCGAAGCCGGCGCCGAGGATGCCGCGAACGATTTCGACGTCAACGTCCAGGTTCGCTTCCCCTCCGAAGGCACCGCCACCGTGCAGCAGGACGTCGTGGACGACCTGCTTGCCAGCGGCATCGACGCACTGGCGATCAGCCCTGTCGACGCGGAGAACCAGGCGAGCTTCATCAATCGCATCGCTGCCCGCATCCCCCTCGTCACGCATGACTCCGATGCCCCCGGCACCGACCGCCTCCTCTACATCGGCATGGATAACTACGAAGCCGGTCGCATGTGCGGCAAGCTCGTGAAGCAGGCCCTCCCCGACGGCGGCGATGTCGCACTGTTCATCGGTCGACTCGAGCAGGACAACGCGCAGGACCGACGCCAGGGCGTGATCGATGAACTGCTCGACCGCACCCACGATGCCTCACGCTACGACGCTGTCGAAGGCGTCATCGAAGGCGACAAGTACACCATCGTCACCACACGCACCGACCAGGGCCGCGCCTCCGATGCACTGGCCAACGCTGAGGACGTGCTCGCTCGCAATCCTGACATCGGTGCGATGGTCGGCCTCTTCGAGTACAACCCGCCGGCGATCTACACCGCCCTCCGCTCAGCGGGCAAGCTCGGCGAAGTGGCCAT
>JBBDRF010000028.1:0-46607 GCA_040905565.1 Phycisphaeraceae bacterium | reverse complement strand
AAGGTACGCCGCCTTTTTTCATTCAGCCAAAACACGACTTTCGGTTATAGCTCCTACCGGCGAAAATCAACCACTTACGCAACAGATGAAAAAAACCGTCACGTGCGCGGCTCGTGGTCAACGGCGCGCCTTATCGCCTTGCTCCCCACCACCTCCCTCCGACTTCGGCGGCGTAATCAGGAAAATTAACCACAGAGGCACAGAGGAAGATGAGGTAAAACAAGCTAAAAATAAGACATTAGAAAATCAGGAATTCGCCCCCCCCTCTGCCTTTTTCCTACCTCCTCCCCCTCTGTGCCTCTGTGGTTATCCCCTCCCCCTCCCCCCGCTTACTCCCCCAAACTCGGATGCGGCGCCATCATCACCAGCAGCGTGACGTTCTCATCACTGTCATTGCGCACGCCGTGAATCACACCCGCCGGCGCCACCGCCGTCTGACCTGCCGGAAGCTCACGCGTCTCCTCCCCAATCCGCACGGTCGGCTTCCCCGTCAGGGTGTGATAAACCTTGTCGTTCGCCGCATGGTCGTGATCCTTCTGCGCCTGCCCCGGCTTCAAACAGTAAACATCACAAAACATCCGAGGCGACTCAAACAAATTCACCTTCCGCATCTTCTCATCACCAAAATCAGCCACAGCCGCAGCATCAAAAAACATCAGCAAGCTCCTCCCCCCCAAATAAAGCCCAACACGAGCCGCGACCGTAAGGGAGCGGTCCGACGTTCAACACCACACGATCCTTAAGCACCGCCCATTCCTCACTGAGCATTTTCCTCTTCCCTCACATGCTCATGATCGAAGATGTGATGCTCGCAGTAGCAAAGCGACCCCGCGCACGTCGGGCAGTAGCGAAACTCCAGGTCCGGGTCGCTCTTGTCCGTCGCCCCGCAGCTCGTGCAGCGATGGAACGGCTCCTCCGCCGCCGCCGCGGCTTCCATCCGCCTGACCGATTCCCGCCGTTTGCCCCGCAAGCTTCGCACGATGCTCGCGGAGAAGAAGATCAGAAAGTTCGCCACCGAAGCCACCGCCGCAAGCTTCGCGCCCATCGGCCCCGCCAGCACCGCCGCCCCCACGAACACCCAGCTGATCAGCGCCAGCCACTTCACCTTCACCGGAATGATGAAGAACAGCAGGATCGTAAAGTTCGGATTCAGGTACGCGAACGCCAGGAAAACCGACAGCCCCAGGAAGTGGTTCGTCACCAGCCCCGGGTCGCCGAACAGCGGTAAAAACAGGGCCGCCAGCACCGTCGCGACGTAGCCCAGCAGCAGGTAAACGTTGTAGCGGAATGCCCCCCACGTCTGCTCCAGCGAGCTGCCGAACAGGTAAAAAATGAACCATGCGATGACGGCGAAGAGGATGTTCGTCGAAGGCGGGATCAGCAGAAACGTCACCAGCCGCCACAGCTCCCCAGCTGCCAGGGCATCGCGTGAAAGCGCCAGGCGGTCGAGCAGATCCGGCTGGCTCAAGGCCACACCGATGAACAGAACCTGCCCGCCAATCAGCATTTCCGTGACGTGAGGCACGCCGTAACGGCCGTATTTTCTCTCAAGCTTATCCAGCAAACTCATCAGGCAAGGTTCCGATCCGAACAGAAACAGCGGTTGGGGGTTACGGCGTGGAACATGATATCATCCCGTCGGTTGAAATCTTCTTCGCGCCGCGTTGAAGTCCCCCGCCGCCGCCGCCCGATAAAAAAGTGACATGGCCGACGTACTCGATCAAAACGAAGTAGACGCCCTTCTCGCTGCGATATCAGGCGAAGAAGGCAGCGAAGCGATCGGCGATAACACCGATGCGTCACAGATATTTACGAACCGCAATCGCAAGTCGGCCAACCTCGAAATCCGCCCCTACGATTTCAAACGCCCCGAACGCGTCAGCAAGGACCAGATGCGGGCACTCGAGCAGTTGCACGATTCGTTCTCACGCAGCTTCGGCATCGCGCTCAGCGGGTTCCTCCGCACCATCGTCGAAGTCACCGTCGCCAACATCGAACAGCTTACCTACGGCGAGTTTACGAAAAATCTGCCCAACCCCACCAGCTACAATCTGCTCTCGTGCGAGCCGCTCGAAGGCGAAATCTGCCTCGAAATCAGCCCGCTGATCATTTACCCGATCATCGATCGCCTGCTAGGCGGCTCCAACGCGGACCTGTTCATCCCGCAGCGGCCGCTCACGCAGATCGAGCAAAGGCTGGTCAGCAAGATCACCGACCGGGCCGTCACCGCACTCTCCGAAGCCTGGGCCAGCGTCTCGCCGATCAACTTCAAACTGGAAGATACCGAGTCGAACCCGCAGCTGGTGCAGATTGTCCCGCCGAACGAAGTCGTTGTGGTCATTGGCTTTGAGTTGAAGATGGGCGCCCGCGCCGGGTCGATGAGCCTGTGCATTCCCTTCAATGTGATTGAGCCGTTGGTCGACAAACTCGCCAGCCAGACATGGGGTGCGTACAAGCGTGGTCGGCAGAATGATACGACGCGCAATCGCCTGGCTTCGGGGCTGGATCGGGCCTCGGTCGTGTCCACTGCGGTGCTGGCGGAGACGACAATCACGTTGGAAGATCTGCTGAACATGGCACCGGGGGACCTGATCATGACCGACAAGCCGGCGAGTCAGCCGGTGGTCCTGGCGGTGGAAGGCCGCAAAAAGTTCCTCGCCAACCTCGGTCAGTTCAAAGGCAACCGGGCCCTCAAAGTCACCCGCCCGATCACCGCCAAAGACCGCTTCTAACGACGATCAATCGTCATTTATCGCCTGTAATACCGTTTTTGAGCGCCGAAACGTTTCGCTCAGTAAGTCGTCATTTCGATGGCATTGATCGTCGTTTCGGCCAGTTGTTCCAGGCTTTCCCGTCGGATGGCCAGCGGCGGCATCAGGATGATCACATTGCCCAGCGGACGAATCAAAAGCCCTTCGTCGCGCGCGCGCATGCATGCCTCGTAGGCCGGTCGGCGGATGGTCTGACCCGGCGCGGCCGGCGACGCCGTCTCCCCGAAATCACCGAGCGCGCCCCCCCCATCTTGTCCCGCCGTGTTGCCTGCGACTTTGGTGGGGGGGGCGTGCAGTTCGATGCCGAGCATGAGGCCGCACTGGCGGACGTCGACGACCTGCGGGAACCCGTCGGCATCGCGAAGCGGGTCGAGCAAGCGTGCGAGCATCCCCGCTTTTTCCCGCACTTCGGCCATCATGCCTTCGCGTTGGAGGAGCTTGATTGAGGCGAGTGAAGCGGCACAGCCGAGCGGGTTTCCGGTGAACGTGTGGCCGTGGTAGAGCGTGCGATGCTCCCCGAGTTCGCCTTCGAAAGCCTGGCCGATTTCCTCGGTGCACAACGTCGCGGCGACGGGTAAGTAGCCGCCGCTTAAGCCTTTGCCGAGGCAGAGGAGATCGGGTTTGATGCCCGCGCGGTCACATGCGAACATCTCGCCGGTGCGGCCGAACCCGGTGGCGACCTCGTCAACGATGAGCAGCGTGCCGTGCTTTTTCGCCAGTTCCGCCACGCCTTGCACGTAAGCCGGGGGCTGCATCACCATGCCCGCAGCGCCCTGCACCAGCGGTTCGAGGACGATGCCCGCCGTCGCCCCGCCAACTTCGCAGAGCTTCGCATCGAGAGCGGCAAGCGCCTCAGCGACGGCCTTGGCGCAACGCTGATCATCCTCCAGCGGCCACCGTCGCCGCTCCCCCACCTTTTCCGCAGCCCGGGTGGAATCGTACGTAATATGTGGCGGGTCAACGAATTCCGTTTGGAAGGTCATGCGTCGGAATGGGCGGTGGAACAGGTCGCTGTAGCCGACGCTCATGGCGCCGGTGGTGTCGCCGTGGTAAGCACCGGTGAGCGCGAGGAAGGTGTGCCGCTGATCCTGCCCGCGGTGGAACCAGTATCCAACAGCCATTTTGAAAGCCACTTCGGTGGCAGTGGCGCCGCTGTCTGTATAGAAGACGCGGGTGAGATCGCCTGGCGTCATGGCGACGAGTTCGCCGGCCAATTCGGTGGCGGGGACGTTGGCGAGGCCGAGCATGGTGGAGTGGGCGACGCGGTCGAGCTGGGCGCGGATGGCGTCGTCGATCTCTTTGACACGATGGCCGTGGACGTTGGCCCAGAGGCTGGAAACACCGTCTATGTAGCGTTTTCCGTGGACGTCGAAGAGGAATTCCGCGTCGCCTGATTCGATGATGATGGGGTCGGATTCTCGCCACTGGCGCATGGGCGTGAAGGGGTGCCAGACGTGTGCGTGGTCGAGTTGGATGAGTCGTTGGATTTCTTGGGCGTCCATCATGGGTAGCATTTTAACGGGGAAATGTTGGGTGTGTGGGGGACCCGGCGAGTCGTAGACTCGCGGCTATTGGTGATTGGGGGTGCGGGGAAAAAGTGCGGGCTGTGGCGCATGAGGTGGGCTATGATACGTATACACACTTTCGCCCCCCCCCACTCCTTTCTGGAGGCACGCCATGTTCCGTTCGCTTACCTCGATCGGCTTTCTGGGTGTCGTCGTCCTTGCAGTTGGTTTATTTGTCCCCGCGACCGTGGCTGAGGCCCGGGACGGCCGCGGTCATGCCCGCAGTTCCAGCGGCTTGTCGCTTGGGCTGCACTTCGGCAGTGGGCGGACCTCGCTTTCAAGCCGGCATTCGCTTCACGATCGACACTCGCTTCACGATCGAAATTACATTTCGCCCCGGCATCGGCTGGACCACCGTTACCACATTCCAAGACGTCGGCTGCTGGATCGGCACTACGGGTACCATCGCGTGATCCCGCCTTCGAGCCTGTATTACTACGACTATTCGTACCAGGTGCCTTGGTACTCGCATTCGCGGATTTACGATTACGGCTACCGTTCGCCGCGGATTCTGCCGCCGAGTCCGTCTTACAGGCGTGAGTACAACCGTTTGGCGCCGCGTGAAGAGGTCTACATTTATCGTGATCGTTACACGCCGGCCGCCCCGGCGACGCCGCCGCAGCCGCGTGTTTACCAGTATCCGTATCTGGATCAGGGCGACACGGCGGTTCGGCGAGGCGACGCGTGGGACCTGCTCCGCACGGGCAATGCAGCCGACGCTCGCAACGTGTTCGGTGAGGAGATACAGCGAAATCCGGATTCGCCGGGCGCGCAGCTCGGGTATGCACTTGCGGTGGCGCAGGATGAGGATTACGAAGCGGCGCTGGCGGCGATGCGTGAAGCGGTGCTGCTGGATCCCGCAGCCCTGGCGGCGGCCCCGGTCGATCGTTCGCTTGAGCGTCAGATCACACGGCTGATTTTCATGTTCGAGGAGGAGCCGCCTGCTGAGCTGGAGGCGGACGAGGTGGTCTTCTTGCGAGCGGGTCTGCATACGACGCTTGGGCAGATGGAACACGCCCGTGCGACGCTGGATCAGTTGCGCGGCAGCGGTGACCCGGCGGTCGTGGCGCTGAGGCGGTATCTTGAGCGGGTGGCACGGTGAGGGGAAGATCCCGCGGCGGTACGCCGTGGGCTTCGCGGGGGGGAGTGTTGGAGTGACGCTGATGGCGATCAGTCGATACGGACCGATGGGTGTTGTTGCGGCCGGCGCGATTGGCGGAGCGGTGTGCCGGGATGTTGCATTGGGACCTTTCTTTGGCGCTGCGGCTGCGGTTCCGTTCGCCATTGCGCTGTGGTTGGCTGCTAAGGCTTCGCCAGTGCGACGTCGCCCCCTGATCTTTTTCTCGATCTGGCTATTGCTGAGCGCCAGCGTGTTGACGTTCTTGTGGGTTAACTACAATCCTTCGGTTGATCATTTTGTTCGACACGACCTTGGGCTTTCAGATCGAGCGCTCTCAGACTGGCGTGACGCATCGGTGTCCTACACTTACCGTCTTGGTGACCGACGAGTTGTTTTGAGGATGCGTTCCAGCCTAGAGGATGCTAGCCGGCTGGCGGATGCCCTGCAGTTGGCATCGATCGATGCTGATAAGATGTCGGCGATGCACGAGACGGATGGCGATGCCAGCATGGATCCGCGTGCAAGTCACGGGGAGGTGACAGGCTTTCGGCGAACGGAGGCCAGGCGTTCGATTGAGCTGTTGCACCATGGCAACGGGGATACCGTTGTCATTGAGTCACGCTTTTGATGGCGAAGGACGTACCGGGCTGGGGACAGCCCGGCTCTGTTGGGGTGTATCTGGAGCGCGTGGCGGATTGAGGGGATCCCACGGCGGTACGCCGTGGGCTTCGGGGGGGAGCGTTTGACCGGGTGAGTTTGGCCTTTGATAATGGGGCTATGGCTTCGGTGATGCTTGAATGCGAGACGGAATCCCAGTGCCTGGAGGCGGTGCGCCAGGCGGCTGAGTTGCTGCGCCAGGGCGGGGTTGTGGTGTTTCCCACGGAGACGGTTTACGGCGTGGGCGCCAGTGCTGCGAGCGCTACAGGGGTAGAGCGATTGCGGGAGGTTAAGGGTCGGGCGGAAACGCAGCCCTTTACGCTTCACCTGCCTGATGTCGCGTCGATCGCGCGGTTTGTGGATCTTGAGCAGAACCGGGCGCTGATGCGGCTGGCGAGACGGACGATGCCGGGGCCGATCAGCTTCATTGTTGATGTGGACGATGCGACGATTGCGCGGAAGCTTGATGAGCTGGGGCTGGGGCCTGACGCGCGCGATCGCATTTATCACGGCAACACGATCGGGCTGCGGGTGCCTGATGACGCGGTGGCGCGGGCGCTGCTTGCGGAGGTGGGCGAGCCGGTCGTGGCGAGCAGTGCGAATCGGAAGGGGGAGGCTCCGCCGAAGTCCGCGGAGGCGGCGGCTGGGTCGATCGGCGAGGAAGTCGATCTGATTCTTGACGGGGGGCCGTGTCGCTATGGGCGGGCGTCGACTATCATCCGGATCGACGGCGAGCGGGCTGAGGTGGTCCGCGAAGGGGTTTACGACACCCGTTATATCGAAAAGCTTATGCAGCGTACCTTCGTTTTTGTCTGTAGCGGGAACACTTGCCGAAGCCCGATGGCCGAAGCGATCGCGCGCGATGAGCTTGGGCGGCGGCTGGGGGTGGGAGCCGACGAGCTTGAGCAGGCGAATGTGAAGGTGATTTCGGCGGGCGCGTCTGCGATGCCGGGCTCGCCGATGACGAGCGAGGCGGCGCAGGCGCTGGCGCGACTGGACGTTCGGCCGCATCGCCATGCTTCGCAAACGCTGACGCCTGCGTTGATTGACCATGCGGAGGCGATCTTCTGCATGACACCTTCGCACTTGATGGCGGTTCAGGAGATTGCACCGGCGGCGGCGTCGCGGGCGGTGCTGCTGGATCCTGAGGGGGAGTCGGTTGAAGACCCTATTGGCGCGGGGCCCCAGATATACTTAAAATGCGCTCAGCAGATACAGAAGTTCGTCCGGCGTCGTCTGGATGAATTGGGTTTCGATTCGGCCGTGTCGCCTTTGGAGAAGCACCCGTGAAAATTGCCATCAGTTGTGACCACCGGGGGGTGCATCTCCATCAGGCGTTGAGCGACCTGGTTGAAGAGAACGGGCATGAGATTGTGCCTGTGGCTTTTTCCGATGGGGCCAGCTGCGATTATCCGGATTATGCGTGGGCGGTGGGGTGTGCTGTGGCGGAGGGTCGGGCGGACCGTGGTGTGCTGATCTGCGGGTCGGGCATCGGGATGTCGATCGCGGCGAACAAGGTGCGCGGCGTGCGGGCGGCGCTGGCGCATGACGAAATCAGTGCGGAGGTCTGCCGGCGTCACAACGACGCGAACGTGCTGTGCCTTTCGGCGGATATGCTGGGGCAGAAGCTGATCGAGAAGATCGTGGAACTCTGGCTCGAGACGGAGTTTGAAGGCGGCCGTCATGCGAGGCGCGTGGCGAAGATCGCAGCGATCGAAGCGGGGGAAGATCCTGCGGCTATCGTGGCCAGCAGCTAATCTCGCGTTGTCTCGGCGTTCGTGTCCGTCGATCCCCGAGGCAGACCTTTGTCCTTGGGGTAACCGGTGTTTTTTCCATTTCAATTTGACGTGCCGATGGCGCGGTGGCCGCTGGCCAACTTCGCGATCATCATTGGGACAGTCTATTTCAGCTTCATGGTGTTCGCTGCCGGCGAGCTTCCCGATGCGATGGTGCTGAACGACTGGAGCCCGTCGAGTCTGTTCGGCTCGGCACTACTCCACGGCGATATCATCCACCTCGCGGGCAACATGCTCTTCCTGTGGGTGTTCGGCAACGCGGTCTGCGCCAAGATGGGCAATGTGCTCTACGCGCTCGCCTACGCCGGCCTGGCGGGTGCAGCTTCGGTGGTGCATCTGCTGCTTGATGGCGACCCGGCGATCGGCGCGAGCGGGGCGATCAACGGCGTGATCGGCGTGGCGCTCATCTGGTATCCGGCGAACAGTGTCAGCTGCTTCTGGTTCTTCTTCGTGCGCGGGGGGACGTTCGACCTGGATTGCCGTTTCCTCGTGGCGATCTGGCTGGCGTTCGACCTGTTCGGCGCGATGACGGGAGGCGGCGGGATTGCCTACTGGGCGCATCTGGGCGGACTCGGGGCGGGGGCGGGGGTCGGCGTGATGATGCTGAAGTACCACTGGATCGAGATGACGGACACGGAGCATTCGATCTTTGAGGTGTACGGCAAGCCGGCGAAGCGGACTGAGCGGAAGAAGCCCGTCGGTGTGGGGCCGGTGCCGAATTGGGATCCGTCGGGTGTGGCTCCGCTTTCGACGCCGTATGAGGAACCCGCCGTTGCGGAGAAGGCCACGGCGGCTGTTGAAACGGCGACGGCCACGGTGGAAGCGATGAAGGTGCGGTGCCGCTGCGGTGCGGGCTTCCGCGTCAAAAGTGCGCACCGGGGCAAGAAGGGACGCTGCCCGAAGTGCGGGGAAGTGGTGAAGCTTCAGCCGGCGGAGTGAGTTTGAACGCGAACACACAGCACCCTGCGGGCTGCTGCGTGGCATCCGGGGCACAACCGCTCCCTTACGGTCGCGGCTCGTTGTGGGGCTCGTGCTGTTTTTATGGGGGGGGGTTAGGCCATGAGGGCGGGGACGGGGTCGACGTGTTCGACGCCGGTGAGGCGTTGCTCGAGTCCCTGGAAGGGGTAGGCGAAGCGGTTGTTGTTGAAGCCGAGCAGGTTCAGGATCGTGGCGTTGAGTTCGTTCACGTGGACGGGGTCTTTGGTGATGTTGTAGGAGAACTCGTCGGTTTCGCCGTAGACGGTGCCGGGCTTGGAGCCGCCGCCCGCCATCCACATGGTGAAGCAGCGGGGATGGTGGTCGCGGCCGTAGTTGGTTTTGGTCAGTTCGCCCTGAGAGTAGATGGTTCGGCCGAACTCGCCGCCCCAGACCACAAGGGTATCTTCGAGCATGCCGCGTTGTTTGAGATCTTGGAGGAGGCCGTAGGTGGCGCGGTCGACGTCTTTGCATTGATCGTCCATGCGACCGGTGAGGTTGCCGTGGTGGTCCCAGTTGTTGTGGTAGATCTGGACGAACCGGACGCCGCGTTGCACCATGCGTCGGGCCATGAGTGCGGTGTTGGCGAAGGTGCCGCCCTGCCGTGCGTCTTCGCCGTACAGTTCAAACGTGCTGTCGGATTCCTGTGAGAGGTCGGTGAGTTCGGGCACGCTGGACTGCATGCGGTAGGCGAGTTCGTACTGCTGAATGCGGGTGGTGGTTTGGGGGTCGCCGATCATCCGCTCGTTCATCTGGTTCATCTGCTGCAGGCCGTCGAGAGTACGGCGGCGGACATGCGCGGGCACCCCGGGCGGGTTTTTGATGTAGAGAATCGGATCGCCGCTGCTGCGGAGTGAGACGCCCGCGTGCTCACCGGGGAGGAAGCCTGCGGACCAGAGCCTTGCGGAGATCGCCTGCTCCTGTTCGCGGTTGGTGGGGATGGCAACCATGACCACAAAGGTCGGGAGGTTTTCGTTGACGGCCCCGAGTCCGTAGGACGACCACGCGCCGATGCAGGGCTTGCCAGCAATCTGGTTGCCCGTCTGCGACATCGTGATGGCCGGTTCGTGGTTGATCGCTTCGGTGTGCATGCTTCGGATGAAGCACATTTCGTCGACCATCTTCGCGGTGTTCGGCAGCAGTTCGCTGACCCACATGCCGCTCTGGCCGTGGCGTTTGAAGTTGTAGACGGAGGGGGCGATGGGGAAGCGGGCCTGGCCGCTGGTCATGGTGGTCAGGCGTTGGCCCATGCGGATGGATTCGGGCAGGTCCTTGTCGAACCAGTCTTTCTGCATGACGGGCTTGTGATCGAAGAGGTCCATCTGCGACGGGCCCCCGACCATGTGCAGGTAGATCACGTGCTTGGCCTTGGGCGCGAAATGAGGCCCGGGCGTGCGGTCGGCCGCGGCCTTGACGCCGGCGGTCGAGCCGAGCAGCGAAGCGAGTGCGGCAGAGCCGACGACGTTTCGGCCGTTGGCGAGCAGCTGGCGGCGGGTCATGGCGCGTGCGTATTCCTGCATGGCCTGATCGTGGCGCATCGTCATGATCGGTTCCTTCAGAGTGTCCTGAGCGAAGCGTGCATAGCCTCGTATTTTCTA
This sequence comes from Phycisphaeraceae bacterium, assembly GCA_040905565.1. Lineage (GTDB taxonomy): Bacteria > Planctomycetota > Phycisphaerae > Phycisphaerales > Zrk34 > JBBDRF01. The sequence goes on along the minus strand of JBBDRF010000028.1, from coordinate 36,125 downwards.
AGTCTATTATAGGTTTGCGGGAGGCGGGTGTCACGTATAGGTTTACGGAGACCTGGCGCAGGGTGAACGCAATGGGAGGTAGGCGGTCGGGGCTACGAACTGTTGATTGCTGATTTGTGATTGTTGATTAAAAGGAAGGCGGCTTGCAGGGGTACAGGGGTGCCCCGGCCAGCGAGCGAAGCGAGACGGCCGGGCTTTCCGGACCTGCACAGTTGCCGGGGCCGATGTCGCGATTCCGCCCGGCCGTCTCCGCTGGCCGGGGCACCCTGCCGACTGCGCTGAATCTGCGTCGGGCCCCTTCGTTCCCGCGCCGGACGTTGCCTGTCTGGTGCTACGGCAGCTGTGTGACGGTACCCGGCTGGACGGGCTTGCCGGTTTCGGCGCTGGCGATGGCGGCGAAGCAGAGTTCGAGGGAGCGCAGGTTGTTCGCGCCGCTGTGGGCCGGTTCGCGATCTTCTTCGATGGCGCAAAGCAGCTCGGCCATGGTGCCGTGGAAACCGTCGGGGAACCAGGTGCCTTGCAGTTGCGGGCGCGCTTCGCCGGCTGCGGTGCTGAGGGTGACCTGCTGCTTGCCGAGGTCGGGGCCGAGGCTGTGGAGCGTGCCCTCGGTGCCGACGATGGTCGTGCGGTCCTGCGGGCCATGCATCGTGGCCGCATCGAAGGTGAGCGTCGCCTGCGCGGCGGGGTAGTCGACTGACACCTGCGCCAGCAGCGGCGGCGCGATCGTCTGACCCGGCGCACGTGTGACGGAGGCGTAAACCTGCGTCGGCTGCTGGTCACCCATGAAACAGGTGAGGATATCAAACCAGTGGATCGCGAAGTCGTAGAGCACGAGGTGATGAATCTGCTCGAACGGCGTGCCCTTCACCCACGTGTGGTCCCACTGCACCGCCTGCCTTACGGCCATCGGCTGACCGATCAGGCCGCGGGCGATGGCGTGACGCATGTAGCTGAAGTGCGGGGCCCAGCGCCCGTTCTGATTCACCGCCAGCTTCACGCCCTGCTGCTCGGCCAGCTTCACAAGGCGACGGCCGACGGCGAGATCAAGCACGAACGGCTTCTGACTGAGGATGTGCTTGCCGGCGCGAATGGCATCTTCGACGACCGCGACGCGATGCTCGGGGTGCAGTGTGATGTCGACCACCTCAATGTCCGCCCGATTCAGCAGCGCGCGATGATCGGTGTAGACCTCAGCATCGGGGTAGAACTCCTGCTGCCGACGGCGGGCCTGGGCTTCGACGAGATCGCAGAGGGCGACGACGCGGTAGCCTGCGTTGCGGTAGGCGGTGAGGTGGTGCTCGGTGATGCCGCCGCAACCGATGAGCCCGATCGCGGGGCGGTACTGCTTCGGATCCTGCGGCCGATACGGTAGCTCAGGCGCGGGTGCCTTCTTCGACTCAGCAGCGGCGAGCGCGTAGTCCCGATCGGCCATGCGTGTCTCCCTGCGAAGCGGTCACTGAATCAGCGGCAGCGTGCGTTTTTCCTGGGCACTGCGGAAGGCGGTATCGACGATCTGCTGACCGATGCGACACATGGCGGGCGAGAGCGGGCCTTCGATCGGCGCGTTGTTCGCAATGCGATCAAGCACGTACTGAATCGGATTCTGCAGCGGCGGCTGAAGCTGATCGACGGGCACGACCTCACCCTCGGGATGATCGGCGGTCTGTACGCGGATGGTGTCGGCGTAATCGTAGCTGCTGATGGTGCCGGCCCGGCCGACGACGACGAAGCCGCACTTCGGCTGAGGCTGATGCGTCCACGGATCGGTGTACGTCCCCCACCGCGTCTCGAACTTGCTGAGGCCCGTTTCGTAGCGGGCGACGGTGATGCTGTGTTCGTCGACTTCCAGGCCGTCGGGGATGTGGGTGGTGCAGGTGACTTCGATCGGGGCCCGGCCGTTCATGAACCAGGTGCCGAGCGTGGTGCCGTAGCCGAGGTAGTCCAGCAGCGAGCCGCCGCCGTCTGCCGCACGATAGAACCAGCTGTTGCGTTTGGCTTCGAGAGCCTCGGCGGGGCTGACTTCTTCCTTGTCGGCTTTGTGGTGGACGGGCCCGCGGTTGCCGTCGTAGTAGTGCACTTCGATGACGTCGCCGATGCGGCCTTCGTCGATGAGCCGCTTGGTCGTGCGGTGCGAGGGGTACCAGGCGAGGGGCCAATTGATCGCGAGTTGCCGGCCGGTCATCGCCACGGCTTCGGTCATCGCATCGGCCTCGGCGACGGTGGCCGCGAAGGGTTTTTCCATGAGGATGTGGCTGCCGAACGGTGCGATTTTTTGCGTCCATTCGCCGTGCGTGGCCGTGGCGGGGCAGAGGACGACGAGATCCGGCTTGGCCGTCTCCATGCACTTGCGGTAGTCGGTGAAGACGCGCTCGGCGGGGATATTGAACTTGGCGACGGCGTCCTGCATGCGGTTGGGGTGTTCGTCGCAGATGCCGACGATTTCCGTGTCGGGATGCTCGTGCACCTGCCGCAGCAGGTCGCCCATGTGCATGTGATCGAAGTTGATCCCGGCGATCTTCCACTTGGCCATCAGGTCACCTCAGCGATTGGCGAGAGCTTTGGAGGCACGTTCGACGGCGGCGCTGGTGAGGCGTTCGCCGCTTCTGAGCACGGTGTAAGGCTGACCGATCTGCTGACACCGGTGGACGAACAGGTCGGGCGTTTCGGTGTTGAACGCGAACATGTGATAGTGGCAAGGCACGACCATTTTTATGCCCGCCTGCCCGGCGAGGTCGGCTGCTTCGTCGCCCCAGAGGTTGCCGGTGACGCGGCGTTCGGGGGTGCGGCCGTTGATCGGCAGCAGGGCCACGTCGATGTTGAAGGGTTTGAGCAGAGCTTCGAGGCCGTCGAACCAGACGGTGTCGCCGCTGTGATAGATGCTCCAGCGGCCGAACTTCACGATGTAGCCGAGGAAACGCGAACGGCCCTGCTCGTCACGGTCAATCACCTCATGCGCTGCGGGCACTGCGTGAATGGTGACGTCGCCGAGCGTGACATGCTCACCGTCACTAAGCCCGACAGGTGCATCGTGCTCGCACGCCAGGCGTTCAGCAGCAACGTCGCGATTGGCTTCGGGGATGACGAGCTTAAGGTTCGGATTCGTCGCCAGCAGCGGGCGAAGCGTGTCCGCATCAAGGTGGTCGGTGTGGTTGTGCGTGGAGGTGACGACGTCGACGAAGCTCAGCTGCTCAGCATCGACCACGCGCTCGGTGAGGCGGGTGTGAGGCTTGTCGCTGTCGGCGTACTTGACGGTGAGCGACTCGGAGAGGTAGGGATCAAGCAGCACGTAACCCGTGGGGTGCTTGAGGAGGAAGCCGCTCTGCCCGAGCCACCAGATCGCGAAGCCGTCGCCGACTTGCGTGGTTTGAACGTCGGTCACAAAGTCGTCGTTTTTGAGTAGTGCGGGGATCACGCGCCGATTTCCTTTCGTACCATTTTGACACCTTCGACCATGTTCGCCAGCTTGCGGCGGGCCGCCCATCGCGCGGTCTGGCTGAGGCCGCAGTCCGGGGCGAGCGAGAGCTTTTCAGCGGGGCAGTGCTCGAGACACAGGCGAACACGCTCGGCGATGTCGGCGGGGGTTTCGATGTAATAACTTTTGACATCGACCACGCCGACGGCGACATCGCAACGCTCCGCAATTTTCGCGATGATGGCGATCTCCGCAAACTCACGGCTGGCCATCTCCACGTGCATCTCATCGACATTCAGATCGAGAAACGCAGGAAACAGCGGCTCGTAGCGGCGATAGCCGACGGCACGCCCTTTAAAGTTGCCGAAGCAGAGATGCGTGGAAACACGGCAGCGATCAACGATCGGCTCGACGGTGCGGTTGAAGATATCGACGAAGCGGGCGGGGTCTTCACGGTGCGCGTAGCAGCTCATCGACGGTTCATCGACGGTGATTTCCGTGCAGCCGGCTTCGACGAGGGCGACGAGTTCATCACGCACGATCGGCAGCAGTGCTTCGGTCACCGCGTAACGATCGGCGTACTGCGCGTTCGGCAGCAGCCGACCGGAAAGCGTGTAGGGGCCGGGGATGGAAGCTTTGAGCGTGGGGGTGGGAGCATCACCGGCAGTGACGACCGCGGCGACGCGCTGAAGGCGCTGGAATTCCTCGACGGCGGCGAGGCCGTTGGGTGCATCAAGCCTGCCGACGATGTTGTGCTTGCCGCGTTGATCGTGAGCAGGCGGCCCGAAGCGGCGCGGCGAGGCGGCTTCAAGTTCGATGCCGGTGAGGTGGCCGTAGAACGAGAGGTTGAAATCGAAGCGGGTTTGTTCGCCGTCGCTGATGACATCGAGGCCCGCAGCAAGCTGATCGTGCACGGCGGCGACGACGGCATCGTCCTGCATCTCGGCAATGTCGGCGCTGCCGAATTCCTGGAGGTGCTGCGAGGCGAACTCGAGCCAGCCGGGGAACGGATAGCTGCCGATGACGGTGGTGCGAAGCGGCGGAGATGTCATGGTGAGGATCGGCTCCATGCTCGGGGGCGAGAGGCGGTCATGTGGCGGGACGATCGGGTGCGTCGTGCTGACCGAGGTTGGCGTAAAGCCTGGCAGCCCGGCGGGCGTGTTCGTCGTAGGCGGCTTCGAAGATTTCACGGGCGCGCTCGCTGCCGACGACCGCACCGCTGGCGAGGGCGAGGGGAGGTTGCCCGGCTCGGGTCAAACGATCGGCGACCTCGGCTTTGATGGCGTTGATCATCATGCACCCCCCTACCGTGGAGCCGGGGGCAACGGGCATCTCCATGCCGGGGATCTGCACCATGGCGTCACCGATGGGCGCGCCGGTATCGAGCACGAGGTCGGCGTGATCGGTGAGCTTTTCGCCTGATGCGTGGTTGCTGGTGCTCTGCTCACTGTGGGCGACGCTGACGAGGGCGACGGTCCGCACCCCCTGCGCCCGCAGTCCCCGCGCCACCTCGATGGGCACGGCATTGCAGCCGCTGGAGGAGATGATGAGGGCGGCATCTTCGCCGGTGATATCGAAGTTGCGGAGGATGCGGTCGGCGAGGCCGGGCACGTTCTCCAGGAACATCGCCTGCCGTTGACCGTTCGCGCCGACGACCTGCGTGTGGAAGGTGAGCGAGAGTTCGACAATCGGGTGAAAGCCCGGGAACGAGCCGTAGCGCGGCCACATCTCTTCGACCATGATGCGGCTGTGTCCGCTGCCGAACAGATGCACCAGCCGACCGGCGAGGATGGATTCGGCGAACCAGTCGGCGGTTTGTGCGATGGCTTCACGCTGAGCGGCGACGGCTTCGATGAGGTCGCGGCAACGTTCGAGATATTGGAGGGACGGGGCGGCCGTCGCTGGAGTTTCCATCATGTTTCCTTGGCGTACTGACCTTCGCTGACGCACCAGCCTCCGTCCACGGCGAGCACCTGGCCGGTGACGAAGCGTGAAGCGTCGGCGAGGAAGTAGACGGCGGCGGCGTCGAGGTCGTCGGGCTGGGCGATGCGGCCGCCGTCGAGCGGCTGCTTCGTGCGGATGAACTGCTGAATCGTCGGGTTTTGGGCCGCCCGCTGCGCCATCGGCGTTTCAACGAGCCCGGGTGCGAGGACGTTGAAGCGGATGTTGTCCGGCGCGTAGCGGGCAGCGCACGATTGTGTGAAGCCGACGATGGCGGACTTGGCGGCGGCGTAGACGTGGGTGGTGAAATGCTCGGGCGACGGGGAGAAGCCGAGCACGCTGCCCATGTTGAGGATCGTCCCGCCGTGGCCGAGCGCGAGCAGTCGACGCACCGCAGCACGGTTGGCGTAGATGAGCGAGGTGAGATTCAGGCGGAGGGTGAAATCGATGCCTTCGTCGGTGAGTTCGTGGAGGGGGCCGTCGCCTTGGGACCGGCCGCTGCCGCCGGCGACGTGGTAGAGGCCGTGGAAGTCGCCGAAGGCTTCGATGGCGGCGTCGATGGCGCGCTCGGCCGTGGCGGAATCGACGGCATCGCCGACGACGGCCCTGCCGCGATCGCCGAGCGCTTCGGCGGCTGCTTCGGCGCTCGCAGCGGCTCGACCGACGACCACCACACAACCGCCCGCGTCGACGCAGGCCCTGGCAGCGGAGAGCCCGAGTCCGGTCGTGCCGCCGACGATCACGATTACCTTGTTGTGCAGCATCATGCTCATATTGAGCGTGGCAAGATACCATCAATCGGCCCCCGCATGCGAGCCGTGATGTTGATGAGGGAACGTAGAGGGTGCGCCCCCGTTGCCCTTGCAAGGGCTGGCGCGGTACGCTTGGTGACGTTCACTGAACGGGGTTATCTCATGGTCAGCATTTTTCCTGCGACGCCCCCCCACCTCCTCCCACCGTGTCTACGCGTGGGAAACGCCCCGCCACATCTCGATCCGAAAGGGTGCTTGCATGTTGATGCTGAAACTGTCGCTGTGTCGTGAAAAGAAGGATCGTCCCGCGCGGTCCCGGCTGGCGGCGCTGGCGTGCGTGGTTGCGGTTGCGTGGGTGATGTGCTGGTTGCCTGCAGCGGCGCAGGCAGCGGATGGTCCGCTTTCAGGCGGGGCGAACAGCTTCTTCCATGTGATCGAGGTGGACGATCTGGAGATGGACGAGGCGGCAAGGCGTGCCCTGAACGGCTGGTCGCCTGAAGCGCCCTGGGTGCACATCGAAGGCGAGGGGCAGGCTTATTTGGGCGGCTTAAATCGCTGGGTGCCTCAGCGGCCGAACGACCCGGCGGCGCGGATCGCGATCGCGCTGCCGCAGCGGCGGGACGTAGAGGGCGTGTTGATACTTCCATCGTTGAAAGGCGGCGCGAGCCGGGTGCCGTTCAGTGTGTCCGCGGAGGAGTTGGAGGAGCGGGCCGGCGAAGATTTTTACGAGACGGTCGCCGATCACTATCGCGAGCTGCAAAGCCGCAACTTTGCGGGCAGGGCCTGGTTCCGTTCGCAGGCGCACGCGGCGGAGCAGATGCTTGGCGAGGAGGCGCGGGCGGCGACGCGGCGGCGGTTCGGCGGGCGGGCGGACATGTTCGATATGAACGACACGTTCGACATCTTCAGCGGGACGACCGCTGCGGGGGAGAACCTTCGCCTGGATGATCTGCTTGCCCCCGCGCAGGAACAGATGATCGCGGACGTGGACCTCAGCGAGGTGCGCGGCATCACCATCGATGCAATTGAATGGGACGATCTGATTGAGGATCCCGACCCGGCGACGGATGCGGCCGCGGCGTACGTGCCGGGCGATCAGCTGACGATCTTCTTTGAAGATGTGCAGGCGCTGGCGACGACGCTGACGGAGTATGAACAGCAGGGAACGCAGCTGATTCAGTGGTCGCTGCAGGCTGAGGAGGCGGATGTTCAGCAGCGCTACGAACGGCAGCTGGCGGTGACGGTGGCGTCGCTGATGGACGACGCTGAGCAGCTGGGGCTGGGAGAGGTGACGCTGACGGCGGGCGATCCGTACATCATGGCGGGCACGGACCTGGCGATCCTGATGCACTCCACGAACCCGGAGCAGCTGAAGCAGAGCCTTGCGGCGCGGCAGCAGCAGGCGGCGGAGGCGGCTGGGGTGCAGGTGCGATCGCAGCAGATCGGTGCGCTGGAAGCGACGGTGGTGCGGACGGAAGATCGTACGATCAGTTCGTATCTGGCGCTGCTCGATGGCGGGATGGTGGTGCTGACAAACTCGCCGGTGCAGCTTGAGCGGATCGCCGAGACGGCGGCGGATGAACGGACAAGCCTGGCGGACCTTGATGATTACACCTACTTCCGCAATCGCTATCGGCTGGACGAACCGGAGACGCTGTTGCTGGTGATCAGCGATGATGCACTGCGGCGATGGGGCAGTCCGCAGGTGCGGATCGCGGCATCGCGGCGCGCGCGGGTGATGGCGGCCATGCTCGAAGCGCGGGCAAGGCATCTGGAGGAGCTTCTGGAGGATGCGGTTGAGCCGCGGGCGTTGGCGATGCAGGTGGCGGTGCCGGGGACGGGGGAGCTGAGGCTTACGGAGGAGGGGCGCGTGGTTTCGGAGGTGTACGGTCGGCCGGGTTTTTTGACGCCGATCAATGAACTGGCGATCACGCATGCGAGTGAGACGGAGGCCGAGGCGTACCGCAACTGGCGTGCTCGCTATGAAGGACAGTGGCGTGCGGTCTTTGATCCGATTGCGGTGCGGCTGACGGTGGAGCCGACGCAGTTGAGCGGCGACCTGACGGTGCTGCCGTTGTCGGTCGGCTCGCAGTACCGTGACTGGGTGGAGATCGTCGGCGGGGCGCGCATCACGGCGGAAGGGCCGATCTATGACCAGGCACTGGCGCACTTCGCGATGGCGGTCGACGTCGAGAGCGAACCGCTGCAGGACATGCAGAACTTTGCGCGGCAGGGACTCGCGGGCATTGACAACCCGTTCGGCTGGCTGGGCGAGGTGGTGGGCGTCTACATCGACGAATCAGAATTCTGGGGGGAGATGGCTGAAGCGGACGACATTGAGCAGTTCGTGGAGGCGCAGAATTACAGCTTCCCGATCGCGGCATATGCGGAGGTGAAGGGGCGGGTGCAGCTGGCGACGTTTCTGACGGGGTTGCGGACGATGGTGCAATCGACGGCACCGGGGCTGGTGCAATGGGTGAATCGCCGGCACAACGAACGCGAGTACGTGGCGGTGGTCGCTGAGGGGGACGAGTTCATCCCCGGCATGGCGATCTACTACGCGATTCACCGGAACATGCTGCTGCTGACGCTTAACGAGCAGACGATGCAGCGGTTCCTGGAGACGACCGACGAAGCGGCCCCCGGCGACGAAGCCGCCCCGCCCTGGCTTGCGGAGCATGTGAATTTTCAGATTACGGGCACAGCGGTGCGATTCGTTCAGCAGATGAGTCTGAACCCCGAGTTCGGCGGCATGGGCGGCGAGGCGAGTTGGCGGTATCTTCCGGTGCTCAACGATTTCCGGCAGCACTTTCCGGATCACGACCCCGTTGCGGTTTATGAGGAACTTTACGGGGCGCGGCCGGTGGATGTGTACGGCGGAGACTTTGAGTGGTCGCAGGAGCATCTGACGATGATCTCGACCGCGGTGGGGCATCCGCTTTCGCCGCGCGTGCCGGAGACGATGCCGCCGCCGTTCGACCGGCTGGACTACGCAAACTTCGGCCTTGATTTTGATGACACCCATGACGCCCTGCGTGCGCGGATGCTGCTTAATCGCCAGGCGGAGTAGCGCGGCGAGGCGGGGCAGCTTCAATATGCGAGGCAGGCATCATCCGCCGATCGCCATGGTGGTGATGGCGGCGATGTACAGGATGAGCACGAGCATGCTTTCGAAGCCGATGTCGCGACACCGTGCCGCTCGCGGTAGACCAGACCGGCGATCAGGAGGGCGGCCATCACGATGGAAACGCTGGTCAGCAAGCGTTCTTCGTTGCCGATGGCGTGGTAGATCGACCCTTCGCGGTAGGCGACATCGGCAGCGGCGGCGAAAAGGACATCGAAGGCGTTTCCGCCGAGCACGTTTGCGACGGCGAGGGTGAGGGCCCCGGCGCGAACGGCGGCGATGGAGGTGATCAGTTCGGGCGTCGAGGTGCTGATGGCGGTGAAGACGGCGCCGACGACGGAGCCGCTGATCTCGGTGCGGTCGGCGATGGCGATGCCTGTGCGGGCGACGAACCAGCCCGCCCCTGCGGTAACGGCGGCCGCTGTTGCGAACTTCAACCATAGCCCCGCCAGCGTTTCTTCTTTCTTGGGCGGCTCGGGCACATCTTCCCGGGTCAGCGCCGTCTGGCGTGCCATCCACTGGGGTGCGTCGCGACTGCCTCGCGCGAGATGGAGGCCGCCGAGGTAAACCAGCAGGAGCAGGGGCGTGACGGGGTGGATTGAGAGGAAGGTGATTTCGGGGGTGTAGCCGGCCAGGAGCACGAGACCGAGGAGCGCGACGAGGGCCGTGCCGTGGAGGATGTTGGGGACGGAGGCGGCGGCGTGCTCGAGGTTGGCGCGACGGCTGAAGAAGTCGGCGACGGCGAGGAAGGCGCTTTGGGCTGCGATGCCGCCGACCGCGTTGGACATGGCGATCTCGGGCTGGCCCCACCAGGCGGCCGTGACGGACGTCGTGATACCGGGCAGGGAGGTGCTGCCGCCTAGCAGCACGGCGCCGACCATCGCTTCGCCGAGCCCGGTGCGGTCGGCCAGACGATCGGCGACCCGCGCGAGGAGGGTGCCGACGACGAGGATGACGGCGGCCGCGGCGAGGAACGTCGCCACGATCGCCCACATCGGCAAGGTTGCGAAGTCCATGGCGCAGCTTAGGCGGGTTCGGGGGGAGCGAGCCCCGGGGATTCGACGCTTTCGGTGAGGCGCGCCGATGCCCGGTGCACCACCGCTTCCTTACGGGCGCGGCTCGTTGTCAGGATCTCGCTTCACTCGATCGGCGTGAAGCGTTGGTTGAATGGGGGTTCACCCGTGGCTGGCGTGATCTGGATGAAGCCGTGCTCGGTGGCGGCGTGGCAGGCGTTGCAGCTGGCGATGAGGGCCTGGTAGTTTTCCAGGGCGGTCGGCCAGTCGGCGTCGTGGACGGCTTGTTCGACCGTCTCCAGCACGGGCACGCCCATCGTCTGAACGAGCGTGGCGATCTCGTGGCCATCGTACTCGGGGATCTCGGCGGTGATCTCGGCGAACACCTCTTCAAGTTCGTGAATGTAGAAGCCGGCGAGCGGCTGATTCTCGCCTTCGATGCTGTAGCCGAGCTTCTGGCTGAAGCGTTGGAGTTCGCCCATGGCGGGCGCAAGCTCGGGGTGGTCGTGCTCGCCGTGCTCTTCGTGCTCGTGGGCCTCGTCGGCGTGGGCCTCGTCGGCGTGAGCTTCAGGCGTTTCGGTGCAGCCGATGCTGAGCGTCATGAGAGCGAGCATCGCGAGCAACGGCAGGTAGCGGAACGAGACTGTGGGCATCATGGTTGGTCCTTCAGTTGTTGGCTTGGGTTTGATCGATTGCGGGAAGCTCGGGCTGTCGCACGCGGCGGCGCGGTTCCTGGAGCGATTCGAGGAACGCCATCAGGTCGTCCATCTCCTGGCGGTCGAGATCGAGAGGCTTGAGCAGGGGCGACTTGGTGGGGAACAGCGGGTCGTTCTCCTGCTCGGGGCGGGGCCGGAGCGTGGCCATTCCCGCGTTGTACATGTTGATGACGCCTTCGAGTCCGAAGAGGCCGTTGTGCATGTACGGAGCGGTGCGGGTGACGTTGCGGAGGGAGGGCGTGCGGAAGCGGCCGACGTCTTCGGGCTTATCGGTGATGCGGTATCGGCCGAGGTCTTCGAGGCGGCGGCCGTAGTAGGAGAGGCCGAGGTCGTGGAATTCGCCGTCGCTGAGCAGCGGGCCGTGGTGGCAGTTCATGCAGCGGGCCTTGGTGCGGAACAGGTGCAGGCCACGGAGTTCGGCGTCGGTGAGGCGGTCGGTTTCGCCGTTCAAGAAGCGGTCGAAATCGCTGCGCCCGCTGTTGACGGTGCGGACGTAGGTGGCGATGGCTTTGGTGATGTGCTCGAACTGGATGGGGTCTTCGGCGAACGCTTCGGCGAAGCGGTCGCGGTATTCGGTGCTGCTGCGGACGAGGTCGACGATGGCGTCGCGGGAGCCACGCATTTCGTCGACGTTCAGCAGGGCGAGTTCGACCTGTTGTTCGATGGAGTCGCCTCGTCCGTCCCAGAAGAGGGCGTCGAAGTGGGCGGCATTGGCGATGCTGGGCGCGTTACGGCGGAGCGCGGTGACGCTGTGGCCGAGCGACGTGGTGCGACCGTCGGCCCAGCCAAGCTCGGGGGCGTGGCAGGAGATGCAGGCCATCTGGCCCGTGGCGGAAAGCCGACCGTCGAAGAATAGAAGCTTGCCGAGTTCCGCCTTCTCATCCGAGTGGGGATTGTCCTCGGGATGAGGGGGTCGCGGGAGATGGCCGAACTCCTGCCAGCCGATGCCTTCGTCCACATGCGGCTCGGGCCACTGCTCGACCGGCTGCGCGTAAAGCTCACGAAGCCCCCCCCCACCACCACCACCATTCCCCCCACCGCTTGCGACAACGGTGAAGGTGGTGATCAGAATCAGGGCGAGCGTGGCGAGGGCGGCGGTGTTGATGAACGAAGCTTTCATTGCGTGTCGCCCTCAGCTTGCGGCGTGAGGCCGAACACGCGGGCGGCTGGCGAGGCGATGAAGATGACCGTCTGTGGCCCCTTGATCGCTTCGATCTCCTCGGCCGACGCGCCGGCGTCCTCCTTGAGATGGCGGGCGTAGGACTCGGTGATTTCGCGCTGGGAGACTTCGCCTTCGACGACGGCGTGCTTGCCCTCGGCCTCGGCGGGAATCAGGCGGCCTTCGATGGGACAGGTGAATTTGACGAAGATCGGCTCGGCCCGGCCTTTGGGGTGCATCGCCAGCCAGCAGCCTCGTTTCTGGCACACGCTGCTGACGGTGCCGCTGACGCGAAGGTGCTTGCCGTCGTAGCTGTCGATGTCGGCGAGGAGTGCCGAGGCGGTGACGGGGGATGTTTCATGACAGGCGACGCCGCCTCCGAAATCCTGCCACGTTTCGACATTCGCAGCCGAGGCCGAGCCTGATTTTTCCGCCGATTGGCTGCTGCCGACCGTCTGGCATCCGGCGGCGCCGGCGAGCGCGGCGGCGAAAGTCACAAGCAGGAGACGGCGGACGGCGGCCACAAGTGTCTTCATATCAGCAATTTCCCGCAATGCGTGAATAAAAAGGATCAGAAAAACCGAGCAGAATCAGCTTAATATAGTTGCGACTGATTTTCAATATCAGTATATTTGTTGCGACTGAGTCTCACAATCTTAGCAAAACAGAGCAGGGTTGCGGCAACGGCCTCAGCGTTTGGGGATCGGCCGTCGGCCCGGAACTTTCCATCCCAGGAGAAGTACACCATGATTTTTTCATCGCGATCGATGATCGCCACGTGCCTGATTGCCTCGGCAATGGGGGCTGCGATTCCAAGCTCAGCAGCGGCACAGCAGCCGGGGCACATGCAGTTGCTGGTCGACGAGGAAAAGGCGGAGGGCGGCTACGGCGTGCTCGGCGGGTTCACTTACAGTCCCGAGGACGACACGTATTGGACGGTGCTATTCGGGGCGGGCTCGGGGATTCGCCGCATTGAAACGGGGCCGGGCGAGCAGTACGTTCACCCGACGGTGATGCAGCAGTTCATCCGGGCGACCGATGTGGTGGGCGGCGTGACGAATGCGGACTACAGCGGCAACCCTTTCCAGGCTGGCATCCTGCTGAACCCGAAGGCGATTACGCTCGACTACGGCAGTGAACTCGGCCCGGACGGGCAGCTGATTGGCAGCATCACCTATCAGCCGGGCGAGCTGGCGTACATCAGTGATTTCAATCTGCCCGTGGCCGACGGCGATGGCAATTACCTGATCGATGCGACCAAACGCGTCTACCGCTACGACCTACGCCGGGTCGGCGAGTCGGGCGACATCGGCCTGCCTGACCGTGACAACGCGGACAACGGCATCGGCAACATCATCGGCAGCCACGGGCTGGTCGACTGGAACGATGTGTTCAGCGTGGTGGCGACGGAGCAGGATCTGCGCGATGCTGCGGGGTACGACTCGGACGGCCGCGTGGGATCGAACTTCGGCAGGCAGTTCGCGTGGTCGACCGATGGCCAGAGCCTTTACGCCGTGGATGCTGGGTCGAACACGGGCGGGCTTCACCGCATCGACGCGGTCACCGGTGAGGTCGAACGGCTTTACGACGGCACGACGCAGGGCCGCATCATCAGTGAGCCGGCCGTGGTTGCCAGTGATGTTCGGCAGCTCGGGACGGGCACCGGCGATCAGGTTTTGTTCGATGGTCATGCTGACCACGGCAACGACGGGGGAATCAGCTTTGTGACGGACGAGGGTAACGGTGGCACGCCGGGCGTGGCGCTGGCCGGCTCGCAGCTGCAGGCGTTCACGGGGGAGGATGGCTCCAGCATCGGCTCGATCGCGAGCGACGCTGCGGGCAACATCTACTTCTATGAGAAGACGAGCAAAGCGCTGCTGCGTTACGACGGGCAGGGGCGGCTGGTTTCGGTGGTGAACCAGGCACAGCTGATGGCGTTCAACGAATCGGTGACGCAGAGCGGCGACTATCGCGATCGCGGCGGGATGCTGCGGCTGCAGGTGTTCGAAGACGAAGAGAACGGCACGCGGATTATGTATCGCGGCAACAACAGCTTTGTTGCCGGCGCGAGCGTGGGGCAGCCGGGCGACTTCAGCGGCGACGGCGCGATCACCGCTGACGATACGGCGTTCTTCATCGACCAGTTCCAGCGCAGCGCTCTGCCGACGCCGGGCACGCAGGGTTACGCCGATTACGCCCAGGCGGACCTGAACGCCAGCGGCCGCGTCTCGGGATACAGCGACGGCTATGACGGTTCGCTGCAGAATCGCTCGGTCGATGCGTATGACATGGATGTGCTGCGGCAGTTTGTGAACCTTCATGCCGGCGATACGGATTGGAACTTCAAGGTGGACATCGACGACTTCCGTACGCTGAAAGATAATTTTGACCCCACCGCGACCGACGCCAGCTGGTTCGATGGCAACTTCGATTATCACAACAAAGGCAGCGTGAACATCGCTGACTTCCAGGCACTCAAGGCCAACTTCAACGTGACCGGCTACGGCACCGAGCCTGCCTCGGAAGTGTCGCTGTTGAGCACGGCCGACTTCACGACGACGCTTGCGGGGGAACTGTCGCTGCTGGTGCATGGCGACGGCGAAGTGTTCCTCGTCGGCGAGGACGCGGTGTTCGACGCATTCCAGATCGTCGGTGCAGACGAGAGCATCCTCGAAGGCAACTTCGCAGGTGTTGAGGGCATGGACACGCTGGTAGGCGATGCCTACGTGGCGGGGCTGACGCTGAGCGAGGTGGCGCTGGACGGCTCGCTTTCGTTGGGCCACATCTACGACGCAGAGCTGGACCTTCGTGACCTCGAGTTCCTCTACAACGACAGCGTGGTCGGCGCGATCACCTACGTGCCCGAACCGTCGAGCATGGTGCTGGTGGCGGCGTGCGGCGCGATGCTGCTGGGGCGTCGGCGTGGAAATTCCGCCCGCGGCTGATTGAGAACGATCGACTTTGGCGGCGGGGCGCTTGACGCGCTTCGCCGCTTTTCTCGCAAAACAACTTGAGGGATGCCATGCGTAAAAACGGACATCGGTGTAAGGATGAAGCGGCGGCGTTCACGCTGATTGAACTGCTGGTCGTGATCGGCATCATCGCCCTTCTTCTGGGGCTGCTTGTGCCGTTTCTGAGCGGGGCGCGGAAATCGGCACTGCTGGCGACCTGCCAGAGCAACTTGCGGCAGGTGTACCAGGCGAGCGTGATGTATGCGACGGACAACCGTGGGTATCTGCCGGACCGCGGCGCGCTAGGCGGTTTCTTTTTCCGTAGGGCGCCCGGCACCACGCCTGCTGACGATCCGCACGCGCTGCCGGAGCGGTACGGCATCGCGGCTGTTCTCGACAGGTACGGTCTGGCGGGTGATTCGAATGTGTGGGTGTGCGGCGCTCAACCGGATTGGATGCAGGAGCTGGGGAACACGTACATGTTCGCCACGCCGAGCAGCAAGATTGAATCGACGCCGCTTTCGCAGCTGGGGCAGACATCATGGGTCTGGGATAACTACCTGGCGCTGCCGTACACATCGGGCTTCCGCGGGAGCCCGGGGCCGGGCTGGTTGATCCCGGACGAGAAGCGGCGGCCGCCTCACGAACTGGGCATGTTCCGCTCGGACAAACAGGGAAGCAATTACCTGTTCACCGATGGAAGCGTGCAGTTCGACAACGCCCGCTAGCGGGACCAGGTGGCATCGCCGTGTTCAGTTCCGGCGGCGGCGTGGGAGCATGGCGGTGATCAGCATCACGGCCCCCATGGCGACCGGGGCGGGCAGCGGGACAACGGCGATCGTCGACAACTGCGTGCCCTCCCACGCGAGGCCGAAGAATTCGCCGGTCTCGCCGGTGACGTTCCAGAGTGCGTCGGTGTAGTTGACGCGGATGCCGTAGTGGCCGTCCTCGTCGAGGTCGAAGTGCAGATGTTCGGTGGCGTTGTACAGGGAGATCGACTCGGCGATGGTGTCGAGGACGGTCTGCGTTTCGGCATCGAAGCGGAAGACTTCAAGGTCGAGGTTTGCGAAGTGCTGTTCGTCGGCACCGCTGAGGGAGGCGAACCGCCCACCGCTCATCGAGCCCGCAGCACGGTCGACGAACCAGGAGAGCGTGGCGGTGAAGGTGGTCCCGCCTTCGAGCGCTTCGTTGATGAAGTAGTCGGTGGAGGCGCTATCGTTGACGAACCCGTAGTCCCAGCCGGTGCTGGCCACGTCGCCGCCGGTGAGGCCGGTCAGATCGGCCGTGCCCGCTTCGCCGCCGTGGTCGGTGAGCATGTACTGATCGAAGGTGCTGTCGAGGTTCATGCGGCCGGCGCCGCTGACATAATCCAGCGACTGAGTCGTGGTGGTCACGCCGTTGGTGACGGTCTGCCCGTTGCTCCAGCCGGGTATCTTGTCTGCACCATTGAGCAGGACCGACTTCACGACGCGGCCGTCGATGGCGTTGTCGTTATTGGCGTAGACATCCTTACCGGCATCGACGATGAGCGAAGCGCCGCCCGCCACGATCGGAGCTGCCACACTCGTGCCGGCAGTGCTGTTGTTGTAGGCCCAGGTATCGGGCGTGTCGCTATCCTGCAGGATGGCGGCGCGAAGGCTGGTCCCTGGCGCGACGATGTCGACCACCGCTCGCTGGGACTCGGCAGCCGGGATGGTTTCGTCGTTCCCGAAGTGGTAGAAATCCTGAGGTGAACGGCTGGAGAAGCTGGCCACTGAGTTGTAGTAAGGTTCGCTGCCTCGTGAGAGGGCTCCGACGGCGATGGTGTTGTACGCAGCGGCGGGGCTTCCGACGCTGTTGATCCCGGTGGACCCGCCGTTACCGGCGGCGGCGACGCCGACGACGCCGCTGGCGTTGATCATGCCGTCAAGCGATCGTGAACGCGTGGAGCCGGCGACTTCGTCCTCGAAGCCGTAGCTGCTGTTGAAGACGTCGACCGTGCGACCACCGATCCCCTCCACCAGCATCGGATGGTAGGTGGTGTAGAACGACTGATCGGTCACGCCGAAGGTGCTGCCGTCGCCCTGCGTGCTGACCCCCATGGCCCCGGACCATAGTTCCGCGTCGAAGCCGATGCCCCAGCGCCGCTGCGTGGTGGACGTGGCGGTTTCATACGTGCCGATATCGCTGCGGCCGCCCATCATGTGGGCCGTGGTGGTGGCGTGGGAGCCGGAGCTGCCGATCGCACCGCTGCCGGTGTGGAAGGTTGTGACATGCGAAGGGCCGCCGAACACGTCGTGGTCAAGCCAGAGGTGCTCGCCTTCGATATTCGCCTGGATGGCGCGGGTGCCGGTGTATTGGCCATCGCTAAAGTAGAACCGCTCAGCACCGACGATCTGGTTGATATTGATCGAGCTTGGGGAGCCATCGAGCGCCAGTGCGGGCGACGCGGTCAGCATCGCAGCGGCGACGACGCCAAGCTTCGCCAGTAAAAACCTTCCATTGGCCATCAGCGGATTCCTATCACTCAGGGTGCAACAACGTAAAACGAACGCTCAAACAGTAACACGTGACAGCCGAGGTGCCAATAGAAATTGTTTGACAAATATAGGTTTCCCGCGCGCCTTAAAGGCTGTGTACGTCCGAATAAGCACCGTTCGCCGCGATCCGGTTGTGCTTTCACTCTTCGTAGGCGGCAAAGGGCCTGGCGACGCGCGAAATTATGACGGTTGTAGCGGCTGGGGCGATGGTAAGACCCTGGCAAGCGAGGGGGGTAAAGTTTTTCCCACAACCATTGGCGTCCTACCCGGTTATATCGTGATTTGAACATGACGGGTCGGCCCGCAGCGGGTGGGTCGAGCGTTGCAAGATCCGGGCGGAAGAAGCCGCCGCCTTATCCGGCTTCACTATGGCCCCATGAACGGGCCGCGACGATTTCGGCCTCTGCCTGCCGCTAGACGTGGGTGGTTGAGCGCGGCACGAAGCGTCGTCAAAGAAACGCAGGGAGGTTCGTCATGTTCAACCACACTCACACACGACTGGCAGCGGGCATCTTCGCCTTGGCCTTTGCCGCCTCGGCCTCGGTCGGCTGCTCCAGCAACCCGGCACTGACCGACAAGAACCCGGTCATCACGCCCCCCGATGCGAACGAGGCTCTGGTCCTCTCCGGGCCGAGGCTCGGGGCTTCGGATTCACTCGGCCACCAGCTGTTCGTGGTCTCCGACGAAACACGCTTCGCCCAGGCGCACATGGTCTACGAGATGGCCGTCGCCGAGAGCGGCACGCCGTTGCACCTGCAGACGGTCCCGTTTGAAGATCACTCCCCGACGACGCCCCGACAGGTCATCGTCAGCGGCGAGCCCATCGAAGCCGGACCCGATGCGGCCACGGCCACCGGTGAAGTGCTTCTGTTCGAGTAAACCCAGCCGAACAACATCATCAAGACCCCAGGCGGGCGCCGGGCTTCTCCTAATCCGGGAGGCGCGGCGTCCGCTTCTTTTGGTAACTAGAGTTGATTATTCGGCGGCGCGGAATCGAAAGCTATAGACATCGGCGTCCTTGATAACCAGACGCAATCGCACGGGCCGGCCTGCGAGTTCCGACACATCCGCCCCACCGTTCCAGCTGACGACGCGCTCAACCTCGTTGCCGATCTGCTCTTTGCATTCCGCGAGCGTGAAGCCTTCGATCGGCGCGCCGCTCTCGTCCTGCAGTTCGACTTTCACGCTGCCCGCTGCGGACGTCGCGAAGTTAAGCAGCAGTTCATCGCCCTGGAACACCACGGCAGGCGTCAGCACTTCGCCGCCTTCTGCCCCGGCGTGAACCGAAGCGAACCCATCGACACGCAGCGTGTACCGCCGAACATAGTTTGTCGACTGGCCGTAGTGCTGACTGACATAGATAGACATCTCATGTTCGCCCGTCGGCACAATGTTAAGTGCGGGAAAGTTCGACCGAGACACCCAGTTCGCGAGGCCGATCTCCGGGCGAATGAAGCTCTCGCGGAAGGTGCGATCGTAGCTATTGCTGCCCGCTTCGGTCGTCATCAGGACGGGGTCGGAGGTGCTTGTGATAAGGGCCGGCAACGCCCCCAACTGCTCGGCCTTTTGTTCGCTCAGTACCTGTCGGTCCTCGACTAGCCGAGCGGTCGTCGCGATGTAAAGGTGCGGGTTACGATAGTAAGGACTAGTCTGGTTGAGATAGAGTTCCTCACTTGGCAGCGTGCTGCCGGTATCGCTGAAACGCATCGGGGTGGCGTCAGTCCAATTTAGGAAGTCTTCGGACGTCGCCTTGGCGATCGATCGCACGCCTTCTATTTCTATGCGGAAGAACATGACGTACCGCTGCTCGGCCTCGGACCAGAACGCGGCCTTCTGTGCGTTGCCAGCTTGCAAATAAACCGGTTCTTCCTGAAGCGGACGCCAATGGATGCCGTCTCCTGAGACGAACGCGAGGACGCCGCTGTCGGAGTTGCCGGCGACGGCCTTGAACCGTTCATCCGCCGGCACGCCCTCACGGGTATCGAGAAAGGGCGAGAAGTTCTGCGTGGCGGGGGTATGTTTGGTGCCGACGAGGATGGCATTGTTCTCCAGCGAGCCGTTGATCTCGTGGAGCCTGAGGTCGGGTTTTACCCAGTGGATGCCGTCGTCGGAGGTGGCGTAGGCGGTGACCTCGGTGGGCTCATCGTCGACGCTCAGGCCGGGCATGCCGCGATAGTACATGTGGTATGTATCGCCGTCCTTGATGACCGTGCCATAGATGCTGAAGGCGCCCTCCCAAGGCTTATCGAGGGTCAGGACGTTGCCTTGGTCGACCGGGTGATGCAGCCGCAACTGTGCGTCGCCAGTCGCCTGTTGGACCAACCGATCACTTATGAACAGCTGCCAGCGGTCGGCGACCTCGACCGGCTGCGACTGAGCCCCCGCCTTGGCACATGCGCCGACCGTGATCGCTGCGATGACGAGGCTGAGAGACAGCAGACGCTTCATAATAGTGCGGCTCATTTTACGGGCGCTCTAATCTTGGAGGGTGGTGATTTCCAGGCTACTGCGCTGCCGCCTCGACCGGTTGCGTGATGGTTTTCCAGACGCCGCCCGCCGCCGCCGAGGCCAGGGCGGCTCGGTTCACTTTCAGCGAATGTAGTCCCTCGCGCAGATCGCACGGCAGCGATGCGTTTCCGTCCATCGCATTGAGTAATGCTTCGTGTTGGAGTGAGAACCAATCGTCACGTTCGACGATGCCCGTAGCTTCTTCCTTCCAGCCGCTGTCGGGTTCCTTCATCCATCGCCAGAGGTGACGGTCCAGCAGCAGATCGCAGGTGCCCTCTTCACAGATGACCCGTAGCGAAAGTTCGTTAGGCGATTGATGTTGATTCAACATGAAACAGCCCATCACTGAGCCATGTCGCGTCAGGGCATGGACCGTATCTTCAACATCAACGCCATCTAGAACCTTATGCTCGGCATCGGCGAGGATGCGATCGATGGGGCCGACCAGCCACTCGGCTGCATTGAGCACATGGGTCAAGGCGTCCTGAATCGCACCGCCTCCCTGTGCGTGGTCGGCATAATAAACGTCACGATATTCCGGCCGGTAAAGCGGAAAGTGCTGCCCGCCGGACGCGACCACCTGCACCGGTCGACCGAATCGGCCCGAGCGTACAGCCTCACGCATTGCGACGAGTGCCGGGTGCGACCGGTAGACGTAGGCCACCCCAGCGAGCAATTCGCGTGCTTCGATTTGCTCAACAAGCTGCGCGACACCTGCCTCGGCAACAGCCAACGGTTTCTCAATCAGCAGATGGATTCCTGCCTCGACGCATCGGGTCGCGATCGGGACATGCGTCTGCGCGGGGGTGGCGATTACCGCGATATCCCAGCCGCTTGCCAGCGCCTCCTCTAAGTCTGAAAAGCTTTCGGATATCTGGTACTCCGTCGCCACGCGTCGACGTATGGCGGTGGCCACTTCACAGATCCCGATCTCTAGATGTTTGAACTGTTGCAAACAACGGACGTGCCGCTCTCCGATGGAACCGGTTCCTATTACTAGTACGCGTCTCGGCGTCTCAGTACTTATTTTCACTTTACGAACTCCTTTGCTTCCTCGTCTCCGTCGCACGATCGCCTCACGCGGAGTTGCCTCGGACTTAGTGCCTCAGTGCCGATAGCTGGTTCAATCTTCCAACTCCCAGATTACGGTCGACATCTGATAGCCATTGTAGGCTTCGGTGCTGGAGGCGTAGAAGGCGGTGACGAGTTTGCCATCTTCGCGTTCGACCGTGGTCGGATAGCCGCCGTCGCCTGTCCACTCTACAACATGGATAGGTTGGCTCCATGTTTTGCCGTCGTCGTCGCTGATTCTCGCTTCGACGCGTCGGGGATTGACGTTGCGGTTGCCGTAGGTGAGGACGATGCCTCCGTCCTTGAGCAGGAGCAGATGACCGGGGTGCGCGTTGGGGCCACTGACGCGTCCTTCGTCGGTCCAGGTTTTGGCGTCGTCTGTTGAGCGGTGCAGTTGGAGGCCGCCGCCGCGTGCGCCGTGGCGCGCTGCGGAGAGCCATTGGCCGTCGCCGAGGTGAAGGATGGCGGTTTCGTTAAGGGCGATTTCGTCGTCGATGAGGACGGGGTCGCCCCACGTTTTGCCGTCGTCGGTGGAGCGGTAGACCCAGGAGCGATCCTGTCCGGTGCCGCCGGGCCAGATGGTGGTGTAGACGGCCACGCGAAGGTCGCCGTCGGCGCCGGGCATGATGTTGCCGAAGACGATGCGGTTGTCGCCGTTGGGCGCGGGGGCGACGGCGCCTTCGGAGCGGTTGATTTCCCACGTTTTGCCGCCGTCGGTGGAACGGCTGACCCACGGGTGCACGAGACCAGCGCGGTAGTTGTTGCCCGACTCGCCTTCGGGATAGACGTTGGACCAGCCGGTCGTCAACGTGACGAGATCGCCGTTGTTCGCCAGCCCTGCGGCCTGGTGGTTCCGCAGGGTATCCGGTTCGCGGGGGCCGGGGGTGCTGAGATACTCCCACGTTTTGCCGCCGTCGCGACTGATGTGTGTTTCGATGTCGCCGGGCGAGGTGGCATGGGACGGATTATTAAAGATGGTCGCGAGGATGCTGCCGTCGGGCATCAATACAAAGTTAGGCCAGGCGCAAACGTCTTTGACGCCGAGGATAGGCTTGGTCGTTTCGCCGTTATTCGTGGCGGCACGCTCGGCATAAGCGCAGCCGAGCGTGGCGATCGCGATCGCGAGCGCAAGCATGGAAATCGTTCGTGCGTTGTTCATGGATTAGCTTCCTGGAGTTCGACTACGTTTGCAGGGCCAACCGCGACCGCTGCGGTCTATCAAAAGTAGCCGCTCTGCGTTAACAGAGCGGCTACGTTGTTCTAGAGTTAGTGTCGACGGCGTTTGAGCATCATCATCCCGCCGAGTCCGAGCAGTGCCGCGCTGGCGGGCTCGGGGATGGCTGTCGATGTGATGTTGACATTGTCGAAGTAGCCACCGGTGCCCGCGCCACCGCCGGCGGTGATGAAGGTGCCCGAGAGCTCATTCAGCGGTACACCGCCGGTGAACGGCAGTGTCATTATGAGCGTGTCGCTGCCGACCGTGAGGGAGATGTCGTCGTTGCCGAGTTCGTATTCGATGGCAACATGCGACCACTCACCGGCGGTGTGGGACACGCCGACGATACTTTTGTGGCCTGTCCCACCATGAACGTCGGGATTGTGGTTGTACCAGGAGATGGTGCCATCAGCGCGAAGCGAGAAGATGGCGCCGTGAACCATCCAGTTGCCGCCGAAGGTTCCGTCGTCGCTCAGGAGGCCGAACTGCAGGTAGTCGTTGCCCTGCACGTCGGCGAACAACAGGTCCATTTCGATGCGATAGGTGCCGTTGAGGATGGGATCCTCATCACCGATCTGCGTCGTGATGCCATCGCCGGCGGGACGCCAGAGGTAGGAGATATTGCTTCCGCCTGTTGGCGAGGCAGGATTAGCGCCACCGGCCTCGACTACTGTGGCATCATTACGAATGTACGAACCTACCGTGGGCGATGGGGTTTCGCCGGGAGCTACGTTTTCGTAGTCGTCCTGGAAGATCACCGCTGCGGCGGTGGCGTTCGCGGAGAACGCGCCGAGAGCAAGGCATGCCGTTGTAGCCAGGGTCAAACATTTCATCTTCATCACGTTTCCTTTGGGAGCTGGGTATCCGTCATGCACTGCAAGAACATCTTGCGATGGCAAGGGGACTGACGCTCCTTTCCTCCGCAGGTCACTGGTGAACCTATCTACCTTTTCTCTCGGCGAGCGATGCCGGTGCTTTCGGCCGAAGCAACCTCCTTACCCGAACGGGCAGCTGAAGAGCGGATTCTGGTGATGTTCAAGGCGGCTGCTCCGCGTCAACAACGCGGCCACGTGCGATGTCGTGCCACGCGAGCGGTTCGCGAGGCACGACGGGGGATGGTGCCATGTTTAGAAAATCCCGGGTGCGAGCTGGAAGTCGACGCCGTAAAGATGCTTTGGGCTATCTTGGATCTCGACGGGCGCTGCGTGACCATCGGCGAACAGCGCATTGGCTTCAAAGCTCTCGTCGTCGTGCATCTGAACATAGTTGCCGTGATTGCCCAGATAGCCGGTGCCGACTTCGGCATAGATGAGCGTGTAATCGCCGGCGGCGACGAGCTTCGAGGGATTCTGCGTGCTGCTGGTTTTTTTCCCGTAAAGGACCCGCCTGACCGAAACGTTCCCGCCAACGTTGGCGTCATAGATGGTACTTCCGCCGTTGTTGTCATAGAGGAAGGCCTGGAAAAGATAGCTGTTGCCGTAGACTTCGTGGAACGGTCGACCGGAGTAAACGGCGGGCAATCCGTGACCGGGCCGAAAGCCCCCATCGAGCGGACATTCGCGGATCAGTTCTGAAAGGTATGGATCGAGCACACGCACGTCGGCATTGATACCGGAGCTGGTATCCTTACTTCCCCAGATCGCGACGCGGTTATCCCAGTGCACCGAGTTGCTCGGCGAAGGTTGGTCTTCGTCGTAACCGGGATACAGATCATTATGGTCGAGCGCGTAGAGGCTGACCGCCTGGCCGACCTGCCGCAGGTTTGAGCCGCAGACGACCTTGTTGGACGCGCGCCTGGCTGCGCTCAGCGCCGGCAGCAGCATGGCCATGAGCAGAGCGATGATGCCGACGACGACCAACAACTCGATTAACGTGAATCCGCGGCGACTGCTAGACATGATGTTCTCTCTTTCCAAACGTCGTGTGATAAAGGTCCACGGCGAGCGGTACGGCTTGCCCGCTTACTACTGCTTTGATGGGGGGGGACCGAGTGTTTCGCCTTCGTCGAAGGCGATCGTTGCGGGAAATGATTCGATGTCGTCGTGAGGGCGTTGGCCGTTGACCATCTCGTCGAGCAGGCGAGCGGCGTCGTGGCCGGCGCGGGCTTCGTCGACCACGACGGCGGTGAGGCACTGGCTGATAGCGCTGGTCCGCTGCGTGCCGCCGACGGTCACGATGGAAAGATCACTTGGGACGCTCAGGCCCATCCGCAGGGCTTCGAGATAGAGGATCTCGGCTGCGGACTCGACACTGCTGAAGACCGCGGTGGGTGCCTCGGGACCGCTCAGAAATCCTTTGAGCACCTGCGCGGCGTGCGACCGGTAATCTTCGTACGCCGCGGCGGTCGTGGCGTCGACTCGGGCGTAATCGACCCAGGCGTCAGGCAACGTTACGCCGGCGGCTTCGAGTGCCTGCCGGAAACCGTGCTCGTACTGCTCAGCCACTCCGGACCGCTGCGTGGAGAGGAACGCCACGCGCTTGTGTCCGGCCTTCACGATGCGCTCACCGGCCTTCCGACCGATCTGCTCAGCGGGAAGCGTAATCAGCGGCGCATTGACGCCCGCCACCGGGCGGTGAAGGAGGACGACGGGGATGCCCTGCTGCTGGAGATGACGCACGTGATGAGCAGGCGAGATGCCTTGGGATGCGGGGACCAACGCGACGCCCGCAATGCCTTTGTCAATGAGTTGGATGATCAGGTCGGCCTGCTTGTAGACGTCGTTATCGGTATGGGACGCGATGACCTGAAGGCCTCGCTCAGCCGATGCATCGCTGAAGCCCCGCTGGAGCGCCGGATAGAGGCCCCTGTCCAGCTCCGGGGCGATCAACGCGAACATGTCCAGCGTACGGGGGCGTCGGGCACCGTCTGTGGTACGTGGGGCGGGGCCCGTGCGTTTGCTGCGAGGCTTGGGGGTGTAGGCGAGTCGGTTCATGACCTCACGCACCATCTCCGCGCGCTCAGCAGAAACACCCGGCTGACGATTGATCACCCGGGAGACGGTGGCATGGGAGACGCCGGCAATTTTGGCAACTTTCTCAATCGACATGCCCGGAGCATATCGCGTGGCGGAGCAAATGAGAAGTAACTTTCTGGAAAGTTTCTCTCTTTTTACGTTAAGTTTTACGGAACCCACACTGCGTAAATTACGCTCGGCCATCCGAGACCGCCTCGCAGGCGCGACCGGGAAGCGGCGCATACATCGACGGACACGGCAGTTATCGCCAAGGCCGTGACGTGTTGGGTTTTAAGATGGCACGATCCCCTGCCACGCCGATCCGAGGTGATCCGGAAGGCGCGTTCGGTGCCGACGGGGGATGGAGCAGGACGCAATGAGGGGGAGGTTTGCGAGGATGAGCCAGGCGTGACAACCGTTAGCGATCCTGCTGTGACTCGCTCGGCTCGCCCGTGACGATCAAGCGATGCACCGACCAGAACAGCCCATCAGCGCGGCCCGTCTGTTCAAGGCGGACATGCTGCGCCACGGTGCGGTCGGGGAGGACGATTTCCGTCGAAGGGCCGTCGCCTTCGCCTTCGACCAGCTTCGTCCAGTTCTCTCCATCGTCACTTACCGAGACCGTGAATCCACGCGGGTAGTCGTTCTGCGAGCCGCGGGTATCCAGCACCAGGCCGGTCAGGTCGTGAGGCTGTTGAAGGTCGATGGTGACCCACATGCCCGGCTGCTGCTGCGCGCCGGTATCCCAACGCGTTTCGCTCTTGCCGTCGATCATGTTCCCAAGCGCGCCGGCGTTATGGCTTGCGTCGAACTCCCACGCAGCCATCCGCTCAGTCGGGATACGCAGGAAGCGATGCAGTTCGCCACTGGTGTACGGGATTTGCCGCTCGCTCGTGGTTTGGCGAACCTCCGCAACGCGCTCAGGCGTGATCGCACCGAACCCACCGAAAGCGATGCGCGCATACGTGAGCACGTCGGCAATCCACTGGTCATCCTGCGCTTTCATCGGGGCCATCATGTTCTGGTACTTGCCTTCGGTGATGCCCGCCACGCTGCCGTGGAGCACGACGCGGACGGCTGCATCGCTGCTGCCGAGATGCTGCGACTCGACCATGGAGGGGCCAAGCAGCAACTCGCCCGACGCCTGCCCCTTCCCGTCCGGTGCATGACAGGCCACGCAGGACGAACCGTAGATATCGCGGCCGCGGATGTACGACTGCACGGCACTCGGGGTGATATCGGCAAGCTCGTCACCTTCGCCGCCGGTGCGGTATCGCATGGCATCGCTACCGACGGCGATCAGCAGATCATTCTCGGCATGTTCCTCCATCACCTGCAGAATCAGCGGCCGCCCCTCGGTCTCCGCGTAACGCAGGGTGTTCAGCAGCTGCGCCAGCACCCGGGGTTCCTCGTCGCCGGCCAGTTTCGCCAGTTGCTCCAGAGCCTGGGGCTGTTCATTTTCGAGCAACGGCTCCACCAGTCGGATTGCCGTCTGGCGAACGCGCGGGTCTTCATCCGACAGCGCTGCGAAGGCGGACTGTTCTTTGAGTGCGTCGAGCCCTTCAAGCGTCCAGAGCGCGTGCACCCGGGCCAGCGGCTCCTCGGCATTTGAGGCCATTTCCTCGAGTGCCGGGACGACGGACTGGTCGCCGCTGAGCACGATCAGCTTCTGCGCTTCCATCCGCCACCAGCCGTTGGGGTGGTGCAGATGCTTGAGAAGTTGCTTCGGCGATTCGTCGAGCATTCGGGGCCGTTCGGCGTCGCGATCGACCGACTCATGCACCACGCGGTAGATGCGGCCACGGCCGATATTTTCATCGAGTTTGTACTTCTCAACCTGCGGCCGCAGATAGGAGCCCTGCCCGACCCAGTTGCCCTCCTGGATGATGCCGCGGTACATATCGACGACGTAAAGCGTGCCGTCCGGCCCGCCGGCCGACCATACAGGCCGAAAATTCATATCCGTCGAAGCCATGAACTCGCGCCCCTCGTAGGCATTTTCGAGGACGCGTTTGCCATCGACATCGTGTACCTTCGCCCGCCGCACCAACCGCCCTACCGGTTCGGGCAGGAAGTAGTTGCCGCGAAAATCGTCGGGCATCCGATGGCCCAGGAAGATCGACTGGCCGCAGTGTCCTGTGAAATGGTTCAGCGTGCCGTGCTCGCCTACCCGACCCGGGCCGCCCTGAACGTCAGGCGTCTGCACGATGGGATAGACCGTATTGAAGTCCGCCGTCAGTTCGCCATCGACGCTCAGCCGACCGTATTTGGGATGCTGCTGAAAGCCGTACGCCGCCGCTTCACGACCGGCACTCGCGTAGTACAACTGCCCCACTTCGTCCTGCGTCAGCCCCCACTGTGAGAACTCGTGGCTCACGGGCTCGGAAACCCACTCGCCATCGACCAGCCGATGACGTTCATGCCCCATCGCCGAGTAGAGCCAGTTGTCGATGCTCCACATCATCGCGCTGTCCTGGTGTTCCAGATTGCCCCCGCTGCCGCCGGGCGCGCGAAATGCGAACTCGCGACGGTCGGCTTTGCCGTCGCCGTTGTCGTCGAAGAATGCGTAGACATCATCGGTATTGGTCTCGCGAATCAGGACCCGGTCGTTCAGCGGAACGATCATCCGGGGCAGGACGAGGTCGTCAGCGAAGACGGTCATTTTGTCCATCGTGCCGTCGCCGTTGGTGTCCTCCAGGATTTTCACCTGGCACACGGGACGATGCTGATTCTTTCCGTCGATGTCCTGCATGTAGGTGTTCAGTTCTGCGACGAACATCCGCCCGTTGCCGTCCCACGCGATCATCGCCGGCTCGTGCAGCATCGGCTCCGAAGCAACCAGTTCGACGCGGTAGCCGTCGGGGACCTGGATGCGTGCCATGGACTCCTCGGGCGAAAGAAACACCGGATCCGGCGCAGCTGGCTCGGTCGGCGACGCCAACTTCGCCGCCGCCCACAGCACCGAAGAACTTACCGCCACCACCAACACCACTGCGAGCCAAATACGCATCATCGGGTCCTTCTTCAAAAACGTCGCGCAACGGAACCACCGTCCATCTCGAACGAGAATCTACATATTAACAGATCGACATCGCGAGCAACGCGTTTCACTGGCCTGCATGGGCACCGGCATCGTGGGTGGGAGCCTGCGGGGCGGGACGATAATCTCCGCCGTCGGGGTCACGCAACTGGGGATTACCGCGATAGATACCCCCGGTTTCCTGGGCAGGCAGGTCTGGCTCACTGTCGTTTGGCGCGGCGATGTTGTACCACCAGTTGCCTTGAAAAGTGAACGTTTGCGGGGCGGTATTGGGGCCAACATTGACGTCGCGTCGCATGGCAGATCGGTCATAGACGACGAGATTGTTGGCGAACACACCGTTGCGGGACGGGACGAAGCCGTCGTCGGTGGTTTCCTGGAGAATGCGGAACACCCAGTTTCTGGGCATGTAGATCGTGTTGTGGGCGACCTCCGAGCCATCAATATTCACGAAGGCGACGGCGGTATCGCCGCGTACGAAGGTGTTGCGGGTGACGGTGATGTCGCGAGCTTCGTAGTGGCCCGGTGGTTGGGGCCGGAAGAACTGTTTGCCCGTCGCGCCGCCTATGTTGACGCCGCGGCCGCCGAAGTCCTCGAAGTGGTTGCCGATGATGAGGATTTCTGCGGAGCCGCCCTTGGCGGTGATGGCGGTGCCGTACGATTCGCCGGGGTCATGGCGGAGGACGTTGTTTCGGATTTCGCCGCGATGGCAGCCGACCATGTCGATGCCCTGTCCGCCGTCACCCCATCGCTCGATCGTGGAATTCTCGACGAGGAAGTCGGTGACGCCGGAGAGTTTGATGCCATCGCGGTTGCCTCGGAGTTGGACATCACGGGCGACGACGTTGCGGAGGGTGATATGGCTGGCGGTGGCTTCCATCGTGCCGCCGTCGTCAATGTTGAAGCTGTTGACGTCGGCCCGCTCGGCGATGAGGTTTTCAAGGACGACGTGGCGCGGGTTGGAGAGTCCGAAAGCCGTTGTTCCGCCGACGAAGCGAGGTGGATCATCCGGGTCCGCGCCGGCGATGGTGATCGGGCGGCCCTCGGCGCCGTGAAGATTGGAAACGGCGATCGAGCCGTAGTCGCCGGGGGCAAGGAGGATCGTTGTGCCCGGCTGAGCCTTTTCAACGGCGGCTAACAATTCCGCCCGCGTCGCAACGTGCACGGTATCGGCGACGGCAGTTGCAGCGGGGCCTATCAGCAGTGCGACTGCAAGCAGCAACGGGATGGCGCGGAGGTTGAACATGACGACTCCATAGATTACTTCGGGCAGTTCGCGATCATTTTGCTTCAGGCACCCGGTGAATTGTCAGGTAGATCTGCTCGGTAAACGCCTCGCCTGACGCATCGCGAAGATCGAGGTCGATGCGCATCTGGTCAACAGGCTGAACGTCGTCCATGCGAAGCAGTACGCTGCGCGATTCATCATCAATCTGTACCTCGATCACGGGCACGTCATCTTCGCCGACCTTGCCTGGGTTAGCCACTGAATGATGCGCTGAGCCGTACCCTCCCGACCATCGGTAGTTCCACTGGGCCACCTGATAGCGGTCGGTGTCAGCGGCTTCGTCGCTATCTAGCGCGAAGTTGAAGTGCAAACGGATCCCCTCTGGCTCCACCTCGAAACCCGTGAGGAATCGACCGCCCTCGCCCACATAGCGGAGACGCTGCAGGCAGCCGTCGGCGCCGCCCGGCGGGCCCTGCCAGCCCGAGAGCCCCGTCGCCCACACCTGTCCGTCGATCGGGTGCTGCCGGGCACGCTGAATCCCGGCAGCAAATTGATGCGGTAGCGCGTCCACGAGCCCCGCAACCAGCCCATCATCGTCCTCCTGCATCAGTACGGCGTACATCCAGCCATGGCTGAAACTCGTGTGCAGCAGCCGGCCGGTGAGCGGGCCGAATTGTTCGTCGTCCACCCATACCTGACCGCCGCTCGATGCGTCCAGCGAACGCGGCAGCCAAACCAGCGGTCGATCAAAATCGGCAGGCGGCTTGACCTGCGTGTGATCGATCAGTCCGCCATCGGGTGCCCAAGCGTTGCCGCCACTGT
This sequence comes from Phycisphaeraceae bacterium, assembly GCA_040905565.1. Lineage (GTDB taxonomy): Bacteria > Planctomycetota > Phycisphaerae > Phycisphaerales > Zrk34 > JBBDRF01. The sequence continues at coordinate 5,699 of JBBDRF010000028.1, read as the reverse complement.
GCGTCTGCGAATAACCGTAGAAACCGCCTTCTTCGATCACGCTGATTTTCGACGCGGGCATCCAGCTACCTTCGTTGTCGCTTGCGGTCGGGCGACCGTCGGGCAGCATGCCCATGCCGTTCGGTGTGCGGAAGCCAGTCGCGATCGCCTCGCCTGACGATCCATCCGGCGAGACCCGCATTACCGATCCCGGCAGCGCGTAGTCGGTGTACTGCCCTGCTTTGGTGTAATAGAAATTGCCCGCTTCGTCGGTGACCAGATCGAAGTTGTAGGCGTGGAAAAAGGTCGACACGTCCGGATCGGCGAAGAACGTTTCGTAGTAGTCAGCTTCGCCGTTGCCGTTCACGTCGTGTAGCCGGATGATGCCGTCACGGCAGGTGACGTAGATGTCGCCGTTCACGACCCGGACGCCCATCGGCTCATAAAGCCCCGCTGCGTAGCGCTGCCAGGTCACCTGCGCAAGTTCGTCATCAAGGCCGGAGACGATCCACACATCGCCGCCGTGCGTGGTCACGACGCCACGACCGTCGGGAAAGAAATCGACAGCCGTGGTGCGCACCCAGGCGTTGTAGGGATTATCGAACGGCACGGGTACGGTATCGAGGGCATAACCGTTGACCGCGTCACCAAGCTGCCCCTGGACCGTTACGGTGTCGCGCCATTGCGGTGAACCGCCCTCGAGCAACTGGGAAGGCTGCGTCACGCTCTGCTGGCTGCCGGCGAAACGAGCAAAGCTGGCAAACTGCAGGACGTCAGCCTCGCCTTCTCCCGCAAAGCGCACCACCTGCACCACGCGGCGCTCCGCCCCCGCGGGAATCTGCAGCACCACGCGATGGTCCTGATCGATTTCCCATGTCAGGTCCTCTACATCTCCCACGGCCGCGGCCGCGACGAACGAACCGTACGAATCATCCGCTTCATCCGCCTCCTCCGGTTCCGCATCCCGAGGCCAGACGAAGGCCGCCTCACCTGGGGGAGCGTTTCGCTCAACGAGCGTCGCGATCTCGTCCTCCGTCAACACACGCTGATAGAAAGCAACGTGTTCAATATCCCCGCTGTAGTCACCGCCGAAATTCGGCGACGCAGCACCGATCTTAAACACGTGGCCTGAGACGTGGGCGCGGGCGAAAGCCTCCTCCTCAGCCTCCAGCTTTCCGTCGACGTACAGGCGCGCTTCCCCGTTATCGCTCGTCAACACAGCCCAACGCCATTCGCCGTCGTTCACCTGAGTGCTGCTGGTGATGGCGCCGAGCCAGCCGATGTCGTAGACCAGACGCCCGCCGCGTACGAACAAAGCCTTCGCATCGCGTGCCCATGGCCCCGCCGGCGGCGCGTTGGCAACAAGTGTCCCACTCTCTGTCGTGCGGAAGCGCACAGCGACGGAGAATGTCTCGCCGCCCATGCTCAGTTGTTCCGCGGTGCGTTCGGCATCAGCGGCGTACCGCGCGGCACTGCTGACACCCTTCAGTTCTCCGGTCACCAGGGCCAACTGATCGGCGACAGGACCTTGGCGCTGTCCGGTCGGCTCACCATCTAACGCCAGCAACCCTGCCACGGGGCCGACCTCGCCTTCGATCTTGCCTACCGCGAGCTTCAGCGGCTCCTCGCCGGGCGCGATTTCAAGCGTATGGACGATCGCCGTGCCCTTTCCAAGCGGCCGGGCCTCCGGCAACTCCAGCACATGGCGGTCTGCGATGTCATAGGAGAGGACGCTGCGATCGCCGTGGACATGCCGACCCCGATAGCGCATCCAATCCGGAGGGGCTGGGCGACGCGGCAGCAACCTCTCCGAGTCCGCTTCAAAGCTCCCACCGAGCGCCCACTGCCAATGTTCCAACCCCGGCAATGGCTGTCCGTCCGGCAACGGCACACCCTCCCCGCGCTGCTGCTGGTGATGCGTCGCGTCCAGATTCAGAAAGCCGTTTTGCCAAGCACCTACAAGGCGCATCCGATGCAGGTCGTAGCTGATGGTCGTCTTTTCATCGAGCTTGACTGTCAACGCGGCAGACACTTCTCTGCCGAGTTGCGACGCCAGTGCCGGGCCGTAGTCCCGCGTGCCCGTCGGCTGCGCCGGTGCGGTGGTTTCGGTTTCATCAGCCTCGGGCAACGTCGCCAGGTATTCCGCGTCAACGCTCACGTACTGATCGGCGTTCTGGTCCCGGATAAAGGATTCGCGGATGTAATGGATCACATCGTAACGCTGCTGGGGTGTCAGCCAGGTGACCGAGGGCATGGTCTCGAACCCGTCGGACAACGTGCGGAACATGCTGTAGGGATCGGCACCGTTCCGGAACTCGCCCGAGCTGAACGGCAGGGCCTGGGGGTTGATCGTCTGCTGCCCATCGGCACCGTGGCAGGCAATGCAGGCCGACTGGTACACCTGACGCCCGCGCTGAAGCGCCGCTTCGTCCCATGCTTCAATGGCGGCCACGTGTTGGACGGCTTCACCCGTGGGCGATGGGCGCGAAGACGCGCCGGGCGACTGATCAGCGGCCGTGCTCATGCTCAACACGGTCACGACTGCTATTCCAGCCAATGCCGTTGCCATCGCCTCGGCTTTCAAAAGTCCGGTCATGTTTGGCCCCTTTTTGCGCAGTGACTGGTATTTCCCTGAATCCGCTTTAAGGTGGTTTGATCTTAGCAGATGCAGCATGCTCAGGACGAACGCGGCTCCGATAGACGCTTGAGAGAGGGCGACCATGTTTAGTTTTGTGCAACGAAGCGTCACCGCTATGTGGCGCGGGGGCGGGAATGCGATCGCCGGAGGCAGGGCCATGATGCACGAGTGTGCGTGGCCGCGCGTACCCGCTGCGGCCCTGGTCATGTTGGCCATCTTGAGCGTCCCCGGATGGGAAGCGCTCGCCGACGAACGCCGATCCTTTGGCATCGAGGTGGTCGACGCGGCAACCGGCCGCGGCGTGCCGCTGGTGACGCTGCAGACGCCCGACCGCAACCGGTTCGTGACCGATAGCGCGGGACTGGTCGCGGTGGACGATCCGGGGCTCTTCGGTACCCAAGTCTATTTCGAGGTCGTGACGACACACGGCTACAACCACCCCAGCGACGGCTTTGGATTCCGCGGCCGGGCGTTCACCGTTGAGCCGGGCCAGGTCGAGCAGATCCAATTAGAGAGGCGGAACATCGCACAGCGGCTGTACCGCACGACCGGTTCGGGCATCTATGAGCACGCCGTCCGCCTTGACCGACAGACGCCGATCGACAAGCCGCTCCTTAACGGCCAGGTCGCCGGCTCCGACAGCGTTCTGGCGGCGATCTACCGAGGACAAATTCACTGGTTCTGGGGCGATACAAGCCGGATGTCGTACCCGTTGGGCAATTTTCACACGACGGCTGCGACCTCGCCGCTACCGGCTGAAGACGGGCTGCATCCCGACGAAGGCATCGACTTTGACTACTACCTGCGCGACGACGGCTTCGTACGCCCCGTCGCAGAGATGCCGGGCGATGGCCCCACTTGGATGGGCAGCCCGACCGTCTTCGTCAACGAGGACGGCGAGGAACGCCTCTATGCCATCTACACCAAAATCCGCAACGGCCTCGAAGCCTATCAGTGGGGCCTGTCTCGATGGAACGATCAAAAAGGCATCTTCGATCACGTGACCACGTTCGAGATCGCCCCGCCTTCGCACTCACAGGGGCACACGTTCCGGCACGCCGATGCCAACGGCAATGCGTACATATACTTCGCCAATCCTCTGGCGATGACGCGCGTGCGGGATGATGTGGCGGCATTTTCAGATCCGCGTCAGTGGGAACACTACACGCCGTTGGTTCAGGACACGAGCGTGGCCGACGAGCAACTCGACCGCGACACGGACGGCAACCTCGTTTACCGCTGGAAGCAGGGGACGCCGCCGTTGAACCAAGGCGATCAAGATCGCCTGATCGACGCGGGCCTCATGCAGCCCGACGAAGCACTTATTCGCCTGCGGGACGTGGAGACCGGGCGCACCGTCCGCGCCCACACCGGCTCGACCTATTGGAACGAATACCGCCAGAAGTGGATCATGATCTTCGTCGAGATCGGCGGAGAAAACTCGCACCTGGGCGAGGTATGGTACGCCGAGGCCGACGAGCCGCAGGGGCCGTGGAACCACGCGCGACAAATCCTTACACACGACCGCTACGATTTCTACAATCCAAAGCATCACCCATTTTTCGATCAGGATGGCGGTCGCGTGATCTACTTCGAAGGCACGTACACCAACACGTTCTCAGGTAATCCCTCCGCCACCCCGCGTTACGAATACAACCAGGTCATGTACAAGCTGGAACTGGATGATCCACGTCTAAACTTACCAGCAATCGATGGACAATAAGCGGCCTCCCGATGACGCCATCGACCTCTGCCTCGCTACCTCGTGCAGCACCGCCGAAATCGGGTCACGCGGCGTGGCGGCTGCCCCCTGAACCTGGACGACCAGCACCAGATCCCCCTTCTGCAGGACAAGTTGAGGGGCGACGCCACACTCCGCCGAGGCATGTCATATCGGGTGCAGTGGGAGCCGAACAAGCTGGAAAGTGCTGCTGATGCCGACAAATAAGTTAACTTCGCGAAAGTTGATGTCCGTGACGAATCCGTTCGATCTGCGCGGCAAAAGCTTCCTCATCGTCGGCGGCGCGGGGTATCTGGGATTGCCGGCTTGCAAGCTTCTGGCAGAGCTCGGGGCGTCGTTAGTTATCGCCGATCGTGACGAGCCTTTGCTTGAGGCGGCTGGGCGGGCTCTCCGCGATGCCACCCCGGAAGCGTGTGTGACGCTGCGGACAGTGGAAGTCGGTGACGAATCATCAGTGACTCAGTTGGTGGAGGACACCATTAAAACGCACCGCCGGCTGGACGGCATGGTCAACGCCGTCGCCACGGCTAGCGGCATGAGCTTCGACGATCTCACCGCGGAGGCCCTGGAGAGAGCGAACAAGGTCAATCTTTCAGGCTTCTTCCTGCTTGCTCGCAGCGCGGCCGAGGCGATGAACGACGGCGGCAGCGTCGTCTTATTGAGTTCGATGTACGGCATGGTCGCGCCGGACCCGCGCATGTACGAGCCGCCGATGGAACCTAATCCCGTCGAATACGGCATCGCCAAGGCCGGCATATTACAGATGGTCCGCTACATGGCCGCCCACTACGGACCGCGGAACATTCGCTTTAACGCCATCGCACCCGGCCCGTTCCCTCATCCCAATGGATTGAACACAGCAGAGTTCGTTCAACGACTCGCCGATCGCACCATGCTCGGACGGGTCGGCGAGCAAGATGAAATCGCAGGTTCGATCGCGTTCCTCCTCTCCAGCGCGTCCACCTACATGACCGGCCAATGCCTTACAGTCGACGGCGGCTGGACCGCCTGGTAAGGCGACGCAATAAGCTCGTTGGGATAAGGACAACATCCGATGGACACAAGGGTCACGTTTGCCGTAGCCTTCCATCTTCACCACGACATGCCGGCGCACTCAAGCCTGGAGCGGCCCCCACGGCCTTGGAATCGGGCATCCGTTTGGCTGACGTTTTCCGCTTCACGATGAACGCTCCGCTCCAGCGCTTCTTCCCGCAGATGTGGGTAAAGCCCAAGAAGTCAAAGGTCTCTGGCTTGCTTTCCCCGCTGGTGATCGGCATGCAAACGGTACCCACCTCGAGAGGGTAGATCGGCGCTGAAAATGGACCCACCGCAGCAAAGTCC
>JBBDRF010000027.1:0-47802 GCA_040905565.1 Phycisphaeraceae bacterium | reverse complement strand
CCCCCCCCCCCCCCCCCCCCCCCCCCCCCCCCCCCCCCCCCCCCCCCCCCCAGGTGTTGCAGAGTCGTGCGGCGAGTAGGTGGAGGAAGAGTCCGACGTCGGTGACGATGCCGACGCTTTCGACGGAGCCTCGGTCGGCGAGCTTGGTGACGACGGCGGGGCTGATATCGACGCAGACGAGTTTGACGCCTGCGGGTGTCATGTTGCCGACGCCGATGGAATGGAGCATGGTCGAGAGCATGACGACCATCTCGGCACCTTCGAGTGCCTGGGCGTATTGGCGCTGGGCTTCGACGAGGTCCATGATGGTGTCGGGGAGAGGGCCGTCGTCGCGGATGGATCCTGCGAGGACGAAGGGGACGTTGTGCTTGACGCACTCGTACATGACGCCGGCGGTGATGATGTTCTGTTCGACGGCGGCCTTGATGGAGCCTGCTTTGCGGACGGCGTTGATGGCGCGGAGGTGGTGGTAGTGTCCGCCGTGGACGCCGACGCCTCGTTTGAGGTCGACGCCGAGCGAGGTGCCGAACATGTTCAGTTCGATGTCGTGGACGGGCAGTGCGTTGCCTGCGAGTAGGGCCTGGACGTAGCCGTGGCGGATGAGGCGTTGGAGGTGGGTGCCGCCGCCTGTGTGGATGGCGACGGGTCCTGAGACGAAGACAATTTTGCCGTTGCGTGCGCGGATGCGTTCCATCTCCCACGCGAGTTGTTCGACGGTGAGTTCGACGCGTCGTTCGCTGGAGACAGCGGCGGACATGAAGGAGAATTCGCCGTCGGCTTTGTGGGCGGTGGGGATGGCGCGCATGCGGACGCCTGCGACGCCGGCGACGACTTTCTCTCCGCGTTTGAGGTTGCGGATGAGATCGCAGCGGGCGGACGGGGCTTCGGGATCGACGACGATGACAGCGTCCATGCGTTGGTGGGTGGCGCGGATCCACTTGCTGTTGATGCGGACGTCGGTGGGGTAGATGGTGGTGCTGAAGAAATCGTCGGGGGCGACGCCGTCTTTTTCGATGGTTTGGAGACGGGCGTCGACGTGTTCTTCATCGACGGGTTTGGCGCCGAGTGCCATGAGCTGGTTGATGATGGTGTCGAGCCGCTCGGCGGAGGGGGCACTGACGCGGATGCGTGCGAGGGAATCCTGGTCGCGGCGTTCGCCTGCCTGGAAGGTGGTCAGGCGGAAGCTGCCGCCTAGCTCGGCGACGGCGTCGAGGGTGCGGTTCATCAGGCCCGAGTCCAGCAGATGGCCACGGAGTTCGACCTCGGTATCGCGGATTTTTGAGACGATGCGCTCAAGCGGCTTCTCGGTTTCAGGGACGTGCGGCACGTCCTGTTCGAGCAGCAGGGAGAGGCACTTGGCGGCTCCGCCTGCGAGCATGAATTCATCCATGGCGGTCGCATGAACGGTATAGCCCCAGGATTCCAAACGTTCGCGCAGCTCGTCACTGGCGTAGTTGCAGACGATGTGGCGGCCGACGCGCACGGCATTGCAGGCGAAACGCTTGGCGTCGGTTTCGCTGACCTCCAGGCGGTGTTCGCGGGGGACCCGTTGGGCGATGGCCTTGAGGGAGGGTTCATCGAAGGCAGCGGGGTAGTACATCACGCGGCCGTCGGGCAGGGGCACGAAGCAGGTATCGAGATGGTAGAAGCGTTCGTCGACGAGGCGGAGGCTGATGACTTCGACGTTGAAGATTTCGGAAAGGCTTCGGTGCGATTCGAGGGAGCTTCGGACGCCGTAGCCAGCCCAGAGGGTGTTCTGGCCGGGCCAGAAGAGGGCGTCGCCTTCGCCTTCGAAGAATTCGTCATCGGGAAGGCGGACGATGTTGAAGCCGTGGTCGTCGAACCACTTTTCGAAGAGGGGGACTTCGGGGGAGCGCTGGGGGACTCGGAAGACGGAGGGGACGAAGGTATCGCCGAGGACGAGGCCGGCGTTGGCGACGAAGGGCATGTCCGGCAGATGCTCGCCGGGGGGCATGAGCTCGACGGCGGCGACCTGATCGAGCACGCTGTGAAGCTTCTCCCATTGCCCGGCGGCGACGGGCTGCTTGGCCCGGCCGACCTGTCCTTCCATCCACGGATTGATCACGTATTCGACGGCGAAATGGTCGGGCGTGCACATCAGAATCGGCTGTTTTCTGGACATGCGTCATGATAGGAGGCGGGATTTGTGATTTGTGATGGATGAGGTGTGATTTGGGGGAGGGGAGGGCGGGGGGGGCGCGCATTAAAAGACCCGGTCATTGGGATGACCGGGTCGGAAGTGACGATCTTCGATCGCCCGCTAACGGGGATGGGGGGCCGGCGGGCGAAGGTGGGGGGACGGGGGGGGGTTAGTCGTTGATGGTGACTTTTTTCATCGTGTCGCCCTGGGTGATGGCGTTGACGACGTCCTGACCTTCGGTGACTTTGCCGAAGACGGTGTGTTTGCCGTCGAGCCAGGGTGTGGCGACGTGTGTGATGAAGAATTGGGAGCCGTTGGTGCCGGGGCCGGCGTTGGCCATGGAGAGGATGCCCGGCTGGTCGTGCTTGAGGTCGGGGTGGATTTCGTCCTCGAAGGTGTAGCCGGGGCCGCCGGTGCCGGTGCCCTGCGGGCAGCCGGTCTGGACCATGAAATCTTCGATGACGCGGTGGAAGCTGAGGCCGTCGTAGAAGCCCTTTTTCGCCAGCGTGATGAAGTTCTCGACGGTTTTGGGGGCTTTATCGTCGTGAAGCTGAAGTGCGATGGTGCCTTTGTCGGTTTCGATGGTAGCGGTGCTCATGCGGTGTTTAGCCTTTGGAATCAGTGGAGGTTAGGAAGCCGCGGCGCTGGTGGCGGCGAGGGACCGGGGGATGGTAACGAAAAACGGCGGGGCGGTCGACGTGGCAAGCAACTGAAGGTTCAGTATGTGACGCTGGTTCGGCGGGAACGATTTACTTCGCGTCGACGTGCAGCGTGCTGAGAAAAGGTGTTTCGCTCCAACTACCGACCGCCCCGATCCAGTGGTTCATGATAGGCAGGATCCAACGGGCACCCCATGTCCACAGCGGAAAATATCCGGGCCTTGATCCCGGTTTGCCTCCGTCTGCGCGGACCGGTCCCAGCCTTGGGCGTTCAAAAGCGGGGCGGTTTGGCCGGTTTAGGCGCGTGAGCGGAGGCGGTGAGCCGAGGGGCCTCGCCGGCGTAAACAGCACCCGTATTAAATTTATTGTCGCTCGGGCTTGTCGCGACCCGACGAAGTGCTAAGCTTATCAAAAACCGCCACGAGGCGGGATTCAATCACCAATGTCCCCCTTTAGCTTGTCGTCGGGCTCCCGTTGGGACCGGTCGAGCCCTCAAGGCACAATCAAGGAAATCTCGGCATGTCTCAGGTTACTCCAAAGGCTGAAGGATCTACCCCTTTTAAAAAACGTGGCATTACATGGAGCCGGCTCGACTGGTCTGTGGTGCTCGGTATCGGCGGCATGCACATTGCCGCGCTTCTGGCGTTCGTGCCCAGCTATTTCACGTGGACCGGTCTGGTCCTGTTTTTCGTGTTCATGTGGCTGACGGCGAACATCGGCATCACGCTGACTTACCATCGGCTGCTCACGCACCGGTCATTCAAGACGCCCAAGTGGTTTGAGTACTTCCTCACGCTTTGCGGCTGTCTGGCGTGGCAGGGCGGGCCGGTGCAGTGGGTCGGCGTGCACCGGATCCACCATGCGCACTCAGATGAGGATCTTGATCCACATACGCCTAACCACGGCTTCACGTGGGCGCACGCGGTGTGGTGCCTGCATAAGGAAGCGGAGGACGGCCGTAAGGGCGTCGATGCCGCGAAGGACCTGCTGCGCGATCCCGGTCATCGGATCATGAATAAGTTCTTCTGGATCCCCAACCTGCTGCTCATCCCCGTGTTGTACTTCGGCGGCGAAGCGGCGGCGGCGGCGGGGATCTCCGCCAGCGGCATGTCCTGGCTGGTGTGGGGCGTCGCGCTTCGCACCGTGGTCGTCTATCACGGCACCTGGTTCGTCAACTCGGCAAGCCATACGTGGGGCTACCGCAACTTCGAGACGAAGGATCGCTCGACCAATCTGTGGTGGGTGGCCTTGCTGAGCTTCGGCGAAGGCTGGCACAACAACCATCACGCGTACCAGCGGTCAGCCGCTCATGGGCTGCGGTGGTATGAGCTGGATGTGACGTACTGGACGATCCGCCTGCTCGAGAAGGTGGGCCTGGCGCGGGATGTCGTGCTTCCCAAGCCCGACGAAATGCCGCACTGACGCTGACGAGGTTTGCGTTGACCCCGCGGCGGCATGGCGATAACCTCGGTGGTCCAACGCGTCCAGCCCGAGGGTATCGCATGTCAAAACGCGGCTTTACATTGATTGAACTGCTGGTGGTGGTGGGGCTTATCGCCCTGCTGGCGAGTTTCCTTCTGCCCGCGCTGGCATCGGCGAGGGCGGCGGGAAGGGACACGGTCTGCCGCAGCAACCTGCGTCAGCTTTTTCAGGCACAGCAGACCTACGCCGTGGATCACGGCCGATTCACATCCGTCTATTCCGAAGCCGATCCGGTGAGTTGGCGCGACCGTCTCGAATCGCATCTGCCGGGTCAGCGTCATCTGCTTCATTGCAGTGAGGCGATGCCTGACGATGCCGACGCGCACGCGGACGAGGCGTCGTATGCTCTGAACGGGGCGATGCAGTTCGGCAACTGGAACTTTAATCCGCAGCGTGTGCAGAGCCCGGCTTCGATCATCGCGATCGCGGAGCATTCGGTTTCGCCGTTGGAAACTGCGGTGACGTCCGATGGGTTCGGGGTGTGGTCGACCAACGGGCTCACGAACTGGTTCGCTTCACCTGAACACAATGCGGCACGAGGCTATCGCCATCCGGGGACCGCCGGCGCAAACGTGGCGATGATGGACGGCAGCGTGACCAGGCTGAACCACGAACAACTGCAGCGCGAATCGGGCCACTGGTACTGGTTCGACGCCCTGGCGAACGATACCGCGACCGGCGACCCCGCCGACGCCGATGGCGACTACGGCATGAGCGGCCTCGGCCCGAATCCCGTACCGTTCCGACTGGACGGAAACCCGCTCGGCGAAGTGCCCTCCGGCCCGTTCATCGCCCCATGCGGCTGCCCGATCTGATTCAACCTGCCGCAGTGGGACCGAAAATAATGCGAGAAGTTGCCTTCATTGAAAGACTGCTCCCGGAGATCGGTGCGTACGTGGCCGCCAGCCGGGGCGATCGCGTGGCCATGCAGGTGGCGAGCAAGGCGGACCCGGTCGATCTGATCACGGAAATCGATCGCGAGGCGCAGCGGCGCATCGAGCAGGCGATCGCGGCTGAGTTCCCCAACGACAAGATCGTGGCCGAAGAAAACGGGATGGATCGCTTCCCCGACGATCGCGATGCCCGCTGCTGGATCATTGATCCGATCGACGGCACGCACAATTTCGTTCACGGTGCGCTCGGCGCGTTCGGAGTCTCCATCGCATTCGCCCATCGTAATGAACTCCAGGCGGGCGGCGTGGCGTTCCCTGAACTGGCGATGACGTTCACGGCCCAGCGGGGCGGCGGGGCGTGGCGTAACGGTTCTCCCACGCGCGTGTCCGAGGTGGCGGAGGTTTCGCTGGCGCAGGTTGAGATGGATTTCGGCAGGCCCGATTATCGCGAGCGCATCGTGGCGATGTCGCCCGGTATCCTCGGCGCGGCAGGGCAGATTCGATGCCACGGCAGCGCCGTCTTCGGGCTCTGCAGCGTGGCGGGCGGTTACGCCGATGCCTACCTTCACGCGGGGCTGAAGGTCTGGGACTGGGCAGCGGCGGCGCTGATCGTGAGCGAAGCAGGGGGCACGGTGACGAATCTGCAAGGCGAGTCCATTCGGCCGTTTGATATCGAGAGCATGCCGCTGCTCGCGAGCAACGGTCGGATTCATCAGGATGTGTTGCGGTTGTTGCGGTGAAGCGGGCGGCAACAGAGCCGGGCTGTCCTCCCGGGCAAAAGAGGGGAAGTGGCGGTCTGCGATCGCCCGCTAAAGGTGCTGGTGGCATCGGGCGGTCCGTGCGCGTAAAATGAATTCAATCTACGGCCTCGCCAATCTTCTGTTTCGAGACTTCCCATGTCGGCCGACTCCGCCAACGTTCAATCAAGCATGCATGATCGCGTGCAGCAAGTGCTGGAAATGATCCGCCCCTCGGTTCAGTCCGACGGCGGCGACATTGAACTTGTCGACATCACGCCCGAGCACGTCGTGCGCATCCGTTTCCACGGCGACTGTGTCGGTTGTCCCTCTTCAAGCATGACGCTTCAGCACGGCATCGAAAACAACGTCAAAGCGCGCGTGCCGGAGATCACCTCCGTCATCGCCATCAACTGACGTCCTCGATTGTGATCGGGTGACGCCGCTGCTGTAGATAGTGCCTTCGGGCGTGCGCTTTTCGCCTCACGAAGCAGGAGCGGGACATGCAATCGACTCTGTCGCGACGCGCGTTCATCCAAAATTCGACACTGGTGCTCGGCGGTCTGGCGAGCGGCTCGCGGTTGCTCGCAGCGGAGGCGGCATCGCCCCGGTTACGGGTCGGGCTCGTGACCGACATTCATTATGCGGACAAGCCGACGCGTGGCAGTCGGCATTATCAGGATAGTCTGGCGAAACTCGGCGAAGCGGTAAAGCATTTCAATGATGAGAAGCCGGCGTTCGTGGCGACGCTAGGCGACCTGATCGACAGCGGTGACGATCTCGAGAAAGAAGTGGCCCACCTGCAAACGGTGGAGCGGGTGCTGGATCGGCTGCGGTGCGAGCGGCATTACGTGCTCGGCAACCACTGCGTCGACGGGCTGACCAAGGGCGAGTTCATCGAGAACACGGCGCTTGATCAGCCGCATGTTGCGTTCGACGCGGGCGGATTTCGCTTCATCATCCTCGACGCATGTTTTCGTTCGGATGGCGAGCCGTACGGCCGGCGGAACTTTGAGTGGACGGATCCGAACATCCCTGATGAGCAGGTGGCGTGGCTTGAGCAGCAGTTGCAGGCGACGGATCATCCGGTGGTGATTCTGGCGCACCAGCATCTTGACGATGCGGGCAATCACAGTGTGAAAAATGCGCCGCAGGTTCGGAAGGTGCTGGAGGACTCGGAGCGGGTCGTGGCTGTCTTTCAGGGCCACAGCCATCGCGACGCGTATCAGCAGATCAACGGGATCCACTATTGCACGCAGGTGGCGATGGTGGAGGGGCCGGGGCTTGCGTCGAGTGCGTACGGGATGTTGTCGCTTTACGACGACGGGTCGCTGCGCGTGACGGGTTCGCGGCTGCAGCCGAACTGGACGATCGAGGCGGGGGCGACTGGCCGATCTTGAGGGGGCGCGGGCGGTAGCGGGGCAATAAAGAAATGGATGCAGCGTTAGATAGGTGGACGAGCGTAACGCGTTCGCCGTGCTTCCAAGGTTCATCTCCCCCCTCAGCTTCTAACGAAGGGACGGCATCATGCGTTTTCTCACGAATTCCGTACTCAGTGTCGCGGCACTTGCATTGCTTTTCACGACGACGGGCGTCCTGGCGCAGTCCGACGGGGCGGAGCGTTCAGAGCGTGCGGAGGCGCGGCGATCGGCGCCGGCTGAGCGTGAAGAACTCTCGCCCACCCAGCGGCGGATGCAGGAGTTTCGGCAACGGCGGATTGAAGGCTCGCGCGCTTCCGAGGCCGACCTTGAGCGTCGACGTTCGGACCATCGTCGCCGTGCGGAGCGGATCGCACCAGGTGTTCGGCACGGCGCACCGATGCGCCGCCATCTTCAGCGGGGGATGCCGGCGAGGCTGCGGGAGCTGGACCTCACGCCTGGTCAGCGGCTGCGCATCGCGGAGATCATGGCGGAGCAGCGCGAGCGCATCTCCGAAGTGTTGACCGATGAACAGCGGGCGAAGTTGCACGCGGACCGGGGCCGGCGGCATGAGGGCGCGGGCGATGCGCGGCGGCTGAGGATGCATCGGATGCAGAGGCTGCACCTTCAGCGACCGCATCTCGGACCGCGCGGGATGCAGCGCGGCCAGCGCCCGGATCGACCGACTGATGATGCCGAATCCCACGACGGACGCGCCGAACGTAAAGGCAGTGATCGCCGGCGGCAGCAGCGGCGGGAGTGAGACCGTGGCCGCCCATATCAGGGGATGGCTGACGGGGTGAAATCCCGATGAAAAGCGTATAATCAGTACCATGACTGACGGCGCGCAAGACAATAGCACTGGTCGCGACAGTTCGGTGACAGCCGCGGGAGGTGGGACGTTTCCCGTGGTCGGCATCGGCACTTCGGCGGGCGGCATCGAAGCATTGCAATCGTTTTTCAAAGCGGTGCCTGCGAAGCCCGGCATGGCGTTCGTGGTGATTCAGCACCTGCAGCGCGATCGGAAGAGCCACCTCGCGGAGATTCTTTCCCGCTGGACGGACATGCCGGTGGCAGAGGTGACGGCTGCGGTTCAGATCAAGCCCGACCACGTGTATGTGATTCCGCCGGACAAGGTGCTTGAACTGACCGGCGAGACGCTGTGCCTGTCGGGCCTGCCTGAGGAACGGCTGCTGCGGAAGCCGGTCGACGCGTTTTTCCGATCGCTTGCTGAGGCGTGCGGGCCGCGGGCGGTGGCGATTGTGATGTCGGGCACGGGCGGCAACGGGTCGATGGGCGTGCGCGATATCAAGATCGCCGGCGGCATCGTGCTGGTGCAGGATCCGCTTGAAGCGAAGTACGACAACATGCCCCGGCACACGATCGCCACGGGGACCGTCGATCAAATTCTGCCTGTTGAGCAGATGCCGGGCGTTCTGGAAGGGTACGCGCGGCATCCGTATCTGCGGCAGGTGGAGTCGGGCGACGGGGAGCAGAAGCCTGACGATCAGCAGTGGAAACATCTGGAGAACATCCTGGCGCTGCTGCGGGCGCGGACCGGGCGTGAGCTGCGGGCCTACAAAAAGAACACGCTGCTGCGGCGCACCATGCGACGGATGGGCTTGAGGCATATCACCGACTTCGAGGAGTACCTTCAGGTGCTCCGCAACGATCCGAACGAAGCGAACGCGCTGGCGGAAGATTTGTTGATCGGCGTCACCAGTTTCCTGCGCGACCCCGAGGCGTGGCAGACGCTGGAGAAGGAGGTTCTCGAGAAGCTGGTTTCGGACTCTGAGCCTGATCAGGCGATCCGCGTGTGGGTGCCGGGCTGCTCCTCGGGTGAGGAGGCTTATTCGGTCGCGATGCTTCTGCATGAGCAGGCGCGGAAGGCGAAGCATCGGGGCGAGATCAAGGTGTTCGCCACGGACATGGCGGGGCTGCGGCTGCAGCAGGCGCGCGAGGGCCGGTTCCCCGATAGCATCGAGGCGGACCTGCCAGGCGAACTGTTGGTCCGTTATTTCGAGAAGCGGGACGAGTCGTACAAGATCCGCCAAAGCGTTCGCGAGTCGGTGATTTTTGCCTCGCATAATCTGATTCA
Source organism: Phycisphaeraceae bacterium (assembly GCA_040905565.1). GTDB lineage: Bacteria > Planctomycetota > Phycisphaerae > Phycisphaerales > Zrk34 > JBBDRF01. The sequence continues at coordinate 38,354 of JBBDRF010000027.1, read as the reverse complement.
GGATCCGCCGTTTTCGCAGCTGGATCTTATCTCGTGTCGTAATCTGCTGATCTATCTTGAGCCTGAAGCGCAGGCGCGGGTGCTGGCGCTGCTGCATTTTTCGCTGCGGCCGGGCGGGTATCTGTTCCTCGGCACGAGCGAGACGACCAGTCAGCAGCCGGACCTGTTCCAGCCCGTCTCGAAAAAATGGCGCATCTTTCGAAGGCTCGGACCGACGCGGCACGAACTGGTGAACTTTCCCGTTTACGGACGATCCGTCCCGAAGCGTGATCTTCAGCATTACCGAGGCGGCGGCGTGGACACCAAGTCGCGGCTGGATCGCCTGGTGCATCGCACGCTGTCAACGGCTTATGCGCCGGCGGCGGTGCTGGTGACGCGGAGCATGGAGGCGCTTTATTTTCACGGGCCGACCGATCGTTACCTGACGCAGCCGGCGGGTGAGCGGACGGCGAGCGTGCTGGAAATGGCGCGTGAGGGGTTGCGGTTCAAGCTGCGCCAGGTGGTGCTCCAAGCTTTTGAGAACAAACGCAGGGTCGTCGACACATCGGCACGCGTTCGGCGTGATGGGGCATGGGTGGCCACGCGACTGACGGGGATGCCGTTGCATGGCGGGGCGGATGAGTTTGTGCTGGTGGTGTTCGAAGACGCCGACGCATCTGGCACCCAGCAGCAACAGGAGCCGACGAAGGCGAAGCCGCTGGCCCCCGGCAGTGACGCCGTCCAGACCCTCGAGGATGAGCTTCGCAATACGAGGCTGGAACTAGAGAGCACGATCGAAGATCTGGAGAACGCGAACGAGGAGCAGAAGGCCACTAACGAAGAACTCAGCTCGATGAACGAGGAGTTTCAATCGACGAACGAGGAGTTGGAGACTTCGAAGGAAGAGTTGCAGTCGCTCAACGAAGAATTGACGACAGTCAATCAGCAGCTTCATACGAAGGTCGATCAACTGGAGTCGGCGAATAACGACCTGCAAAACCTGTTGGCGAGCACCGATGTCGCGACGATTTTCCTGGATGGGGATTTCCACCTTCGGTGGTTCTCGCCTTCGGTGCGGGATCTGCTTTCGGTGGTGGCGTCGGATGTGGGGCGGCCGTTGACGGACTTCGTCCGCAAGTTTGAGGATCCACACCTCTTCGAGGATGCGAAGCGGGTGATGGAGAAGCTGGTGCCGATCAGCCGGGAGATCCGGACGGACGACGGGCGATGGTGCATTCGGCGGGTGTTGCCGTACCGCACGCAGGACGATCGGATCGAGGGGACGGTCGTGACGTTCACCGACATCACGGAACTGAAGCAGGCGGAGGAGCGGGAGCGTCGGCTGGCAACGGTGGTGCGTGATTCGAACGACGCGGTGATCGTGCTGGATTTCCAGGGCAATATTCGTGAGTGGAATCGCGGGGCGACGGCGATGTACGGCTGGTCGGAAGCGGAGGCGGACGCGATGAACGTGCGCGACATTGTGCCGCCGGAGTATCAGGACGAAGTGGAGGCGATGCTTGGCAGGCTTGGGGAGGGTCGGGAGATCGGTTCGCGGGATATGCACCGGGTCTGTGAGGATGGGCGAAAGCTGATCGTCTCGTCGACCGTGAGCGTGCTTCGTGATGAGCGGGATCAGCCGACGGCGATCGCGGTGACCGAGCGGGACGTGACGGAGCTTCGCGATACGCAGCGGAAGCTTGAAGCTTTCAACGCGGAACTTGAACGGCGCGTGACCGAGCGAACGGCACTGGCGGAGCGGCGGGCGGCGCAGCTGCACAAACTCTCGCTCGATCTGTATCAGGCTGAGGAGCAGGAACGCCGGCGCATTGCGGGGGTGCTTCACGATGATCTGCAGCAAATTTTGGCAGCGGCGCGCATGGCGTTCAATCGGCTTCGGCTGGCCGGCGGCCGAACGGGCGAAGAGATCGACAGTGACGTTCAGCATCTGGACGCGCTGTTTGAGCAGGCGATGCAGACGACGCGGAATCTCAGTCACGAGTTGAGCCCGCCGGTGCTTCAGGAGGGGCTGGTGCCGGCCCTGCACTGGGCACAGCGGTGGTACGCGAAGAATCATGATCTGGAGATCGATCTCGAGGTGGACCCGGAGGCTGAGCCTGCGAACGCGAAGCTGCGCTATCCGCTGTTTTGCGCGTGTCGGGAGTTGCTGTTCAACGTGGTGAAGCACGCCGGGACGAACCGGGCGACGCTGGGGGTGGTGCGTGAGGGGACGCTGATTCGGCTGACGGTGAGCGATTCGGGGAAGGGGTTCGATCCTGCGAGCGTGACGGTTGTCGAGGACGGACGTCTGGGGTTGTTCACCATCCGCGAACGGATCAGGTCCGTCGGCGGCGAGATGCGCATCGAATCCGAAATCGGCCGCGGCAGCGAAATCCAGGTGACCGTGCCGGACGTGGACGGCGGCTGAACGCGTCTATTACATGGTTTATAGCGATCCTGCGGCAGGGGAGGCGCTGCAACGCGCCGGATAAACGAATGATATATTTTGACGGGCTCTGATGGGCTGCGGTAGGGTACAATATCCGAAGATGGCGGCGTGCGCTGGTCGGTGGTCCGCTTTGGCTCCCTTTATGCAGGAGATGCGACTGTGCCCAACGAGAGCGATGGTTTTGAGGGTGTGCCCACGGACGACGCGGCCCGGGCGCGGTTGCTGGTGGACGCTTACGAGAAGATCCGCCACCAGATGGGCAAGATCATCGTCGGGCAGGACGATGTGGTGGAGCAGCTGCTGATTTCGATGCTGGCGCGGGGGCACTGTCTGCTTGAGGGGGTTCCGGGGCTCGCGAAGACGCTGATGGTGCGGTCGCTTGCCGAGGCGATGCACCTGAGTTTTCGGCGGATTCAGTTCACGCCCGACCTGATGCCTGCGGACGTGACGGGGACGGACATCATTCAGGAAGATAAGACGACGGGGCATCGTGAGCTGGTATTTGAGAGGGGGCCGTTGTTCGCGCAGATGGTGCTGGCTGATGAGATCAACCGCACGCCGCCGAAGACGCAGGCGGCTCTGCTGGAGGCGATGCAGGAACACTCGGTCACGATCGGCGGGACGACGTACAAGCTTGACGAGCCGTTCTTCGTGCTGGCCACGCAGAACCCGATCGAGCAGGAGGGGACGTATCCGTTGCCTGAGGCGCAGCGGGATCGGTTCATGTTCCTCGTCGTCGTGCGCTATCCGGACCGGGAGCAGGAGCGGGAGATCATCCAGCGGACGACGAGCCGCTTCGAAGCTCACCTGGAGCCGGTGATGACGGGCGAGCAGATCATCGCCTGCCAGGAAACGGTGCGGCGGGTGCCGGTGCCTGATCATGTGCTGGACTGGGTGCTGGAGGTGGTGCGGCGGGCGCGGCCGAACGAGCCGGAAGCGCATGACTTCATCAATGAGCTGGTCGAATGGGGGCCCGGGCCGCGCGCGTGTCAGCAGTTGGTGCTGGGCGCGAAGGTGCGTGCGGTGCTGCGTGGCCGATACCACGTGACGCTTGATGACGTGGAAGCGTTGGCGACACCGGTGCTGCGGCATCGGCTGGTGCCGACGTTCAACGCGGAGGCTGAGGGGATCACCGTGGACGCGATCATCCAAAGGCTGCTGCGGGAAACGCCTCGCGGTGCGGCGGCACGTGTGGTCTGATCGCGTGGCTCGAACGTGACGCTGGGTTCGGCGAACGGTAGGGGGCCAGGGGACATGCAGCATGGCGGAAGTTGGCGAATATCTTAAGCCGAACGACCTGGGCAAGCTCGGGAACCTGCAGGTGCTGGCGCGGCAGGTGGTCGAGGGGTTCTGTAGCGGTCTGCACCGGTCGCCTCACAAGGGCTTTTCGGTCGAGTTCAAACAGCACCGCCAGTACGTGCCGGGCGATGAGCTGCGCTACCTGGACTGGAAGGCGTGGGGCAAGAGCGATCGGCTTTTTATCCGGGAATACGAGGAGGAAACGAACCTCCGGGCCACGCTGCTGGTCGATGTCAGCGGCTCCATGCGGTACCGCGGCAGCACGGCTGAGTACACGAAGCACGGCTACGCCATCCGCCTCGCCGCCACGCTTTCGTACCTGATGCTCCAGCAGCAGGACGCGGTGGGGATGGTCACCTTCGATACCAAGATGCGACGGTACATTCCGCCTCGCGCCCGCCCGGCTCACCTGAAAAATCTCATCGGCGAACTCGAAACGACCCAGCCCGGCGGGGAAACCGAGGTCGGCAAAGTCTTCCGCGACCTGGTGCCGAAACTCTCCAGGCGGGGGCTGCTGGTGATCATTTCCGACTGCTTCGGCGACGTGCCGGAGATGATGCGCGCCCTCGCTGCTTTTCGCCATCAGCGGCATGACATCGTGATCTTTCAAATTTGGGATCGCGATGAGTTGGAGTTTCCCTTCAAGCAGTGGACGCAGTTCGAATCGATCGAAACGGCGGGGCACCGGCACATGGTCGATCCCGCGCACTTGCGGCAGGCGTACCTGGAGAACCTTGCGAACTACCGCGAGGAGTTGAAGGCCGGCTGCTATCGCCATCGCATTCATCTGGTGCCGATGGTGACCGATGAACCCTTCGCCGACGCTCTGGCGAAGTATCTCGCGTTCCGCAGGAGGTCGAAATGACGTTCCTGAACGCGATGCTTTTGGGCGGGGTGGCGGCACTGGCGGTTCCGCTGATCATCCACCTGTTCAACCGCAGGCGCTTCCGCAAGGTTGAATGGGGCGCGATGCACCTGCTGGAGCAGGTGGTGCGGGTGAATCGTAAACGGATAAAAATCGAGCAGATCATCCTGCTGCTGGTGCGGTGCGCGATTCCGGTACTGCTTGCGTTGGCGATGGCGCGGCCGGTGATGACCGGCTGGCAACCGCTTCCCGGCGAGACGGCGAGCTCAATGATCGTGATGCTCGACAACAGCTATTCGATGGACGCCGGCGGCACGGGGCGTAGCAACTTCGCGGAGGCTGTCGACGAGAGTGCCGCGGTGCTCGGTCAGCTTCGGCGCGGGTCCGATGCAGCGGTGCTGTTGATGGGCGGCGGCGTCGAGTCGCTGCTGGATGAACCGACGTACGACACGGCGAACCTCACGCAACACCTGCGCAGTTTGACTGCTGGGTTCGGCCCCGCCGACGCTGCGGGCTCGCTCAGCTTTGCCGCCGCCACGATAGCGCCGATGAGCCACGCCAAGCGGGACATGATGATCGTCAGCGATTTTCAACGTCACGATTGGGAGGACGTCGATTCGCCTGAACGCCAACGGCTTATCGAGCTGCTGGGCAGTTTGCGCGTCCGCCCTTCGCTGACGTTCATGCACGTTGGTGCGGAGGTGACGGACAACGTGGCCGTCGAAGATGTACAGCTTTCACGGCGGGTGGTGGGGGTGGGGCAGTCGGTCAACGTGCGGGCGCGCATCCGGAACTACGGCGATCAGGGGTATCAGACGCTGCGCATTTACTGTCGTGTGGATGGGGAAGAGCGGGGCGTGACGCAGATTCCGCTTGGTCCCAATGAGCAGAACCAGGTGCTCTTCAGCGTCGAATTTGAGGAGCCCGGTTCGCAGCTGATCGAGGTCGCCGTGGAAGCAGCCGACGCCCTGCGATCGGACAACACGCTGCAGAAGGCCGTGGCGGTGCTGGAGAAGATTCCGGTGTTGCTGGTCGACGGCGATCGGCGCGCGCAGCTGCTGGAAAGCGAAACGGCGTTCCTCGAAATCGCCCTGCAACCCTACGCGGCGGCGGGTGCGGCGAGGCTTGCGGACCTCATCGAAACGCAGGTCGTGAACCCCGACGCCTTGGCCGAGGCTGACCTTGATGCGGTGCGCGTGGTGGTGCTGGCGAACGTGGAACAGCTCGGCGGTGAAACGCTTAATCGCTTGCGGCAATTCGTCGAAGGCGGCGGCGGACTGATGGTGTTCCCCGGCGACCGCATCGATTTCGACTGGTACAACGACGTGTTTGCTGCCGAGGCAGGCCTGCTTCCGATGCAGATGCAACAGCTGGTGGGCGGCGATGAAGAGGCAGACGACGCAGAACCGATGTCCCTGGTCGCCCAACGGTTCGAGCATGCCGCGCTCGAAACGTTCAACGATCCGCAGCAAGGCAAGCTGACCGACGGTGAGGTGCAGCAGTGGTATCGGCTGGGTCGCTCGGCTGAGGCTGCGACTGATGATCGCGATGTGACAATCATGGCCCGGCTGGAAAACGGCGACCCGCTTTGGGTTGAGCGGCGACTGGGCGACGGGGCGATCATCCAAGCTGCCACCACCGCGGATGCGGATTGGAACAACTTTCCCGTGCGACCGTTTTTCGTGGGGCTGATGCAGGAGATGGTCACGCACCTGGCGACCACGGCGGACCCTTCGCGGAACGTGGAAGCGGGGCGGCCGATCGTGGCGTTCCTTCCCGAGCAGTTGGCGGGTGAGCGTCTGACGCTGATTGACCCGGAGGGGGGGCGGCACGCAGTGAAGGCGGAGGCGCGGAACGGCCGCGCGATCGTCGCATTCCGTCGCACGCGTCGGCCGGGGCTTTACGTGCTGCATGTGCCCGAGGCGGATCCGATCCATTTTGTGGCCACGACCTCCCGCCGCGAGTCGGCGCTTCAGCAGCTGAATGCCGACGAACTCGAACAGCTTGCCGAGCAGTTCGGTGCGGAGGTGGTGCAGTCGGCCGAGGGCTACGCGGCTTTGGATCATCATCGCCGACACGGCCGCGAGCTCTGGAAGGCGGTGCTGCTGGCGGCGCTGGCGATGCTGTTCCTGGAGATGTTCTTTCAGCAGCGCTTCGCGAAGGGGAGGGCGTAGATGGACCTACGATTCGTCGGCGATATTCCGCTGCTGCCCGGGGCGCTGCTGGCAATTCTGGCCGCGGTGGGAGCCTGGTGGATGTACCGCCGTGAGGTTCGGCGGGGGGCATCACGCGGGATCGCTCTGGTGCTGCCGGGCCTGCGGGCGATGGTCGTGCTGATGTTGCTGCTGATGCTGACCGGTCCGGTGCTGCACCATCGGCAGGTGATCGGGCAGTTGGGGCGGGTGCTGATTTTCGTGGATGGCTCGGAGTCCATGGCCGTCGGTGATGCGCACATGACGGTTGATCGGAAGCTGCTGACCGCAGCGAGCCGGGGCTGGATCCCCGACGGCGCGTTCGATGTCGCGCTGGCGGAGGTGGCCGATTCGCTCGGCGAGGCGCGTCGCACGGCGGCTGAAGCGCGGCGGCCGACGCAGTCCGCAGCCGAGTTGCGGCAGGCCATCACGCGCTTCGAGGCACACGTTCAGCAGGCGAACGCGGCGCTGGGTGAAGCGGCGCCTCGTCAGATGGTGGACGAGCCGAAGCCGCAGGGGAGCATCTTGCGAGAATGGTGGCTTGAGCTCGGCGGGAGCGATCTTGCCGGCGCTGACGCGGCATTCGACGCTGAACCCGACGGGCACGACGCTGTCGAGCAGTTCGCGGCTCCGCAAAACTGGGGCGACAATTACGCGCAGCGGCTTCGCGGTTATGTGCATCCGCCGGCGAGCGGCAGCTACCGCTTCTGGGTCGCGAGTGACGATCAGTCGGAGCTTTATCTTTCGACCGATGCCGAGCCCGATAATGCCCGCCGCATCGCCCACGTTCAGAGCCATACGCAGCCCGGCGACTGGCCCGACGGCGACGCCCGCTCCGAACCCATCGCCCTTGAAGCGGGGCAACGGTACTACATTGAGGTTCGCCACAAGGAAGGCAGTGGCGAGGACCATGTCGGCGTCGGCTGGCAACTTCCCGACGCGACGATGCAGCGGCCGATCCCCGGTGAGCATCTGTCGCCGGCCCGGCGGAGTGGCGACGACGCGACGCTGTCATTCGACCAACTGCTCGCTGAGTTCAGCGGTGAGCTTGTGTCGCCAGCCGTTGCGCTTGCCGGGCGTGACATCGAAAGTGCTGACGACGCGGAGCAGGCACGGCAGGCCTTGCTGAACCTCGGCACGCTCGCCGATCGGTACGAAGCGACGGTTCGCCTTGCTTTCCAGTCCTACGCAGCGGAGGTCGCCGAGACGGGCGGCGGTGCGATTCAGCGGGCAATCGCGCAGTTCGACGGCATGTCACGCTGGCAGCGCGTTGAAGCGCTCTTGCTTGCTGAGGAGCGCGGCCTGCTCGACCAGCTTGCGGGTAACCATCATGTGGAACTGCTCACGCTCGACGGCAGTGAGGTGCATCGTCTGTGGGCGTCGGGCGAAGCCACCGACCAGCCGCGCGCGTTCACTGCCGAGGCTGTGGCGGCACGGACGGATCTGACGAGCGGTGCCCAATCACGCGTCGGCCGGTTGCGTGACGGCCTCCGTCGAACGGCGGATGAGGCTGGAGAGGATACCGACGATGACGTGACCGTCGTTCCCGTGGCCGACGCTTCAACTGACGCCGCCGAACCTGCGGAGGAGCGCACCGCCGTCCTGATCATCAGTGACGGCCAGCACAACGATGGCCCCTCGCCGCTGCAACTGGCGACACGGCTGAACGCCCAGCAGATGCCGCTGTTCACCGTCGGCGTCGGATCGACGGTCCCAGCAGCCGACCTTGCCGTGATGGACGTGGTTCATCCGGAGAATGTATTCCGTGATGATCGCGTGCAGGGTGAGATCATCTTTATGGACCACATGCCCGCAGGTCAGACGTTCAAGGCGCGTGTGGAGCACGGCGGGCAGGTCGTCTGGGAGCAGGAATTGACGACGCAGAATTCGGGTCGGCGTCGCATCGCTTTTGATGTGGCCGTCGAGCCGATGATGGAACGCGAGCTTGAGGCGGTGGACGACCCGAACGTTGAGTTTCACAGCATGCCGCTTTCGCTGAGCGCCAGCGTTGGGCCCATCGAGGGCGAACGGCGTGCGGACAATAACGCCGAGGCATTCCACTTCAGTGCGATCAGCGGGGCCTATCGCGTGCTGCTGGTCGATGGCCGGGCGCGGTGGGAAACGCGTTACCTGCGGAATCTCTTCGAACGTGATAGTCGCTGGGAAGTGACCACGGCGATCGCCGGGCCATCCGCTGAGCGTTCAACTCTGACGCGGGGCGAGGGGCGCCACGCGTTCCCCGCCGACCGTGAATCGCTCTTCGATTATGACCTGGTCATCTTCGGCGAGTTGCCGGCTGCGTTGCTCGAAGAGGCGGAGATGGAACACCTGCGCCACTTCGTGCAGAACCGAGGCGGCGGGCTCATCTTTGTCGACGGGCAGCGTGAACATCTGCGGGAATACGTGGAGACGCCGATCGGCCCACTGCTGCCGGTGGCGTGGGACGAAAGCGGAATCGACGACCGGTTGCCGACACGTCTCACGCTCACGCAAACCGGCCGGGAGCGTAGCGCGCTCCGCCTCAGCGGCGACCTCGGTCACCGAGAACTTTGGGAGGCACTGCCCCCGCCGCATTGGGCTGCCCCGGTTTCAGTCACGGCCGGCGCCGGTGAGGTGCTTGTCGAAGCGGTCTATGACGAAGATCAGCGTGTACCTGTGATGGTCGAGCAGCGGTTCGGTGCGGGGCGGGTGTTGTATCTCGGTTCAGACGAATCGTGGCGATGGCGTCACGAAGTGGCGGATCTTTACCACCAGCGTTTCTGGCATCAGTTGGCAGGCTACGTGATGGAATCGCCTTACCAGGTGAGCGATCAGTTCGTGTCGATCGATACCGGGGCGGTGGTGCATCAGCCCGGCGGGTCGCGCGCGGTGCGGGTGCGGCTGCGGGACGATGAGGGTCGGCCCGTCCTTCAAGCGACGGCGGAACTTGTGCTGTGGCGCGGAGATCAGCAGGTCGCCACGATCGATCTTCAAGCTGATGAAAACCAAGGCGGCGTCTTCCGAGGCAGCACGCCGGCGCTGGAGCCGGGCAGTTACGACGCATCGGTCCGAGTCACCGGTGTGCCCGATGAGCAGTTGCGCGCCCGCGCTCACTTCGTCGTCCAGGGCGATGAATTCGGTGAGCGGGCCACGTTGACGCTTCACGAAGAACTGCTGCGGCAGATGTCGGACGCTTCCGCCGGCCGTTACCTGCGTGAGGAAGATGCCGCCCGGTTGCCCGAGTTGCTGGAACCGCTGAGCGCCGGCCGCGTCATCGAATCCGACACCGCCCTGTGGCAAAGCTACTGGTGGTTCTCGGCCATGATCGGCCTGCTCACCGTTGAATGGTTGCTTCGCAAACGAACCGGCATGCTATGAGGAGCACCACCGTGTCCGCTGAACATCAACTCGATCCGGTCACGCTCGCCAAGCTCAAAGAGTTCGGCCGCCGCCGGCGTACGATCATTACGTTGCGTGGCATCTGTGCTGCGGTCATCTCGCTCATCGGTGCGATGGTGCTCATCGCCATTCCCGATTACCTGTTCATCCTCTCCGACGGCGTGCGGCTGGCGCTCTCGGCCGCGGCCTATGCCGTTGCGGTGATCGCCGTCTGGATTACCTGCGTCCGCATGATGGTGCATCTGCCCAACGAGCGTGAACTGGCGCAGCTGCTCGAATCGGTGCATCCTGATCTGCGTGAAGATCTCATCTCCGCGGTTGAGCTAGGCTCGCCCACCTCCGACGCCCGTTACGATTCGCCGACGTTTCGCAGCCTGCTTCAGCGGAGCGTGGCGCAGCGGATGCAGTCGCTCAATGTTCAGTCGCTGCTGCCGTGGAAGCTGGTCGTCTGGTGGCTGGGCGGGTCGGTCGCGGTGCTTGCGTTGTGCGTCGGATTGCTGATGACGCCCGACCTGGCGTTCGGGAAACTCATGGCACGGGCGCTGCTGCCGATGGCGAACATCGCTCGCGTCTCCAGTGTGCAGGTTGAGATTCTTGAGCCCGCACCGCTTTCGCCGACGGTGCCGCAGGGCGATCCGGTGCGTGTGCTTGTTGAACTGGACGGGCCGGATGATGTGGATCGGCTCGACCGGGTGATTCTTGAAACCGCCACGCCCGGCCGTGCCTCGGAGCGCATCGCCATGACGCGGCAGGCCGACCGCCGCTTCGCCACCACGGTGCAGGTCGGCTCCGAGCCGGTCGTCTATCGCATCCTCGCCGGCGATGCCGTGACCGCGCGTTACACCATCACGTCTCGGCATCGCCCGTATGCGGAGTCGTTTGAGAAGACGTTCACGTACCCCGAGTACGCCAGGCTTGAAGCCGTGACCCGAACCGAAACGGACGGCCACCTGACCGCGCTGCAAGGCACGGAGGTTCAGCTGACGATCGAGACGGATCAACCCGTCGCGTCGGGCGAGCTTCAGCTGGAGATCGCGGGCGAGACGGAGAAAATCACACTTCAGCCTGCCGAGGGCAATCGCCTGACGGGCAGTCTTCCGCTTGATCGCTCGGGCACATACCGGGTGCATTTGGTCGCAGCGGAGACGGGTTTCGAGAATCGCTTCAGTCCGCGATATGAACTGAGCGCGGTGGTTGATCTGTTGCCTCGTGTGGAGATCACGCAGCCGCTGGAGGAGCAGATTCTTCCGCCGGACGAGATTCTGGCGCTGCGGGGGCTGGCGGAAGACGACTTCGCGCTCGCCAGCGTGCAGCAGATGATCCGCGTGAACGGGGGGCGGTGGAAGAGCGTTAACATCGCTGACGATCCCGGTGCTGAGTTGCGGATTGATCGGCTGTGGGACCTTTACGAGCTTCGGCTTTCGGCTGGGGATGAGGTGGTTACGAAGTTGGTGGCGGAGGACAGGGCGGGCAATCGCGCGGAGTCGGAGCCGTTGCGCATCGCGGTGGCGTCGAGCGGTTTCGCGTCCGATCGTCATGCCACGCTTCACGCGAAGCGGGAGGCGAATAATGCGGCGCAGCAGTTCGTGCAGACGGCGGCGGATCATCGCGAGGCGGCGCACCAGGCGATCGATCACCTGCGTCAGGCGGACCCCGCCGGTGCGCAGACGCAGCGTTACATGGTGAATCTGCGTGAAGCTGCCGAGGCCGTTTCGCAGGAGGCCCATCGCGCCGAAGCACGGATCGCCGAAGCCACCCGCCGCGTGGCACGCGGCACCGACGCCCACGAGCTTGCGCTGCTGCACGCGACCGTCGCCGAGGCCCGGCATCAGCACATGGATGATGCCCTCTTCAAGATTGACCGTGCGGCGCAAGCGACGGATGCGAATCGGCGACGCGCGTTGTTCGACGAAGCGGGCCGCGCGTTCCACATGGCCTACAACACCACGCGCGAGAACGTCGTGCGGTTCAGCGAAATCTATGCAGCCGAACTCGCCCTGGCTGCCGCGAACGATCTGCGCACCCTGCGCCGCGAGCAGCAGCGAAGGCTGTCCCACGCAGCCGAGAAAGACTCAGCACTTCAGCAGCTTCGTCTGACGCGCCAGCTGGGGGTGGCGGCGAACCAGGCGCGGACGCTGGCCGAACTGCTGCGTGCGGAGACGGACCTCTATCAGCAGCACCGTTTTGATCAGCTGGCGGAGCTTTTGACTAACCGTGCCGAGCAGGTCAACAAGGCACTTGATGAAGCGGAAGCAGCGGACGAACCGCTCGAGCTTCAAGCTTTGCATGAACAGGCGCGCGGCCTCGGCGAGACGTTCCAGCAGGGCCATGGGCACGCTCAGCAAGCGGCCCGCGATCTGGCCAATCATGCGACGCATAAGCGACGTGAGATGGCCGAACGCATCGGACCCCTGCACAAGCCGATGCGTCAGCTGGGCGATCAGGCGAGACGGGTGGCGGCGGATCATGCGAGGCTCAGTGATCCCGAATCTCGGCCGGGCAATGCCGACCAACTCGCGCGTCAGCAGGCGGAACATCAGCAGCGGCTGCGGGAACTGCTGCACCGTGACTGGCCTGCGATGATCGAAAAGCTTCGCGTTCGCGGAGCGGCTGAAGAGGCCCGGCCCGACGCGGATTCTCGCTACGTGGCTGACCTCGGACTTGCCGCCCGCGCCTTGGCAGCACTGCACGAGGTGTACACGCAGCAGCCAGGCGTCGAGCTTGCCGAACACCTTCGCGACATGCTTGCTGCGTCGGTCCGCACGTTGGAAGTCGGTCACGATGTTCAGGAGATGGCGACGACAAGCCTGCATCTTGCGGAGCTCGAGCAATGGGGAATTCGCACCCCCGGCGCTCACACGCAGCACCCAAAACAGTGGGACCTGCTGGACCCGCGCTTCGACCCCATCTCCCATCGCATCCGTCAGGCGGGGCTTAACGGCGAGGCGGCTGAAGCGCTTCAACAGGTTCGCCATCAGCCGTACGCTCAAGCCATCCGTGAAGCGTTCAATCAGCGGCGGCATCAGGTGCGCGAGCCTGACCGCATGAACGAACCCGCGAAACAGGTGCACGACGATTTGCAGCAGGTACTGGCGCTGCTGCGGGATGAGATTGATGAGGCCCGCCGGCAGCTGACCACCGCATCTCCGACGCTCGCCGAGTTGCTACGTGATGCTGCCGAGCAGACGCGCCAGGCGGAGCAGGCCGCGAACGATCTCGCAGAGCAGACGCCCGAGAAGCCGCTCGAGGAGCAGCAGGACGAGGTGGCGGCACTGGAACAGGCGCACGCCGAGGCCCGGGAGCAGTTGGCGGACGTGCTTGATGCGCTGCGGCAGGATGCGAACGTGCAGGATCCGCTTACGCCCGAGGGACGTGAGCGGGCGCGTGATGCCGACGACGCGACGGCGATGATCCAGGACTCAGCCGCTGAGGCCGAGGCCGCGCTGCAGGAGGCGATGGCGTCGACGGATCCGACGGCCCAGGATGAAGCCTTGAGCGAAACCGCTGAGCAGCAGCAACAGCTTGGGGAGACGCTGGATCAGCTGGCGGATCATTTTGACGCCCTCGAAAGCGGGGCCGATCTTGCCGAATCACGCAACGCGCTGCGTGAAGCCGAGCGTGATCTGGGGCTACAAGAGGGCCTTGATGAGCAGTACGAACAGGTGGCGGAGTTGACCGAACTCGCAGCCATGTCGCCTGATGACCTGCTGCGTCGGCTCGAAGCGCAGCTTGATCAAAACCGCCCGATGCAGCGGGAACTCTCGTCGATCGCGCGCGACGCGCTCGAGCAGGGGCAGGCTCAGCTTGAGCAGGCGGGGCAGGACGAACGGCAGATCGCCGACACGCTGGCACCCATCGCGCAGCAGCAGACGCAGGAGGCGCAGTCGCTGGAGGAGCAGGCGGCCCAACTGCAGGCGGGGGCCGAGCAGTTGCACAAAAAACAGATACCGACCGCTGCCGAAGCTGTGCAGCAAGCGGGGATGGCGGAGGCCGACGAGCCGCTCGCGCAGGCGCAGCAGGCGGCGGAAGAGGCGGCGGCGCAGTTGCCCGCCGACCTGGCGGCGAACTCACCAGAACTCGCGCCGGTGTTCAGCGAGCAGGCGCAGAAGCTGAACGAAGCAGCGGCGGAGTTGCAGGGCGTCGCGGCGAAGGCGGCGCAGGCATCGCCGAGCGACAAGGGCAAGGAAGCGGCTGAGTCGGCGGAGCAGGCAGCGGCAGCGGCGCGGGCGGCGGCGGGCGCTGCCGATCGCGCGGCGCAGGAGTTGGCGAACGCGGCACCGGAATCGCCTCGCACCACGGCGGCCGGGCAAGCAGCGATGGCGGCGCGTCCAGCGGCACAGCAGGCGAGCGAACACGCGCAAGCGGCACAGGAGGCGGCGGCGCAGTCGTCTGAACTCGCTGAGCAGGCTCAACAGCAGGCCGAGGCCGCCGAGCAGCATGCGGAGAATCAGCAGACGGCGGAGGCGGCGGAAGCGCTGGTGCAATCGAAACAAGCTCGAGAGCAGTCAGAAGCGCAGGCGCAGCAGGCGGTCGATCGAGCCGAACAGGCCGCCCGACAGGCCCAACGGGCAGCGAATGCCGCGGAGCAGGCTGCGGAACATGTCGCGGCGGAGACGGAGGGGGATGGCGAGGTCAAGCAGGAGCTGGCGCAGGCGCAGCACGGCGCGGAACAGGCATCGCAAACTGCGTCGGATGCGGCCGAGGCCGTGACCGAAGCGGTGGCGCGTGAGGCTTCGTCCGAGGAGGCAACGCAGGCGAACGCCGCCGCCGCTGCGGATGAAGCGGCCGTTGCTGCTCACGATCTCAGTCAGCAGGCCCAGGCGATTGCCGAGGCGTTGACGCCGGAGCCCGGGCAGCTTGCGGATCTCACGCAGCAACAGGCGGAGGTTCAGGAGGCGGTCGCGGAGGCGGGGCGTGATCTTGGTCGTGCGGCTCGGCACGAGGAGCGTCTGGGCAACGCGCCGATGGCGGAGTCGCTTGGCACGCTTGCCGAGTCCGTCGAAGCCGTCGCCGAGGGCACCGCGCAAGGGGAGGCGCAGCTTGCTGAGGATGATGCCCCCCCGGCTCATGCATCGGTTGAGGCCGCGGCCGAGGCGCTGCCGCAGTTGGCGCAGCAGGCGGACGATTTGCTTTCAGGGCCGCAGGCGGGGGAGGCGGCACTTGCTGGCGATGATGAGGGTGAAGGTGAGGGGGAGGCCTTAGCGGATGGCGAAGCGACCGGCGAGGCGGCAAGCGATTCGGGGGATGCCGCTGCCGCCGGGAATGAAGGCGCAGCAGAAGCGACGGCCGATGCCGGTGCAGCGGAAGCTGGTGCGGCGGGTGCATCTGCTGAGGCGATGGCCGACGCCGGGGCTGCTGGCGAAGGTGGGGGTGAGGGAGCCGCTTCTTCCCCGCCCGGATCCGCGGGTGATGCGGCCCTTGGTGAATTGGTAGGCGGGAATGCCGACACGCCGCTGACCGATTCGGGCGTGGCGCAGGCGCTGGCTCGAACGCTGGACAGCCTTGATCAGGCGATGCACGATCGTCCGAGTTCGGGCGATGCCCCAGCCGGGGAAGGCGCGGGCGAATCGCAGTTGGCCGAGGCGGCTTCGGGTGTCGGAGCATCAGAGGCGGCACCTGGCCCCCCGGGGCAAAGCGGTCAGCAGCCGGGGCAGCAGCCGGGCGGGCAGCCTGGCGAACCGGGTAGCGGTGCACAGGCCGCAGCGGACGCGCTGAATGCAGCGGCTCAGGCACAGGCGCAGGCGATGCGTACAGGGCGTTCGCAGGGCCGGCCGGGCCAAGGTCTGCGGGGCGAGGGGCTGGCTGAGCGGTCCGAGGAAGGCGGGACCGTCGTCTCGCGGGCGAAGGCCTACCAGGCACTGCCGGAAACGTCGCGCGATGGCGATGATGACTGGGGGGCGCTGCCGCCCCAACTGGCCCGGGATCTGGTCGAAGGTCGGCGGGAAACAATCTCAGGTGAGTACCGCGAGATGGTGGAGACCTACTTCCGCGTCATCGCTGAGCGTTCACGTCAGCAGGAGGCCTCGCCATGAGTAAGCCCCGCCACACCCTTATCGCATGCGTCGCCGTGGTCACGTTGATCTTGCAGTCGCCGGCGATTGCTGCCGAGGAAGAAACCCTTGCATTGCTGAGGCACACGCAGGTCGATGGTGCGGTCGAGCACGCGATCGCCTACATCATCACGCAGCAGCAGGACGAGGGATGGATCAGCGACCGGGGCGACAGCAATCGCGTCGCTACCACGTCACTGGCGATCATGGCCATGGCGGCGGTCGGCCATCAACCGACCGATCCGACCCCCGAGGGGCGGGCGATGGCCGAGGCACTGGCGTTCGTGCTTCACGAAGATCGGCAGGACGAGCGTGGCTACTTCGGGCAGAGCGACGGCTCGCGCATGTATGGTCACGGCATCACTACGTTGATGCTCGGCGAAATGATCGGGCACGGCGTCAGCGATGAGCAGGACGCCCGCATCCGCGAGCGCTGCCAGCATGCGATTGATCTCATCCTCAGCGCGCAGAAGGTGCCCAAGCATCAAGCACCGCATCAGGGGGGCTGGCGGTACACGCCTGATTCCAACGATGCGGACCTCTCGGTGACGGTCTGGCAACTGATGGCATTGCGATCGGCCTACAACGCCGGGCTCGATGTCCCCGCCTCCGCGATCGAGGAAGCGGTCGAATATCTGCGGGCTTCGTATCGCTCCAACGAGCGTGACGACCAGGGCCGACCGCTGAACATGAACTCCGGGTTCGGCTATCAGCCAGGCGGCGGGCCCGGGTTCTCGACCACGGCCATGGGCATGCTCGCGATGATCGTCTGCGGCGAGTACGAAGCGCCCGAGGTCGTCGGGGCCTCGAACTATCTCATGGACAACCCGCCGACCTTCGGCGACCGCTGGTTCTTCTACGGGGCCTACTACTACGCGCAGGGGATGTATCAGCGCGGAGGGGAAATCGCCCAGTCCGCACGCGATCACATCGAGCCGTTGCTTCTGGAACATCAGCGTGAAGATGGTTCATGGGAAGCGTCCGGCGGCACCGAGCACAACGCCGGGAAGGTCTACGCCACCGCGATGGCCGTGCTCAGCCTGTCGGTCAAGTACCACTACCTGCCGATCTATCAGCGGTGAACCGGCGCCTTGCAATCGTCGCGCGCGGCAAAATCTCTGCCATCGTCAAAAGTCGTCCAGTCGTTCGGCCGATGCGTTGAGCAGGCGATCGATGCTGATCTGCCTGAAGAGGGCGACGCGACGATGCAGCACGATCAACCGCTGGAGCAGGTGATTCAGCAGATTCAGGTGATGCCGCGTGAGCGGTGCGTGGCGGCGCTGCTGGCGTTCGAGGGCCTGCCGCTGGATTTTGATGCAGCGTTCCTGGCGACGCATAGCGTTGATTGGCTGCGTCACACTTTGCTCGCCGCCGTCCTTACAACGCGCAACCGGTCCCCTGGCAAGCGCGAGATGACCGACTGCCTCGTCAGGTAGTGCGTGGGGGCAGGCGGCTGGGCAGCATTTCAAACAGCGCTTCAAGATCGTGCCGAAGCGAGGTGTACGAAAAGTGCTTGCGGGCCAGCCTGTAGTTGCGTTCGACGGAATCGCTGTAAGAGGCGGGATCCTCAAGCGCCCGACGCACCTGCTGCACGGTGGCGTCGGTGATGAACTCGCCGAACTCGATCACGTTGAAGCCCATTGGCTCAATGTCGGCGATGAAGGTGTCGTAGCTGCTCATCACCAGCGGCTTGCGGTAGTAGATGGCTTCGAGGAACGCGTTGCCGAACCCTTCGATGGAGGACGGGTAAGTCACCAGGTCGGCCATGAAGTAGGCGTCGTGGAGCGAGTAGATTTTGGCGTCTGCCGGGGTGCGCCCGCGGGCTTGGGAGAACAGGTCGCCGGCAAAAATCAGCCGCACGCCCATCACGTCGGCGTACTCACGCAGATACTTCTGATAGTCGGGGCTTTCGTCGCAACAGGCGTGCGAGATGACCAGCGCGCAGGGCAGGCGGATCTGCCGCGCCAGTTCGATCGATCGTTCGATGCGCTTGCGTGGCACCACGCGTGTTGGCTGTAACAGGAAGTATTCGTCGGGCTCAAGGCCGAGTGCGTTCCGCAGATCGCGGCAGTAGCCGTCGGGAGCAGCAGGAGGATTGTCAAAATCCATGACGTTGGGAATCTGCGTCGAGCCCAGCCCCGCCCGCCTCGCCAGTTCGTGAGCAGCATAGGAGTTGAGCACTACGTGCGCCATCTCGGCCATGGCCGGCGGAAAGGCCGCTTGCAGATAATCGTTGGCGGCGTGCACCGTGTACCGTGAACGCTCCCATGCGAAATCGTGATGATGGGCAATCGTCGGGATGCGCGTCTCGCTTACCAGTTCCGTGATGGCCAAACCCAGCGGCACGTTCATCGGCAGCGACAGCGCGTTCTCCACGATCAGCAGTTCCAGTTGCTTCTCCCGCACGAAAGCGTGCAGCGCATTTTTGATCGTCCGCCGAAGATCCTGCACCAGTTCCGAAGTCGCAGGCGACCGAGAGTGCCCCTCAAACAGGTCGGCGTTAATCTGCTGAATCAGCGGATGCTGAAAATGCGCTTCGGGCAGCACGTGGGATCGCTCGGCCGGTCGATCGGACTCCCCCGCAAAGTAGAAGCACTCGTGCCCGAGATCCTCAAGCACCGAGGCCCATTTCGCCGACTCCAGCGACACGCCGTCCGTCCCCGCGAACCGGGTGGAAACCATGCCGATGCGACATTCCCTTGCGTCGTCCACATAGCACCCCATCAGTCAAAAACGCCCCGGATCATCCTAGGCTCCCAACGCAAAGAGGCACGGCCACTGCTTGTGACCGTGCCTCTTTGAGATTGCGGACCGCCCACCCGCCGCCTGAAAAACAAGCGGAAAAAAGGTGGGGGGGTGGGGGGGTTAGCTGTCGAACTGGGCGTCGAAGGCGATGTCCGATCGAGGGAAATCCATATCCTTCACGAACGCACACGCTTCGGTCGCACCGTGCTCGCGATCCATGCGGGTGTCTTCCCACTCGATCGAAAGCGGGCCGTTGTAGTTGATGTCGTTCAGGGCACAGATGATCTGCTCAAAGTCGATGTCACCCCGCCCGATCGAGCGGAAGTCCCACACGCGGCGAGGGTCAGCGAAGGTCACATGGCCGCCGAACACGCCCACGTCGCCGTTGCCCTTGTTCCACTGAGCGTCCTTCATATGCGCGTGGTAGATGCGGTCCTTGAAGGTGTAGATGAACTTCACGTAGTCGACGCCCTGGTAGCCGAAGTGCGAGGGGTCGTAGTTGAAGCCGAAGCGTTTGTGATGGTTCACCGCTTCGAGCGCCCGCTCCGCCGAGGCGATATCGAAGGCGATCTCCGTGGGATGCACCTCCAGCCCGAAGTTCACGTTCACCTTGTCATACGCATCGAGGATCGGCAGCCAGCGGTCGGCGAAATCCTTAAAGCCCTTGTCCCAGTACTCCTGGCTGGTGGGCGGGAACGCGTAAGCCGAGTGCCAGATGCTTGAGCCGGTGAAGCCGTTGACTGCTGCGGGGAAGTCGTGATAGCCGCCGCGCTCTTCCTTGGCATCGAGAAACTTTCGGCAGGCCTGGCCGGTTTCGATCATCCGCTGCGCCGCACGCTGGCGGACGCCTTCGGGATCGCCGTTGCCCCAGACTTCCGGGGGGAGGATGGCCTTGTGACGCTCATCGATCGGGTCGCAGACGGCCTGGCCGACGAGGTGATTCGAGATGCTGAAGCTGGTGAGCCCGTGCTGGCTGAGCATGTCCCAACGGCTCTTGATGTAGCTGTCGTCGCTGAGCGCTTTGTCGACTTCGAAATGGTCGCCCCAGCAGGCGAGTTCGAGGCCGTCGTAGCCGAACTCCGCGGCCTTTTTGCAAAGCGTCTCGAAGGGCATATCCGCCCACTGGCCGGTGAAGAGAGTAACGGGTCGGGACATGGCGAATCTCCAGCTAAAAGTTGTGGACTGTAAGAACCTAATATGATGAAGCCGGCATGCGACGCTGTCAAAAGTGACTGGGCGCAGGCCCGGCGAGGCGTAGCCGCGCGGCTTTGTCGCGCCGTCGATCGTTGACCAATCAAATAGCCGCGACGCGACGCGTCGCCGGGCCCCGCGGTCCGCTTTGTTTAACGTTCGTTCGTTAGTTACGCTGTGGCACTCATTCACGCATTCGGAGACTCACGTTGCATCTTTTCCCTGCGATTGACCTGCTCGGCGGCCGCGTGGTTCGCCTGCTCAAAGGCGACTACGGCAAACAGACCACCTACGACGCCGACCCCGTCGATCAGGCCAAGGCCTTCGCCGATGCCGGGGCGACCTGGCTTCACGTGGTTGATCTCGAAGGCGCACGCAGCGGCGAGCCGGCCCACCTCGAAGTCATCGAACGCATCTGCAAGAACACGCCCCTCAAGGTCGAAGTCGGTGGGGGGGTGCGACACGACCAGCGCATTCGCCAGCTGATTTCCGCCGGCGTCCGCCGAACGATCCTCGGCACCGCCGCCCTGAAAAACTGGGAGTGGTTTGAGCACGTCGCCCACGATCCCCGCCTCGCCAACAAACTCGTGCTCGGCCTCGATGCCCGCGACGGTCAGGTCGCTGTCGACGGCTGGCAGAACACGACGGACGTTTCCGCCATCGATCTCGCCGAGAAGGTTTCCGATTGGCCCCTTGCGGCGATCGTCTACACCGACATCGCCACCGACGGCACGCTCGAGGGGCCGAACGTTTCCGCCACGCGCGACATGGCTGCCGCCACGAAGATTCCCGTCGTGGCCTCGGGAGGCGTCGGCACGCTGGAACATCTTCGCGCGCTGCGCGAGCTGGATCTGCAGGGCATCATCGTCGGCCGGGCGCTCTACGATAATGCCTTCACGATTGATGAGGCGATCGCGGCGGTCGAAGCTTAAAAACCAAAGGAGACGGTGTCATGCCGACCTCGCCTGCTCCCGCTTATCGTTGGATGCTGATGTGCGTGTTGGTCGTGGTTCTGCAGATCGCGGTTGAGCCGACGTCTGCCGCTGAGGGGGTGGGGGGGACGGGCGAGCCGGCGGCGAAGGTCACAGCCCCGCCGAAAGATATCGTCGAGTTTTTCGATCTTAACCCGTTCTACACCAAGCACGTTTCGGTGGCGGGCTTCCCCATCGTCAGTTCCGACCGCGTCGCTGACGTGGCCCTGCTTGAAGCGGCTTACGTCGTGCGAAAGATGCTGGCGGGCAACGATGCCGTGCGCGAAGCGATGATCGCGAACAAGACCCGGCTGGCGATCATGGCGCTGGATGAGTTCACCACCGACATCCCCGAGCACAGCGATCTAGAGCCCGCAGCTTACTGGGACCGCCGGGCACGGGGGCTTGGTGCCACGCACTGGCGGCCGGCCGTCAGCGCCGGTGAAGAAAACCTCCTGCGTTACCCGGGCGATCCGTACATCACCGAGTCCATCCTCGTTCACGAATTCGCTCACGCCATTCATCAGATGGGGCTGGAGACGGTTGATGAAACCTTCGACGCTCGCCTGAAGGCGATCTATGAACAAGCGATGAGCGAAGGGCTTTGGGAGGGCCTGTACGCAGCTGAAAATCACCACGAATACTGGGCGGAGGGCGTGCAGAGCTGGTTCGATACGAATCGGAAGAACGACGCGTTGCACAACCACGTCGACACCCGTGAACTGCTCAAAGCCTACGATCCCCGGCTGGCGAAGCTGATTTCCGAAGTCTTCAAAGGCACGCCCTGGCGGTATACTTTGCCCGCGGATCGGCTGGAGGAGGCGCACTTGAAGGGCTACGAGTCTGATGCGGCCCCGCGGTTCCGCTGGCCTCGCGCCGTCACCGAAGCCTTCAACAAACACAACGCCGAACGCGAGGCAGCCGAGCGGCGCTCCAGGGAAAAGTAGATCACACCCTCCGCCGTCCGCTTGCTACTTGCCGGCCGGCACCGGGTAGCCCGCCGTCTCGAGCACCTTTTTCAGATCATCCCACACGGCAAGCCGATTCTCACGTGTGTAGGCACGGAGCAGGTAGGCGGGGTGGAAGGTGGGCATGAGCTGGATGCCTCGGAAGTCGCGCCACGTGCCGCGTTCCTTGGTGATCTGCAGCTTCGGGTTGCTCAGCAGATATTTCGCCGAAGTCGCCCCCAGGCTCACGAGCACCTTGGGGTGGATGATTTCGATTTGCCGCTGCAGGTACGGCATGCACAAGGCCGCCTCGGCGGGCGTCGGCACCCGGTTGGCGGGCGGCCGGGTTTTCACGATGTTCGCGATGTAGACCTGCTCCCGCTCCAGGCCCATCGCCGTGATCTGCTTGTCCAGCAGTTGCCCCGCTCGCCCCACGAACGGCCGGCCCAGCCGATCCTCATCCGCCCCGGGCCCTTCGCCGACGAACATCACCGCAGCGTCCGGATCGCCTTCGCCGAAGACCATATTGAGTTTGCCTGCCTGCGGTGAGCAGTGCGGGCACTGGGCTGCGTGCTCGGTGGCGAGTGCTTCGAGTGCTGCGATCTTTTCGTCAAGCGTCATCGTATCCGCCGGTAAAGGTTCGTCGGCCCGTCCACCCGCCTGCAGGACGCCGGTCTTCGTGGCCGGTTGACGCGCCGGGCGTGCCGGGGCGTGCGCTGCGGGTGTCGATGTCGAGGGGGTTGATGGTGGGGGGGGGGCGGCGGTTTGTAGAAGTTCCATCATCTCGCCGCCGCTGCCGAGGGGCACCGAAGCCGCGCCGAGCAGTTGGTCGATGCGGAGGCTTTGCCTGGCCGCGCGCTGAATCCGTCGCTCATCCATGCTCGCCAACATCGCAAGCTCAAGCCGATCACGCAACCCCGCCACCCAAACCCCAATAGCCGCGAGACTACGTCTCGCCGGTCCCGCCGCCGCCCCCGGTCAAAAAAAACGCAAACTTTTTTCCTCTCACGCACTGGCAGCACCGGGCGATTATTGCTAAGCTAATCGGCTCGACTGACTTCGGGCCTTGATTCGCTCTAAGAGGGCTCTGAGTAAGGCTCGCACGTCGAACTCCAGAAAGGTAAGCAACGCGATGGCTAAGCAGATTACGACGCAGTTCAAGATTCAGGCACCCGGCGGCAAAGCGACCCCCGCGCCGCCCATCGGCCCCGCCCTCGGTCAGCACGGTGTGAACCCGGGCCAGTTTATCACGCAGTTTAACGAAAAAACGCGTGAAATGAACGGCAAGGTCGTCGGCTGCGTCATCACGGTCTACAACGATCGCTCTTTCGATTTCGAGATCAAGTCCCCTCCCGCGCCCGTCCTCATTAAGGACGCCGCCGGTGTCGAGAAGGGCTCCGGCGTGCCGCACAAGGAAAAGGTCGGCAAGATCACGCAGGAGCAGATCGAAGCCATCGCCAAGGAAAAGCTCGCCGACATGAATGCCAGCTCGCTTGAAGCCGCCTGCCGCACCATCGCAGGCACCGCTCGCAGCATGGGCATCACCGTCGAAGGCTGATTCCTTCCGCAAAACAGAACAGTCCCTCCACATGTCACGCTCTTCGCGGGCACAGCGGTGGGGGGAGGCATACCACGGCCGAAGAACAGTGGGAGCTTCACCGTTAAGGGAAAGCGATCATGGCCCGAAAAGGCAAACGTTACCGCAGTGATGTCGAAAAACGCGACGCGAACCGTGCTTATCCGTTGGATGAAGCCGTCGCCGTCGTCAAGCAGTTCACCGCCACGAAGAACGATCAGACCATCGAATTGTGCCTGCACCTGGGCATCGATCCCAAGCAGGCAGACCAGCAGGTCCGCGGCGCGGTTTCGCTGCCGCACGGCACGGGTCGCACCAAACGCGTCGTCGCCTTCTGTGGTGAAGACAAAGCCGCCGCTGCCAAGGAAGCCGGTGCCGTTGAAGCGGGTGGCGAAGATCTGGTGAAGAAGATTGAAGGCGGCTGGATGGAATTCGACGTCGCCGTCGCTTCGCCTGACATGATGCGTGTCGTCAGTCGCCTCGGTCGCGTGCTCGGCCCCCGCGGGTTGATGCCCTCGCCGAAGGCCGGCACCGTCACGCCCGACGTCGCCAAGGCCGTCACCGAATACGCAGCCGGCAAGGTCGAGTTCCGCAACGACGCAGGCGGCAACATCCACGTGCCCATCGGCAAGCTCAGCTTCCCCGCCGAGCACCTCGAAGCCAACGCACGCCACATGATCGACCTGATTCAGCGTGTCAAGCCCACCGCCTCCAAGGGCCAGTACATCAAGCGGGCCTCGCTGGCGGGTACGCAGACGCCAGGCGTCCTCGCCGCCGTCTGATCGCCGCCGTAAACGACTACCCGAGCCGGTGATGCCCGGCTCCGCAGAGCATTGAGGAAAGCCGACCATGAGCAAGCCCGTTAAAGAAATGATCATGCGGACGTATCAGCAGGCGTTCGAAGACGTCACCGACGTCGTGCTGGTTGATATCCGCGGCGTCCCCGCCAACGACAACAACGCCCTCCGCACCGGCCTCGCTGAGAAGCAGATCCGCGTCCGCGTCGTGCAAAATGCCCTCGCACGCAAGGTCTTCTCCGACACCGCCCTTGCCCCGATCAGCGACATGATGACCGGCCCCACGGCCGTGGTCTACGGCGGCGAAAGCGTCGTCGATGTCGCCCGGGAAATCATCGACTGGGCCAAGAAAGTCAAGGAGATGGACGTCAAAGGCGCGGTCATGGAAGGCACCGTCTTCCAGGCTGACGAAATTGAACGCCTTTCCAAGTTCCCCACCCGGCTCGAAGCCCAGGGCGAAGTCATCCAGGTCATCATCGGCCCGGCTGGTCAGGTCATCGGGGCGGCGACGTCCGCCGGTTCCGCCATCGCGAGCATCCTCTCGACGATCGAAGAGAAGCTCGAAAAAGGCGAGAGCATCGAAAAAGTCGCTTGAGCCGTTCGCAGGCCCTGTACGGGTCCGCAATCGACCGAGCATTGAAATATTCACCCTCGCTACCGACTGGCCCCGCAAGGGGTTAAATGATCGAAGGTCGATCACCTCTCGGAAGCGACAAATTGCAGCAATTGGAGCGTAAACATGGCTGACGAAGCCGCAGCAACAGTCGAAGTAGATGCCGCGATCAAAGAACTCGGTGACAAGATCGCCGATCTCACCCTGAAGCAGGCCGTCGATCTCAAGGACTACCTCAAGGACGCCTACGGTCTCGAGCCCGCAGCCGGTGGCGCGGTCATGATGGCCGGTCCTGCTGGTGGTGGCGAAGCCGAAGCCGAAGAGCAGACCGCGTTCGACGTGGTGCTCAACGGCCCGGGCGACAAGAAGATCCAGGTCATCAAGGTCGTCCGCGAAGCGACGGGTCTTGGGCTCAAAGAGGCCAAGGAACTGGTCGACAGCGCTCCCAAGGCGATCAAGGAAGGCATCTCCAAGGAAGACGCCGACGCGCTCGCCGAGAAGATCAAGGAAGTCGGCGGCGACGTCGAAGTCAAGTAAAGCAAGCCTGTCTTTCGCAGGTCGAGGCCAAGGCAATGCCTGGTCGGCCTGCGGGAGAAAGTACGGCACACAACCGCGCCTTCGGGCCGCCGGGCATGAACCGGCGGCCCGGTCGCGGTGTTTCGCGTCGCGACGACGGACTGGACCCACGACGGGCACTCCGCCGACCTCAGACCGAAGGGGGCTCAGGTGTGCGTCAAAATCTTCTTCCGCCTTGGTTGTCCACCCCGGTTACCGGGCCTATACTCCCCCTTCGCGGGTCAAGGTGCGCTTTAAATCTGCTGCGGTGGAATCTCAGGCCCATGACCCGAGCTTTGTTCGTTATTTCTTCTAACCCCCACGAAGGTGTGATCACATGCGCGTGAGCAAGGTGCGCGACTTCTCCAAACGTGGCGATGCGCTGCCGATCCCGAACCTCGTCGATGTTCAGCAGGCCGCCTACGAACGGTTCCTACAAACCGAAAAGGCTTACGACAGCCGTGATCAAACGATGGGGCTCGAGTCGCTTCTCCGGGAAATCTTCCCGATCGAGAGCTACGACGGGTCGATGCAACTCGAATATCTGCACTACAAACTCGACGAAGCTCGCTACACTCCCGAAGAGTGCCGCGAGCTTCGCCTGACCTACGGCAAACCCTTCCGAATCGGCGTCCGGCTGATCCGTAAGGACGTCGGCGAACGGCCCGAGGAAGAAATCTACCTCGGCGAGATCCCGATCATGATGGGCGGCGGCGAGTTCATCGTCAACGGTGCCCAGCGTGTGATCGTGAATCAGCTTCACCGGTCGCCCGGCGTCGATTTCTCTGTCGCGTCGCTTGAGTCGGACCGCCCGCTCCACTCCGCCCGCATCATCCCCGAGCGTGGTTCGTGGATCGAAATTGAGGTAACCAAGAAGGACGTCCTCGCGATGCGGATCGATCAGTCGACCAAAATCGCTGCGACGACCTTCCTGCGCGCCATCGACGAAGACTACTCCACGACCGAATCGCTTCTTCGCGCCTTCTATGACGTTGAGGACATCGCCGTCGGGCAGCTGCTTCCCGAGCATTACGCCGCCGCGGCGATCGTGGATACCGAGACAGGCGAAGAACTCGTCCGCGCCGGTGCTCAGCTCGCCGAGGCCATCGGCAAGGTGCAGGCCTCAGCCCTGAAGAAGGTCGCGGTCATCGCCAACGTTGATGATCCGTTGATCCTGAACACCGTTGCCGCCGAACAGCTTGATCCAATGGAAGGGCACAGCGAGTACGAAGCCGCTTTGCTTCGCCTCTACGCCCGCCTTCGCCCCGGCAACCCGCCGCAGGTCGACAAGGCCAAGGCCCTGTTCGCGGAGAAGTTCTTCGACGAGAACCGTTACCGCCTCGGCAAGGTCGGCCGCTTCCGCGTTAACCGCAAGTTCAACCTGGATATCGACGAGTCGGAGATGCAGCTTCGCGCTCCGGACTTCCTCCAGACCGTCAAGTACATGCTGGACCTGCGGAACAACCGCAACAAAGCACACATCGACGACATCGACCATCTCGGAAACCGTCGTCTGCGGACGCTCGATGAGCTGGCCGTGGAAGAGCTTCGTAAGGGCTTCCTGAAGCTCCGCCGGACCGTCCAGGAACGCATGAGCGTGAAGGATCCTGACGAGCTTGCGAAGGTCGCCGACCTGATCAACTCCAAGGCCATCAGCTCGTCGATCGACTTCTTCTTCGGACGTGGTGAGCTTTCGCAGGTGGTCGACCAGACCAACCCGCTGGCGCAGCTGACGCACGAACGTCGCCTCTCAGCGCTCGGCCCGGGCGGTCTGAACCGCAAACGTGCCGGCTTCGAGGTGCGTGACGTTCATATCTCCCATTACGGTCGAATCTGCCCGATTGAAACGCCTGAAGGCACGAACATCGGTCTGATCGCGTCGCTCGGCATCTACTCCAAGATCGACGAGTACGGCTTCCTGCTTACCCCGTACCAGGTCGTGAAGAACGGCAAGGTCACCGATGACCACACCTACCTTCGCGCCGACGAGGAAATGCAGGCTGTGCTCGGTCCGCCCGATGCCGTTGAAGACGACGGCCGCATCAAGAAGGGCCTCGTCCTCGCCCGTGTCGATGGTGAACTGGCGCAGGTCTCCAGCTCGAACATTGAGCACGTTGATATTTCGCCCAAGCAGTTGGTCGGTGTTTCCGCCGCGTTGATTCCCTTCCTCGAGCACGACGATGCGAACCGTGCATTGATGGGTTCGAACATGCAGCGGCAGGCCGTCCCGCTCATCCAGACCGAGCCGCCGATCATCGCGACCGGCATGGAAAAGGACGTCCCCAAGAACTCCGGCATGGTCGTGCGGGCCCGTAACAGCGGTACCATTACCAGCGTCGACGCCCACCACATCGTGGTCGACAACGCTGACGAATACGTGCTGAAGAAGTTCGTCGGGCTCAACGAGAAGACGACGCAGAACCAGAAGCCGATCGTCCGCCTGGGCCAGAAGGTCAAGGCCGGTCAGATCATGGCCGACGGTGCCGCGACGTGGCAGGGCGAACTGGCGCTGGGTAAGAATATCCTCGTCGCGTTCAACACCTTCGACGGCTACAACTTCGAGGATGCGATCGTCATCTCCGAACGGCTGGTCAAGGAAGACGTCTTCACTTCGATTCACATCGAAGAGTTCGACGTCGAAATTCGCGAGACCAAGCTCGGCCGTGAAGAGTTCACGCGGGACATTCCCAACGTCAGCGAAAAGCAGCTGGGCAGCCTCGACGAGAACGGCGTGATTCAGGTCGGTTCGCACGTGAAGCCCGGCGACATCCTCGTCGGCAAGGTCAGCCCGAAGTCCAAGAGCGAGCTGACGCCTGAAGAGAAGCTCCTTCACGCCATCTTCGGCCGGGCCGGTGAAGACGTGAAGAACGATTCGCTCGAAGTGCCCGCGGGCACCGAAGGCGTGGTCATTGCTGCGAAGCGGTTCTCCCGCCGTATGCACATGTCTGATGAGCAGAAAAAGCAGCTCAAGAAGGACATGAACGACTACGAGCGTTCGCAGGACGTCAAGGCGATCAACCTCTTCCGGCAGCTTGTTGATCAGATCAACGAAGTCACCGGCACGCCGATGATCGACCCGACGACGCGGCAGAAGGTTGGCGCTTCGGATATCGACGAGATCATCCTCGAGCAGATCCGCAACTTCAATCTGAAGTGGGTCAAGGGGCCGAAGGCTTCGCAGCAGCAGGCTGAGCAGATCTACAACCAGTTCTGGCCGCGTATCGAAGCGATCGAAGTCGAGAAGCACCGCAAGCTCGCTCACATGAAGCGTGGCGATGAGCTGCCTTCGGGCGTGCTCGAGATGGTCAAGGTTTATCTCGCCAGCCGTCGCCAGTTGGCGGTGGGTGACAAGATGGCCGGTCGCCACGGTAACAAGGGTGTCATCGCCCGAATCGTGCCTGACGAAGACATGCCGTTCCTTGATGACGGGACGCCGGTCGACGTGCTGCTGAACCCGCTGGGCGTGCCCAGTCGAATGAACGTGGGTCAGATTCTCGAGACGCACCTTGGTTGGGCCGCGGCTGTGCTCGGCTTCCAGGCCGTGACGCCGGTGTTCGACGGTGCGACCGAGGCAGAGGTTCACGCAGCGATTGCCGAGGCCAACGGCCATGTGCAGACGCGACGTAAGGAAATTGCCGAGACCAACGTTGCCGCCGGTGCGCGGGAGCTGTTGGCGGAGATGCCTCCGGGCGGCAAGATTCAGCTTTACGATGGTCGCACGGGTGAACCGTTCGATCAGCGTACGACGGTAGGCTACATGTACCTGCTGAAGCTGCATCACCTCGTGGACGACAAGATCCACGCACGTGCCACGGGACCGTACTCGCTGATCACGCAGCAGCCGCTCGGCGGCAAGGCTCGCACGGGCGGGCAGCGTTTCGGCGAGATGGAAGTGTGGGCGCTCGAAGCGTACGGTGCTGCCTACATCCTGCAGGAACTGTTGACTGTCAAGAGCGACGATGTCGAAGGCCGGACCAAGATTTACGAATCGATGGTCAAGGGCAACAACAACCTTGAAGCCGGCATGCCCGTCGCGTTCGACGTGCTGTGCAACGAGATCAAGGGCCTGGGCTTGAACATCACGCTGGAGAAGAAGCAGATCGAGGGCGGCAGCTTACTGTAATCACGCCGTAAGCACCGCCCGCCGGTCAGGGCCACATGGCCCTGGCTGGCGGAACTGCTCATCGCGTGGCGGCCGCCGCCGTCACGCCGCAAAAAGCAACTCACCAGTTCCTTCGGGGGCTGGAAACATCGAAGGTCGGAGCAAACATACAGATGGTTGAAAACCTCTACGACCGCATCAACGACTACGGCTCGGTCAAAGTCACCCTCGCCAGCCCGAACGATATCCGTTCGTGGAGCTTCGGCGAAGTCAAGAAGCCTGAAACGATCAACTACCGCACCTACCGCCCTGAGAAGGACGGTCTGTTCTGCGAGCGCATCTTCGGCCCGGAGCGCGACTACGAATGCGCCTGTGGCAAGTACAAGGGCACGAAGTTCAAGGGCATCATCTGCGATCGTTGCGGCGTGAAGGTCACCCACTCACGCGTCCGTCGCAAGCGGATGGGCCATATCAATATCGCCGCCCCCGTCGTGCATATCTGGTTCTTCAAGGCCATGCCCAGCCGACTCGGCAACCTCCTGGCCATGAAGACCAGCGACCTTGAAAAGGTCATCTACTTCCAGGATTACGTCGTCATCGATCCCGGCGACACGCCCCTCAAGGCCAAGCAACTGCTGACCGAGGACGAGTATCGCCAGGCCGTCGACAAGTACGGCTCCAACGGTTTCAACGCCCTGATGGGTGCCGAGGCCGTGAAGGAACTGCTCGCGGCGCTCGATCTCGAATCCCTTGCCACGGAACTGCGGACCGATCTTGACGCCACCAAGTCCAAGCTCAAGATGAAGGACCTGGCCAAGCGTCTGAAGATCGTCGACCAGATTCGCTGCTCCGAGAACCGTCCTGAGTGGATGGTCATGGAAGTGGTCCCGGTGATACCGCCGGACCTGCGTCCGCTGGTGCTGCTGGAATCGGGCAACTTCGCCACGAGCGACTTGAACGACCTTTACCGCCGCATCATCAACCGCAACAACCGCCTGAAAAAGCTGATGGATCTCAACGCCCCCGAGGTCATCATCCGCAACGAAAAGCGGATGCTCCAGCAGGCGGTCGATGCGCTGTTCGACAACGGCCGTTGCCGTCGTCCGGTGCTCGGCTCGTCGAACCGTCCGCTCAAGTCGCTGACCGACATGATCAAGGGCAAGCAGGGTCGTTTCCGCGAGAACCTGCTCGGCAAGCGTGTGGACTACTCCGCACGTTCGGTCATCGTCGTCGGCCCCGAGCTCAAGCTAAATCAGTGCGGCCTGCCGAAGAAGATCGCGCTGGAACTGTTCCAGCCGTTCATCATCCGCAAGCTCAAAGACCACGGCCTCGCCGACACGATCAAGTCCGCCAAGCGGATGCTCGAACGGCGTGACCCGGAAGTGTGGGACATCCTCGAAGAGGTCATCTACCAGCATCCGGTCATGCTCAACCGTGCCCCCACGCTTCACCGCATGGGCATCCAGGCGTTCGAGCCCGTCCTCGTCGAAGGCAACGCCATTAAGGTCCACCCGCTCGTCTGCACCGGCTTCAACGCCGACTTCGACGGTGACCAGATGGCGGTCCATCTTCCGCTGAGCATCGAAGCGCAGACCGAAGCGCACGTGCTCATGCTCTCGACGCATAACATCTTCTCGCCCGGCAACGGCAACCCCATCATTTCGCCGTCGCAGGACATCGTGATGGGTGCCTACTACCTGACCGTGGTGCCCGATGAAAGCGACCCGGACCGCCCGGACATCCGCTTCCGTTTCCGCGATCCCGTCGAAGCGTTGCTTGCCTACTCGCTGAAGCAGATCGGCATTCACGATCGCATCGAGGTTCGCCTGCCCCGCACGACGTCGTACACCGAGTACGTGCTTGGTCAGAAGGACGCGGCTCAGCCGTTGCCCGAGAACCGTCGCATCATCACCAGCGCCGGCCGATTGATCTTCAACGACGTGACGCCCGACGGCGTGCCGTTCTACAACTGCCCGCTCGGCAAGAAGGGCCTGTCCCGAACCATCGACGACGTCTTCGCGTACCGCGGCAAAGCGGCGACGATCGACTTCCTCGATGACATGAAGGAACTGGGCTTTAAGAACTCGACCATCGCCGGCCTCAGCTTCGGCGTGACCGATCTGCGTATCCCTGCCCGCAAGCAGGAGATCATCGATCAGGCGCAGAAGAAGGTCGACCGTGTCGAGAAAGCCTACGACGCCGGTGCACTGACCGAGCGTGAACGTTACAACCAGCTACTGGACATCTGGGCGCACTGCCGTGAGGAAGTCACCAAGGAACTGGTCAACGAACTGAAGAACGATCGCCGTGACGAGAACGGCCTGGTCGTGCCGATCGATTCCAAGGAAGGCAAACGCTTCCTCAACCCCGTGTTCCTCATGAGCGACTCGGGTGCTCGAGGCAACATCTCGCAGATGCAGCAGCTGGCGGGTATGCGTGGGCTGATGTCCAAGCCTTCCGGTGAAATTATCGAGACGCCGATTCGCGCCAACTTCCGCGAAGGCCTGAACGTGCTGGAATACTTCTCCTCCACGCACGGTGCCCGTAAGGGTCTGGCTGATACGGCTCTGAAAACCGCTGACTCTGGTTACCTCACCCGTAAGCTGGCGGACGTGGCTCAGAACGTCATCGTCAACGAGCGGGACTGTGGCACCAGTGCCGGCATCCCCAAGCGCGCCATCTACAAGGGTGAGGAAGTCGACGTGCCGCTGCGGCAGCACATCATCGGCCGCATCGCCCGTGAGACGATCCGTAACCCGATTACCGATCAGCTCATCGTCGAAGAGAACGAGATCATCACCGAAGACGCTGCCATGGCGATCGAAGAACTCGGCATCGACAGTGTGATGGTCCGCAGCCCGCTGACATGCGATTCGACGCTCGGCGTCTGTGCCAAGTGCTACGGTCAGGATCTCTCCACCGGTGACCTCGTCGAGGAAGGCCTCGCCGTCGGTATCATCGGGGCCCAGTCCATCGGTGAGCCCGGCACGCAGCTGACCATGCGTACGTTCCACACGGGTGGTGTCGCGACGCGTCAGATCACCGAGAACGCCGTCCAGGCGGCACACGCCGGTACCATCGAACTTCGCGACTGTCACGAAGTGCCTGTTATCGATGAAGACGGCAACGAAGTGCTCACCTCGCTCAAGCGTAACGGTGAGATCGCGGTGCTCGACGCCAAGGGCCGTGAGCTTGAACATCACAAGGTGCCTTACGGTGCGGTGATCCTGATCAAGCCCGGTGAAACCTGTAAGAAGAATCAGCTGATCATCAAGTGGGATCCGCACCGTACGCCGATCCTCGCGGAGAAGGCCGGTACGGTCCGCTTCGAAGACATCATCCCCGGCGAAACCGTCCGCAGTGAGAAGGATTCACCTTCCAAGGGCGGCGGCGAGGCGATGGTCGTCATCGAGCACAAGGGCGAGAAGCACCCGCAGATCACCGTCGTCGACGACGCGGGCAAGATTCTCGACTTCCACTACCTGCCTGCGAAGGCGCGTATCGAAGTGGCTGAGGGTCAGAAGATCACCGCCGGTCACATGCTTGCTCGCCAGCCTCGTGAAGTGGCCGGTTCAGCCGACATCGTCGGCGGTCTGCCTCGCGTCACCGAGCTGTTCGAAGCCCGCAAGCCGAAGGATCCCGCCGTCATGGCCGAGATCTCAGGCCTTGTCGAGCTTCGTTCCGACAAGCGGCGTGGCAAGATGACCATCACCATCCGCTCCGATGCCGGCCTTGAGAAGGAACACCACGTTCCGCAGGACCGTCATCTGCTCGTGCACACCGGCGACTATGTCACCGCGGGCGATCCCCTGATCGACGGGCCGTTGATTCCGCACGATATCCTTCGGATTAAGGGTGAGGAAGCCCTGTTCACGTACCTCCTTGAGGAAGTGCAGCAGGTCTACCGTGCCCAGGGCGTGCCGATCGACGATAAGCATTGCGAGATCATCATCGGACAGATGCTCCGCAAGGTTCGCGTCGAGAACCCAGGTGACACGAACCTGCTTCCGTTCGACGTGGTCGACAAGTTCCGCTTCCGTGGCGAGAACCAGGAGCTGGCCCAGAAGGTCAAGATCTCCGAATCGGGCGATACCGGTCTTCCGGTGAACGCGATGGTTCTCAAGGCCGACGTGAAGGAAGCGAACGCCAAGGCCGAGGCGGACGGCAAGCAGCCGGCCAAGGGCAAACGGCCCCGCCCCGCGACGGCGCGGACGCTGCTGCTGGGCATCACGAAGGCTTCGCTGCAGAGCGAATCGTGGCTCTCCGGTGCGTCGTTCCAGGAGACGACGAAGGTGCTTACCGAAGCTTCCCTCGCCGGTCGCCGGGACGAGCTCATCGGCCTCAAGGAGAACGTGCTGCTTGGGCACCTCATCCCCGCGGGCACGGGCTTCAAGCCTTACACCCAGCTCCAGGCGAAGAAACTTGCCGAGCCGGTCACGCCAGCCAGGCCTTCGGACGATCAGCTCATGGCCGAGGCCGTCGCAGCCGCCGAGGCGCTCGGGGCCGAGATGCCCGAAGGCTCTCCCGAGCACGTGACGACCAACGAGCAAGAGCCCGAAAAGGCAGCCGCCCATGTTGAGGGCGACCAGGGCTCGGACGTCGGTGAGTCTTCCGACAGCTGAGCGATCGATCGCCAAACTTGAATCCCCAAACGCCCGCCGACCTTCGGCGGGCGTTTTTTTTTGCGATGGCGCGGGAGGGAGGAGGCGACGGTGAGAAAATAAAATCCGATAATGCTTGAACAGGCATTGTCCCGCGCCGTGATTTAGCGTATCATAACGGTGAATCCAGGTATCGGCACAAGGCCGCTCTGCCCTTTTTCTAGTTGAAAGTACGCATTCCGCGATGCCATCTCAAGATCACGGGGTCAGCAAGACCCGCCTTCACGCGCTCTGCGAACAAGGCAAGATCGATCCAACCCTAACGCAGGCTCAAGCCGTTTCCTGTCCTACCGAGGACCGGGAATTTTTGTTGCGCGATTCTGTCGCTCAGCAGGCGATTGCTGCCACGGGAGCGTCGAGCGACGGTGTGATGACGATGGACATGGCGAAAACAGACAAAGATGTGGTAATGGGCACAGTGCCTTTACGCATCGCTTCCGCAGCAAGGGGCCACAAGGCCCGCAGACAGGAGACGTAGCATGGGCCGCAAGCTCTATGTTGGAAATCTGGTTTATGACGCCAATGACGGTGATCTTGAGCAACTGTTCGGGCAGTTCGGCACCGTGCGCAGTGCTCAGATCATCCAGGATCGCATGACCGGCCGAAGCAAAGGCTTCGGGTTCGTGGAAATGGACAGCGAAGACGAGGCCGAGGCAGCCATCGAGGCCCTCAACGGCAGCGACTTCGGCGGCCGGGCCCTTACCGTCAATGAAGCCAAGCCCCGTGAAGATCGCGGCGGCGGTGGCGGCGGCGGCCGTGGTGGTTACGGCGGCGGCGGTGGTGGCGGCGGCCGAGGCGGCGGCTACGGCGGCGGCGGTGGCGGCGGCCGCGGCGGCGGCTACGGTGGTGGTGGCGGCGGCGGTCGCGACCGCTATTAAGCCTCGCTAATCGCCCCTGATCGTCCCGGGTTCTGAATCCGGATCCATCAAGCGGTTTCGAAAATACGAAGACGCCTCCCGGCCTCGCAGCTGGGGGGCGTCTTTTTTTGTCACCGCCCACACTGCCGACCACGTGTGGGATGTTATGCTGACGCTTTGGTTTACAACGACGCGGGAGCCCGGCCATGACTGAAGCGACAGCGAACACGAACAGCGATGCCGCAGCCGACGGGCCGGTCGTGATCGTCGGCGGCAGCGGGTTTCTCGGCCGCGGGCTGGCGCGGTCGCTGATGACGCAGGGCGTGAAGGTCATCGTCGTCAGCCGAAGTCGCCCGCAGTTTGAGCCTTCGCAATGGCAGGCTTGGGACGGCGAGAGCGTCGGCCCCTGGGCCGCAGCGCTCGATGGAGCCGCGGCGGTCGTCAACGTCGTCGGCCGAAGTGTCGATTGCCGCAAGACCCCCGAGCAGCGCGACGAAATCCTCCGCTCGCGCCTCAACTCCGTCAAACTCATCGGCGACGCCATCCGCAGCTGCGAACGCCCGCCGGACGCCTGGGTGCAGGCCGCCTCGACGCACATCTACGGCGACCCCGCCGAGACCTGCTGCGACGAAAACACGTGGTTCGGCGAGGGCTTCGCACCGCACGTCTGCACCCGCTGGGAGGCAGCCTACGAAGCGGCCAAACCCGCCGAAGTGCGAGGCGTCACGCTGCGCATCAGCTTCGTCCTCGGCAGGGACGGCGGCCCGCTCGCCAGGCTCGCCAGACTCGCCCGCCGGGGCCTCGGCGGCCGACTCGGCTCCGGGAAGCAGTGGATGAGCTGGATCCATCAGCAGGATCTCAACCGCATCTTCGAAGCCGCCATCCGTCAGCCGAGCATGCAAGGCATCTACAACGCGACCAGTCCCGAACCGGTCCGCAACGAAGCGTTCATGGCCAGCCTCCGCCGCGCGCTCGGCCGCCCCTGGAGCCCGCCCGTCCCCGAAACGCTGGTCAGGTTGGGGGCTCGCTGGGTCATGAACACCGATCCCGAACTCGCCCTCTGCGGCCGCCGATGCATCCCCACACGCCTCACCGACGAAGGCTTCAAATTCAACTTCCTAAACCTCGACGCAGCACTGTCCGACCTGCTGCAATGAGCGCATAAAAAGGCCCGCTCACCGGGTGGAGTGAGCGGGCGGCAAGTTCACGGGATTATCTTTCGAAAGATGAACCCCGCGAAATTAGTACGACATGCTGAAACCCAGGGTTCCGTAGACGTGGTTTTTGCCACCGTCGGTGATGCCGGGGAACCCGAAGTCGGGAGCACCCGCAGCGGCGGCCTGATTACCGAGGCGGATGTAGTGGACACCCGCGTAGGCTTCCCACGCGCCGAAGTCGCCGGGGATGAAGCCCAGCGGCGTGGAGACGACGGCCCCGATATCGAAGAAGCCGAACGTGTTGTCGCCGTAGTACTCGCCCATATCCAGACCCACAGTCACGGGGATCGAGAGCGCCAGCCCCACGCCGTCGTCCTGCGATTCGATCAGGTCGAACGACGGGCCGAACCCGACTTCGAAGTACCTGTTCTCCGACGAGCCCGAATCGGTCTCGAAGAAGAAGCCGACGTACGGCGCCATGGCGAAGTCGCCAAGCAGTTCCGAGTCGTCGTAGGCCAGGGTAAGGCCGACTTCGTTGATGGAGTCGATGTCGTAGCCGGGGTACATGTACGCGGTGTAGACGAAGCCGACTTCCCAGTCATCAAAGAGGCCGACGGTCACGCCGGTGTAGAAATCCGCTTCGTACCAGTTGCTCGGAGCCTCCGTGGCGAGGTCCTTGTGGGTGTGCAGGGAGTTCCAGACGCCGACGTAGGCGTCGAGGCTGTTGATCGCGCCGTCGCCTTCGTAAAGGCTGAAGCCGACTTCCGCCCACGGCTGGGCGATCAGGCCCTGGTTCTCCTGCGGGAAGCCACGGAAGAAGTAGTCGGTCGCGAAGTCGACGCCGACGTCCAGCGACACCCGGCCGAGGTTCGGATCGGCCAGTGCGTCTTCCTGCGCCTGCGCCGGTGAGGCTGGGACCAGCGTCAGGGCCGCCGCAAGCGCTGCGACGCCGCTGCCGGCCTTGAGCCAACGCGAAGGTCTGTTGAGGGTGCGATGGGAATGGAACATGATGCGCGTCTCCTGAAGGTGAAAAAGGCAAGTGCCCGCCATGGGGCCCCATACTGCCGACCAGTGGCAGATTCTCCCGGTATAGTGCAACCAGCGTGCCACTTTCGCAGGCGGCGGGG
Source organism: Phycisphaeraceae bacterium (assembly GCA_040905565.1). GTDB lineage: Bacteria > Planctomycetota > Phycisphaerae > Phycisphaerales > Zrk34 > JBBDRF01. The sequence continues at coordinate 843 of JBBDRF010000027.1, read as the reverse complement.
GAGATGTGATCGCAACGCTTTTATTATCAGGAGGTTAGCGTCGCCATGAAAAGGCGATATGTGAGACTGCCTCGCTACCGATGCCTATAACGCAGGCATCGGTAGCCAGCACTGCGCAGCACGCAGGCAGATGCCCCGCCGATAAACAGAGCCGGGCTGTCCCCAGCCCGGTACATGGCAGCTTGCCGAAGCCTGATGCAGCGGTTCTCACCTGGAACAGACGCCCGGCCGTCTCGCTGAGCGCTCGCTGGCCGGGGCACCCCTGCTCTTTGAGCATTGGGCCTTGAGCATTCATTAGCGCGCGGCCGCCGAACCGGGCTGGGGACAGCCCGGCTCTGTTATTGCGGCGCGGCGGTGGGGGGGCAGTGGGGGGGTTAGGCCGGGGATAGGCCGCGTTGGAGTTCCTGGACGCGTTGGGATTGTTGTTTGCGGATGCTTTGCAGGGTCAGCCGGGGGATGCGGTAGGCGGGTGCGTCGTCGGGCACGTTCGAGCAGTGTTCCTGGATGATCTGGTAGAGGAACTTGAACGCATCGCGGGGCTGTTGCATCTGGTCGAGTGCGTCGATCACGTCCTGCCGGTGGACATCCTCATCGAACAGCTCCGCCAGCGTGACCGGCTCGCTCTCGTCAGTGCGGCAGGCCTGAAGGCGCTGATTGCACAGGTCGTACAGCGTGGTGCCGCTCCAGACCAGACGGTCGATCATGTGCTGTTTATCCAGCCGGGCCCGCTGATAGAAATCTTCGTCCTCCCGGCGGAGCAGGTGACGCAGCTCAAGCGGCAGAAGTAACTTCACGCCCACGCGATCCTGCTGAAGGAACTTGTTGTTGAGCATGGGCCAGATG
>JBBDRF010000026.1:0-9180 GCA_040905565.1 Phycisphaeraceae bacterium | reverse complement strand
AGCGAGGGTGACGGGGCTCGAACCCGCAACCTCCGGATCGACAGTCCGGTGCTCTGACCAATTGAGCTACACCCCCGTACTCGCTGTCTGTTCGCCCCATACTGGCTAGGGGAGCCGGATACTTTACCCGCGTCGGCGGAGTTGTCAACCGGTGGCCTTTGTGGAAAACCCACCGCAGGCGGTGGGACTCAATCGCTTGAGGAGATGGTGGCACGCTGGTCGCGCGCACGCTCCAGCAGGCTGTCTTCATCCACTTCCTCTGCGGGTGGGGCGGGGGTGAGGGCGAAGTGCCAGCGGATGTTGCTGCGGGCGCCGGGGATCAACTCGGCGACCAAGTCCGGGCCGGGATACTCCCACCAGGGCGCCCGGGCGCGGGCGGTGGTCCAGAGCGGTTCATGGTCGTCGATGGCGAGGCGGACATCGTATTTGCCGTAGAAGATGAACGGCACGCTCAGGGGGGTGCGGCCGACTTCTTCGTCGTTCAGATGCACCAGCGCACCGGCAGGCTCTGAGGTGATGTGGAGGGTCCGCTGCACGCATCCGAAGGCGGTGAGGGGCAGGAGGGCCAGCAGCAGCAGTCGAGGCAGGGGTGTCGGGCGTGTCATGGGGGGATTGTAACGCAGTGGGGGGCGGTGATGCCGTGGGTTGCTGCGCTGATCCATGGCTTGATGAGGTAACACTCAATCCGTTGTATCGTTCAACTGGCTGGCAACCGTGTCGAAGGCGGCCTGGATGGCGTCCGTGTCGAATCCGCGTCGTGCGAGGAGGCTGTAGAGTCGACGTTTGCGGGTGGCCGGGTCGAGCCGGGCCATGGATGGCATGCGGCGGCGCAGCAGGTGGGCGGCGTCGCTGGCCTGGTCCTGGGTGTCGCGGTTTTCGGCGACGAGTCGGTCGATCAATTCGCGGTCGAGTCCTTTCTGGTAGAGCTTCTGCCGCAGCAGGTGCGGGCCGGCGGGCTTGCGGGCCTGCAACTCGCGGACGAGCGCCCGGCCGAGCGCTTCGTCATCGAGGTACCCCAGCTCTCCGAGGCGGTCGAGCACCTGCTGGCGCACGTCAGCGCTGTAGTCGAGTTGGCGAAGCTTGCGGTCCATGTCCGCCCGACTGTAGCCGCGCCGGGCCAGGCGGTGCATCGCCTGACGCAGGGCTTTGTCGTAGGACGCCGCCGCTACGACGCGCGCCGCCAGTTCGTCAGTCCAAGGCATGTCCACAGCCAATGCCAGCTCGGCGATGCGCTGGCGTGGCAGCGTTGCCACGACGCCTTGGCCTGAGACGCGCACCGTCGCCCGCGACGGGTCGTGCCGGGTGGAGCGGATAACGGTAATTCGCGCAGGTTCGGACATGGGTGGCATCCTGACCGTGATCCGGGAGCTTTCCGTTGCCCGGCCCTGGGCGTGGGCAGGCGGCGCTTATTTTAGGGGGCCCGCGCCTCGTCAAGTTGACGAATCGCTCTCGCTGCCAAAGAATACAACCTCCACACGACCGTCACCGCCCGTGAGCCAGAGGATTGCCGAGATGCCTATTCGTGATGAAGACATTGTGAACGTCGACCCCACGCCGCAGACCGCGCCCGAGGCGTTCTACCTGCCCGAGGTGTTCAAGGGCTTGGGGACGACGCTCAAGCACGTGATCGGCTCGATCGGCGGTCCGAAGCGGCACATGAACAAGGCGCTGGAGTATCCCGAAGTCCGGCGCGAAGACCTGCCTGTCCTTGAAGGCGGGATGAACATCGGCAACTTCCGCGGCGTGCACCGGCTCAACCGCGACGAGGACGGCCGGGTCAAGTGCGTCGCCTGCTTCATGTGCCCGACCATCTGCCCAGCCAACTGCATCCACATTGAAAGCGCCGAATCCCCTTGGGACGATCGCGAAAAATACCCGATCAAATTCGACATCGACGAGCTGCGCTGCATCTACTGCGGCATGTGTGAAGAAGCTTGCCCGGTGGATGCGATCGAGCTGACGCAGGTGTACGACATCGTCGGCCTGTCTCGTCAGGAGATGATCTTCGACAAGCAGAAGCTGTTGTCGATCTACGACCAGACCATCGAGCGCAAGCCGATGTAACGGGCTGCGCCCACCGCTCGCCATTCAAAAAAGCGCGATCTCGAAACATTGACGCGAGTCCATGGGAGAGCGGCCGACGCGTGATTGGCGGGGACGACATCGCTCGCACGGCGCGTTCGTTTGCACCATCGCCACCAGGCGCGAGCCGATGGGTCGACCGGCTGGGGGTTGTTTGAGGACGTGTCCCGTCGGCGCGGTTTTTACGGTGGGGCGTCATGCATCATATCTTCCGGCTCTTCCGCTATTTGCGGCCCTCCCCATGCCCCGGCAAGGCAGGTAGCTGAAGGCGGGTCGCCGACATTGCGTTTTTGTTTGATAGCGACTACTTTGTACCTTCAATCGGATGCTTCAGGCGTGATTCGGGTGCCGTCCGGCCCGAAGGATATGTCGCCGCCGAAACGCCGCCGCGGCGAGGGTGGCCGGACTGCTGCGGCTGTCCATGCTGTACCGGGTGTTGGTGTTGATAAGCTTTCTGCGTGGTGCTTCAGAAACAACGGGTCAAGGACATCCATCTCGGGCCGTCAAAGGCTGAGGCCGTATCCTTCAGGATTTCAGGAGATCAAGTAGCATGGCACAAGTCGTTCTCGATCGCATCAGCAAGGTTTATCCCGGAGACGTCAAGGCTGTGGACGCCATCAGCCTGACGATTCCCGACGGGCGGTTTGTGGTGCTCGTCGGCCCGTCCGGCTGCGGCAAGTCCACCACGCTGCGCATGGTTGCCGGGCTGGAGGAGATCACGGACGGCACGATCAGCATCGGCGACAAGGTCGTCAATGACGTGCCGCCGAAGAACCGTGACATTGCCATGGTCTTTCAGAACTACGCGCTCTACCCGCATATGAGCGTCTACAAGAACATGGCGTTCGGCCTGAAGCTGCGCGGCTTCCCCAAGCCGGAAATCGACCGCCGGGTCCGCGAGGCCTCGACCATTCTGGGCTTGGATGACTATCTCGAACGCAAGCCCAAAGCGCTCTCTGGCGGCCAGCGGCAGCGTGTCGCCGTCGGCCGGGCGATCGTCCGCGACCCCGCCTGCTTCCTGTTCGACGAACCGCTGTCAAATCTCGACGCCAAGCTGCGCGTGGAAATGCGCGCCGAACTGAAGCGTCTGCACCATCGGCTCCAGACCACGACGCTTTACGTCACGCACGACCAGGAAGAGGCGATGACCCTGGGCGACCTCGTCGTCGTCATGGACGGTGGCATCATTCAGCAGGCGGATGGCCCGCTGAACGTCTACCACTTCCCGGCCAACCGTTTCGTCGCCGGCTTCCTCGGGATGCCGCCGATGAACTTCCTCGACGGCAAGCTGAGCCAGGACGACAGCGGCACCTGGTTCGTCGGTGACGCCGGCAAGGTCAAGCTCACCGCGGAGCAGGCGGAGCGCGTCAGCGGCCACATCGGCCAGCCGGTCGTGTTCGGTGTACGGCCCGAGTCGCTTCACCTGCGGGCGTCGGACAAAGCCACCAATCCCGATCAGCAGCTCAATGGCACGCTGAACGTGGTCGAACCGTTGGGCTCGGCGATGGACCTGTTCGTCATGCTGCCCAACGATCAACGGCTCGTCGCCCGCGTGACAGCCGAGCGGATGGAGGCCGACGATCAGGAAGTAACGTTGAAGATCGACATGAGCGGCGTCCACATTTTTGAGCCCGGCATCCACGGCGAAAACCTGACTCTCGCCGCAACCAAGCCCGCAGCTCTGGCCACCGGCTGATACGGATCGGACGTGAATCTCGTGTCCGCCATTGCCCCTCGCGGAAGCGGGGGGTTTGGTCCATCACGGCGCTAACCCTCCGCTTCCGCGGAGGGCTATTGCCCATGCGCCCCAGTTTTATGTCCGATCCGTATTATGACCGCCGAAAGCGAGCGATCAGATCGGAGATGCGTGGCTGGTTCGGCTGGAGGCGCAGGCTCTGCTGCCACGCGTTGATGGCCCGGCGACGCAACGACAGGTTCTGCCGGTCGTCCTGAAGGTACATCGTCATCAGGCAGGCGCCGATGCCGTTGAGCGCCGCCGTGTCGCGTTCATCGAGTTCATGAGCGCGCTGATAGTGGTCTAACGCCTGGTCGTAAGCCCCGAGGCGATAGCGTGCCAGGCCCATCCGTTCATGGGCTGTGCCAAAGTCCGGGACCTCCTCCAGCAGGACGTCGAGGACGTTCACCGCCTGTCGGTAGTTGCCGAGCTTGATATGCGCCTCGGCCAGCCCAAGCAGCACATGGCGTTCGCGACCGCCCAACTCGATGGCCTGACGGTACGCATCGCGTGCCTCGTCATATCGGCCGACAAGGCTGTAGGCCGCCCCGAGGTTCGCCCACGCAGGCTGGCTTTCGGGATTCAGCTGCACAGCCCGGCGGGCATGGGGCAAGGCATCGCCCGCGCGGCCGAGCTGGAGGTAAGCTGAGGCGATGTCGCGATTGGCTTCAAGGTGGTCGGGATTAATCGCCAAGGCGCGCAGATAGGTGCGGACTGCCTCCTCCAGACCACCACGCAACTGCCGAACGAGTCCGAGGTGATAGCGCGCCTCGTCATTGTTCGGCTCAGTCTCCGCGGCCCGCTGATATGCAGGCTCGGCCAGGGTGTAGTTGCCTCGCTCAAGGTAGATTCGGCCCATCCCCATGTGGGCCCGGGTGAGGCGTGGATTTTCTTCCAGCGCCAGCCCGAACGCCGCGAGGGCGGAATCCTCCAGCCCGCGTTCGAGGTATATCTCGGCCTCGTCGACAAGCCGGGTCGCATTTTGCTCCCGCTGCCCATCGCGGGATGAGAGCATCGCACAGCCCCCCGTGGACAGAGTCAGCAGGCCGACTATCAGAAAATGAATGATCGAGCGCATTAGAGTCCTTTCCCGCCTGAAACGAGAATGTTGCCTATCGCCGTCCGCCAGGAAATTAAAAGCCACATGAATCGTCAGACCCGTGCCGAAAAGATGGCTGGCGGAGAAGCGTCACCTACTGCACACTGATCCACGCGACATCGTACAATCAATGCCCCGGAAACCGGAAATGGATGGCGGCCACGCGTTATGAAAATTGCCCTTGCTCAGATCAACCCGACCGTCGGCGACATCGACGGCAATGCGACGCTGATCCGCCGTGCCCTGCACCGGGCCGCCGAGCAGGGGGCGTCGCTGGTGGTGTTGCCCGAGATGGCCATCATCGGCTATCCGCCCAAAGACCTGCTGCTGAAACCGGCGGTCATCCGTGAGTGTGTACAGGCCGTCGAAGAACTGGCCAGTGAGTGTCGCGACGTCGCGGCAGTGATCGGCTATCCGTCGCCGAGCGACGCGCCGCGCGGTTTGGCCCTGTACAACGCTGCCGCGTTGTGCGTCGACGGCCGCATTGCCCATCGCCACGTCAAAAGCCTGCTGCCAACCTACGATGTCTTCGACGAGCACCGGTACTTCGAGCCCGGCCCGCCGGTCGATATCGCCCGTTTCGGCGAACTGAAGCTGGGCATCAGCATCTGCGAAGACCTCTGGAACGACGAGCGCCTCGTCAGCCGTCAGCTCTATCACGATAACCCGATCGATCAACTCGCCCAACGCGGCGCGGACCTGTTTATCAACTGTGCCGCCTCGCCTTTCGTCGTACGCAAGCACGCCTTCCGGCGAAAGCTGATGGTCAACGCCGCACGCACGCACGGCCTGCCCCTGATCTACTGCAACCAGGTCGGCGGGAACGATGAACTCGTGTTCGACGGCTACTCCTGCGTCGTCGATGCGCACGGGAAGCTGCTCGCCGAGGCCAAGGGGTTTGAGGAAGACCTGTTGCTGGTGGACTTGGATTTGGCCAAGGATAAGCAGGCCGTCGGGAAAGAGCAGACCGATCCTGCGGAAGCTATCCCGAAACAAAGTTCGTCCGTCGATCTGGTGGTGGATGCGGGGCTGCGGGTGTCGGAGTTGGAGCGGACGTACCGGGCGCTGGTGCTGGGGTTGCGCGACTACTGTCGCAAGTGTGGGTTCAAGTCGGTGGTGATCGGGCTCAGCGGCGGAATCGACTCGGCCGTGTCGGCGGCGATTGGCGTGGCGGCGCTGGGCTCGCAGAACGTGCGGGGCATCGCGATGCCGAGCCGGTATTCGTCGGAAGGCTCGAAAAGTGACGCGAAGGCGTTGGCTCAGAAGCTGGGCATGGCGTTCGACGAGATTCCCATTGAAGGCCCGCACCAGGCTCTTGAGCACCTGCTTGAACCGCACTTCCATGGGTTGCCCGCCGACGCGACGGAGGAGAACGTGCAGGCGCGCGTGCGCGGCATCATCCTTATGGCCTTTTCCAACAAGTTCGGCTCGATGCTGGTGACCACCGGCAACAAGAGCGAGGTGGCGGTGGGGTATTGCACGCTCTATGGTGACATGGCCGGCGGCTTGGCCGTGCTCAGTGATGTGCCCAAGACGATGGTGTATGAGCTTGCCCGCTGGATCAACGAGGCCGAAGCGTCGCCGCTGCGGCAGCGCTTCGGGGGGCCCGTTATTCCGGAAGACACCATCACCAAGCCGCCGAGCGCCGAATTGCGGCCCGACCAGACGGACCAGGACTCGCTGCCGGCTTACAACGTACTCGACGAAATCATCGAACGTTACGTCGAACGCGAACAGTCGGCCCGTCGAATCGTGAAAGAAACTGGCTTCGATGCGGACGTGGTATTGAGGGTGGTCCGGTTGATCGATGTTAACGAGTACAAGCGAAAGCAGATGGCGCCTGGGTTGAAGATCACCGGCCGAGCGTTCGGCTTCGGCCGACGCATGCCCATCGCTCAGGGTTACGATTCACGCCGCAGCCTCGAAGCCGCCCAGGCCATCGCCGCGTCAAACGAGAATGGTTGAATCAACTGAAGCCCACACCGTGACGGTGTGGGCTTTCGCCACGATCACTCAACAGTCGCTCAACTCGTCTGCACCGCCTGCTGCCCTGCAGCGCGTTCGCGCAGCAGGTCGATCATCGCTCGCACTTCCTCGGCCATGCGGGTGTTGGGGAACTCGCGGATGATCTGCTCACCCACGCGCACCGCGTGCATCCACTCTTTGTCCTGCACGGCAATCTTGAACTGCACGCCGAGGTTGTCGCGCTGCTTGCCGATGACCCCGCGCGCCGTCTCCCGCAGCGGAGCAGCCTCGGCCTCGCTGAGGTACTTGTCCATCGTCTTGAGCACGTTCATCGCCTGCGTGATGTCCTCGCGCTCGGCGGCTTCGAGAAACTCGCGTTCAAGCTGGAGCTTGTATCGCTCGCGCGCCTCACGCACTCGGCGGATCACGTCGCGCACCCGCTCGGACTCAGGATAGAGCCGCTGGATTTTCGCCGCTTCACGGCTCGCACGGTCGAAGTCATGGCGGGCGAGAATCTCGTCCAGCTTCGCCAGCGCTTCGCTGATCTTGGTGTCCTGCTCGGCAGCGCGGGCAGCGTTGATCTGCTCGCGGAGGTTTTCCGACTCTTCGCGGTAGCCGTACGTTTGGGCCAGTTCATTGACGAGCACGAGGGCCGCGTCGAAATGGCCTTGGTCGATGTCCTGGCTGATCGTGCGGCGGAGCACTTGGAGGTCCTGCTCGCGGTAGGCGATGCGCTTGGCTGTCTCGCTGATGAGCAGGCGCTGGTTGGCCATCTTCAACAACTCGACCACCTGCTCCTGCCCGCGCTGGTCGGGCACGCCCACGGCATCCCGGCCGTACACGCCCCATCGCACGGCAGCGAGCACGACCACCGCCAGCCCCAGCAGGGCCAGCAGTGTGCTCGGGAAATAAATGAGATAGTGGAAAGCGACCCGCGTGGGCTCGTCCGTGAATGTGGCGTCGCGCAGCAACACCTGATTCGTCACGGTCGCCCCGGCGGCGGCAGCCATCGCCAGCACCCAGATCAGCATGCCGAGGATGAGGATCGAGGTCGGTGTGCCGAATAACGGCTTGCGGGGTTGGGGCGCTTCCTGCTGTGCCTGTTGCGTGGTGTTGTCCTGAACCATCGGTCACCCCACCTTGTGCTTACGAGGAACGATGAGTAAATCTGTCACACGACGCGACTTGACCCTTGATGTGTCCGCTTCCCTGTCCTTTCATATTGTAGCGAGCGCAGGCAAATCAAGCGACGGCAACAGGATGGCGTCGCGGCGGTTTCGGTGGCGGCTGGTGGGGTTTGCTGTCGCCGATTCGGCGGAGTATGATGCTCGGCTACGCATGCCGCCCGGCCAGGTCGGAATCAGCCGACCGCTTTGGACCGGCGTCCCGGATTGTCGACCGGGGCCACCGGGCAGCAAAGGAGACGTTTTCCATGACTGATGCACAGCGACCCCTCTACGAAGCCATGTTCCTGCTCGACCAACGGGCGGGGATTGAAACGCAGGCCGGCCTGGACAAAGTGCGCGAGATTCTCGAACGCGCCGGTGCCGAGATCATCGCCCTGAACAAGTGGGACGAGCGCAAGCTTGCCTACCCGATTCGCGGGCAGAAGCGGGGCACGTACCTGCTGAGCCTGTTCCGGGTGGACGGCGGCAAGATCACCAGCCTCGAACGCGATTGCCATCTTTCCGATGAGGTGCTTCGGGTGATGGTGACTCGGGGCGAGCACCTCGGCGAGCTTGAGATCGAAGCGGCGATCAACAACGTGCAACTCACGCAGGACGACGCCGAGTTGCGCGAAGGCGAAGGGGCCGACAAATCGCAGCCCCAACGCGTCGGCGCCGACGAAGAAAAATGATTGTCAGTCACGCGTTGCCTGGCCGTCGGATGCCCCGGGAACGGCGGCAGCAACATTCGCTGGACCGACGTTGACTGCAATCAGTGGAGCCGATCATGCCGAACCTGAACAAGGTCATGCTCATGGGGAACCTCACGCGGGACCCCGAGATGCGTTACACGGCCAACAATACCCCGGTGACCAAGCTCGGTCTGGCGGTCAACCGCCGTTGGCGCAACCAGCAGGGTGAGCAGCAGGAGGAAACCTGCTTCGTCGACTGCACCGCCTTCGCCCGCGGCGCGGAAGTGCTCAACCAGTACCTGCGCAAGGGTCGGCCGGTCTTCATCGAGGGCCGGCTGCACCTGAACCAGTGGCAAGACCAGCAGGGCCAGAACCGCTCCAAACTCGAAGTGATCATCGAGACCTTCCAGTTCATCGACAGCCGCGGCGGCGAAGGCGGCG
>JBBDRF010000025.1:0-49190 GCA_040905565.1 Phycisphaeraceae bacterium | reverse complement strand
GGCGTGCTGACGCTCTGCCGTCGCTGAAAGGCGGCGGCGGAGTTTTCCTTTTGTGGAGATGAATGATGGTCCAAGGTGATGCAGCCGGTGGAACGCAGCTCGGCGTTGCTTACGTCGATGTTGAAGCGCGTCTAGAAGAGGCAAAGAAGCAGCTTGCGGGGTTCGAGAAGGACACATTAGATGCCATGAAGGCAATCGCTGAGTCTAGCGGTGTCGCGCTTAAGAACGTTGAGGGCATCGGCGGTGCCGCCGACAGCGCAGCCGAAAAGATGTCCGAATTGGGCATGGAAGCGGACGCGTCGTGGGAGCGCGTTGGCGATAACGTGTCGTCGGCATCCGGCAAGATCAAAGAGGCCAGCGAAAACGCCAGCAGGTTCGGGGAGCAAGTCGCGTTCTCGGCGGCGACCGCTGGTGAGGGCGTCCGCGAGCTTGACGAACGGCTTGAGGGCATCAGGGGCAGGCTGAAAGATATCGACGCGGAAGCAACTGCGTCGATGGAGCGCGTCAGGGCATCCGCAGGCGAAGCTGCGGCGGCGGACGTGCGCGAGGTCGGCGCGGCCGCAGATGATTCCGGCGTTTCGCTATTGGCGCTCGCAAACATCGGCGCATTTTTTCACAAGGTGTGGCGGAAAGGGCTGGTCGGTGCAATTCGGGATTTTGCGAGGCTCGGAACTAGGGTGATTGCCGTCGCGACGAACTTGACGACCCTTACTCGCGTCGCCGTTGGCGCGCTTCGGGTATTGTCGGGCGTGGCGCTGATCGGGCTGGCTTTCGAAGCCGTCAGGCTCGCGATAGACGGCGTGGCCGGCGGCATCGACATCGCCCGCAACGTCGGCCGGCAGTGGTCTAACGCGATGAGCGCCGACGCAGCCACCGCACGCAGGGGCATCGAAGGCATCAACGCCGAGCTTGAGCGGATCCCGCTTCTAGGTAAGGCCGTGGGCGGGCAAATGAAGATCGTGATGGGTGCGATCCGCCGCGATTCTGAACTTGTCGGGGAGGGGTTCGCGCAATGGGGCGAATCGCTAAGGGAGTTTCCGGTTCTAGGTTTTCTGGTGACGCGACCGCTCGACCGGATGCTCCAAAGCGTCACTGGTATCGGCCGCGAACTGGCCGAAGCACGCGACCGGCTGATCGAGATGCAGCGCGAGCAGCGATTGCAGGCAGAGGTGGCCGAGCGGGCGAGCCAGTCTATCCGCGCATCGCAGGCTGACGAGATGACGATGGCGCGAGAGCTCGCCTTAGCACGCGTGCAGGGCATCGAGCGGGTGCGGGAAGTGGAAGCTCAGCACACCGAGCAGCTCCGCCGGGACCATCAAGCCCGCCTAGATCAGATCGAAGCCGAGCGGCAAGTGATGCTCGCGCCGCTGGAAGCCCGCCGGGAGATTACGGAGCGCGTGGAGGCCAGGCTGATTAGCAGCTCGCAGGGGCTTGAGCAGCTAGAGGATGCCGGGATCGGTGGCGGGCTCATCAGCCGCAGCGACCACAGCGCCGCCCGTGAGGAAATTACGCAGCTATTCGACGCACAGAAAGACACGCTCCGCCGAAGTATGGGTGAACTGACCGAGCTTCGAGAGCAGCTTTCCGCCGAGGCCATCGGCCGCGAGCAGGACAGCCGATTCAATCAGCTTCGCTCGCTCTATTCGGAACTCGAAGAAACCCGGATGCGGCTAGAGGGTGATACCTTCGCAGCACAGGCCGAGGCCATCCGCCGGAACTTCGCACAACGCATCATTCAGGCCGAGCGCGAAGGCGACCGACAACGCGTTGCCATGCTGGCAGCACTTCGCGACGAACGTATCCGCCAGGTTGAAGCCGACGAAGCGGCCGTGGCAGAGGCTAGGACACGCTCAGCACGCGAACAGGGCCAACGCATCGCCGACGACTTGCGCAGCGTTGAGCGGGACATTCAGCGGGCAATGCTCGGCGACGACGACGCGGCCCTCGAAGCGTTCAATATCGGCGCGGAGTTTGGCGACAGGATCAAGGCCGCGACCGACCGGCTACAGGAACTCCGCAGCGAGATAGACGAACTCCGCGAGGCGGGGCCATCCGACGCCGAGAAAGACCGTCTCGCCCTACTCGCTCAGCAGGCCGAGATGCTTGAGCACCAGCGGGACCGGCTGGGGCAGCTTAAAGAAATGAGGCTCGCAGGTATCGAGCTTGACGGCGGCATCGGCGGAGGCATGACCGGCCAGCTTGCACGCGAGATCGGCCGTGACCGCATTACCCGAGGGGAAGGGCTGACCGAGGTTCAGGACGTTCGCGACAAGCAGGGCGAGCAGCAGCGGGCGGCGATGATCCAGCACCTTCGCGACATCGCCGACCAGCCGGGCTTTAGCTGAAGTTTAGGGTCGCCGAAACCTTTCGCCACGTCGGAGAACGACCATGAAATGTAACTCGCTTGAGTTTCCGTGCGGAATCACGCAGGGCGGCGACGCTGCGGCGTACGGGCTGCTGCGCTTACTGGCGACCGGTGAGCCGATCACCCACGCCGACGTGGAGCAGACGACGTTGTACGTGTTCTCGCTGGACCCGGTGGCGCAGACGCTGGCCGAGCCGGTCGAAGGCGTCGTGCTGTCCAGCGTGGCGACGTCGCCCGTGGAGCACAACGTCCGGCTGGTCGTCCCGGCTACGGCGTTCCCGCTGGCGGGCAGGTATGCGGTTGAACTTCGCGTTGTCGAGGTGGGCGGCGCTCAGCGGTGGTTGACGGGCGAGGTTCGCGTGCATGAAGTGTTCGCGGCTGGCTGAGACGTTCCGCCTTCGCCCGACTCGTTACCCCTGAATCGCGCTGAAACGCGGCAGGGGCGAACGTCGGGCGGGTTTTTTCGTGGGGCGGGGGTGAGTACGGGCTTCGGCGAACCAACGCAGACAAGCGGGCATCCGTTGAGACGTTGTTGGCGGATGCGGAGTGGGCGAAGTGGAGCGATAGCAAGATCGCAAAATCGTGCGGCGTTCATCACCAGATGGTCGGGCGGCTGCGATCGGAATTGTCACTTGATGATTCATCAAGTGAACGCACCTACACCGACCGCCACGGCAACACGTCCACCATGAACACCAGCAACATCGGGCGGCGCAAGGCACCCCCGGTTGCCGATAACGCCCCATCCGACGACTCCCCCACCATCGACGGTCAAATCGGCGGCCGCCGCCGGTATGGCTGGCCGACCGTGGACCCGTTCGGCGGACGCTCGGCGACGGCAAGGGTGACGACCACCACCCCCGACCAAATGCGCACCACGGTGCGCTTTTGCCCACCAACCCACCCACGGCCCCGTCAGCAACGGCGGGGTTTTTTATGCGCCGTGTTTTGCGGTGATGGTAGCACCGAGGTAGCGCCCCGATGCGGTGATTTTCGTAAGTCAAAGCGGGCGAAGGGATTCGAACCCTCGACATTCAGCTTGGGAAGCTGACGCTCTACCAACTGAGCTACGCCCGCGTGCAGATTGCCTATTGTAGCATCGTGATGCGCCGGCACGCAACAACCGGGGCATCCGCTTTGCATCGCATCAACTCTCTGCACACCGGCTGGATGAGCGGCAGCGCTCGCTCCTACGCTGAAGGTGGAGCACACCGATGGTCTGTCGTGCCCAACACCAGATTGGAGGACACATCATGCCCAACGGAAAAGAAACCGAACCGGACCCGGAACTTGAACAGATTCGCGAACGGCTCGCTGAACTCGACCAGGCGATCACCGAAGACGAGGGCGGGGACGTCGAAACCGAATTCAACGAACTGCAGGAGTCGTACCGCCAACTGACCGGCGACTATTACATCCTTCCCAAGGATCAGGATATCTAAACCTGCACGAGATCGTGAGCCAACGGGGGGCATACATGGCGTTCACCATCAGCAGTTCAGCGTTCGCAGACGGGCAACCTATTCCCGAGGAGTACACGCGGGAGGGCAAGAACGTGTCGCCGCCGTTGCAGTGGGCCGATGTGCCGACGGGCACGGTGCAGCTGGCACTGATCGTTGACGATCCGGACGCGCCGCAAGCTCAGCCGTTCATTCACTGGTTGATCTTCGCCATTCCCGCCGAGGTTGAAGGACTGGAAGCGGGCCGACCACGCGAGCCTCGGCTTGAAGATCCACCGGGTGCGTTCCAGGGCACCAACGACTTCGGGGATTTGGGCTACGACGGGCCCGCCCCGCCGCCAGGCAGCGGCGACCACCATTACCGCTTTGAACTTTTTGCGCTGGATCGTGCGATCGATGCCGAGCCGGGCGTCGATCACAAGACGCTGCGTGACCGCATGGTCGAAGCGGTGATCGGCCGAGCCATCCTCACCGGCACGTATCGCACAAGCGAGCAGCGGGTGTAACGGCGCGGGCATGGCGATTGCCACGTCAGCTTCCGTAGATCGGTAGTCACGGCGTTCGGCGTCGGCGACGCTTTTCAAAAACACCGGATGAAGGAGCAGATCATGTTGCCAGTGAGACGACGAAGCAGAGGATTGACGGATCCCTTCCAGGCCACGACGCGGGATCTTGAACGGCTCTTTGAGCCGTGGACGGACATCGTCGGCGAGGACCTCACCGCCAGCTATCCCGTCGACATTCGCGAGGACGACAACAACATCTACGTCGATGCGGAACTGCCAGGGTTCAATAAGGAGGAGATCGACGTCTCCTTCGAGAACGGCACGCTGACGATCAGTGCCGAGCGGAAGGAAGAGCCTGAGGAGGGCAAGGGGACGCAGCATCTTCGCGAGAGGCAGTACCGCCGCGTTTTCCGCAGCTTCACCATTCCGTCACAGGTGGATGCACAGAATATCGACGCGCAGCTGGACAAGGGCCTGCTGAAGCTGAAGCTTCAGAAAACTGAGGAAGCTCGGCCGCGTCGCATCGAGATCAAGTAGCCCCCCACCTTCGTGAAGAATTTGCGAAACAAGAGAACGGTCCTCGGGCATGCAGGGCCGTTCTTTTTTTTGCGCCCGCGCTGAGAGGTCGCGTTTTAGAGATAGTCGGGCATGCAGAGCCAACCGTCGCGTGCGGGATCCAATGCCGTGAATGCCGCGGTCAGAGGTTGCAGTTCGTGGGCCAGTTCATCCAAAGCCGTCGTAGTCGAAGCGGCGACGCCCGGGTGAATCTGAAGCGTGATTAGCCGCTGCACCGAGGGAATCTCGACAAGCTGCACGCGTTGAGCGGCAGGCAGTTCCGCCAGCTCGCGCGCGTGTTCGATGGCGCGACTCAGCCCGCCGAGATCGTCCACAAGGCTGCGTTCCTTGGCCATTTCACCCGTCCAGATGCGTCCCTGTGCCACCTCTTCAACCGCCTGTGCTGAGAGATTCCGCCCCTGGGCGACCCGCTCCTTGAACCGTTCGTAGACCGCGTCGAGCATCGCCTGGAGCATCTCCCACTGCCGTTCGCTGAAGTCTTCCGAAGCTTGCCACATCGAAGCCTGCTCGCCCGCCTGCACTGTCTGCCAGTTCACGCCGAGCTTTGCCCATGCATCACGCGTGACCAGCTTGCCGGACACCACGCCGATCGACCCGGTCAGCGTACCCGGCTGCGCGACGATGCGATTCGCGGGCGCGGCGATGTAGTAGCCACCCGAACCGGCGACGCTTCCCATCGAAACAACGACCGGCGTCCCCGCGTCACGTGTGCGCTTCACCGCACGCCAGATCGTTTCCGAAGCCGTCGCCGAGCCGCCGGGGCTGTCGATGCGAAACACCACCGCCTTGATGCGATCCGACTCAGCCGCCGTGCGCAGCGCCGACGCGATATCCTCATCGCCCATCCGAGGCATGGACATCAGTTGCCGTCGCCGATGTCGCCCCCGGCTGACCACGCCCAGCCCGTAGATCAGCGCCACCTGCGGCGCTCGGCGATGGCGTTCCGCCGTGCGCGACAGATAGCGCGGCAACGGCACGGGCTCCGTCCTGAGCCGCTCTTTTAGACGCGTGTCCACTTCATCGCGATAGCTCACGTGATCGACCAATCCGCTCTCCACCGCCGCCTGATCGAGCATCGGCCCGCGATCGATCAGCGTTCGGACAGCGTGCGCCTCCATCGATCGCCCCGCCGCCACCTGCCTGGTCAACTGCGTCATCAGCGAATCCAGCACCGCCGCCAGCGACTCCCGGGCCGGCTCGGGCATCTCATGCTCGGTCAGCGGATACCGGGCCGTCTTGTAGGCCTTGCGACCATCGAGCCTCGGCACAACACCCAGACGATCCAGCAGCGTCCGAGCGTACGGCTGCGGCAGCGAGAAGCCGATGAGCCCGACATCGCTGCCCGCTTGCAGGTGAACTTCCTCGAAGGCACTGGCGAGATAGTACTCCGCATTGGCCGCGTGCCCCTCTCCCAACGTCGGCGCCCACACGGCCGTCGCCTTGCCAGGCTTCCGGAACCGCCCCACCGCCTCAGCCAGCTCCTGCGCCTGCGCCATCGTCAGCCCCACCGGCGACAGTCGCACCAGCAAACCGGCCACACGCGGATCATCCGCAGCGCGATCTACCGCCGTCACGATCTGCCGCAGTGTCAGGACATGAGGCAGAAAGACCACCGCAGCATCGGCATGGGGCGCCTGCTCGGGCGGCGCGCGATCGATATTCAACTCCAGCAATACGCGTCTCGGCAGCCGACGCCGCAGCTGTTTGAATGTGACCCATAGGACCGCCGTGACAAGCAGGAGCACGATGAACCCGCGCCAGTCCACCGCCAGCACCGCAAGGCTCGCCATCAGCCCCAGCACCAGAAGCGCGACGCCCACCGCCACGAGCACGAGCACGATCTTCGCCGATCGATCCAATGCGATTCCTTCCCCTAACGAGCCGAAACCTGCGCTTCCATTCGCCGTTCCGCAGCGGCGACATGCTCGATCACGTCCAGCACGCTGTCGGGATTCACCGAGATCGAATCGATCCCCGCTTCGACGAGAAACTCAGCAAATTCGGGGTGATCACTGGGCGCCTGTCCGCAGAGGCCGACGGGCTTGCCAGCCGCATGGGCCCGTTCGATCAGCTCGCGGATCATCCGCTTAACCGAAGTCTCGCGTTCGTCAAACAGGTGCCGAATCCGCTCGGCATCCCGGCTAACACCCAGCACGAGTTGCGTAAGGTCATTGCTGCCGATGGAGAACCCGCCGAAGCGCTCAGCGAAGGCCTCCGCTTCGATGATGTTCGAGGGGATCTCCGCCATGACGTAGATTCGTAGGCCGTGCTCGCCGCGGACCAGCCCGAACTCCGCCATGGTCGCCAGCACCCGGTCGGCCTCTTCGGGGGTTCGGCAGAACGGCACCATCGCCACGATGTTCCGCATGCCACGAAGCAGCCTCGCCTCACTCAACGCCTGGCATTCAAGGGCGAAACCGTCGCGATAGTGCTCGCTGTAGTAGCGTGACGCGCCGCGGAAGCCGAGCATCGGATTGCTTTCTTCGGGTTCGAACCCGCTGCCGCCGATGAGTTGGGCGTACTCGTTGGTCTTGAAGTCGCTGAGGCGAACGATCACATCGTAGGGATAGGAAGCCGCGGCGATGCGCGCCATGCCGAGCCCGAGCCGTTCGACAAAATACCGTTCGCGACTTTCATACCCTGCGGTCAGTTCTTCGATTTTCTTTCGGGCCTGCTCGTCGGTCACCTCATCAAAACGCGTGAGCGCCAGCGGGTGAATCTGAATCAG
Source organism: Phycisphaeraceae bacterium (assembly GCA_040905565.1). GTDB lineage: Bacteria > Planctomycetota > Phycisphaerae > Phycisphaerales > Zrk34 > JBBDRF01. Next base: position 41,555 of record JBBDRF010000025.1, on the reverse strand, counting down.
ATCGTTGATGATGAACTCCACGCGCGCGAGTCCGACGCCTTCCACCGGCAGCCGCCACCAGCGCGAAGCCGCATCGGGACGGGCGAGGATCATCATGATCTTCGTCCGCGTCTTAGGTAGGTCCTCAGAATGGCGCTCCTGCTTTTCATAAGGCAGTTCACCTTCGTAAACGATGCCCTGGTCGCCTTGCGTGCAGTCAATGGTGACCGGCTGGCCGTCGGGCAACTTCTGCGTGGCGTCGCCGGTGCCAACCACGGCCGGCACGCCCAGTTCCCGCGCCACAATCGCAGCATGACTCGTGCGTCCACCATGGTCGGTGATCACCCCGGCCGCCCGCTCGAGCACCGGCCCCCAGTCAGGATTGGTCATGCCCGTCACGAGGATGCCGCCATCTTCGAACCGGTCAGATTCGTCCATGCTTTTGAGGACGAACACCTTGCCTTGCCCGATCGCGTTGCCGATGGAGAGTCCCTCAACCAGCGTCTTCCCGCGCTCTTTCAGGCGATACGTCGTAACGGTCGCCCCAGACCGCCGCGCCTCCACCGTCTCGGGCCTGGCCTGCACGATGTAAACATCCCCTTCGCCGTCGCGCGCCCATTCGATGTCCATCGGCCGCCCGTAATGCTGTTCGATGTCGCGACACCAGCGGGCAAGCTGCAGCACCTGCGCATCGTTGAGCACGAACTTATCACGCTGGGCGGGATCGAGATCGACTTCCCTGGTCGTATGCTCGGGAGCATCCTCGGCGTAAACGATCTTAATGCGCTGGCTGCCGTGCTGCTTCTCGATGATCGGCTCTACGCCGGGCTCATCCAGCAGCGGCTTGAACACGCGGTACTCGTCCGGCGTGATCCGCCCCGCCACCACCGCTTCACCCAGCCCCCAACCTGCATTGATGATCACCACGTCGGGGAAGCCGGTTTCCGTATCGATCGTAAAGGCCACCCCCGCACCCGCCTGATCGGATCGCACCATCTTCTGCACGCCCACGGAAAGGTAGACCTTCAGATGATCGAACCCCTTCTCCTGGCGGTAGCTGATCGCCCGATCGGTGAACAGCGAGGCGAAGCACCGACGACACGCATCAAGCACGGCCTGCTCGCCGCGGACATTCAAGTAGCTTTCGAGTTGCCCCGCGAAGCTCGCCTGCGGTAGATCCTCTGCCGTGGCGCTGCTGCGGGCAGCGATGTCGATCTCATCGACCCCGTACCGCTGCGAAAGCTCGCGGTAGGCCTGGCGAATGTGGTCGGCCAACGATGCCGGTAGCTGCGCCTCGAGGATCGCGTTGCGGATCGTGCGCCCCACCTCGCGAAGCGTCTTTGCATCTTTCTCAAAACGCGCAAGCTCTTCCCGGATTAACGGTTCAAGCTCATTGTGATGCACGAACTGCTGGTAAGCCTCGGCCGTGGTGGCGAAACCGTCCGGCACGCGGATGCCCCGGCTTTTGAGCTTCGCGACCATCTCGCCCAGCGACGCGTTCTTGCCCCCGACGCGCGGCACGTCGTCAGAGCCCAGCGTATCGAACCAAAGTAAATCTTCGCTCATGCCACGCCTTCCGCAATCGTGATGCCACGGATCAAGGTCACTCTGAAAGTGGGCTCGAGGACGGGGGAGACCGAAGCTCGGGAACAGGCGGTGGCGGAGGCTCAGGCTCCGACCGCATCACAAAGATCACGGCGAAGTAGACGATCAGAACCAGAAGCACCGCTGCCGTCACCCAAAGCACACGCCGCTGCCAACGCCTCTGACGCTGCGAGCGCGGCTCACGATCCGGATCTCCCACCGGTCCCTCGCGATTCATCAAAGGTCCCTCCCCCCCGCCGCCATTGAAGGACGCCCGACCCCGCGAGGTCAACCGGCATCTTCCCAACCGCCCACGCCGAGCTTTACTCGCGCTGCTGGGGGCCGAGGAGCCGACTGAGCGTGGACTGAACATCATCAAGCGTCGCCTGGCGTGGGTTCGGCTCGCGGACGGTGCCCTCGATCCGGATGGACCCGGCCACCGCTTGCACCGTGCGGAGCATGCGATCGATGTCATCGGCGAACGGCAGATCCACCCCGCGCAGTGGGCGAAGCGTGCCGATGAGCGCCCCGTCGATCGGACTGTCACCCCCGAGCGAAACGTCGGCAATCGTCGCGCTGCCCAGCACATCCACGCCGCGATTGAAGTATTGGAATTCCTCGATGCGCACCGAGCCGCTGTCCGCACGCAGCCGCACACGACCGGCGCCGCTGGATTCGCTGTCGCCGAAGCTCAGGCTCATTGCGGAGTAGACCGCCCCAATGATCCGCGTCTGCGCCAGATCAGATTGCGTAAGTCGAATCAGGCCGTCGCCCGCAAGCGTGGCTGGATCGTCGGTGAAACCGAAGGCACTGACATTCCCGCTGAGCCGACCGACGATGGGGGGCGACTCCGGATCAATCGTCCGGTACAGCCGCGCCATATCCAGCCTGCGCATGTCCACCCGTGAATGTGCAAACAACCGCCCCTCACGCGGCACAGCCTGCGCCCAGATTTCAAGATGACCATCGGCCAGGGCGATCGATGAATCGTGGATCAGGTAACGCTCCGGCCCCGCGAAGAGTGTCGCCGCCGTCGGCCCGAGAAGCGTCTCGCGGTAACCGGTGTTCTCGTCGGGATCGATCGTGAGTTCGATCTGCAACGGCTCGGGAGCGCGCGCCAGCCGGGCAGGCATCACCTGCAGACGACCGGCGACCCGGCCCCGCAGTTCATCCTCCCAGACCAGCCATTGTTCCGCCTCCGCCAGGTCGACATTCTCCCACGCGATGTCCGCTTCAGAGGCGTAAAGATCATCAAGGCGCACCGTGGCGGAACCGCGAATCTCGCCATCCAGCACGTCCGCTCGAATCCGGTCAAGCGTCAACGTCTGGTTCGTCAGCCCCCCCGCCACCGCCACCGTTCCCACCGGCCGATCGCGCCAGACCACGTCCGTGTCGATATCAACCTGCCCCGTCACCCCCGCCTCGACGATGTCGATTTCGAGCGCCACGTCGCCGTTGACACGCGTGGCTAGCCGGGCCTCATCAAGATTCACCGGCCATTCGTTCACCGTCAGTACCGCCCGCACCGTCCGCGCCTGGACCAGGTCGTACTCAGCACGGCCCTCCGCGACGCCGTCCTTATATCGCAGGCTGATCGGATCCAGCTTCAGCAAACTTCGCCGGGTGGAGAGCCCGCCCTCCGCATCGGTCACGGCAACGAACTCCCCGAGCCGCAGCTCCTTCGCCTGCCACTCACCCGTGGCACGCATGCGGCTGAAATCGCCCTCGGGCACACTCAACGCCAACGTCGCACCGACCGTGCCCGATGCGTCCAGATTGGGGTCCACATAAACAGTCATGCGGTTGAGCAACAGGTCGCGTATCTGCACCCCCACCTCCGCCGTCCCGTCCGCCATGGCATAGCGCACCGCAAAACCCACCTCCCCACCCAGCAGTTCGAGATAACCGGGCGTGCGAACCGTCACGCGATCGTCGACAACCTCCGCATTGAACGCGGTGCTCACGTCGTGCAGGCGATAATGCTTCACCACCAGGTGGTCGGCGAACGTGTTGCCCTCAGCCGTAATCGCCAACGGCGTCAGACTTCCGCGCAGCTCACCTTCGACAAACACCCGCCCCGCAAACGGCGTCTCCTGTCGCTCAGTCGGGACCGCATCACCGGGCGCGAGCGGCCCGTCGGCCACGTCCGCGGCAACCTCATGACGCACCGTGCTCCGAAACGCAGCCTGAAGCGGCCGGTCCGCACCGAACATGTATTTGCCGTCCGCCTCCAGCTCAAGCCCATCGGTCAGCAGCTTGAACGAGCGGACGTATGCCGCTGCCGGATCGCCTTCCGCCTCAAGATCGAAATCGATCGGGGCGGGCAGATCGACCACCGGCACACCCCACTGCCGCGTGGAAAGGTCCGCACGCCACGTCGCCGCCTCGAGATTCGCCACGGCTGTCCCGCTGATCCGCTGCCCCGCAAGCCTCGCCCGCCGCAGCGTCACCGTCGGCAGCGCCGTCACCACCTCCACCGCACTGTCGCCGAACGAAACCGTCCTTTCCGCATCACGCCACGCGCCCTGAGGCAGCCGCAACTGCCAAGTCATCTCCGCGGGCGAAGCACCGCTGGCCAGCAACTCCGCCTGCGCGTCCCACTCCCCTTCATCCATCGTGCCACGCGTGCGAAGCGTAGCGGTAATCTGCTGCCGACCAGGCGTGATCGATTCCAGCTGGAAATCCGCCTCGCCATCGTGCGACAGGTTCATTGCTTCGGCCATCTGCCCCGACCAACTCACGCTCGCCCGGCCGGTCTGCTCTGCAAGCGACCATGTCCCGTCCGCCCGAACGCTCGTGTGCATCACTTCCGCCTGCAGGCGATGCACACGAAGCTGATCGCCGACGATCTCGACACTGCCGCCCGTCAGCTGCACCGGCCCGACACGTTCATCCTCCAGCGAAGCGAGCCAGTGCTCCACCGTCACCTCCACGTCGTCCGCTCCCGCGCTGATCCCGAGGATGCCGTGCCCGCTCAACGGCCCCACATGCAGGGAATTGATCGCCAGTTGCCCGAGCACATCGCCGTCGCTCAGCCGCCCGCTCCAGTTGCCCGCCACCGCCAGATCGCCTTCGGGCAGGTCCAGTTCCGCCAGCCAGTCGTGAGCCAGCGCACGCACCCCCTCAACATTGAAGTCGATGCGATGGCGTTGCGAGCCGCGAAGATCGATGCGGCCGGACGCAGCCAACCCCGGCTTCGCCGCCGCATCAAACATGAACGCCGCCGCACCCACCGGCTCTCCGGTCAGCGTGATCTCATCCAGCCGCGTTCGCCGCCCCTGGTTATCCTCAACCGTGACGACCGAATTGGTAAGCTCAATCTTCGGCGGCTGCCCCGCCGGGCCTCCATCGCCCTCGCCCTCGAACCGGTCAAGAATCTGCAGCAGATTCCACTGCCCATCATCATGCTGACGCAGCGCCAGCTCCAGACCGTCCACCGTCACATGCTCAAGGCCCGGGTTCTGCGTAACCGCCACCAGCAGCAGCGGGCTGAGTTCCGCCGTCGCCGCATCAATGGAAACGAACGGTTCATCCTCCAGCGGTGCCGTCAGCTTCAATCCCGTCACATGCGCCCGCCCGCCCCACGAAAGCTCGACTGAATCGATCTCGGTTTTCAACCCCGTGATCGCCTCGATCTGATCGATCGCGATTCGGCGCGGCGTGTCCGATTTCAGCACCGCATGCGCCACGCCCGCAATGATCGCGCCAAGCACGAGGACAATGATCAAAAGGATAATCAGACGCCGCAACATCGTTCTCTTCCGGTGAGTGCTCGGAGTGTAGGTCGTGTTCACAGCAATATCTCCCGCCCGCCCGCCGACCCGTCACACTGGTCCGCAATTACTCGGGCGGTTCCAGAACCGGGATGTTGCCGATGCTGCGGGGGCCTGCGCCGAAGAACCACCAGTCCTCGCGGAAGCTTCGTCCGATGAACGGCCCGGAAGTCGCCACCACTTCGCCCGTATCCGACCAGTAGGCGACCATGGCGACGCTTGCCGCCCCCCACTGCCTTGTGTTCTTAATCAGCGCGAGTTCAGGTGTGGTGATGGCGGTATCGCCCGTGCCGGTTCCCGTCGCGCCAGCCGCTGCCCCCAGCGCGAAGGCCGGCACGCCGAGCAGGAACTCGTAACGGTCGATGCCGATGCCCGCTGTCCGCACTTCCACCACGATCTGCGCCTCATCGCGCACGCGTGTCATGCGGATGCCGTCCTGCAAAAGCTTCGCCCGAATCTCCGCAAGCATGTACTGCTGCGATGAAGGGAAATACGTATCGTCAACAAAAACCCGCCGCCCGCGCAACGCGTCAGCGGAAATCTGATCGACCGCCCGCTCAGCAGCCCGGCTGAGGAGAAACTGCTCCGTCGCCGTCTGTGGCGGATCGGTCGTGCGGACCGTCGTACAAGCCGAGAGCCCGATCAAAAGTAACAGACAAACGGCGAATACACCGATCCTGTCGAAACACATCTTCGGTGTCGAAAAGATAGCCATCTCCCTCTGAATCGCGCCCACCAGTATACCGGAGGCCCTCAGCGGAGCCAACGAGCAAGCTGCGGCGCGAAGTACGTCAGCACCAGATCGGCACCGGCCCGGCGAATGGCGGTCGTCACCTCCAGCGCCGCTTCGCGGAGATCGACGTAGCCCTTCTCTGCCGCCGCGTGGATCATGCTGAACTCGCCGCTCACGTGGTAAGCCGCCACCGGCAGCACGCTCGCCCGCCGAACCTGCGCGATGATGTCCAGGTAGTGTGCCGCTGGCTTGATCATGACCATGTCCGCGCCCTCCCGCTCATCCAGCGCCAACTCCGTCTGCCACTCACGGCTGCGACGGTAGTCCATCTGATACCCCCGCCGATCGCCGAAGCTTGGCGCCCCCTCCCCCGCATCACGGAACGGCCCGTACATCGCCGACGCATATTTCACCGCGTAGCTCAGGATCGCCGTGTCCGTATGCTTCGCTTCATCCAGTGCACTGCGGATCGCCGCCACCTGCCCGTCCATCATGCCCGACGGCGCCACAATGTCGCACCCCGACTCAGCCAGCACCACCGCCTGCTGCCCCAGCCTCGGCAGCGTCGCATCGTTGTCGACCGTGAGATTTGCATCGTCGCAAAGCGTCCCGCAATGGCCATGGTCGGTGTACTCGCAGAAGCACAGGTCCGCGATCAGCAGGGCCTCGACCCGCTGCTGCCGCGCCAGACGAACCGTGGCGTTCACCGGGTTCCCGGGATCAAGCGAAGCGGTCCCCTCGGCATCCTTCTTCTCCGCATCGGTCACGCCGAACAAAATGAACTTGTTGACGCCGAGATCGCCGAGGCTCCGCATCGTTTCCACCGCCACGTCGGGCGACATTTGCGCCACGCCTGGCATCGAAGCGACCTCACGACGCAGCCCGTGTCCCTCCCGCACGAACAGCGGCATCACCAGGTTGTCCACGTGCAGGCGAACGTCGGCCACCGCGTCACGCATCACCTGACCACGACGCAGCCGACGGGGACGGCAGATTATTCGTTTCTCATCGTTTAACATAGGTCGTTCAGTATACGCCTCATGCCTTCCCGCCGAAATCTCCCCTACCTCCCGGAGTCTCGTCCGTGACGTGGAACATTCGTGATGCCACCGCCCGCGACATGCCCGCCGTGCTGGACATCTACAACGCCAGCATCCCCAGCCGCCTCGCCACGACCGATCTCGAACCCGTCACGCTTCAGCAGCGGCTGCTGAGTTTTCAGCATCACAGCCCCGACCGCCGCCCCTTCTGGGTCGCCGAAGTTGAAGGCGGCAGTCGGCACGGCGCGATCGCAGGCTACTGCAGCATCCGCGATTTCTACGGCCGCCCCGCCTATCACGCCACCGTCGAAATCGCCATCTACCTCCACCCCGACCACCAGGGGCAAGGCCTCGGCCCGGTCATGCTCCAGCACGCGCTCGATCAGTGCCCCCGCCTGCACATCCGGACGGTGCTCGCACTCGTCTTCACGCACAATCAGCCGAGCGTTCGCCTCTTCGAGCGGTTCGGATTTGAGCGATGGGGCACGCTGCCGAACGTCGCCGAACTCGACGAACGCTGGGTCGATGTCGCCATCCTCGGCTGGCAACGTGAAGCCTGAATTTTTTCCCAAGCTTCCCTCGCCGCCGAAGCCGCCGCCTAAAAAGCGCGCGGTTTCACCCCCTACGCGCAGTTTTCAGTCACGCTGACCGCGCAAAAAAACGGTCGCCCCCGGGGCAGGGGACGACCGTTGCGAAACTACGATTAATGTCGGTTTACTTGACGAAAAGCATGTCCCGATACACCGGCAAGGGCCACCCATCCGCGGGCACAGTCTTCTCCAGATCGTCGCCGATTTCACGCACCGCGTTCATCGCCGGCACGACCTCGTTGAGCATAAACTTCGCGTGCTCGAGCTTCGTCGGCGGATCGTCGTGATCATTGACCTTCCGCAGTTGATCCAGTGCTGCTTTGAACTTACAGATCGTACCGCACAGCTCATCCAGCAGTTCCTTACCACCGACGCAGTCCGTGCCGGCCGCCTTGGCTCCGCTGACCGAAGCCGCGATCTGCTGCTGATACGCCAGTGCCGCGGGCAGAATCATCGTGCGGCCGATCGAAGCGGTCGTCTCCGCCTCAATGTTGATGACCTTCACGTACTGCTCGATGTAGATGTCCTCACGCGATTCGACCTCGCGTTCGCTGAGCACGTTGTACTTGCCGAACAGCTTCACGTTCTTCGCATCGGCGAGGTGAGGCAGCGCATCGACGGTGGTCCGGTAGTTCGGAAGACCGCGTTTTTCCGCCTCTTTATGCCACTCGTCGGAGTAGCCGTCGCCGTCGAAGAGAACCGCCTTGGCGTCCTTCATGACCGAACGGATCGTCTCGCCGAGGGCGTCCTCCACGCTCTTGCCGGCTGCGACGGCCTTCTCCATCGTCGTCGCCAGCTCATCGATCGACTCGGCCACGATCGTGTTCAGCACCACGTTCGGCCCGGCCACCGACTGGTTGGAACCGAGGGCGCGGAACTCGAACTTGTTGCCCGTAAAGGCGAACGGTGACGTGCGGTTACGGTCGCCGGCATCCTTGGGAAGCGGCGGCAGCACGTCGACGCCGAGGCCCAGAAGCCCCGCCTTCGCGCCCGCCTCGAGCTTGCCGTCTTCGAGCTTCTCATAGATGCCGCTGAGCTGATCGCCGAGGAAGATGCTGATGATCGCCGGCGGGGCTTCGTTCGCACCGAGACGATGATCGTTCCCCGCGTTCGCCACCGAGACACGCAGCAGGTCCGCGTGGCGGTAGACCGCCTGAATGACAGCCGTGCAGAAGAACAGGAACTGCAGATTCTGATGCGGGTTATCGCCGGGATCCAGCAGGTTCTTGCCCTTGTCCGTGCCGAGCGCCCAGTTGTTATGCTTGCCCGAACCGTTGATGCCGGCGAAGGGTTTTTCGTGCAGCAGGCACTTCAGACCGTACTTCGGCGCCAGCCGTTGAAGCATCGTCATGGTCATCTGCTGATGATCGTTGGCGACGTTGGATTCTTCGAAGATCGGTGCGATTTCGTACTGGCCGGGGGCGACCTCGTTGTGGCGCGTTTTGACGGGCACGCCGAGTTTGTAAAGCTCCATCTCCGCTTCGAGCATGTAAGCGAGGACGCGGTCGGGGATCTGCCCGAAGTAGTGGTCTTCCAGTTCCTGCCCACGTGGCGGAGCGGCCCCGAAGAGCGTGCGGCCGCAGGTCATGAGGTCGGGGCGGGCGTAGAAGAAGTTGCTGTCGATGAGGAAGTATTCCTGCTCAGCACCAACGGTCGAGATGACGCGGTTGGCGTCGACGCCGAAGATCTTGAGCGCCCGGACGGCCTGCTCGGAGATGGCGGCCATCGAACGCATCAAGGGCGTCTTCTTATCCAGCGCCTCGCCGGTCCACGACGCGTAGGCCGTCGGAATGCAAAGCACGGTGCCGTTGGGGTTTTCGACGATGAAGGCCGGGCTGGTGGGGTCCCACGCGGTATAGCCTCGGGCTTCGAAGGTGGTGCGCAGGCCGCCTGAGGGGAGGCTTGACGCGTCGGGCTCGCCCTGGATCAGCTCTTTGCCGCTGAACTCTTTGAGCGCGCCGCCGCCGAACGTGGGCGTGATGAACGAGTCGTGTTTCTCAGCGGTCAGACCCGTAAGCGGCTGGAACCAATGGGTATAGTGCGTGGCGCCCTTGTCGACGGCCCAGTCGCGCATGGCAATGGCAACGGCGTCGGCGATGGAGGGGTCGACCTTCTGGCCCCGGTCGATCGTCGCCAGCAGGTTCTTGAAGACGGGCTTGGGCAGCCGTTCGCGCATCCTCTCGAGCGTGAAGACGTTAGCGCCGAAGATGTCCTCGACGTGGGCGGTGGCTTCAGGGGGGGTACGCGGCTGCCAGCGGGTGACCGCGGCGACGGCGTTCAAACGGGCTTCCTTCGACATGGAGGCAAGTCCTTCTTTCATTTCGATTGATCTCTCGGCGTTCGCAGAACCGGTGGGTCCCCGGCCGGAACATCCGGCCGCCTCTCAGACGACTTTCGGGCTTTCACCCATCGCCTGTACCCATCCGCACAACAAAAACGGTGCCAGAAGAAGAGCCATTGCGCGAAATAACAGCGGCCCTCCGCCCCCACTGCAAATCTACCGCGCACTGCGAGGTGTCACAAGGCGAAGGTGCGGGCAGAGGAACACACGGCGGAGAAGTCGGTCACCGACCGGCGGCTTCAACAACTCGCATGGTGATATCGATTGCGCCCGATAGCCGACATGCCTCCGGGTAGCTAATACGGCGGTACGGCCGCGCCGCCACCACGGGCCACACCTCAGCATACGGAACCAACACAGCACCTTTGACATTGAAGTCCGGGAAGAAAATGACGATGGCCAGAGAATCAAAACCGTCGGCTTTTGTCTCCCGCAGATCGACACGCTCCTCTCGGCGGCCATCAGCAGGAAGTCGACGACATTTGACCTCGATTCGACCAAAATCCTGCGAGGTCACATCAAAGCCTTGATTTACGCCGCTTGCGGCGCGTTCTCCACCTACGGATTCTGCTATGAGGACCTCGGCATAATCTGAGGCTCCACGGATTTGGTACTTCGCTAAACGCGTCCGCAGCACCGCAAGCTGGGCCATAAGTTGTTGGCGCGTCGGATGAGTCATGCGGGTTTTCACAACCCACGGCGGTACGCCGTGGGCTTCGGTTAGGTCTTGAGGAGGGGTTCGATGTCGTGGCTGAAGACTTCGCGGAGCACGTCCTCGGTGAGGCCTGCGGGGGCATCGTGGTAGTGGACGGTGCGGGCGAGGCAGGCGACCTTTTCGCAGGAGGCAGCGACGGCGCGGAGGTCGTGGGAGACGATGACGACCGTGAGGCCGTGCTCCTCGTGAAGCTTGCGGACGAGCTCGGCGAATCGCTGCTGCCCGGAGACGTCGATGCCGATGGTCGGCTCATCCAGCAGCAGAATGCTCGGACCGGCTGCGAGGGCACGAGCGATGAACACTCGCTGCTGCTGACCACCGCTGAGGTTGCCGATCGGGCGGTCGGCCAGTTCCATCACGCCGACCTGATGCATCAGATGTTCGACGCGCTCCAGATCGTCTTTGCGGTAGCGACGCAGCAGCCCGGCACGCCCAGCGAGGCCCATGCGGACGACCTGCCGCACATTGGCGGGGAAGCGGCGCTCGTACTCGTGACGCTGGGGGACATAGCCGACGAGCTGCCCGTGACGGCAGACGTCGCGCGGATGGTGGCCCATGATTTCGACGCTGCCCTGGTAGCCTTCGAGGAGGCCGAGGAGGATTTTGAGCAGGGTCGTTTTGCCGCCGCCGTTGGGACCGATGATGCCGAGGATGCAGCCGTTTTCGACGTGAAGCGTCACATCGCGGAGCGCCTGGACGGAGCCGTAGCGGAAGGAGAGGTGGTCGATGCAGATGGCATCAGCGCGGCCGTGGTGTTCGCCGAGCGTGCCGTGGTGGCAGCCGGCGTGGCTGTGGTGGTGATGATGGTGGTCCGCGATGTGATCAGCGTCGGCACGATTCATGAGCGTGCTCCCAGGCCATCGACGAGGGTTTCGAGGTTGCGGCGCATGATCTTCTGGAACGTGTCGCGCTCTGAATCGTAGGGATCGCCGAGCGGATCGAGGATGAGTACGCGGACGCCGGCTTCATTCTCGAGGACGCGGAACGCTTCGGCGGGGAACTGCGGCTCGGCGTAAACCGTCCGCACATCATGCTCAGCGATGACCTGAAGCGCCCGCTCGACTCGGCCGGAGGTCAACGCGCCGGGTGCATCGACGGGGGTCAGCGTGGCGGCCATTTCCATGCCGTAGCGTTCGACCATGCGATCGAAAGCATTGTGAAACGTGATGATTTTCGCATCGGCGTAAGGGGCGAGGGCCTCGGTGTACTCGCGGTCGATCTCGGCAAACTCCTCGGACAGGGCGGCGGTCCGAGCGGCGAGCTGACCGTCATCATCACCCAGGCGTGCGGCGAGGTGCGAGCCGAGCGCCTCGACGAACTGGTGCGTAAGGACCGGGTCGAGCCAGAGGTGCGGGTTAGCGCCGCCGTGGTCGTGCTCGTCGGCATGACCGTGGTCGTGATCGTGATGCGCGTGGTCGTCGTGCGTTTCGAGGCCGACGGCTTCGGAGAAGACGACCAAAGCAGCGTCGGCGGGCGCGTAGCGCTGCTTGGCGTCGCGGGCCCAGTCGTCGTAGTTGAGGCCGACCATGACAACCATCTCGGCCCGGCGGATGGCTTCCATGTGGCGCGCGGTGGGCTCGAACCCGTGCGGGCTCATCCCGGGCGGAACGGTGCAGATGACCTCAGCGCGGTCGCCGACGATCTGCTCCACAAGGTTCGCGAGGGGGAAGATCGTCGCGACGATGACGGGCTCATCGGAGACCTCCCGCTGCGAACACCCCGCCAGCAGCATGGTGAACAGAAGCACGGTGAGCGCGTGAACGTGCAGGCGTACGCAGCGGCTGATGCGGGGAGGGCTTGGGTTCATGGTATTGATTTTTTCCTATCAATAGCGTTTTGTCAATTCGGCGGTCGGGTGAACGATGAGGGCCGGTCGGAACTTCCCGGGACGCCGCTGGGGGTGCGACCGACCGCGTGAGGCTCGCATTTCCTGTGCGCCGTCGCCTGTCGCGCGTTCTTACGCTTTGATTGTGGTGAACGATTCGATTTGTGTTCAGTCTCAAAAGGAACGTCGACATGGCCACGAGCATGCAGCATCTTTTCGACGCGACGTGGCAGAAGTCGCATCAGTGGCTGAAGGAGCTTGAGGAGATTGGGCAATTTCAGTCCGAGGAACAGGCGTACTCCGCCTGCCGGGCAGTGCTGCATGCGCTGCGTGACCGTTTGACGGTCGGCGAGGCGGCACACCTGGCGTCAGAGTTGCCGATGCTGATCCGCGGCTTTTATTACGAGGGGTGGAAGCCGAGCGGGTCGCCGGTGACGGTGCGCGATCGCGATACGTTCATCAAAAGCGTGCGGGACCAGCTTCGCAATAACGTGGCCTTCGATCCGGAGGACGCGGTGCGAGCGGTCTTCACGCTGCTTGAGCGGAAGGTCAGCGAAGGCGAGATTCAGGATGTGAAACAGGTCTTGCCCGAGCCGATTCGAACGCTGTGGCCGGAACACTAGCCGCGGCTGAAAAATCAGTTCGGGACGGGCAGCGCGCGCTGGAGGGGACGCGCGCTGCTTTTTTTGCGCGCATTACGTTCGGTCGGAGCGTATTAAGAACTCGCTGGAAGGGTGACAATGACACGCGCCGTGCATAACCTCATCACGGGGAGTCATTGAGACCGGGGAGATATTTCGTGACTGTCGAACCTAGTACCACGCCGCAAACGTTGTCCGCCACCACGCCTGCCTCGCAAGCGGGGGCGCTTCTCGATCGATTCCTCAGCATCCGCGGACGCAGCATTGCCGTGGCTGAGCCGCTGGATCCCGAAGACTGCGTCGTGCAGTCGATGACCGAGACGAGCCCGATCAAATGGCACCTCGCGCACACGACGTGGTTCTTCGAAGCGTTCGTGCTGCAGCCGCATCGCAAGAACTATCGGCCGTTTGATGCGGACTTCAACTACCTCTTCAATTCGTACTACAACACGATCGGCGACCGTCAGCCCAGGCCCAGCCGGGGCATGCTCACGCGGCCCACGATGAAGCAGGTGCTCGATTACCGAAAGCATGTCGATCGTGCGGTGGCTCGCCTCTGCGATCGCGAGGAACTGCACAAAATTCTCGAGATCGGCCTGCAGCATGAGCAGCAACACCAGGAGTTGATGCTGACGGATGTGAAACATCTGCTGAGTTTGAACCCGATTCAACCGCCCTACCGCACTCGGCCGACTCACGTTTCTGCGGAACCTTCGCATCCGCTGCGTGCTTCGGACAACGGCAACCGCGGGGCCGGAGGCGTGGAAGAGCTTAACTACATCACCGTGCCGCACAGCATCTTCTGGCTGGGCCATCGCGGCGTCGGTTTCGCTTTCGACAATGAGGGACCACGTCACAAGGTTTATCTTGACGCGTTTGAGATCGGCGATCGGCTCATCACGAACGCCGAGTACCTGGCCTTCATGGCCGACGGCGGATACGAACGGCCTGAACTCTGGCTCGACGAAGGTTGGCAGCATGTGCAGTCGCAGGGCTGGCGTGCGCCGCTGTACTGGCGTGAAAGTGACGGAAGCTGGGAGGTCTATACGCTCGACGGCACGGTCGCCCTCGCGCCGGATGAGCCGGTCTGCCACATCTCCTTCTTCGAAGCCGACGCCTACGCACGCTGGGCCGGGGCCCGCCTGCCGACCGAAGCGGAGTGGGAAGCGGCGTCCGTCACCGCCCCGATCGAAGGACACTTCGCCGAGGCCGACCACCTGCACCCTCAGCCCGTCGCCAGCACCACGCCGAGCTACCCGCGGCAGATGTTCGGCGATGTCTGGCAATGGACCGCCAGCGCTTACCTCCCCTATCGCGGCTTCCGCCCGCCGGCCGGGGCACTCGGCGAATACAACGGCAAATTCATGTGCAACCAGTTCGTGTTGCGAGGCGGATCGTGCGTCACGCCGCGGTCGCACATCAGACGAACGTATCGCAACTTCTTCCCACCCGAATCACGCTGGCAGTTCAGCGGCATCCGATTGGCGCTTGATCAGTGACGGCCGACCCCATCGACATCATCGACCTCCACCCGCCTGCCCAGCACTTCATGTCCGACGTGCTGCGAGGCCTCTCACGCCGGCCACGCACCATCCCGCCGAAGTACTTTTACGATCAGCGCGGGTCGGAGCTTTTCGAGCAGATCACCCGGCTGCCCAGCTATTACCCCACGCGGACAGAAGTGGCGATCCTCGAGCAGCACGCGACGGATCTTGCCGACCTCATCGGCGCCGAGCCGTTGGTGATCGAGCCCGGCAGCGGCTCAAGTTTGAAGACCCGGCTGCTGCTTCAGGCGCTGCGCCCGACCTGCGTCTACATGCCGATCGATATCTCGCGATCCGCCCTGCTCGCCGCCGCCG
Organism: Phycisphaeraceae bacterium; assembly: GCA_040905565.1. GTDB lineage: Bacteria > Planctomycetota > Phycisphaerae > Phycisphaerales > Zrk34 > JBBDRF01. The sequence continues at coordinate 26,475 of JBBDRF010000025.1, read as the reverse complement.
AGCCGTTGTCGCAGGCGTTGCCGGACGTGCCGATTCAACCGGTATGCGCCGATTTCACGCAACCGCTGACGCTGCCCGAGCCCCCGCAACCTTGCAGGCGACGCGTCGTATTCTTTCCCGGATCGACGCTGGGCAACTTTCATCCGCCGCAGCGTCTGAAGCTATTACGTCGCTTCCGGGAGCTGGCGGGGCGTGAGGGCGTCGTCATCGTCGGCCTTGATCTGACGCGTGATCCAAACGTGCTGCATGCTGCGTATGACGACGAGGCGGGCGTGACCGCTGCGTTCAATCTGAACGTGCTCCACCGGGCGAACGAAGAGCTTGGTGCGGACTTCAAACCTGAGCGTTTTGAGCATCGAACGCTGTACTGCCCCCGTCGGCGTCGTGTCGAAATGCACCTGGCAAGCCGGGAGGGTCAGCGTGTGACGATCGCCGACCGCGCGTTCGACTTCACGGCCGGCGAAACCATCCTCACCGAATGTTCCTACAAGTTTGATGTGCCGACCGTGGAGCGGGCGGCAGGCCGGGCGGGGCTCGGGCTCCGTGCTCACTTCACGGACGCGGACGAGCGTTTCGGGGTGCTCTGTTTCGCCGCCGACTGAATTGCCGTTACATCGGTCGGTCAGCCGACCAGCCGGGTGCGTCGCTGGCGGGGAACGATTCCTCGCTGGCCTCCTGCACCTTGTCCGGCGGCTGATGACTGGCGTGGCGGATGTGAGGCGGCTGCTTCTTCTGCGTCGCGGCCATCGAATCCACCGGGGCCGTCGGGCTGCGTCCAGCCGCATGGACACGACGCGACGACTGTTCATCAAGCGAAGCCTGCACGGGGCAGTGGCCGGTCATGCTGCGGTAGACCAAGGCCGAGCCGATACCCGAGCGGATCAGTCCGAACAGTCCGCCCCTCCGCAGTCCGCCCCTCCGCAGGCCGGAAAACAGCAGACTGGTTCCAAAGAGTCCCGAGATCCAGCGATCGACCTGCCCGACGTTTTCCTGCTGGCTGCCCGATCGGCTGCGCTGTTGCGATTCATATGGATGAAGCATGGCAAGTGACTCCGGGTATGCGTGCGCTTGGTTTGATCTTTTCGACGCTGCGTGAAGCTTCTGCAATTTACAACGCCGGGGAGGCGGGCGATGTTCGCCGTGTTCCCGCCGCCCGGCAAAGCCTTATTCGATGACAATACGACGCAAACACGATGCCGCCGCTTTGCTCATCAAGGGTGCCCCGGCCAGGGAGCGCCGCGAGACGGCCGGGTGTTGCCGGGCGCATGCAGAGGGCGCACCTCATGCCGCTACCCCGCCCGGCCGTCTTCGCTGGCCGGGGCACCCGCACGGACTTCACGCCTGCTGTTTCCATCGCCTTTCATAGTAACGATGAAAGCGTCGCGCCACCGCCCGGCCGTCGTTCTGGATGTAGTGATTAGGCAGGATGTACGTCGGATCAAGCTCCGCAACCCGTCGAAAACTTTCGGGGAAAAACTGCGGGCAACTGTTGAACCACGGCGGCGAGGCCCGCGTCCAGCCGAACCAGTCCTCGAACAGATCGCCCGAGAAAAGCACATCGTGCTTCGCGCTATAAAAGCCGCAGTGCCCAATGGAATGACCCGGCAGGTGCATCACTTCCAGCCCGCCCCACAGGTCCAGATGCTGACCATCATGAAGGGGCACGTCGATCGGCACCGAGCGATAGCGGAATAGGAAACGACCGCACGCTTCGAGTATGCCACAGACGCGCGAGATGCCGGTGTAGGGATAGCACCCGTCGATGTGTGGCTGCTCTTCGGGGTGGGCGTAGATGGGTGCCTCGGTCAGCCGGCGGATCACGTGCGCCCGCCCCGCATGATCCAGATGGCCATGGGTCAGCAGAATGGCACGCACGTCCTTCCAGTCGAACCCCAGCGCACGCAGCTTGCGATGGATGAGATTCACCTCGCCGATCATGCCGGTGTCGATCAGGACGACGCCCGTCTCGTCGACCAGCAGATGGACAAAGACATGGCCGAACCCGACGCGATGCACGCCCGGCGGAACACGCGGCACAACAGTGGCGGTATCAGTCATCCTTCAATCGTACCGCAGCAGCCGCCGATTTGCCCTCACTCACGCGCCGCCGCCGGTCGGCTCCTGCTCCGCCGTGATGGTCGGATCAAGCGTCGGCTGCCCGGTATAAAGCAGCACGGCCGAGACCGGAAAATGATCAGAGGGATAGCGTCGGCCCGAGTGGGTGTGGTCGATCGCCGCTGCGACGGGCGTGAGCTGCCGACACGCCAGGATCCAGTCGATGCGTTCGCCGCCGGTGCCGCCGTTGAACTTGTGCATCGTCCCGTCGTCCTCGCCGGGCGTGGGATGGACATAGCGGTGCGCGTCACGCAAATAGCGTCGGCCATCGCCCTCCGCCTGCACCAGAAGTTGGTAAGTGCTCGCCCCTTCGCTCGCATTGAAGTCGCCCGTGGCGATCACCGGAAGATCGCCCGCCAACTGCTGAATCTTCCGGTGCAGCAGGTGTGCCGACTCATGCCGCGCCTTGCGACTGAAGACATCCAGGTGCGTATTGAAGACGAATATTTCCTGCTGGGCGTCGTGCTCCAGATCGCGCAGGTGGGCCCACGTCACCATGCGATTGAACATGTTCCCCCACGATCGGCTGGCGACGTCATCGGGCGTGTCGCTGAGCCAGAAGTGGCCGGAATCCACCAGCTCGAAGCGGTCCGCACGGTAGAGGATCCCCACCGTCTCGCCGTTTTCCTTGCCGTCGTCCCGCCCCGCCGCCACCACGTCGTAGTGCGGCAGGTCGGCATGAACCTCATCAAGCTGATTCATCAACGCTTCCTGCGTGCCCACGATGTCCGCATCGAAGTTGCCGATCGCATGGCTGACAAGACCGCGCCGAAACGCCCAGCCGTTGAACAGATCGAACGGCGTCCGCACGCGCATGTTGAAACTCATCACGCGCAGCGGCGGCGCGACCGTCACCTCCTCCGCCACGGTCTGAACGATGCTGTCATTCCACGTCTCTTTCGTGAGCGTCGGGCCCGACGTAATGTCAGATCCCGCACTCAACGCCGCGGGAATCCCGAATCCGCCACAGCCGGCGGACACCAAAAGCGACATCAACAAACCAAGCGCAACGATCGGGCGAACCATTCTCTATCTCTCCACAGATTGGGTCAGTCGACTCACCCCGGGATCGGCGAAGGCACACGCATACGCAACCGCCATCGACCGAGGGTCATCAGAATTGAAGGCCGCCATTCTGCCCCCTCGGGGCATCTCCCGCAAGCGGTAATCGGGGATTTCCTGATGCAAAAACCGCCCGAAAAACAGATGTTTTGCAGCTGTCATGGATACGGCGGTTTATAGTGGAGGTGGCAGTTGTGCTTACTCATTGCAGCGGCGACAATCGAGTCTGCTTAACCCAAAGGAGAGTTACATGCGCCACGTTTTTTCGTTGGGGTCGGCCGGAGCAGCCCTCTTCGCATGCATCTTGTTCGTCGCTTGCGCAGCCGGCGTAGCCGCGGATGAGGCACCGCGCGAGAACGCTCCAACCGAGGTCGTGCCGTTAAACCGTGCGTTTGCGCACAACGACTATTACCATGCCCGCCCGCTGTTCGACGCACTGGACCGGGGCTTCATGCACGTTGAGACGGACCTGTTCCGCATCGGCGATGAGCTGCTGGTGGCGCATTCTCAGCGGGAGATCGAGGCGGATCGCACGCTTCAGAGTCTGTACCTCGATCCGCTGCTTGCGCGGGTGCGCGAGAATGACGGCCGTGTTTATCCCGGCGAATCGCGTCCGTTCTGGTTGATGATCGATTTCAAAACAGTGGGTCATGAGACCTGGCCGCTGGTGCATGAGGTGCTCGCTGAGTATGCCGAGATGCTGACGGTGGTGCGTGATGGCGAGCTAGAGCCGGGCCCGGTGCGCGTGGTCATCAGCGGTTCGCGGCCCATCGAGCTGATGCGCCAGGAGCGGGTGCTTTACGCCGGTGTGGATGGCCGAATTTCGGACCTGCAAAGCAACGCCCCACCGGAACTCATGCCCTGGATCAGCGACAACTGGTACGTGCATTTTCACTGGACCGGCGAAGGCGAGATGCCCGAGGAGGAGCGCGAGAAGCTGAGCCGCATCGTCGAGCAGGTGCATGCAGCCGGCCGCCGCCTGCGCTTCTGGGCGACGCCCGAACGCCCCGCACTCTGGCGCGTGCTTCTGGAACACGATGTCGACATGCTTAACACGGATCGGCTGGAAATGCTGCAGCAGTTTCTGCTGGAAGCTGAGGAACAGCCAACCCCCTGAACGGCACACCTACGATGGCCCATTAACGAGTTGATGCACTTACGGGAGTGATAATCATGGCGACGAACGTTCTTGTGGTCTATTACAGCGCCTTCGGACACATCCACCGCATGGCGGAGGCCGTGGTTGAGGGGGCGAACACGGAAAGCGACATCGACGTTCGGCTGCGACGCGTGGCAGAACTCGAACCCTTCCGCGCCAAGCTCGAAGCCAGCGAGCATTACCAGGAAGCGATGCAGAAGCAGAAGGAGATCCCCGAGGTCACCCACGACGACCTCCGCTGGGCCGACGGCATCGCCTTCGGCACCCCCACCCGCTACGGCAACATGACCGCCCAACTCAAAGCCTTCATCGACACCACCAGCGGCCTCTGGATGAAAGGCGAACTGGAAGACAAGCCCGCCGGCATCTTCACCAGCACCGCCACGATCCACGGCGGCCAGGAATCGACCATCCTCACCAGCCTCGTCCCCCTCCTCCACCTCGGCATGATCTTCGTCGGCACACCCTACGGCCAGAACCCGCAGATCATGGTCACCGACGGCATCGGCGGATCGCCCTACGGCCCGGGCACCCTCGCCGGCCCGGACAACTCCAGGCAGCCGGTCGACTCGGAACTCACCACCGCACGCAACCTCGGCTCACGCATCGCACGCGTCGCAACGCGCCTGAAACCACTGCGCCAGAAGACCGAACACGGCGAACAACCCGACGCTGAAAGCTACAAAGAGTGACGCAATCGCAGGGGCGAAACCCATGGTGGGTGCCCCGGCCAGCGCAGACGGCCGGGCGGGGAAGTGCGTTAGCTTACGATTTCCGCCGGTGTTGTGGGGGGGGGCGTGGGAAGCCCGGCCGTCTCGCTTTGCTCGCTGGCCGGGGCACCCGCGTTCGTCGGCGGTCAGCCGCGGGTGGTGACGTGGTCGATGACGTGCTCGGTGACGTCCCACAGGTTGTCAGAGTTGAACGCCGAGGCTGAGCCGTAGCTGGCCACGCGCTGGGAATGATGGACCCAATGCGACTGGCACGCCCGCATGTGTTTCTCCGCACTTTGGGCTGCCACCGGGTCGCTCTTCCGCAGACTGCGTCGGTATGCGACCAGCCCCGCGATCAGTGATCGCAACGTCTGAATCAGCGTCTGGGCATACTCAAGGCTGACAGGCACAGCCGGCGCCATCGCAGCAGTGCTATGACTCAACGGGCCGAGCGCCCGCCGTTGGGTGCTGATGCGCGCTTCCGCCGCGGCCTTCTCCGCCACGGCTTCGTCCAGGCTGTCCGCAGCGAGTCGACGGATGAGATTCCACGCCGCGTCCGCATCGATCTGATCATCCTGAATCACGTCCGCAGCAGGGTGCCAGGGGTCGACACGATTGCGGGCATAAGGGCCGATGTAGAACGTCTCCAGCACCGTCTGCGGTGAACTCAAAAGCGTGTCCAGCAGCGCCTCGGCCAACGGGGCTTCCTTCACCTTCAGGCGTTCAGCGATCCACTGTTTCGCCAGCGTAGCCGGGTCTGCTTCGGGATCCTTCGCAAGCTGCGGCACGGCGACAACGTTGGCATCGATCCACGCTTCATTCTCGGGCGTGACGTAAGGCCCCCGCCAGCCGCCGCCTCGCACCCATGCCCAGAGGCCGACCACGTTCGCCTGCTTCACCGCCTGCGACAGGCCGATCGCCCCTTCGATCTCCGTCATGCCGTCGCGCCACAACGGCACCTGGTAATTGGGCACCGCCCCCTTGCCTTCGAATTCGCGCTGGCATTGCAGTTCGTAGATGATCGGGCGGTCGCCGCAGACGAGGCTTGATTCGTTCCACTTCTGGTAGCGCCAGAAATCGGTCTGCGTGAACTTGAACGAAAGGATGAGCTTCTCGTCGATCGGCAGCCGTTTCACCAGCCGCTGGCAAAGGTCGACGTTGTCGTGCATGCCGTTGGGCTTGACGTTCCACGCCCGCACAATCAGGTCGCGGCCGAGGCGTCGGACGACCAAGTCATAGTAGAAGTTGATGAATTTCTCGAGCCGATCCGCCCGCCCCATGCCCGCACAACGGGCACAGTGGGGCGCATAGATATCGTTGCCGACGAGATAGTGAAGCTTCGTCGCGTCGTTGTCGCCGAGGCGGAGCACGATGCCGTCGACGTCGCTGATTTCCGAGATCAACGCTTCCAGGCACTGCCCGCTCATCTCCAGCAACTGGTCGGAGGCCGGGCAGAGCATGGTCGGGCTGGTGTTCACGCAACTGCTGGCGGAACCGACCAACTCAGCGGCAAGGCTCGGGGCGTCATAAGTCAGGTGCACACGCAGCCCCGCCGCCCGGGCTTCGCGCACCGTTGTGGCCACGCGGTCGAACGCTTCGGAAACCCACTGGCGCGTATCGGATTGGGCGAGCGTGTCCGGGCCGAGCAGTCCCGAGAGGCCGGTCGTGGGATAGACGATCAGGTCGGTGTAGCCGAGTTCGCGCAGGACAGCCGGGTCGCGATAGCGAGTGGCGTGCGGCTGCTCGCCGGGGTTGTCCAGGATCATCGCGTAAGTGCGCATGCTTAACTTTGTAGCACCTGTGAGGGGTTTTGGCCACGTGTCAGCCATCTAACAAAGGCCATGCCGCGCGGGCACGCACCGGGTGTGTTTCTAGAAGTCTTCGAGGATTTCGATGCTGCCGTCGTCGTCGACACGCGCGACGCCGAGTTCCTGAAGCGCCAACAGCGCCGCATCCTGCTCGGCCTGCTTTTTATTGGTCCCCCACGCGGAGGCGAAGCGGCGGCCGTTCAACTCAGCACAAACCTGGAAGGTCTTGCTGTGGTCCGGGCCACGTTCATCGAGCAGGCGATAGGTCGGCACCTGTTCAAGCTTCTTTTGGGCGTACTGTTGAAGCAGCGACTTGAAGTTCTGCTGATGCGTGGACTCGGCCGCTTCGTGGATGAGCGGCTCGAGGTGCTTAAGGATGAACCGCCGCGTTTCCTCCATTCCACCGTCGAGGTAGATCGCTGCCACGATGGATTCGTACACCGCAGCAGCCAGGCTGGCCGGCAGCTGTTCGCCCCGACTGGTCATCCCCTTGCCCAGGCTCAGCAGTTCGGGCAGCCCGAGGGCCGTCGCCACATCAGCGCAGACTCGCCGACTGACCACGGCACTTTTGACCTTCGTCAACTCGCCTTCGAGAAACTCCGGGTAATGATGAAAAAGGTACTCGCAGACGATCGCGCCCAGCAGCGCATCGCCGAGAAATTCCATCCGCTCGTTCGAATGCAACCGGTCCTCCGCCACCGACGCATGCGTCAGCGCTTTGACGAGCACCTGCGGATCGCGAAACCGGTATTCCAGTATCCGCTCAGCTTGTTCCTGAATGACGGGCTTTAGCTCAGACATGATTGATAACGCGTCGGCGAATCGGGGGATTCCCCTACCGACGCGGCGACCTAACATCCTTCAAGCAAGATTTCTATTTGACAGCATCGACACACGGAAACCTACCCTTGCCACCTTTGCCTTGTCAATTGTAGGGAACCTGCCTACGCTGCTGGCATGATGCAACTTGCTCGACTCTCAGCGTGCGCCCTGATGATCGCGATCGGGGTTAGCTCACCCCTCCAGGCCGAATCGCCCCCCGGCTTCGACGAAAACCGACACCTCCGCGTCGACCAGGTCAAACCAGGCATGCGCGGCTACGGCGTGACCGTCTTCCAAGGTGCCACAACCGAACCGTTCGAGGTTGAAGTCGTCTCCGTTCAGGAAGGCTTCGAGCCCGGCAAAGCCGTCGTCTGGGTCCGCTGTCCCGATGAGCGGATGCAGCAGAGCGGGCCGGTGCAGGGCATGAGCGGTTCGCCGATCTACCTCTGGACCGACCCCCCCGCCGAGGGCGAAACCCACACCATCGGCGAAGGCGGCCGCATCATCGGCGCTTTCGCGTTCGGCCATTCCTTCGGCAAAGATTGCTTCGTCGGCGTCCAGCCTATCGAGCAGATGCTCGAAGCCGGCGCACGCGCCAAGGGCGGTGAGCCCAACGACGCCCAGCAGGCAGCGGGCGTGCGCCAACTCACCCTCGAAGGCAGCCACTACCTCAGTCAGAAGCTCAACGCGAAGGACTATCAGGACTGGCGCCTCCACGCCATCAGCGACCTGACGGACTTCGAGCCCCGCAACACCGTCAAGGGCCTGCGTGGCGACATCGAAGCGCTCTCGCAAAGCGGCGGCCAAGGCGTCCTCCCGCTGATGGTCGGCTCAAGCGAACACGCCGACCTGCTCGCGCCCTTCTTCACACCCATGGGCCTGTTCCCGACCGCCAGCCCACGCGGCATGGCATCCGGCAACGGCGCACCGCCCTGGATCCAAAGCGACCAGGTCGAAATTAAACCCGGCAGCGTCCTCGCCATCCCGCTGGCCTTCGGGCCGATGGAATTGTCCGCAATGGGCACCGCCACCGATGTGCTGCCCGACGGCACCGTCCTCGGCTTCGGCCATTCGATGTTCGCGCAGGGCGACATCGCCGTTCCCATGGCCACCGGTTTCGTCCACTTCGTCCAGCCCAACGTGCAGATCAGCTTCAAGCTCGGCGGGTCGCTTGACGTCAAGGGGGCGATCGTCCGCGATGAAGCCGCAGCCGTCATCGGCAAGCCCGGCGGCACCTTCCGCACCGTCCCCGCAACCGTCAACTTCAACTGGCCAGGCGGCGACCTCAGCCGGAAGTACGAATACGAGATCGTGCATCATCCACGGCTGCTGCCCGGCCTCGTCGCCAGCGTCGCCATGCAGTCCATGCAGGCCGACGTCGAACTGCCTCGCTTCAACACCGTCCGCATTCAGGGCGCCATCGCGTTCGAAAACGGCAAGACCATCAACATCGACCAACTGGTCCCGAACGCATCCGGCGGCCTCGTCGCCTCGGCCATCCTCCCCGCCATCGGCACCCTCATCGATACCGACTACGGCAGCGTGAATGTCGAATCGATCGACCTCGACATCAACATCGAGGACAGTGTCAAAGTCGCCGAGATCGCCGCGGTGACCCTCGAGCGCGCCAACCTCAGGCCCGGCGAAACCATCACCGCCAACATCCGCCTGGTCCCCTTCCGTGAAGATGCCATCGACACGAAGCTCGAGATTGTCGTCCCCGACGACCTCCCCGACGGCCAGTACCAGCTGATGATCGGCGGCGCCCAGGCCTACCAGCAGCACCTCAGTCAGCGCAAGCCGCACCTGATGGTCGCTCAGTCGCAGGACGAGCTCTTCGACGCCGTTCAGCAGATCCTCTCGCTGCGTGACGACGCGCTCTACGGCGTGCTGACGCTGCCGCCCAACGCCAACGATCTCGCACTCGGCCGCACCGAGCATCCGGAACTGCCCAGTTCGCGCCGAGCCCTGCTCAGTGTCGACTCCTCGACCCGGGCCACGCCTTACGTCGAAGGCATCGAACAGATCGACGCGAAACCCTTCGTCGTCTCCGGCGGCATCATGATGCCCATCACCGTGCAGCGCGACGCTTCGACCCGACGTTAATCAAATACATTCACCTCCTCACCGCTCACGAAGGAGTGGCGACTTGATCCGTCAAGCAGCTCTTATCTCACCCGTTCTCGCCCTGCTCATCGCCGCCTCCGCGTTCGCGGTTCAGCCCAGTGAGTGGATCCATCGCACCGAAGCCGACTTCTCAGCAGGCGATCGTGACGGCACCGTCGTGACCAACCTCGGCGAGGTGCGGCTCGCGCAGCAGACGCGCCTCATCACGTCCCTCGCCGACGATGCGCTCATCTACGACATCGTTCAGCTCGACGACGGCCGCGTCTTTGTCGCCGTCGGCCCCGAGGCACGCCTCGCCCAGCTCGTCGATGAATCGCTGGAGACAGTAGAAACCTTCGAGGATTCGCAGATCTTCGCGCTCACCACCGACGGCGAAAGCCTGTGGGTCGGCATCAGCGGCGCGCAAAGTCATCTCGAACGGCGCACCGGCGAAGACATGGCCGTCGCACAACGCGTCGCCCTTCCCGAAACGCGTTACATCTGGGACATGCTGCTGACCAACGACCGTCTCTACGCCGCCACCGGCACCGACGGCACGCTGTTCGCCATCGATTACGCACCGGATGAGCCCGTGGTGGAAGTCGCGCTCGATGCCGATCCGAGCAATATTCTCACCATCGCCGCCGACGGCAACGGACAGGTTTACGCCGGCACCGATGGCGAAGGGCTCGTCTATCGGCTTACCCAGCGGCCCGACGGCACGTATCAGCCTTTCATTATCTACGACGCACCGGAGCCTGAAATCGGCGCGCTGCTCGTCCTCGCAGACGGCACCGTTTACGCCGGCACCGCCGATGCCGACCAGGCCCGCCCCGGTCGACTCGAAGCGGCCCGCGAAGACACCAGCGGTCGCCCCGAGTCCATGGAGCCTGCTGAGGATGAACCCGCCGAGGATCCCGACGGCGACGCCGACCTCCCCGACGCTCCACCGGCCCCCCCCGCCCCCGAGCCTCAGGATGACGCCGAGGTCGAAGGTGAGGACGAGGCCGAGGATGCCGATACCGATGCCGCCGACGAAACCGCCGCGCCGACCGCTGAGCAGTACGACGCCCTTCGCGACATTGTTTCCGAGCGTCTCAGCGACGCGCGTGAATCCGGTGCCGTGCCGATGCAGGAAATGCCCGAGCCCAGCGCCCGCCCCGCCCAGACCCGACGCAACGGCGGAGGCACCGCCTCGCGCGCCTCAGCCTCATCAGGCTCACGCCAGGGCAACGCCATCTACCGCATCTCGCCGGACGGGTTCGTGCACGAACTCTTCCGTGAATCAGTCATGATCCTCAACATCATGCAGCAGAACGGCGCGCTCCTCGTCGCCACCGGCAACGAAGGGCAGATCTATCGCCTTGACCCGGAAACTGAAGAAGTCGCCATTCTCACCGACCTCGACTCCCAGCAGATCCCCGCGCTTTTCAAAACCGCGGAAGGCAATGTGCTGCTCGGCGCCGCCAACCCCGGCATCCTCTACGAACTGCAGAGCGATTTTGTGACGCAGGGCTCGCTCACCAGCGAACCGCTCGACGCGGACCAGATCAGCCTATGGGGCAAGCTTCATCTCAAGGCTGAGAATCTTGAGGAGACCGCCGTCGAGGTGCGAACGCGCACCGGCAACGTTGCCGATCCTGACCTGGGCACCTGGTCGCCATGGTCAGCGCCGCAGCAGGTCGAGTTCGTCGGAGGCCGCAGCGCCTACCTCGATGTGCCCAGCCCCTCCGCTCGGTTCATCCAGTACCAGCTGACACTCCGCTCCGCCAACGGCGCGACGCCGACGGTTTACCAGGTGGCCCTGCGATACCTGATGCCGAACCTCTCGCCGCGTCTCGCTTCGCTCAAAGCCGATTACACCCAGGCCGGCGGCCGAGCGGGCCAGCCGAATCAGGCCCCCCAGGCCCGCACCACGCTGAAGGTCGAATGGGAAGCCAGCGACCCCAACGAAGACCGCCTCAGCTATCGCCTTGAAGCAAAGCCCTTCGGCACGGACGATCCGTACATCACCATCGCTGAAGATATCACCGAGACAAGTTACGACTGGGACACGCGCACCGTGCCCGACGGCCGGTACGTTCTTCGCGTCACCGCTTCGGATCAGCTGGATAACGTGCCCGATCAGGCGATGACCACGACCCGCCGCAGCGATCCGGTCACCATCGACAACACGATGCCCGAGGTTCACGATTTCGCAGTGGCGGTCGGCGAGAACGGACAGGCGGTGCTCACCGCTCGCATCACCAACGCCCTCAGCCCCATCCAGGAAGTGCGTTACCGGGTCTCGGGAAACGAGGATTGGAACATGGTCCTCCCCGAGGACATGATCTACGACTCGACAGAAGAAACCATCCGCGTTACAATCCCCGATCTCGCTCCGGGCACTAAGGTGCTCTCGCTTCGTGCGAGCGATGCCCAGGGCAATACCCGTCATGTTTCGCGAACCTTCAGCGTGCCCCGCTGAGCCAGCTTTCGGAGATCGTCAGCGATGAGCGTTCATTATTCCCGCCGTATTTCCAACCGCAAGCGTAAGCGCAAGTTCGGGTTCCGGTCACGCATGAAGACCAAGACCGGACGCAAGATTCTCAACGCCAAGCGTCGCGTCGGCCGTCAGGTTCTTTCTGCCTGACCGCGCCCGCGGCCGCCGCACTTGTTAACCAGACAACGCTCTTCCAAGGAAGGGCGTTGTTTTTTCACGCGCCCCACCCGGCAACCGTCACAGCGCATAAAAAAAGCCTCGCAAGCGGTGGCAAGCGCTACCGATGCTGCTCGATGGTCAGGGCGACCGCAGCGCCTACGGCGGCCCGCGCCTCGGGCCAGACGCCAAGGTGGCATCAGAGGGGCGATTGCTTGTACTCGACGAAAGGACGCTGGAGCCGGTGGCACGTCACAGGCAGGTGTATGAAGTTCGGCGATGAGCACATCACTGGAGCCGTGCGGAGCACTTGCGAAACGGAACACACCGACGGTGCTTCATCAAGGCAGCCGGAAAACGATGTAGGCGCAGAATTCTCCGTTGCCCGTCTGCTCGCTGGCTGACACCGGAACTTCGATCTTGTCTCCCGTGAAGGTGTCGGTTGCGACGGGATCGCCGAAAAAATCGAGTGAACTGACAATGCGGAAGCGGTCTCCTTCATTGAGGAAGTCGCTCAGATCGATGGCGACGGTCGGGGTTCGCCCCCAGTTCAGCACGGCGAGGTTGGCGCGGTTGCGGTTGTATTTGTTGGGCCGAAGAACGACGCGAACGGGTTCGTCGGGGCGATCGTCGTCAGCGGTGAGCACGAGATTGTCGCGCTCATCCACCTCGCGGAAGCGGTTGATGCTCAGCGTGGCGTTCACCACGATATTGTCGCGCACGACGGCATCTTCGTTGTGCGGGGCGTTGAAGCCGAGTTGTAGTGGTACTTCGTAGAGGATGTTGGCGTTGGCGACAATGTCCTGGCTGGGCCGACCGCCCCCGATGAGGATGCGCTCCCGCCGGCCTTCGCGCACGGGGGCAAAGGCGATGTTGCCGATGACGCGGAAACCATCAACGTACGCCCGGTCGCTGCCGTAGGCCTGGATGGTCGTGGAGTAGTTGCCGAAGAGGATGTTGTCGGTGATCCACTTCTCGCCGTGCTGGTTCTGGGTGTAGATGCCCGGGCCGTGGTAGCGGTCCGGGCCCATCCATCCGTTGTTGTAGATGAGGCAGCCGTGGAGCTCCGCATCGCTGGCGCCGCGCCAGAAGCTGACGCCGGTGCTGTTGGTGGTGTGGATGACGAGGTTGATGAATCGGCTGCCCTCGCCGCCGTGGATCGTGAGCCCGCCCTGCGGCTGGTCGACGTCGGGCCTGGGATGCGAACCGCCCTCTGCCACGCGGCGGTCCCACTCGGCCGCCTCACTGATGGTGATTTCCAGATCCCACAGCCAGAGGTGGTGACTGTTGGCGTCGACGATAACACCGCCATCAATGGTGGCGCGTTCGCCCTGAATGGGGCGGATGTGGATCGGCGCATCTTCGTCGCCGGCAAGGCGGATGTGAAAGTTCCCATCGCCCCATTCCCGCACCGGGTGCCGATACGTACCGCCTTTCATGTAGATGGTGCTGCCGGGTGCGACGTCCTGCTCGCCAGACCATGCGGATTCGATGTCCCAAGGCTCTTCAACGGTGCCCGGGTTCTCCGCCGCTCCAGCCGGTGCGACGAAATACTCATCCGCCCGCACAACAGACGGTAGCAGCAACATCGTCAGCAGCATTACGGTAAGCGTGCTCTGCATTCGCATGGTGGACCTCCATATCACCGGTTCACATGACGCTCAAACCCGCGCGTGCGCAGAGGCACGGGCGAGCCCTGCTACGGCAAGGGTGGCGGCAGCCTGCATGAAGGTCCGCCGCGGAAAATCGTGAGCCTTAACAGCTCCCCATACTTGAAACGAACGCCATCCGGTTCCCCCAGGCGACGCACCTCCCCACGGCTTCCTCAAAGGCTACGTTGAAACGGCCCGGATGAAAACCCAAAACATGGCTGAGTCGTGAGCAGGATGCCGCGGCATGCCCGCACCCCCTGCAGGGCGCCGCCGAACGCTTTGACTTTGGGCGACTGATCAGCCTTGCTACCATCTACATGCAGCCTTGGGGCGATGATCGGTATCCCATCGCGAACCACTGAAAGAGGCGGCGGCAATCGGCACGGCCGACGCCATCCCGACGCATCCGGCGACAGTTTGGCGCAGCGCTCAGCTGGCGTTTCGTGTCGCGTAGAGTCAACGGGTGACAGTGAGGGGGCGAGCCTGCGAACGCCTCGGAAGAGGCTAAACCGCTGTCAGCGCATAAAAAAGGCGTTGCCTGTCTTACTGTGGCAACGCCTGTCACGAATGCCCCCCCCTGGACTCGAACCAGGAACCCGCTGATTAAGAGTCAGCTGCTCTGCCAATTGAGCTAGGAAGGCTTAGGAAGTCGTATTCTACCGTGTCTCGCAGGGCAGTCAAGGCGTGGTTGGCGGCCGGGGTGTGTTCCAGGTTGTGAGGGCGCGGGTGCGCCGGCCAGCGTAGACGGCCGGGCGGGATGGCGTTGCGAGTCGCGGCCTCTCCATGCGCTCGGGAGCCCGGCCGTCTCGCTTCGCTCGCTGGCCGGGGCACCCCTGCTTGGGGGCAAACGGCATCTTTATCATCGAATGGCGGCGGCGAACTGGACGCAGAAACGCTCGAGGTTGGTCGTCATCTCGCCCAGGCCCGTTTTGCCGCCGCGGTCCAGCGCCACCAGCGTCGCAAGCAAAGCGGCACTTCGGCGTCGGCCGAGTTTTTTCGCAGCCGCCATGAAGACCCCCTGCTTTTCACGCGGCCAGATCTTCAGCACCTTGCAGATCTCGAACGCCTGCCTTCGCTCGCCGATCATCACCGACGCGTGGTGAAGCTTCCGCACCAGGTCCGAAACGAAGTACGTCACCAGCACATCCGGCTGCCCCGCAAGATCGACCAGTTCGTGGAGCTTTTCGATGGCGCGGGCTGCGTCGCCGCTAAGCAGGGCCTGCTGGATCTCCCACGCCTTTTCCTCGCTCGCCCGGCCGGCCGTCGCCTCGACCTGCTCCGCCGTGATCGTCCCTCCTTCGCTGCCGAGCGCCAGCTTGCCGATCTCGCTATCGAGCCGATTCAAGTCCGTCCCCAGATGCTCAACGAGCATGGTGGCCACGTTCGGAGCGATGGTCGCCCCATGCACTTTCGAAGCCCGCCCCACCACCCATCGCTGAGCATCGGCCACGCTAGCGGGCTCGCACTTGATGATCTGCCCGATCTTCTTGATGCGTTTGTCGAGATTGCCCGGCCGCCACACGCCGGTCCGCAGCACCAGCGTCGCCGACTCAACGGGCGACTCGGCGTACCGCTCAAGTGCCGCCCGATGCTGCTGGACAAACCCTTCCGCTTCATCGACGACGACGAGTTTGTGCTGCTGCATCAGCCCGAAGCTTCGCAGTTCGTCAAGCACCTCAGCAAGCTCCGCCCCGCCGCCGCGTGCCCCCCCACCGTCGAACTTAATCGTCTCGACCTCGCTTCCGCCCGCCTGCTCAATGGCAGCACGCAGTCGCCGGAGGTACTCGGTTTTGAGGAACGCTTCAGTGCCGTGCAGCACCACCACGCCTTCGGAGCCGCTGAAGGCGACAGGCCCTTTTGCAGTTGTTCTTGATCCAGCCATGGCGATCATTCTAGCGGCCAATCGACCGTCGCGGGGGGTGAGGGAACAGGCGGATCGAACGGCAGCGCACGAAAAAACAGCCCGGCACGCTCTCACGCACCGGGCCGCTCATTCTCTTACTGTTTCACGCGCCGCCGCTGCCGTTTCAGGCGGGCGTCACGGTGATGAATCGCTTGACGCTGTTGAGGTCATTGCGGACGTCGCCGGTGACCCGGATGGTGCCGGATTCGCCGAGCTCGCCTTTGACCACGTGCGTTTTGCGGGGGTGCTGAGCGTAAATGCGTCCGCCGCGACGCAACGGGACTTCGCCGTGCACGCGGCCGCGCTTCTGGACCTTCTGGTCCTCCGCATGCTCGGGGGACTTGAGCAGGACGCGTTTCAGCGTTTTCACCGCAGCGGCGTTCGTGGGCTTCTTGACCACTTCCACCCGAACCTGCGAGCCACTTTCGATCGTTTCGATATCTGCCGTCATGACAATTGCTCCATTGTGCCGTTAGCCCCGCCCTCGCGCAAGCCCCATAGCATACCCCCACCTGCCGCCACGTCAAATGGGATCGGGTTCAACCACAGAGGCACAGAGGAAGAGGAGGGAAGAAAGAAGAGGAGGAAAGTTGCGAAGGCAGAAATCGGATGGTGGTGGCTCTTCTCTCGAATCTTCTCCGCCTCTACCTTCTCCTACCTCTGTGGCTCTGTGGTTGAACCTCTTCTCCGACCCCGCCCGATTCCGTTCGTCCCTCGGCATGTTACACTGCCGGTCTCATGAACATCGTCCTACTTGGTTATCGCGGCTCGGGCAAGACCACCGTCGGCAAGAAACTGGCGATGCAGCTATGGAAGACGTTCGTCGATACAGATGTGGAAATCTGTAAGCGGTTCGACAACGCCACCATCGCCGAGATTTGGGAAACCCACGGCGAGTCCGCCTTCCGACAGACCGAGTGCGAAGTCGTGGCCGACTTCCTGAAGCACCGCGACCAGGTCATCGCGTTAGGCGGCGGCAGCGTGATGCAGCCGGCCGCGCGGCAGAGCATCGAGCAGGCCGACGAAACCGTGCGGATCTACCTTAAGTGCGATGCTGCCGTCCTCGCCCAGCGCCTTGAAGCCGATGCGGCCACGCGCGCCAGCCGCCCCAGCCTCACGACGACGGGCGACGCTGTGACGGAAATCGAAGCTGTGCTGGCCGAGCGTGACCCGGTCTACCAGGCCGTCGCCGACCATGTGCTGGATGTGACGCGCCTGGCCCCGCCGGATGTCATTCGCCACCTCATCCACCGCTGCCTTTGAAGGGCGCCCATCATTCAGGCCGTTGCATGCGATAACTGCCGAAGTCGCCGATGCTGGCTTCGTAGTCGGCGATGAAGTGCGTGGGCGTAACGCGTGCCTGGTGGGAGTAGGTGCCGAACCAGCCGAGGTCGGAGTCGCCGGCGAGGTGATAGGCACCATCCCCCCCACTTCGCTGCTCCGCTTTGACGTCTTGTAAGTCGTAAGCGTAGGTCAGCGTGAACAGGGTGCCGTAGGTGGCGTGGTAGTGAATGTTGTACGTGCCGTCGTCGTTGGCGATAACGATGGCGCGGAGGTCGCCGTGGTGGCCGTTGTCTTCGCTCTCCCACGTGCCGACCCAGCGTCCGGTGATGCCATCGGCCGGACCTAGCCCCGCCCCCGCCGCCTCCCACTGCGTTTCAAAACTCGAGCAGCCGGCGGCTGTACCGAAAATCACCATCAAACCCAGCAAAAGGTTTCTGAGGCGTTTCATGGCTCAACTCCGGTGCTTGAGGCGAAGTACTGTAGCATTATGTATGACCTTGCAAACAGTTATGCATCACGAACGCTCCCCGGTCGCCCGACCCGGGCTTCTCCCCAGGCTTATCTTTGACCGGGCTTATGCGTTGACATTGTCGATACGCTCACGTAACTTTGCCGTCGATTCGGACGTTCATTCGAGGCATTCCATTTTAACCCATCCGTTCTGGAGGGCACCCCGTCATGGTCGATGGTCCCAACACCGCTGCGACTCCATCTGGAGAGTCGCCCGAGAACAACGGTCCAACCGCTTCTGAAAAATTCCTTTTCTGGGCGTGTTTTATCTCCCTGATTGCCACCTCGTTCGGGTTCATTATCCGCGCGATGATTATCGGCGACTGGGCGACAGACTTCGGTCTGAGTCAGACCCAACAGGGCGAGCTCTTCGGCGTGGGCCTCTGGCCTTTCGCCGTCTCCATCGTCCTCTTCTCGCTGATCATCGACAAGATCGGCTACGGCACGTCGATGGTTTTCGCCTTTGCCTGCCACGTCGGCTCCGCAGCGATCACCATCGCTACCGGTGTCTTCGAATGGGGCTACTGGGGCCTGTACATCGGCACCTTCGTCCTCGCACTCGGCAACGGCACCATCGAAGCCGTCGTCAACCCCGTCGTGGCGACCATGTTCCCGCGTGAGAAGGCCAAGTGGCTCACCATTCTTCACGCCGGCTGGCCGGGTGGTCTGGTGATCGGCGGCGTGATCATGATGGCGCTGCCGGGCTCGGTGACCTGGGAATGGAAAGTCGCCCTCGTGCTCATCCCCGTTCTCGCTTACGGGTTGATGATGGTCCGCTGCTACTTCCCGCCGAACGAACGCGTCGCTGCGGGCGTTTCCTACAAAGCCATGCTCCAGGAAGTCGGCGTGCTCGGCGCGTTGATCGTCGTGGCACTGATCGTCCGTGAAGTCGGACGTGTCTTCGACTGGAGCACCCCCGTCCAGTTGATCATCGGTGCAGTCCTTGTGGGCGGCTACGGCTATGCCGTCAGCTGGGCGCTCGGCAAGCCCCTGTTCATCTTCCTCCTCATCGTCATGATTCCCCTGGCCACCACGGAACTCGGGACCGACAGCTGGATCACCGAACTCATGGGTCCGGCCATGGAACAGATCAACGTGAACAGCGGCTGGGTGCTCGTGTACACCTCCGCCATCATGATGGTCCTCCGCTTTTACGCCGGCCCGATCATCGGCTTCTTCTCGCCGCTCGGCGTATTGCTGGTAAGCTGCATCGTGGCCATCATCGGCCTGGTGTCGCTCTCCGGTGCCGCCGGTGCCGTCTCCATCCTCGTCGCCGCCACCATCTACGGCTTCGGCAAGTCGTTCTTCTGGCCCGCCATGCTCGGCATCGCCGCGGAGCAATCGCCCAAGGGCGGCGCGCTGACGCTCAACACCATCGCAGGTGTCGGCATGCTCGGCGTCGGCGTGGTCGGGGCGGCGTTCCTCGGCAACGTGCAGGACCGGGAGATCGACGGCTACCTCGCCGAGAATCACCCCTCCCTTCACTCACAGGTCATGGACGAAGAACAGGAGAGCGTGTTCGGCACGTATCGCTCGCTCAACAGCGATCTCGTCGCCGACACCCAGTTCCGCGTCAATCTCTTCGAAGCACGCCAGGCCGCTGCGGAAGAACTCGGCGATTCACCCTCGCAGGATGAGATCACCGCCGCACTCGCCGACGATCCCGCCTATCAGGTGCTCGTCAGCTCAGCCTACGAGCACGCCACCGGCGAACTCGCTGCCAACCAGTCCTTCGACGATCAGGTCGCAGCCCTCGAAGAGGAAAACTACTTCATCGACGCCGAACGCTACGAGGGTCTCGCCGATCAGACGGCCATCCTCGCGGAGGTCGATGTGACCTCCAAGCAGAACGCCCTGTCGACCGTGGCCATCCTCCCGGGCTTCATGCTCATCTGCTACATCGGCATGTTTATCTACTTCCGCTCCAAGGGCGGCTACCAGGCCGAGAAGTTGACCGGCCACGAGCCCTCCGAGAAGGAAGCCACCATGGCAGGCGGCGTCGAAGGCCCCGTCGAGTAACTCACGCCGGCAACAACCACCTTTGATCCTCAACCCCTCGGCCACCCGGTCGAGGGGTTTTTTGTTGACTGCGGACTTCATAGCGGCCCGCCTTGGCGAATCCTGCCATGAATCGAGTAAGATCACCGACTATGAACGTGATTATCTGTGGAGCCGGCGAGGTGGGCACGTACGCTGCTGAGGTGCTCGGCACAGCCGGCCATGACATAACGATTGTCGACAGTCGCCCCGAACGGCTGGCCGACCTGGAAGACCGTCTCGATGTCCGCACGCTGGCTGGCAACTGCGCCAATGCCGACGTGCTGCGCGAAGCTGGCGCCGCCGATCCGCAGGGAGCCCTTGTGGCGGCGACAAGCTCCGACGAAATCAACCTGCTCACGGCCGCGGTGGCCAAGGGCATCGGCGTCGGCAAGTGCATCGCGCGCGTCCATCACTCGGCCTACTTCAACATGCGCGGTCTGGATTACGCCCGCCACCTCGGCATCGATCGGCTCATCTGCCCCGAGTGGTCGACGGCCCAGGCGATCGCCTCGACCATCCGCAATCCCGCTGCCCTGGCGATTGAGAACTTCGCAGCCGGCCGCATTGAAATGCAGGAGTTTCCCGTCGATGTCGATGCCCCGGCGGTCGGCAAGCAACTGGTCGAGCTGAACCTGCCCAAGGGCGTTCGCCTGGCTGCGGTGCGTCGGGGCGCCAGTGCGTTCGTGCCCGTGGCGACGACCATCATCGATGCTGGCGACGTGGTCATTCTCGTCGGCAACAGCGACGTCTTCCCCGAAGGCCGCAAGCTCTTTCAGCGTGCCGCTCCTGGTCGCAGGCGGTTGGTCATCATGGGCGGCACGCCCGAGGGCGTCTGGCTCTGCCGGGCGCTGCGGGATCGTGCATGGTCGATCCGCCTCTTTGAGCAGAACCGCGAGCGGGCGGAGGAACTGGCGAACAAGCTGGATTGGGTGACGGTGGTGCATTCCGATCCGACCGAGCTCAATGAGTTTGAGGAAGAGCGCATCGCCGACGTCGACGCCTTCGTCGGCCTGACCGATGATGACGAGCACAACATCCTCGGCTGTGCGTGGGCGAAGTCCACCGGCGTGAAACGCGTAATCGCCATGGTCCAGCGTCCGCGTTACGCCCACCTGGTGCAGCGCATCGGCATCGACCACGTTTTCAGTCCGCGGGTGGTGGCGGCCAAGCAGATTGAACGCAGCCTGGATGAATCGCCGATGCTTCGGATGGCGACGCTGGCCGAAGGCGTGGTGGATCTTTACCGTGTCCGCGTCGCGGCCGACGCGCCGGCCGTCGGGCAGCCGCTCCGGAAGTTGCCCCTGGGCCCCGAGTGGATGCTGGCGGCGATCCAGCACGACATCGACGTCCGCGTCCCCACGGCCGACGACCTGATCGACATCGACGATACCGTCCTCGTCGTCGGCCGCCACGGCACGGAAGACAAACTCCACAACATCTTCGGCTCCGCCTGAGCCTCTCCCTCCTCGTCCTTCCCGTCTAGGCACGCCTGATGAACCATCGCTTCGTTGCGAATCAACTTGGCTTGCTCCTGCTCGTGCTCAGCGGGCTGCTGGTCGCGCTGGCGTTGTACGAATTCGCCGAGTATCTCGCCGGCACCGTCGATGAACTGACGGCGATCGAAGCCACGCTCAGCGCCGCGGGCGTCGGCGTCGTGTTCGGCACCATCCTCTGGTGGTACGGACGCGGCCGATCGGGCGATATCTTCGGCCGACGCGAAGCCCTGCTGCTCGTCGCCCTCACATGGTTCCTCGGCACCGCCATCGCTTCACTGCCTTTCTACTTCTGGGCCCACCTCCAACTCACCGCCGATCAGGCCCACCCGTTCAAGAGCTTCATCAATTGTTACTTCGAAGCGATGTCCGGCCTCACCACCACCGGCGCCACCGTCCTCTCCGATATCGAAGCCCTGCCACGCGGCATCCTGCTCTGGCGTGCGCTCACACAATGGCTCGGCGGCCTCGGCATCGTCGTCCTCTTCGTCGCCGTGCTTCCGACGCTCGGCGTGATGGGCAAACGGCTTTTCCACGTCGAAGTCTCTGGCCCCACCCACGGCGGCGTCCGCCCACGCATCCGCGATACCGCTGCGGCCCTCTGGGTGATCTACGTCGCCCTGACAGCCGCACAAGTCGTCTCGCTGCGGCTTTGCGGCATGCCCTGGTTCGATGCCGCCTGTCACGCATTTACCACCCTCGCCACCGGCGGATTCAGCCCCCATAACGCCAGCCTCGGCGGCTACGCGTCCACCGCCATCAATCTGGTCACCATCGTCTTCATGGTGCTCGCCGGCGTGAACTTCGGCCTGTATTACCAGCTCACCCTGCGGTCGGCGAAGAACTTCTTCCGCGATACCGAACTCCGCGTTTACCTGGCCACCATGCTCATCGCGACCGTCGCCGTCACCGTCATCCTCCTCACCGCCGGCGACCCCATCACCACCACCGACGGCCGCGTGATCGAAGCACGCTCCGCCACCACTGTGGTCGAGGCGGCCTTCCAGGTTTCCTCCATTCAAACCTCCACTGGCTTCGCCACGAGCAACTACGACACCTGGCCCTTCGCTGCGAAGGCCATCCTGCTGATGATGATGTTCGTCGGCGGCTGTGCCGGGTCCACCGCCGGCGGGATCAAAATCATCCGCGTGTGGATCGCCATCAAGGTCATCCTCGCTGAACTCGAACGCGCTTTCTCCCCCCACGTCGTTCGCCCGCTGCGCGTCGGCAAGACGACGATCGATCCTGACCTGCGCATCGCCATCCTCAGCTATGTCATCGGCATCGTCGCCCTCTTCGGCCTCGGCGCGTTCACCATCATGGTCTTCGAAGGAGGCGAGGCCAGCTTCACCACCGCAGCCTCCGCCTCCGCCGCCACGCTCTTCGTCGTCGGCCCTGGCTTCCATCAGGTCGGCGCGATCGAGAACTACGGCTGGATGACCGACGCGACCAAAATTTTCCTCTCGTTCTGGATGCTGCTGGGCCGCCTCGAGGTCTTCGCTCTCGCCGTCCTCTTAATGCCCCGCTTCTGGCGCGGCTGAGTTTTTCTGGATCCCAATGAACTACCGTTTCGTTATCAATCAGATCGGTCTGCTACTGCTGGTCCTTGCCGGCGTCATGGTGGGGGTCGCGCTGTGGGCGATGGCGGTCTGGCTTGCCGTCGATGCCTGGCCCGCCGGCAGTCTCGGCTTCCTCGGCAGTGCCGCCATCGGCATCATCATCGGCGGCACGATGTACATCAGCACCCGCAGCCATAGCAAGGATATCTTCGGCCGCCGCGAAGCCATGCTGCTTGTCGCGTTCAGCTGGTTCCTCGGTGCTGCCCTCGCCGCCTGCCCCTACCTCATCTGGGCCCACTTCGGTGCCACCGCTCCCGATCATCACCCCTTCCAGAACTACATCGATTGCTACTTCGAAGCCATGTCAGGCCTCACGACGACGGGCGCGACCGTCCTGACCGACATCGAAGCAATGCCCCGCACCCTCCTGCTCTGGCGCTCCCTCACACAATGGCTCGGCGGACTCGGCATCGTCGTCCTCTTCGTCGCGGTCCTCCCATCGCTAGGCGTCGGGGCACGCAAACTCTTCTCCTTCGAAATGACAGGCCCCACCCAGGGCGGCGTTCGGCCACGCATCCAGGAAACCGCAAAAACACTCTGGATCATCTACACCGGCCTCACCATCCTCGCCATTGTCCTGCTCCGCCTGTGCGGCATGGCGTGGTTCGACGCCTTCTGCCACGGCTTCTCCACGCTCGCCATCGGCGGCTTCAGCCCCCACAACGCCAGCCTCGGCGGCTACAACAACACTGCCGTCAACCTCGTCATCATGGTGTTCATGATCCTCGCGGGTGTGAACTTCGGCGTCTATTACCAGCTCTTCAATCGAGCCGGCCGCAACGCCCTCCGCGATACCGAAACACGCGTCTACCTCGGCATGCTCACCATTGCCGCCACCCTCGTCATCGCGACGCTGCTGATCGCCGGTCAGCCGCTCTCCGCCACTGACGGTGAGCAGCTCGAGCCCACCGTCGCCAACGTCGTCGAGCATGGCCTGTTCAATACCGTTTCACTGGCCACCACGACCGGCTACGCCACGGCCGACTTCAACGAATGGCCTTTCTTCGCGCGGGCGGTCCTCATCACCGCCATGCTCATCGGCGGGTCGGCCGGCTCCACCGCAGGCGGCCTCAAGATCGTCCGCGTCTGGATCATGTTCAAGATCATTTACGCTGAGCTCGAACGCGCGTTCCATCCCCACGTCATCCGTCCCACAAGGCTCGGCAGGGTCGCCATCGACACTGACATGAAGCTCGCCGTCCTCGCCTACATCATCGGCATCCTGCTGCTGTGCGCCGGCGGCGCGGTCGTCGTGATGATGCTGGAAATCAACAACCCCCAGGCCGATTTCACCACCGCCGCCACCGCCTCCATCGCCACCGTCTTCAACATCGGCCCCGGCTTCGCGGCCGTCGGCCCCATCGCCCACTTCGGCTGGATGTCCACCCCCACCAAAGCCTTCCTCTCGCTGATGATGGTGCTCGGCCGCCTCGAAGTCTTCGCCATCCTCGTCCTCTTCATGCCCCGCTTCTGGAAAACAAGCTAACCGCCCCAGCCAGCTTTCCCCCCTGCCTGCGGTACAATCGCCCCATGATCGAAACGATCCACTTCAAGAACTTCCGAGCCCTGCGCGACACAACCCTACCGCTGAGTCCGCTCACGCTGATCATCGGGCCCAACGGCTCAGGCAAGACCACGGCGATCAATGCCCTCGAAGCCGTCGCCCGCAACCGGGCGCTTGATCGTTTCGCGTCGGTCGGGATCGCTGCCTCCGACGCCATCGAAGTCACCCTCAACTGGCAGGGCAACGGCAATGCTGTGACGACGACGCACCGCCGTGCCGGCGATCCCACCTGGCAGGGGCCCACTGGGGCGGTGCAGACCTGCCGCGATCGGCTCGCCCGCTTTCAGCTTTACGCGCTTCGGGCCGATGCGATCGCCGAGCCCGTCACGCTCTCGCCGAACGTTGAGCTTGAGCGAACCGGCCGAGGTCTCGCGGGCGTGCTGGATCGTCTGCGCGATCAGCACCCCGAGCGGTTCACGCAGCTCAACGAGGAGCTTCACAGCTGGCTGCCCGAGTTCGATCGCATCCTGTTTGACACCCCCGAGACCGGCAAGCGTGCGATTCAGCTTCGCACCAGCCAGGGCGGTTACGCCATCCCCGCACCCGATCTTTCCGACGGCACCCTGACCGCGCTGACCCTGCTGACCGTGGCCCACCTGCCGAACCCCCCCGCCATTCTCGCCCTCGAAGAGCCTGACCACGGCATCCACATTCGCCTGCTCCGCGAAGTGCGTGACGCGCTCTACCGCCTTGCCTATCCCGATCAGTTCGACGATCCGCGTGCCCCTGTGCAGGTGATCGCCACCACGCATTCGCCTTACATGCTCGACCTGTTCCGCGAGCATCCTGAAGAGGTCGTGATCTCCGAACGCACCGCCGACGGCAACGGCCGCTTCACCCGCCTGTGCGATCGCGTGGACGTCGACGACATCCTGCGCGACACCTCGCTCGGCGATGCGTGGTATTCGGGCATCCTCGGCGGAGTGCCGGACCAGCCATGAGAGTTGCCATCGTTTCCGAATCCATCGCCGATGAAACGGCACTGCGTGTGATCGTCGACGCCGCGCTCGGCATGCGCACCATGCCCGTCGTCCCCGCCATTCGCTATCGGCCGGGGCACACGTTCATGCGTGATCTGCCCGCGATCCTTCGCACCCTTCACAAACACGGCGGCGCGGACGGGCTCGTCACCGTCGTCGATTCTGACGACACCCCCATCCATCAACCCGAGCACGAAAACGACCCAGCCGCCGCACTGCACTGCCGACTCTGCGAGACGCGGGCCCTGCTGAGTACCGCCCAGGATGAACTGGCGAGGTTGGACCCGAAGCGCCGGCCGATCCGCACGGCTGCCGGGCTTGCCGTCCCCGCGATCGAAGGTTGGTACCTCTCCGGTCGTGACCCCAACTGCACCGAGGAGGCGTGGCTGGCGCACATCGCCGATCACGAAGACGGCACCACCTATCGGCACATTCGTCAACAGCTCAAGCAAAAAGCGTACGGCCGCCATCGGCCCTCGCTGGGCTATCAGACGCGTGCAGCGGTGGAACATGCACGCCGCCTCGCAAGCGATCTCGACGCCATCGCCGCCAACTTCCCCAACGGCTTCGGCCCGCTGCTTGATGATTTGAAGACCTGGGTGTAGTGCTCCCCCCCTCGCCCGCCCAGCGATAGAATCAGCCATCAATCAACCGACTCTCATTCCGGCTGGTACATAGTTTCAGGCAGGCCCCATCTCGTCGCCTGACCGATCCGCCTTCTGCATATCGCTAGCGTCACGGTACAATGCACTGCCTTAGCTGACCGCCACACTCGCAATCTTGGCACAAGCCATGATAAGTAGGGGCACCACATGACGAATCGGCTGGCCGCTTGTTTGTACATCGGTTGTGCCATTGTTCTCTTGCTTGTTGCTGTGCAGTTGATCTGGTGGTGGAGCACGGAACAACTGATCGCTGAGGTTGTTCTCGATCCGGCGCAGAAACTCTCGTCCGATTGGCCTGCCCGGGAAAACTTGATCCAGTCTGAGTGAGAGTTTCTACTGGCCGTT
>JBBDRF010000024.1:33426-50437 GCA_040905565.1 Phycisphaeraceae bacterium | reverse complement strand
GCGACCAGACGCTGTACAAGCAGCGCGAGGAGATCGAGCAGGCGTGGCGGATCGTGCAGCCCGTGCTTGACGCGTGGGGGGCGAACCAGGACGAAGGCATTCCGACCTACCCGGCGGGCACGTGGGGTCCGCCCGCGGCCGACATCATGCTCGCGCGCGACAGTCGGCACTGGCGCATCCCGTAACCGACGGACTGATGCCGCTCGTGTTCACGCCTTGTCTTTGGACGAGGCGGCGTAAATGCTCGCAGGTTGCGCCGCCTCGCGCGTGCCAGTAAAAGCGGCAACTGTTTTCCGGAATGCCTGGTTCAGCGCGACCACGTCAGCGCCGACACTGAGGAACTGGTAGCCGAGTGCGACGCAATGCTCGAGGCCGGCGGCGCCGGTGACCGTGCCCGCGAAGATGTCGTGCTTCTTCGCCGCAGCGGCGACGGCCTGCCGCGCCTGCTCAATGCGTGGGTCGTCCATCTGGCCGGGAATGCCGAGCGCGTGGCTGTAGTCGCCGGGGCCGAAGAACAGCATGTCCACCCCCGGCACGGCAGCGATATCGTCCAGCGAATCGACCGCCTCGGGATCTTCAATCTGAAGCACGACGAAGCGTTGCTCGTTGGCATGGCGCATGTAGTCGGTCAGGGGAACGCTGCAATACGCGCCGTCCGTGTTGCCACCGTCCAGCGCTCGCAGGCCCAGCGGGTGGAAACGCGTCTGCCGGATGACGTGCCGCGCATCATCGCCGCTCATGACGTGGGGCACCATGATGCCGGCCGCATCCATCTCCAGCGGCCGAATCAGATCGCTGTAGCTGCCGCGCGCTACGCGCACGAGCGCATCGCAGTTGTAAGCCTTGGCGGCGCGGATGGCGTTTTCGATATCGCGCGTGCCGTTGGCGACATGCTCCATATCGAGCCAGACGCAGTCGAGGCCCGCCATGGCGGCGATTTCCACCACCCGCGGATCGGAGAGGTTCATCTTTGTGCAACTGACCACTTCGCCGGCCCGCAGTCGGGAAAGCACACGGCTGGGACGCAACGGGACAGCGGGGATGTTCATACCTGAATCTCCGAAAGGTCGACCGTACGGCCGTGTTGCTCACGACTACGCAGGCCGGCGATGATGATCTTCATCTGCTCAATCGTTTCGGCGGGCGGAAACGGCATCGCACCGGAACGCAAGTATTCTACAAAAGTCACCAGTTGCGTTTTGAAAGCGGTAAACGTGTCGGTAAAACTGGCGCGCACGGTGTCTTTCGTGCCGGTCACGGTGACGTGGCCGAAGCCGCCCGTGAGGGCTTTGCCCACCGCGAGCACGACATCCACGCCCGCGTCGTGCGTGAGGTGGACGATATTGCGATCCGTATCGCCGGTGTTGGTCACGCGAATCCACCCGCCCGGCGGGAGCAGGCCGTAGACCGATTCAAGCGCGTGAATGCCGTAGCGTTCCCAACTCTTGGCCATGGTTCCCATGATCAGGGCTGGTTCGCCAATGCGCTGCATCTGCTCGCGCAGTTGAATGAATTCGGTGGCATATCGCATGCAACTGGTTGAGAGGATCGGCCTGCCATCCTGCCACCACGCGTTGAACTGGCGAAGATCGTCCTCGCGATCGGTTAAAGGCTTGTCGACGAACACGGGCAGTCCCGCTTCCACGAACGCGCGGGCTCGTTGCAGATGTTCGCCACCGACGTCGGTGGGGATGATCACCGCATCCACGTGGCCGATCACGTCCTCCGGCCGATCAACCACGTTATCGATGAACGTCGCGCGGGCGACCTGCGCCGCATCTTCGCGTTGATCGCACCAGATGTGCGTCACCTGCGCCCCGGCGATGCCGAGGTTCGCTTTTTGCTGCGCGCCGAGGTACTGCGGAATGGCCGGATAGCCGCAGTCAGCCAACACGTCCGCGTCGTATCGGCCGTTGATGATCGCGCTCCAGCTATAGGGATGCCCATTGCCGTCGACCATGCCGAGCATGGCAAGGCGAATCTGCTGCGGGTTGTCGACGAGCGGGGCGTTGACTGCCGGGTTGCCGGACTGGTTCATGTGATTTGAACTCTGCGTGCGGTGTTATTTGGCGGTGTAGCCGCCATCGATGGCCAGGTTTGCGCCGGTGACGTAGGCCGACGCGTCGGAGGCGAGAAAGACGATCGCCCCTTTAAGGTCTTCCTCGTTGGCCATGCGGCCGAGGAACGTTCGCTTGTTGTAGCGTTCGACGAATTCCTGTCCCTGGTCGTTGAAAAACCCGCCGGGGCTGAGGCAGTTGACGCGCACGCCCTTGGGACCGAGACGTGATGCGGCGTAGCGCGTTAGTTGAACGAGGCCGCCCTTGTGGAAGTAGTAGTCCGGCGGTGCGTCCAGTCCCAAACCTTCATAAAGTGAAAAGTCAGGGCCGACCATGCCTTGAATCGAGCCGATGTTGATGATGCTTCCCGCCCCGCGCTCAGCCATATGATCGCCAAAGGCCCGTATCATCAGATACATGCCCGTGGCGTTGACCGCCATGCTCTGCGCGAACGCGTCGTGTCCATCGTCCCAGCTTTTCATCGGGCGCATCACCGCGTTGTTTACCTGCACGTCCACCTGCCCCTGCTCGGCAAGCACCCGATCGCGCAACGCTGTCACCGACGCCTCGTCGGACTGGTCCAGTTCCATTGCGGTGACGTTGAGCCCGGTCGCTCGTAACGTTTGAGCCTGATCCTCAAGGGCCTGCACATTGCGACTGGCGACGACCGTGGTGGCACCGGCTTCCGCGAGCGCGATGACGATCTGTCGGCCGAACAGTCCCGCGCCCCCGGTGACCAACGCTACTTTGCCTTCAAGCTTGAATGAGTCCAACACGGTCATGCTTCGATCTCCTGTGGCAAGTCCACCCACTGCCGCGCCTCGATCGAATGAAGCACCGCCCGATTGACGCGCAGCGTCTGCAAGCCTTCTTCCAGCGAGCACAGTGGAGGAACGCTTCCTTCCACGGTGTCCAGCCAGGCCGACTCCTGCGCGGTGAACCAGTCGTCACGGGTTTTCATCGCACGGCAATCGCCTTGCGTCCACCCCGCGTCCGGACGGTCCATCCATCGCCAACTGTGCTCGTGAAGGTCCAATCGGGCCGTGCCTTCTTCGCAGATCAGCGTCAACGAACACTCGTTCGGCGCCTGATGCTGGTTAAGGCAATAGCTGGCCATGATCGCACCGTGTCGCGCCAGCACATGGACCGTGTCTTCCACCTCGACGTCGGCGAGGCGCAGGTGCGCCGCGTCGGCGGCGACGGTGGTGATGGGACCCGCCAGCCATTCGCCGGCGTTGAGCAGATGCGTCAGCGCATCCTGCACCGCGCCGCCGCCGCTGGCGTGGCTGGCATAATAGGTCTGGGCATAGGCCGGGCGGTAAGTCGGGAAGTTCTGTCCCGCCACGATCACCATCTGAAGCGGCTTGCCGAATTGGCCGGCGTTCACCGCTTCACGCATCGCGCCTAACGCCGGATGCGCCCGGTAAACGTAAGCCACACCCGCGGATAACTGCCCGGCAGCCAGATCCGTGAGCAGTTCTGTCGCACCATCGGTCTCAACAGCCAGCGGCTTTTCAATCAACGGTGCAATTCCCGCCTGCACCAAAGACCGCGCCAGTGGAATGTGCGTCGGCGCGGGTGTCGCCACGACGGCGCTATCCCATTGGGATGCCAGCGAGGCGTCCAGGTTGTCGAACGCTTCGCCAATGTTGTACGTCTCGGCGACACGCTCGCGAAACGCGCGGTTGGGCTCACAGATGCCCACTTCGGCCCGTCCGGTGAGCTGAAGACAGCGGACGTGGCGCTCGCCGATGGACCCAGTGCCGATGACTAGCACGCGATGCATGACGCGCTCGCTTTCTGGAGGGTGTCCGGGTGATCACGCCGAGGCCGTCGCCGGCTCGGCGCCGATCAGCTTAACAGCTTCATCCGGCGAAGCATTCTCATGCACCACGGCCATCAGGGCGCGCGTGATGCCGCGCGGATTGTCATGCTGGATGACGTTGCGGCCGTATACAATGCCCGCCACGCCCTTGCTCATCAGGTCGCTCGTGCGACGCAGGATTTCTTCGTCGCTGACCTTGCCGCCGCCGCGCACCAGCACCGGAATGCCCGAAGCGACGCGCACCACCTGGTCATACACCGACACGTCATCGGTCGGGTCGGCTTTGATGATGTCCGCGCCAAGCTCGACCGCCTGCCGCACCAGCGGGGCGATCTTCTGCAGATCACCATCGACCATGTAGCCGCCGGCCTTCTCGTTCGGCTGGAAAACCAACGGCTCGACCATCATCGGCATGCCATAGCGGCTGCTGGCCTGCTTCATCTTTGTGATGTTGCGCACGCACGCCTCGTGCACCTCCGGCTCATCGGGAATCTGAAACAGGTTGACGCACAGGCAAGCCGCATCCAACCGCAGTGCGTGCTCGACCACTTCGTCCACGGCATGACTGAACAGCGTACGCGGCAGCTTCTTGCCGTACACGTTGGCCACGTCCGTTCGCAGCACGAGCGCCGGCTTGCGCGGCCCACGAACGCTTTGCAGGTGTCGAGCCTGACCCAACGTCAGTTGGATCGCGTCGGGCGCGGCGTCGACCACCGTCTGCACCGCGACAGACATGTCTTCGATGCCGTTAAGGAAGCCGAATTCATTGAAGAATCCGTGGTCGATCGCCACGTCAAAGCATTTGCCGTCGGCGGCGAAAAGGCGGTTCAATCGGGGGATTGTCGTGTTCATCTCTGCATGATTCCTTATCGTGGTTTCACTTATCAATTGGGCCTGATAGTCGGTGTCGTATCTGGCGGCAGGTAAGGCGGCCTCTACCCGCCAATCAAGTTAATGACTCATTTCCATTGTGTCTGAGGTGTTGTAAACCAAGCGACCGGCCACCCACGTTTGCCGGGCGACCAGCTCCCCCTCGGGTTCATCCCACAGCACAAGGTCCGCGTCCGCACCGGCTACCAGATCGCCGATCATCTCGCCATTCAGCAGCCGCCCCGGCGCGAGCGTGGCCATGGCCCAGGCGTCCTGCTCGGGCAGGCCCAGCCACTGCCGGGCATGGTTCACCGCGCGGTTCATTGTCAATGCACTGCCGGCCAACGCCCCGTGCTTCGGCGTCCCCGGTGCGTGAATCCGGGCAGCACCATCCTCGGCGACACGCACTTCCAATTCCCAGGCCTTGTGACGGGAGCCCACCGGCAGGCCCGCGCCAATGTTGCCGTCGGTGATCAACGCAGTGCGACGCGGCCCTTTGGCTGCCAGCGCCGCCCGCACAGCGACCGGGGGCACGTGCACGCCGTCGAGAATGAAATCGACGCTGACGCGTTCGTCAGCCAGCACCGCTTCCACCACACCGGTCGGCCGAACGCCTGGCTCGGTTGCGTCCGGCACGGGGAACACGTCATAAAAATGCGTCGCGTGACGGGCACCCGCCTCGATCGCCGCCTCGGATTGTTCGACGTTCGCGCGGGTATGGGTCAGAAACACCGCCACCCCGTGCTCTGCCAGACGCTCGATCACCGGGATGACGTCGAGCGTGTCGGGGCTGACAGACATCGCGGTGATGCAGCCGTCGGTGGCCTCGAACAGGGCGTCGAGCAGTGCCAGGTCGCCCGGCACGGTTTCGGAGCCCGCACCCGGCAAGGCGAGGAATGGACCTTCCAGATGAAATCCCGGCACGCGCACGGCGGTGACATCTTTCAATGCGGCCGTCAGCTTGGCGAGCTTCGGCAGCGATGCTTTGTTCATCACGCGATACAACGTCGGCAGCACGCGCGTCACGCCGTAGCGCGGCAGTTCCGCCAAACCGGCCTGCATGGCTTCGGGTGAATCCTCAAACAGATACAGACCGAGGCCGTGTATGTGGAGGTCGATCAGGCCGGGCGTCAACAGGCGGCCGCCGCCGTCAACACGGTTGAGGTCGCTGGGCAACAGGTCGGCGGGCGGGTCGATGGCCACAATGCGCCCATCTTCCACGAGAACAGCCGAGCCGACGACGCCCACACCGGGACGTAACGCACGGACGTTGTGCAATAAGCTGGCGGTCATCGGCTGTTTCCTTTTTGTTCATCGGGTTGCATGATCTCGACGCCGGCGGCGACAAGGCTGCGACGTCGTTCGGTGCTGAGGCCGTTATCGGTGATCAGCCCCGCCCAGTCGCGCAGGTCAGCGAAACGCATCAGTTCCTGTTTGCCGATCTTGGTGTGATCCGCAACGCAATAGGCTCGCCCACTGGCTTGAGCCATGCGGGCGAGCATCCCGCCGAGTTCGGAAGAGGCGTTGTAGAGGCGGCCCTGCATGTCGACCGCATCCGCGCCGATAAAGGCGACATGAGCTCGGAGCGTCTCAAGATTTTGCAGCGCCAGCGGGCCGATGAGGTCCGGCGCGTCGTGGCGAAGCTGACCGCCGAGCAGAATCGTGTCGATGCCCTCGGCCTGAAAAAGTTCCGAGGCAATGGGCAACGAACTCGTGATCACCGTGAGTCGGCCGAGGGTCTTGAGCCGACGGGCGATGGCCAGCGTGGTGGTTCCCGAATCGAGGATGACAGACTGCCCCGGTTGCACCAGACTGACGGCGACCTCGGCGATGGCTTCCTTTTCCGCCGCATGCTGCTGCGCGCGTTCGAGGAAACGGAACTCAAACGAAATCCGCGCCGCCGGCGCCGCGCCGCCGTGGGTGCGGATCACTCGGCCCGCGCTGGCGAGATCCTGAAGGTCCCGCCGAATGGTCATCCCGCTGACCGAAAATGTGTCGGCCAGTTGCTCCACCGATTGCTCGCCGCTGCTTTCGAGCAACTCGAGAATCCGGCTGCGGCGCGCACCGCGGGACCAAGTTGCCAGAGACTGTTCATTCATGTTATGATATGTTTAGTTTGAACATTCTTCTTTGTCAACCCATGGCGCTCCAATGAATACACCCAAAGCATGGCAGGTGGGCGCAGCCCAAGTCGATATTACCCCGAAAGAGTCGCAGTTCCTGTTCGGCTATCCGCATGTCGACCGCTACAGCACGGGCGTGCACGACCCCTTGATCGCCGCGGCGATGTTCGTCGGCGACGGGCAAACGGCGTCGTTGTTCGTCGGCGGTGACGCTATCTTCATCCCGCGCGACATGGCTCAGCGCATTCGCCAGCGGATCGCGGCCGAGGCGGGGCTGCCTGCTGAGCACGTGATGGTCACGGCCAGCCATACGCACTCGGGGCCGATCACCGTCAGCATGATCAGCAACGAAGGCGATCCCCACGTGCCCGCGCCGGACCCGACCTACGTCGCGCAACTGGAAGACGGGTTCGTGGAAGCCGGCGTGCAGGCCTGCCGCAATGCCCGCCCGGCGAGGCTGGGTTACGCGGTGGCCGACGGTTCAGGATTGGGCACGAATCGGCGCGACCCGGCCGGGCCTAGCATTCCCGACGTGCCGGTGCTGGTGGCCCGCGATGCGGCGGACGAGGCGTTGCTGGCTGTCATGGCGGTGGTGAGCATGCATCCGACCGTGCTGCACGAAGACTGGACGCAGGTCTCCGGCGACTTCCCCGGCCTCGCACGCCAGCATCTACGTCAAACGCTTGGGGATTGCCCGTTCGTGTATCACATGGGCGCCAGCGGCAACCAGAGCCCGCGCCACGTCACCCGCGCGAACACCATTGCGGAAGCCGATCGCCTGGGGCAGATGCTGAGCGAGTCGATCGCGGCGGTCATCGACAAGGCCAAGCCGGTTCAGCCCGTGCAGGTGAAATGCGTGCAGCGTCAGGTGGAACTGCCGTTGCGGTCGTTTCCGCCGGTGAACGAAGCACGCAAGCAGATGGATCAAGCGGTGCACCGGCTCAAGCAGTTGCGCGAGAGCCACGCCGACCGCACCGAAGTGCGTACCGCTGAGTGTGACTGGTTCGGCGCGGAGGAGACATTCGCCCTGGCCCAGGCCAGTGAGCAGGGTCGGCTCGCCGACGCGGCCCGCGCCTGTCAGCCGGCCGAGGTGCAGGTGATCCAGATCGGCGAGCATGCCTTCGTCGGCTGGCCAGGTGAAGTCTTCGTCGAGTTCGCGATCGAGGTCATGGGCCAATACCCCAACGTGCACGTGATCACGCTGGCGAACAGTGACCTGCAAGGCTACATCGTCACGCAGGCGGCCATCGACGAAGGGGCCTACGAAGCGGGCAACGCCATCTTCGCCAGCCCGGCAAGCGGCGAGCGCCTCGTGCAGGCGACGCTCAACCTGCTTCGGTCGTAGCGACGACGTCGAACCGAGGGTTTCGCGCCGCACGGCAGCGGAAAAGGCGGCCGCGCCTTTCCGATCGGCCGATGATAGGATTCAGGCCGGTGTTTTCCGACGGAAACGACTGAAGCGCGGGAGCGAGCCATGAATCGCAAGGCTGTTTTGATGATGTTGCTGTGCTTCGCCCTGCACGGGGCGGCGGCGTTGGCCGACGATCGCGCGACGCCGGCCGGTGAGGATCAGGAGCCACAGGAGCGGGATCTGCTGCGGGCGCAGGAGTCGCCGACGGTGGAGCCGCAGCGCGGGCCGGTGAACCAAAACACGACCGGGCCGCGTGTGGACGTGGACCCTTCGGTGATCGGTCTGCCGCCGGGCGCGACGCTGCCGCGCGCCCGTCGGGAAGGGGCGTTTATTGTGAATCAGCCGGGCCGCGTGCTTCGGCCGGACGACGCGAGCCAGTGGATTTTTCAGCCGATGGATTTAGACGACGAAGCGAACGAGCTGCCGCCGATGCTCGTGCTGCCTTCGGCTCGGCTGGAGATGATGGAAACCTACATGCAGGAGCAGGGGGGGGACGCCGCATTCGAGGTCTCGGGCCGGGTGCACGCTTATCGCGGGGTGAATTACCTGCTGTTGACGCAGGCACGCCCGCAGGTGGACGCGCCCGCCGACGACGAGGCCGAGACTGCGGAGAGCGAACAGGCACAGCCGGCGGATGAGGACGAAGACCCGATGTTGCGCGCCTTGCTGGAGCAGCGTCAGGCAGCGCCGGCGGCTTCGCGTGAGCAGATGGGGGAGCAGCCGCGCGATCGCGCTGATGTGGTGGCAGGTAGCGCGCCGCGTGGTGCGGAGGCGGCGGAAGCGTCGTTGCGTGAAGAGGGGAGCTTCATTGTGCAGCGTCGGGGGCGCGTGATGTATGCGCGTGACGGCGGGCACGTGCTGTTCGTGCTGGACGCGGACGGGCGGGAGTCGCCGGAGTCGCCGATGATTCTGCAGCCCTGTCGGCTGCTGGCGACGATGGAGCGCATCGTTCAGCAGGGCGGCGACCAGGTGCTTTTCACCGTGTCAGGCCAGGTGCAGCGCTATCGCGGAGCAAATTATCTGCTGCCGACGATGATGCGCGTCGTGCCGGACAAGGGGAACCTGGGCCGGTGAGATCATGCGCTCGCCGGCCAGGTGCCGGTGAACACTTCTGTCGCGGGGCCGGTCATGTAGACGTGGTTGTTCGCTTCACGCCATTCCAGCGCGAGGTCGCCGCCGGGCAGGTGGGCCGTGATGGTGCGGCCGCTATGGCCGGTGAGTACACCGGCCACGCAGACGGCGCTGGCGCCCGTGCCGCAGGCCAGCGTGACGCCGCTGCCACGTTCCCACGTGTGCATGGTCACATCGTCGCCAGCGTGAACCTGGACGAAATGCACATTCATGCGGTTGGGAAACGCGGGGTGGCATTCGAGCAGCGGGCCGAGGCGGGTCAGATCGATCGCCGCGGCGTCGGGCACGTAGATCATGGCATGGGGATTGCCCATCGACACGAACGTGGCGGTGAGCAATTCGTTGCTCTGCGCGACGGACAGACGGAAGGTCTGCGGCTGCTCCGTGGCAACGAGCTTGTCGGGCACGATCGGCACGCGGGCGGGCTCGAGGATGGGTTCGCCCATATCGACGGTAACCTGCTCAACCTTGCCGTGAGCGTCGGTGGTGTATGCGAGGCTGAGCACGCCGTTGCCGGTCTGGACGCGCATCGGGTTGCTGGTCGTGATGCCGTGGTCGTGCGCGAGCTTGCAGACGCAGCGAACACCGTTGCCGCACATCTCGGCTTCGGAGCCGTCAGCGTTGAACATCCGCATCCGCACATCGGCCTCAACGCCATCCTCCGGCGGCAGAACGAGGATGAGCCCGTCACCGCCAACGCCAAAATGTCGGTCCGCGACGCGGGGGGCGAGCACGGCAGGGTCAGTCACGGCTTCGTCGTAGCCGTTGACGTAGACATAATCGTTGCCGAGGCCTTGCATCTTGATGAAGCGCATGGGTGTGCTCTGCCGTGCCGTGTGGATTCGTGCGAGGAAAGGGCGGATTATAACGCGGCGGTCACCGCGCGAGCAGACTGGCCAACGTGTAGACGGCGATGACGAGTGCCAATATCACAAACGAGGCGACGTTGATCCAGAACATCTGCCGGTCGATGCTCAGTTGGTCGATCGGCTGGCCGACGATGCGGCGCAGGTAAGCCTGTCGCCAGCCGATCGAGCCGTGTCGCCAGCTGCTCTTGTGGATGGGCACGTGGTTGAGCAGCGCGACCTGCTGGAGCGCGCCGACCATCGTCTCGGCGGAGGTGCGGTCAACGACGATGCGGCCATCGGCGTCGCGCTGCGGCTCGGGGCGATTGCTCGCCAGGTGCTGCACCGCGAATGCGTCCGCCTGGCGTTCGATGCGACGCGACACCCAACCAAAGGCGAGGTACCAGCAGACGCCGGTCGCCAGCAACGTGACGGCGAGAAGCCCCTGCTCGCTGCGTAGCAGGTCCGTCAGCCAATCGGCCCAGCCAGGCGTCCAGCCGGCGGCGACGAGCTGCGGGCCGGCCTTAACGCCCTCGGCCGGAAACGTGTCGGCCAGGGTGAAGAACAGGACGCCGAAGCCAAGTTCCAGCAGCCCCAGCATGCCCAGCGCCGCGGCGATGAGCCAGAACATATGATGCCGGCGCACGTGCGCCAGTTCGTGGGCCATCACCGCCTCGACCTGCTCGCGACGGACCATTTCCAGCAGGGCGTCGGTCAGCAGGATGTAGCGGACCGGGGCGAAGATGCCCATGACCGCCGCATTGATCATGCCGCCGAAGGTCCGCCACAGCAGCAGTTCGCGCACGCCCACGCGATGCTGTTTGCACATCGCCTGCAAGCGGTCTCGCAGTTCGCCGGCTGGCAGGGGTACGGTGTCCCAGACATAGCGGATGATCAGCGGCGCCACCAGGAACACCCCGCCGGCCCCGAGAAGCACGATGAACGGTTCCGGATCGCCGCCGAGCAGTCGCCAGCGGGCGGGCGTAAAGCGTTCTACCGCTTCCGTCCACGTCAGAATCAACAGCAACGGCACGAGCACCAACGCCATGTGATGGCGAATCTGCGACAGGACGAACTGGCCGCGCGTCCAGACGGGGTAGATCGGCATGCCCGCGTCGAGTCGGCCGATGAGCGAGGACTCGCGGATCCGCCGTTCGATCGGGTAATAAACCCACCATGCGGCGATCAGCACCGTCAAAGGCGGGAGCAGGACGACCAGTTCATCCAGCAG
Source organism: Phycisphaeraceae bacterium (assembly GCA_040905565.1). Taxonomy (GTDB): domain Bacteria; phylum Planctomycetota; class Phycisphaerae; order Phycisphaerales; family Zrk34; genus JBBDRF01. Next base: position 38,944 of record JBBDRF010000024.1, on the reverse strand, counting down.
AATCAGGTCGCCGATCGCGCCCCGCACCGCCACGAGCAGGCCAAGGTAAAGGTCGAGCAGATACAACCCCACTGCCGCGCCGCGGTAAAGGCTGCCCGTGCGGTCGAACCGGAGCATGGCTCGTTGCGCCCCGCGTTTGCCGAGCCGGTCAAGCATACGGCGGCACAGCAACCCGTAACCCCCAAGCAGCGCGAGCTTAGGCAACACCACCACCGCCAGCAGCGCGAGTCCGCCCAGACGCGGGACATCGACGGCCGCGGTGGGGTAAGCGTCGTGAAAGAACAGGGCGAGGATGAGAACGAGTAGGAGAATCTGCATGCGGTCATGCGCTCGGGGTCGTACAGTCTAGGCGTGATAATCCGAGGCTTCGCTGCGTTCAGCCCGCGGCGCGGCGCCTGGGGAAACCAAGAGTAAGATGATAGGGCAATCGGCACGGGCAATCAGGGACGGACGCAGGGCTGGACTTTCTGACCGGGGCGACACCTGCTAACTTTGTCAGGTTGCCGGGACGGATGGTCGATGAATGGGCTAGACCCACGGAGTTTAAGCAATGGCGCAAGTGCCACCCGATACGTCGGATCAGCCAGATGAAGCGGGCGACAGCGGGACGTCAGGTCGCGGGCCGGTCGATCCACGCGGGGCGAATCAAGCCCCTTCGCCGCCGCCGGGCTACCAGCCGGTGGCGATGATGCCCGCCGCGCCTCAGCGGAGCGTGTGGGGGCGACTGGGGGCGTCGGTGTTGACGACCATCCTGTTGCTGTCGATCGGGGTGAATGTCTATCTGGGCATCATCGTCGCGGCGTATACCGGCGGCGGCCCGCGGGAGTCTGTGTACGAGGAGGGCGACACCAGCCATCGCATCGTCGTGCTCCCGATCGAGGAAATGGTCACCGGCGCCACGGCTGCCTTCGTTCGCCGATCGTTGCGACTGCTGGAGGACGACCCGCCGGCGGCGGTGGTGCTGCGGATCGACTGCCCGGGCGGGACCGTGTCGGCGTCCGATCAGATCTGGCACGAAATCAACCGCTTCAAGCAGAAGACCGACGTGCCGATCATTGCGAGCTTCGGCTCGGTGGCGGCGAGCGGCGGCTATTACATCGCCGCGCCCGCGGACCTGATTGTCGCCGAGCCGACGACGATCACAGGCAGTATCGGCGTGATCGTCATGGGCTTCACGATCGACGAGTTGCTGGACAAGATCGGCGTCACGCCGGAGATTGTGGTCTCAAAACACTCGACGCGGAAAGATGAACTGCTGCCCGTTCGTCCCTGGACCGAGGAAGAACGTGAGATCCTGCGCGACACCCGGCTCGAGCCGGCGTGGGAGCGATTCGTGCATGTCGTGCATCAGGGCCGGAGCCACCTGCTTGATGAGGCGCAGGTGCGGGAGCTGGCCACCGGCGAAGTTTTCGCCGCCGAACAGGCGAGGGAGCTGAAACTCGTCGATGAGATCGGCTACCTGGAAGACGCCGTCGCCTTCGCCCGCGAGCAGGCCGACCTGCCCAGCGGGGTGCAGCCGCAGATCATGATTATTCGTCAGCCAAGCGGGTTCGGCCTGCTGAGCCTGATGGCCACCAGCTCCGGCGACCTGAATGCGATGAAGCAGATGCAGCAGCTCCGTGATCTCTCACCCGAGCAGTTGCGTTCGTGGGTGCTTGAAATGGCCGCACCGCGGGCCATGTACAACAGCCCGATTCGCTGAATGGCGGTCGCGGCGGGCGGGTCGCGCCACCGGGAGTAACTTTTTTTGTGCAACTTGTGTGCATCGGCTAAGATGACGATGACCTTTCCTCACTGAAATGGTTCGCTTCGGCGTCCGCAGGTCAGTGTCTGGCTCACCGAGAACGGGTCATTTTTTACGGTCTCATTCAGATCAAAGGACTTTATCCATGAACGTGCGAGAATGGCTTAACAACAACTCCGCTGTGGTAACGATTGTGGCAGTGCTGGTGCTCTGTTTTGCGCTGGCGTTTATCATCTGGAACAACTCGCCCGCCAGCTACGGGCCGATCGATATCTATTATGTCGATCTCAACACCGGGGAACTGTTCACCGCGAAAAATACGGACTACCCGCCCATCGCCGCCCCTTCGGACAACGAAGGCGAGCAGAATGGCGTGCGCATCCACATGTACGCGTGCGGTGATTGCCCCTCGGGCCTTACAGGCCGATCCCTCGACACCCTCGAATCCGATGGCGTTCACGTCGCTTATCTTGAGCGTTACACGCCCGAGGCTCAGCAGGCGCTGCAACGCGATATGACCGAGTCAAGCCCCGACGATGAAATGCGCTACTACGAAATGATCGAGACTGGCCAGCTCGTTCGCGGGCCCGACCGCTCGGACTGGGTTTCCGTCAACTCCGAGCCCGGCTACCGACTGATGAGCCGCTTCGGCGAGCGATGCAGCAGCGGCGAATCGCCTGACATCTGCCGGCCGTAACCCTCCCATGCAATGTTGATTTAAAACGCCCCTGACAAACTGGCGCTGTAAGGCGCTGCGTTTGTCAGGGGCGTTTTTCATGGCTGGCAGAGAGAGCGGTTCATGCCCCTTGCCTAATCTGCCCGCCAGGCATCACAGCATTGCACGGCAAACGCACAGCTTAACGCCGCCAGTTGCTCGGTGGCCCGCGGCGGCGCTTCATTCGTCGGCAAAGGGTTGGGGCAGTTGAACGTATGCGATGCGCCGTCGATGATCTCCAGCGTGGCACGCTCGCCTGCAGCCGACGACAGACGCCGACCTTCCTCCAACGAAACATTTGTATCCGCACTGCCCTGTATGATCAGCACAGAGCACTCGGCCTGCCGCGCCATCGCGTAGGGGTCGAGCGACTCGCCTTGGGATTCGATGTCCATCAGCCAGTCACGGCCGATCATCAGCAATTGGCCGGTTCGCGCCGAAGGCGAGGCCACCCGACCCGCTCGACGCAACATATCCACCTGTTCCGGTTGGAGATGAGTGGCCGTGGCCGGCGCGGCGGCGGAAATGACACCCTGCGGCGCGGGCACCGCCAGCGTCAGGTCCGCCCCATCTCGCGACGCCCGTTGCCCGGCGGCGCACAGCGCTGTGACGCCCCCGCGGCTGTGCCCGAACCAGACCTGCGGCAGGCCACCGGCCGGCAAGGCCCCGGCAATCTCTCCCGCATCCGCAGCCGCCGCCACGGTCCACAGGTCTTCGACCTGTCGGCTGAAGGTGTCGCGCTCAAAAAGGTCCGGCCGCTCGAATGTTTCGACGTTTCGCGTCATGCCGCTATGGCTGAAGTTGAACCGATGCGCGATCAACCCGCGCTGCGCCGCCTGCTCAGCAAGGTATGGAAATGGCCCGTAATCCTTGTAGCCTTTGAACCCGTGGGCGATCAGCAGCACGCCGATGGCTTCGTCCTCGGGCAGGTGCGATGTGCCGTAGATGGTCTGATCGTCCGAGCCGGCGAGTTCCCAGTCGAGTTGGCGAGCCATGGCGTCGTCTCCCGGTTACAAACGTGCGATCACCGCGTCGGCGAACCCCATCGTGCCGAGTTTGCCGCCGATGTCGCCGGTCTTTTCACCGTCGGCCAGCGCTTGGTTATAGGCCTGTTTGATACGGTCGGCGGCGTCTTTGCAGGCGACGTCATCTTGCGTTTCATGCACGTGGTTCAACATCATCACAGCCGACATGAGCAGGGCGAGCGGGTTGGCAATGCCTTGCCCGGCAATGTCGGGCGCTGACCCATGCACCGCTTCGAACAGGGCCGTGTCTTCGCCGATGTTCGCGCCTGGCACCACGCCGAGCCCGCCGACGAGCCCGGCGGCAAGGTCGCTGACCACGTCGCCATAGAAGTTTTCCATCAGCAGCACGTCGAAGCGCGTCGGCTCCTGCACGAGACGCATGCAGCCGGCGTCGATAATGAACGTGTCGTACTCAACGTCGGGAAACTCGTCGTCATGCACCTGCTGGGCGCAGCGCAGGAACAGGCCGTCGCTCTTTTTCATGATGTTGGCTTTGTGGAACGCGGTTACCTTCCGTCGGCCGCGCTTGCGGACGTATTCAAACGCACGGCGCGCGATGCGCGTGGTCGCTTTTTCCGTGACGATCTTCATCGACGTCACCACGCCTGGCACGATGTCGTTCTCCACGCCGGCGTAAAGCCCCTCCGTGTTCTCTCGAAAAATAACGAGGTCGACGTCCTCAAATCGGGTTGGCACACCCGGCAGCGACCGCACCGGCCGCACCGCGGCGTACAGGTCCAGCTTCTGCCGGAGTTGGACATTCACCGAGGTGAAGCCCTCGCCCACGGGGGTGGTGCAGGGGCCTTTGAGCGCAAGCTTGTGCTCGCGCACCGCGGCCATGGTCGCCTCGGGAAGCACGCTGTCGTGCTGCTCAAGGGCAGTAAGACCAGCCAAGTGTGGATGAAAGATCACCGGCGCTTCCGCAGCCTTCAATACCTTCAGCACGGCTTCGGTCACCTCCGGGCCGATGCCGTCGCCCGGGATCAGAACGGCTGTGTGCATTTTGCTCATACCCCCAGTATAGCGCTGCGGCGCAAAAACGCAGCTTTGCTATGCTGGGCGATTCATCCGAACGCCAGGAGCCGAGCGATGCACGAACAGCAGCAGGGCGATGAAGCCAACCCGCTTCAAGGTTATTACGAGTGGCAGATCACGACGCTGATGCTGGCCTACGACCTGAGCGACCCTATCCGTCGAGATGACGACAATGCAGCCGCGCAACGTCGCACAGCGATCGAGGCGGAACTGGGTGAGATGGTGCGCGACCTGCTTCCGAAGGATTATCTTGAGGACCCCGAGCGTGACTTCCCGCCGGAGATCATGATGGCCATCACGCGTGCGACGCTGAAACGGGCCGCCGAGATCGCGCAGGTGTGAACCGTGGCGCGACGGTCGATATCAGCGCCCTCGTCGCCTTCGCCTGCCCATGTCCTGCCAGACGATGTCGGCCAGCAGGATGAATCCGCCGACCGCCGCACCGAAGAAGCACAACACGGCCAGCCCGGGATAGCCGAAGAGGGTGAAATCGGTTTCCACGCGCATCATCATCGCCGCGCCGACGATCAGCGCCGCCAGGACAAGGCCTGCCGTGACGCGATTGGCGATCTTCTGAATGCCCGCAATCAACTGGTCTTCGTCAATGGCGTCGACCTTCACCCGCAGATCGTTGTCGGCCAACGTGTCGAGCAGGCGATCGACACGTCGCGGCAGCGCGGCGGCGAAATGCTTCAACTCCACCATGTTCGTGAAGAGCTGGCCCGGCCGAAGACTGCGCATGGTCCTGGTGCGGACGATGGAACCCGTGTGTCGGCGTATCGCTTCATTCGGATCGAACTCGGGTGCGAGCGTCCGGCCGATCTCATCGAGATTCATCAGCGCCTTGCCCAGCAGCAGAATCGGCGCGGGAATGCGCAGTCCTGTGTTGCCCGCCACCCGGCACACGTCCATCAGCAGGTGGCCGGTCTCCATCTCACCAACGCTTTGCTCGCGATGTTCGCTGAGCACTTCGCGCATGCCCGAGCGGAACGTCTTCGG
>JBBDRF010000024.1:0-33326 GCA_040905565.1 Phycisphaeraceae bacterium | reverse complement strand
TTTGCTCGCGATGTTCGCTGAGCACTTCGCGCATGCCCGAGCGGAACGTCTTCGGATCAAAGACTTCGGAACTGTCGCCCACACTCATCGCCAAGTCGGCTGCATCGTCGCTTCGCCCTTCGCTTACCGCGATCAGCAGGTTCAGCAGACTCTCCTGCAACGACTCGTCCAGATGCCCGACCATCCCCAGGTCGATAATCCCCACGCGCCCGCGGCGCGTCAACAGGACGTTGCCTGGATGCGGGTCGGCGTGGAAAAAGCCGTCCTGCAATACCTGCTTGAGATACGCATGAAAAAGTTCGTCGAGCAGGGCGTTGCCGTCGACTTGTGTGCGTTGCTCCGGCGTGATCTCGGTGATCTTGCACCCGTCCATCCACTGCATCGTCAGCACCCGGCCGGAACAAAGCTCGTCAATCGGGGCTGGCACGACGATCTTTTCAAATTCCTCCAGGTTATGGCTGAGCGTGCGCAGGTTGTCCGCCTCGCGCGTGTAGTCCAGTTCGCGCATCAAGCTTCGACGAAACTGGCGAATGGTCGAAAGGAAGTGATATCGTCGGCCAAGCTCGCTGTGCTCATCAATCCACCGGGCGATCTGGTGCAGTGCGTCCAGATCATTCTGTACGCGTTCACGAATGCCGGGTCGTTGAATCTTGACCACCACGCGCTGCCCACCGGCGAGCGTTGCACGATGCGCCTGCCCCAGCGACGCAGCGGCCATCGGCTCAACCTCAAAGGTGGCAAACAACTCGCTCGGCGCCGCGCCGAACTCCTCCACCACGATCCGCTCCACCTCCTCATAGGCGAACGGCTCAACCTCGTCCTGCAAGCGCGAGAGCGCCTTGAGGTATGGCATCGGCAGCAGGTCCGCCCGGCTGGAAAGCACCTGGCCCAGCTTCACGAACGTCGGGCCGAGCCGTTCCAGGTCATCGGCGAGTTCTTCCGCGTTGACCGTCTGCTCACCGTCAACCCATTCGTCATCGACGACTTCGCCAAAGCCGAAATGATCGACCAGTTCCCGCCCGCCATGCTTGAACAGCACCCAGGCGATGTCCTTGTACCGGCCAACCTGATCCGACTTCAGTAATGAGAAAAACATGATGCTCATTGTACGCAGTTGACGCGATTTCAGATCGGCCAGACCCTCGGCAAACCACTCTCGCGACGATGGCGCATCACGCCGTCAGGTCAGGCAACGCGCCTTGCAACCGCAGCCATCGGCCGAGGGCCATCAATGGAAAATAGTGGCGATAGTAGTGATAACGCAGGTAAAACACGCGCGGAAAGCCCGTGCCGGTGAACCATGGCTCAGCCCACGTTCCTTCGGCAAGCTGTGTGTTGCACAGCCAGCGGATGCCGCGCTGAACGGCTTCGTCTTCGGGGCCATAGACCGCCATCATGCCCATCACGCCCCAGGCGGTCTGGCTGGCGGTGGGGGGGCCCTGGCCGCGCAGGGTCGGGTCTTCGTAGGTGTCCGGCGATTCGCCGAACGAGCCGTCCGCGTTCTGGTGATCGCGCAGCCATTGCCCAGCCTTTTGAATCCACGCCTGAGTCATGTCGGCCTGGACGGCGTGCAGGCCGCAGAGCACCTCGAAGGTGCCATAGATGTAGTTGACGCCCCATCGACCGAACCAGCAGCCGTCGTGTTGCTGATGAATGCGGATGTGTGCCATGCCGCGTTGGACCACGTCGTCGTTCACGGTATAGCCGTGCCAGCCGAGCGACTCAAACACGCGGCCGGTGATATCCGGGCAGGACGGGTCCTGCATGGCGTTGTGGTCGGCGAACGGCACTTGGTCCAGAATCGGGCGGTTCTGGGCGCCGCGGTCGAACGCAGCCCACCCGCCATCATCGTTCTGCATGACGAGGTTCCATGCCACGCCGCGCCCGGCTGCGGCAATGGCATCCTCGCCGCCCACGCGCTTCAGCGCCATGCAGACCATGGCTGTGTCATCCACGTCGGGGTAGAAATAGTTGTTGTATTCAAAGAACCAGCCGGCGGGCTCGACGTCTTTGGGAACGTTGGCTTTCCAGTCGCCTTCAAAGCGACATTCCTTGCTGACCAGCCACCGTGCGGCACGGGCCATCCCGGGATGCTCGCGCGTCAGGCCGGCCTCAGTCAATGCGAACGTAGCGATACCCGTATCCCACACCGGTGAAAAGCACGGCTGAATGCGGATTTCGCCGGTCTCCGCATCATGAATCATGAAGGCATCAAGGTCCCTACGGGCTTTGACAAGCGTTGGGTGATCATCGGGATAACCGAGGCAGCGGAGGGCGATCTGGATGTAAACCATCGGCGGGAAAATCGCGCCGACGCCGTCTGACTTGACCAGGTGCTTGTGCAGCCAATCTTCAATCCACGTGATCGCCCGCCTGCGCCATGGCGGCAGGCCCAGCTGATGCACCAGCTTCAGCCCGCGATCGGCCACGAGGAAAAACCGCGACCAGAACGGGTGCGGGCGGTCCTGCGTGGCGATGAGTTTGCGACGACACTTCGGATTGACGTAGAGCTCGTCAATCGACTTATCGGACGGCAGGCGTCGTGTCGGCCGGTAGGTGGTCACGATCGACAGCGGCAGGATCATCGTCCGCGTCCAGGCCGAGAGCTTGTCCAGGTGAAAGTAAGACCATCTGGGCAGAAATACGATCTCCGGCGGAATACTCGGCTGGGCGGACCAATCAATCTGTCCCAGACAGGCAAGGTAGAACTTGGTAAAGCTGTTGACGCGTTCCGCGCCGCCGCCGGCGAGAATCGCTTGACGGGCCTGACGCATGTGTTCTGCGTCGGGATCGTCACCCATCAACCTGAGCACAAAATAGCCCTTGACCGTCGCGGAAAGGTCCATCGGGCTCGGCCCGCCGGGCGTGGGATATTGCGCCCACGTGCCGTCCGATTGCTGCTGCCGGCGCAGGTAGGCGGCGATGCGGGGGATGCGTTCATCGTCCTCGTGGCCGAGGATCCACTTGTAGAGGATGTACTCGCTCTGAAGGATCGAGTCGCCTTCTAACTCGGCGCACCAGTGGCCGTCATCATGCTGCTGGCTAAACATCCAGTCGACCGCCGAGGCCAAGGCGGCCTGCGCTCGACTGCCTGGCGATTCAGCCGCGACGCCGCCCGCTGCGCGATCGACGGGTGGCGCTGCGCCCGTGTGGTGGCCGTCTGTAACGATGTCATCCCTGGCCATGCTTCCCGACTCCCGCCAATGCCTTCGTTAAGCACCAACGCCCGCAAGTGGCGTGCGTTCTAAGCGCCGCCCAGCCTACGCGGAACGTCCGAGAGGAAGCAACCACCAACTTCAGGCGACCGGGCAAGCCGTCTTGGAGCCTGCAAGAGATCCGCGGCTGAATTGAATCAAATCAGGCTACGACGAGCCGGACCCGTGCCAAGCCCCATGGAAGCCAACAATCACCCCCGGCCGAGGGACGAATTATACATAACATATATTATCGGACGTTCGATCGGTCCCGGCTTTCACGGTTCGCGGTTCGCGGTTCGCGGTTCGCGATGCGTATCGTTCGCCGAACCCGTGCGTTGTGCTACCATCGCCCGCCTTATGACCAAGGTGCTACCTTACCAGATTGCCGTGCTGTGCTACCTTTTCGACCATGACGAGCAGGTGCTGCTGCTGCACCGCCGGAAGGCTCCGAACCGCGATCTCTATTCGCCGATTGGGGGCAAGTTGGAGCAGGCTGACGGGGAAAGTCCGACCACGTGTGCGGTGCGCGAGATCGAAGAAGAAGCGGGGCTGGCCCTTACACCTTCGGAGTTACACCTGACCGGGATCGTTTCGGAAACGGCGCTGAACAACGAAACCCACTGGCTCATGTTCCTGTATGAAGTGACACATCCGGTCACGGTGGACCGTACCGAGTTTCGCGAAGGGCGATTGGAATGGCATGACCCGGCCACGATCGCCAAGCTGCCGCTGCCGGAGACGGATCGGCGGATCATCTGGCCGTTGTTCTGGCGCTATCGGGGGCGGTTTTTCAGCGCTCACATCGACTGTCGAGGCGATGCGATGCGCTGGCATCTTGAGCAGCCGGCGGAAGATGCTGCGGGGCCACACCTCGTGCATGCCATGTAACGTCAGGCCCCGGCCATTGATCGCGGCTCAATCGCGATGGATCGCAACATCCCTGTTGCCAAGCGCCGATTTAGCGCTACGCTTAGATAAGCAGTGAGGGCATGACCAGACTTGCCGCGTAGCGGACCGGCAGACCGACTGTGCGTGTACTACACTTGCGCCGCCATAAACTTATACGAGGTGCCACCTTGGGCCTCTTTCAGCATGACGATCAGCCTGCTCGCCCGCTGGCTCCTTGGGCGTTTAGTGACACCGCCTTCTGGGAAACGCTTCAACCGCTGACCCCGCATACGGCGATGTTGCTGGCGCTGGTGGATCGTGATCAGCCTGGCGAGCCGGCGGTTTTGAGTTCCCACGCCCTCCCCGCCGAGGTGGTGCAGGATTGGCGGACGCAACTGGCGGTTGGTTTCGATGCCGCCCGCGAAGTGCTGGCTCGCCAGGGATCGGTGTTGACGCAGTCGCTCCCGGCCAGCCCCAACAGCTCTCAGCAATGGTACCTGGGTCTTATTCGGCACGACCAGCCATTCGAGCCGGTGGACGAAAAACTTGCGCTGGTGCTGTTACGTCAGATCAACGCCGCGTTCGACCACCTGTCGGAGCCGAATCTTCGCCAGTTGCTGGTCAGCCATGACGATCGGTTGCTGCATGCCGACCCGTTCAGCGAAGCGACCCGTTTGCGGGAGCCGGCTTTGTTCGCGCGGCTCATCGAGCAACTGCACAAGCTCATTGCCCAACGGTGGCCGAACCTCGCCGACGACGCTGTGCACAACCTGCCGATGATGGCAGACGATGAACCGACATGGGTGCGCTTTCGTCGTCGGATGCCCGTTGATGACCATGCCACGGGCCCGTGGTACCTGGAACTGCGTCCGCTGACGAAGCAGGACGCGCCGGCCGTCGGTCTCGTCGACGACGCGCGGGTCGCGCAAGCGATGGCGTACCTAAGCGACCACTATGCCAGCGCTCCGACCCTCAATGACGTCGCCGACGCGGTGGAAGTCAGCTCCTATCACTTTCACAGGCTGTTCGTCCGCCACGCCGGGATCAGCCCCAAGCACTACCTGCTTCGGACGCAACTCATGGTGGCGCGTTGGCTGCTGAGCAGTACCCGTCGGCCCATCGGCGACATCGCCACCACGACCGGCTTCGCCTCCCACGGCCACTTCACCGCCACCTTCCATCGACATCTGGGCGTCAGCCCGACGACGTTCCGAGAAAGTGCTGCGGCATAAATGCTGCGGTTGCAGGTTTCAACTTCCAGGTGCAGGTTGAAACCCTCGGCCTGCCCAGTTCACTGGGCGGGTAATGGTTGCGCGCACCTCTATCCCGCCCACTGAAGTGGGCGGGCCGGGCATCTATCAGCAACCACCGGATCACGCCTCGTCCAGCAGTTCGACGCTGTTGAACTTTTTGCCTTCGAGCATTTCCAGACTGGCGCCGCCGCCCGTGCTGACGTGGCTGACCTTTTCGGCGAGGCCCATGATCTCGATCGCGGCGGCCGAGTCGCCACCGCCGATAATGCTTGTCGCTTCGTTGCTGCGCGTCGCCTCGGCGATCGCTTCGGCCACCGCCTTCGTGCCCGCGTCGAACGGCGGCTTTTCGAACACGCCCATCGGACCGTTCCACACCACCGTCTTGGCATCTTTCACCGCGGCAGTGAACTGCTCGATGGATTTCGGACCGATGTCCATGCCCTCGAAGCCGTCGGGGATATCACCCTCGACGAATTTCGTTTCCTGCGGATTGCCGAAGTCGTCGGCACAGTGCGTATCGACTGGCAGCATGAGCTTGTCGCTGCCGATTTCCAGCATGCGCTTGGCGTCCTCGACCTTGTCCTTCTCCACCAGGCTGTCGCCGACCTGCTTGCCTCGGGCCAGGGCGAACGTATACGCCATCGCCCCGCCGATGAGGATTTTGTCGCAGGTATGAAGCAGGTTATCGATGACGGCGATCTTGTCCGAGACTTTCGCTCCGCCCAGAATGGCGACGAACGGCCGCTCGGGTTTTTCGATCGCTTCTTTCAGGAAAGCGATCTCCTTCTCCACCAGGTCGCCCGCCACGGCCGGCTTCCCTTGCGCCTTCATCGCCCGCGGCACGGCGACCATCGACGCGTGGTCCCGGTGGCAGGTGCCGAACGCATTGTTGCAGTACACGTCGGCGAGGTCGGCGAGTTGCGCGGCAAATGTCTCTTCGCCCTTCTTCTCCGCCTTGTGAAAACGGAGGTTTTCCAGCAGCAGCACGTCGCCGGTGGTCGCCATCTCAGCAGCCAGCTTGGCCACTTCGTCGCCCACGCAATCGGGTGCGAATCTGACCTGTCGGCCGAGCAGCTCACCCAGCCGCTTGGCCACCGGTGCAAGGCTGAACGCCGGCTCCGGGCCCTCGCCCTTTGGCCGGCCGAGATGACTCATCAGGATCACCGAGCCGCTACGGTCCAGCACGCTGCGGATCGACGGCAGCGCCATCCGGATACGTCGGTCATCTGTGATGCGATCCGCGTCCAGCGGGACGTTGAAATCCACCCGCATCAACACTTTCTTACCCGTCACTTCCACGTCGGTGATGCTTTTTTTCGCCATGATGAACGTCTCCCTTTACGCACCGACAGCCCGGCGCGGCCCCGAAAGGCTGGTCCTGAATTAAGTGTTCCCCCCATCCGCTGCCTTGCATGATAACGAAACGGCCCCCCTGCCGCCCCCCGATGGGCTATGCCAGATCGGCGGATCGCCCCCACCCGCGCGCCGAGTTTGGCGGTCGCTCAGCCCGGCAGCCGATATAATCGTTGCTCAAGGTGCTGATGTTGAATGAAATACAGAACGGCGCAAACCCGTTTCACAGGTGAAGAAAGGCGCTTCCGAGGGGTCGGCTGAAGCTGGACCGCTCGTATGCCGACGAACAGAAGACATCGCCTCATTTTTGCTTCCCTTGTATGCCAAAGCACCACCGCGTGCGTAGAATCAAAACCGCTCGCCGCTGGATCACGAACCTGACATCGACCGGTGGGCTACAATAAGGTGGAGTCTCCCGATTACCACACGGAAACGAGCGACCCAACTATGTTTGAACGATTTACAGACCGAGCACGGAAAGTCATGGCCCTGGCCAACCAGGAGGCCCAGCGTTTCAACCACGAATACATCGGCACCGAGCACATCCTGCTCGGGCTGGTGAAGGAAGGGTCGGGCGTGGGCGCGAACGTTCTCAAGAACCTCGACGTGGATCTGCGCAAGGTTCGCCTTGAGGTGGAGAAGCTGGTCAAGTCCGGGCCGGACATGGTCACCATGGGCAAGCTCCCGCAGACGCCGAGGGCCAAGAAGGTCATCGAGTATGCGATTGAGGAAGCCCGAAACCTTAACCACAACTACGTCGGCACGGAGCATCTGCTGCTGGGCCTGTTGCGCGAGCACGAAGGCGTTGCGGCGCAGGTGCTGATGAATCTCGGGCTCAAGCTGGAAGAGGTCCGCGAAGAGGTGCTCAACCTTCTCGGCGCGGGCGTTGATCCGGAAGAAGCCGCAGGCGCCAAGGGTGCCGGTGACGAACCGGGCAGCTCGGCCAAGGGCGGCAAGAGCAAGACGCCGGCGCTGGACAGCTTCGGCCGGGACCTGACCGAACTGGCCCGTGAGGGCAGCCTTGACCCGGTGATCGGCCGGGCCAACGAGATCGAGCGCCTGGTGCAGATCCTCTGCCGACGCACAAAGAACAACCCGGTGCTGCTGGGCGAAGCCGGCGTGGGCAAGACTGCCATCGTCGAGGGCTTGGCGCAGAAGATCATCGGCAACGACGTGCCCGAGTTGCTGGCCGACCGTCGCATTGTCGTGCTCGACTTGGCGATGATGGTGGCCGGCACGAAGTACCGCGGCCAGTTTGAAGAGCGCATCAAGGCCGTGATGAACGAAGTGCGTCGCGCGAAGAACGTGCTGCTGTTCATCGACGAACTGCACACGCTCGTCGGGGCCGGCGGCGCGGAAGGCGCGATCGACGCGTCGAACGTGCTCAAGCCCGCCCTGTCGCGCGGCGAGATTCAGTGCATCGGCGCGACCACGCTCGACGAGTACCGCAAGTATATCGAGAAGGACGGCGCACTCGAACGGCGGTTCCAGACGATCATCGTCGAACAGCCGAACAAGGAAGACACGGTCGAGATCCTCAAGGGTCTGCGCGATCGTTACGAGGCCCATCACCGCGTGCAGATCACGGACGAGGCGATCGTGCAGTCGGTGGAACTCTCGAATCGCTACATCACGGCCCGCGTGCAGCCGGACAAATCGATCGACGTGATCGACGAGGCCGGCGCCCGCATCCGCCTCAAGAGCATGAGCAAGCCACCAGATCTCGCGGAGATCGAAGAGCAGATCGAACGGCTGAGCATCGAGAAGGACGAGGCTGTCAAGGCCGCGGACTACGAGCGGGCCGCCGAGCTGCGCGATCAGGCCGAGAGCCTGCGGCGGAAGAAGGAGACCATTCAACGCGACTGGCGCGCCAAGGCCAAGGAGGTCGACGGCGTGGTGGACGAAGAGGTGGTCGCCGAGGTTGTGTCCAAGATGACCGGCGTGCCGCTGAAGCGCCTCGAAAAGGCCGAGACCGAACGCCTGCTCAACCTCGAAGAAGAGCTGCACAAGAAAGTCGTCAGCCAGGACGAGGCGATCAAGGCGATCGCCAAGGCTCTGCGACGCGCCCGCTCGGGTCTGAAGGACCCGCGGCGGCCGATGGGCAGCTTCGTGTTCGTCGGGCCGTCGGGCGTGGGTAAGACGCTGCTTTCCAAGGCGCTGGCCGAGTTCATGTTCGGCAATGAAGATTCGCTCATCCGCATCGACATGAGCGAATACATGGAGAAGCACAACGTCTCCCGCCTCATCGGCGCGCCTCCCGGCTACGTCGGCTACGAGGAAGGCGGCCAGCTCACCGAGCAGATCCGTCGTCGGCCGTATGCTGTGGTGCTGCTGGACGAGATCGAGAAGGCGCACCCGGACGTGTTCAATATGCTCCTCCAGATCATGGAGGAAGGTCAGCTCACCGACTCGTTCGGTCGGCACGTCGACTTTCGCAACGTCGTGATGATCATGACGAGCAACATCGGCGCCGAACTGATCAAGAACAAGGGCGGCTTCGGCTTCGCCAAGCCGAACGAAGAAGCGGACTACGGCAAGATGAAGCAGACGCTCAACAGTGAGATCGAGCGTTACTTCCGGCCGGAGTTCATTAACCGCCTCGACGACGTGATTGTGTTCCGCCCGCTTTCGCGAGACAACCTGGTCAATATCGTCGAGTACGAGCTGAAGAAGGTGTTTCAGCGGCTGGAAGAGCGCGACATCACGCTTGACCTGGATCAGTCGGCAAAGGACTTCCTCATCGAGAAGGGGTACAACCCCGACTTCGGTGCCCGTCCGTTGCGGCGAGCCATTGAACAGTTCGTAGAAGACCCGCTCAGCGAGTCGATCCTCCGCGACGAGTTCAAGCCGGGCCAGGTGATCAAAATCACCCGTAAGGAGGGTGAAGAGCACTTGGACTTCAAGGCCGGTGATCGGAAGAAGTCCAACGATGACGACAAGGGTCAAGTCGCCGAAGCCAGTGCGGAAAGCACCTGAGTCTGCCCCCTGATAATCCCCCTGCCTCCACAGGCCCGCCGGTGTAAAACCCGGTGGGCCTTTTTTCATATGTCAGGATTCAGGACTCAAGGAGCAGGGAGCCAAGGGTCGCCGATAGCTGACGCCCGACGCTTGACTCCTGTACAATCTCATCATGGCTCGCCGCGCTCAAACTCGTCAAGCCGACACCGCGATCGATGCGTCGATGCGCCTTCTCGTTCTGCATGGCTCGGACGAGATGCTGAAGCAGATTCGCCTCCACGAGCTGCGGGCCGCGCTGACTGAAGCCTGCGGCGAAGTGGAAACCTTCAACTTTGAGGGCAAGACGGCCCCGCTTGCCGAAGTGCTCGACGAACTGCGCGGCTATTCGCTGATGCAGACGTACAAGCTCGTGCTCGTGGACGATGCCGACCAGTTCGTCAAAACGCATCGCGACGCGCTGGAACGGTATGCGGAACACCCGGTCGACCACGCCACGCTCGTGCTGCGTAGCGGGACGTGGAATCGCGGCAATCTCGACAAGCGTATCGCCCAACATGGCGCGATCATCAAGTGTGACGCCCCCTCGCCCGCGGAGGCGAAGGCGTGGCTGATCGCCCGTGCCAGAAAGGAACATCAGGCGACGATTACGCCAGCCGGTGCCGAGGCATTGGTCGATCGGCTCGGGCCGCGCCTGATGCAGCTCGACTCGGAACTGGGCAAGTTGGCGCTGATGGTCGAGCCTGGTTCGGCCATCGAGCCGGCGCTGGTGCGGGAGGTGGTCGGGCGCAGCAGCGAGGAACAGGCGTGGGCGGTGCAGGAAGTGGCGTTGCAGGCGATCCAGCAGCGCGACCCGGGGCCGTTGATCGCAAAACTGCGTGAGTTGATCGACGTGGCGAATCAGCCGGAGCAGTTGGTATCGTATTTTCTTGCTGACCTGATGCGTAAGCTCAACATTGCGTGGATGCTCCGGCAGGCAGGCGTGCCGGAAGCGGCTGCGGCCAAGCAGCTCAAGCTATGGGGCCCGCGTCAGGCCCTGCTGTTCGGGGCTTTGCGTCAGATGTCGCCGCACCGGGTCATGGCGTTGTTCGATGAGGTATTGCAGGCCGACCGTCGAGCCAAGTCGGGGCTCGGCGAGCCGGTGCGAAATCTCGAATGTTTCAGCATCCATTTGACCGATAAGTCGCAATAAGCAATTTTTCCTTGTCCGCGTGAAGGTTGGTAAGGCCGAGCGGATATGCCCCCATGCCCACGGAGCGGGTTCAGGACCAAAGTGCAGGAGGCACGCCCCATGTTCGACCATTTGCTCAAACCTTGGCTGCGACCGTTGAGCTTGAGCGCCGCCGCGGTTGCCCTGCTGTTGACAGGTTGCGTCAGTCCCTCAAAGACAGAAGAGGAGAAAGAGCGTACGGTTATCGCCGAGGCAGATGAGCCGAATGAGCCGAACAACGAGGTTGCTTCGTCCTCGCAGGCCATGGCCGAGCGGCTCAGCGACGCGATGACGCAAGGCTGGGAGCTGCCCGAGGACGATCTCACCGATGAACAGTGGCAGCAGATCCGCGCCCGCAGTCAGGCCCGCCAGCCCGAACCGACGCTGGACACGGCGGACGAGCCCGAGCCTGACGGCGAACGGGGAGCTCATGGGCCCTCGTCGGACAAGACCGTCACCGATATCGACGATGCGCCCGATCCACTGACGCGTCGAGAATTGCTCGCCCTGCTGCGTGAACGGCTACGCGAAAGTGAGAACTCGGCGATGTCCAAGGCGCTGATCGCCGCCGCCGTCAGCCTCGCCGACCCGAACCACGAAATCGACCCGGCGGTCCTTGGGAACCTGACGAGTTCGCAACGGGAGCGCGTCGAACTTTTTCAGCAGATGCTGCTGACCCTCGGGCAGGAACTGGCGCAGGGACAAGAGTTGGAACGCTACTCGATCGAGCGGCGGTTGAACGAGTTGTTCCGTGACTGGCCGTTGGAGATTCGCACGTTTGCACTGTGCCGACGCGTCTCCGGCTATGGCGTCTACGACCCATTCGAGAACCACACCTTCCTCGCCGGCCAGAACCAACGTGTCATCGCCTACAGCGAACTGGACCACTTCCGCCACAAGCGCCAGTCCAACGGCAACTATGAGGTGAATCTGGAGCAGGAGGTCGTGCTCTACAACGAGTCAGATGGTCTGGCGGTCTGGCGGAACGAGCCGGTGCGCATCACCGATGAGTCCCGCAATCAGCGCCGCGACTTCTTCGTCGTGCAGATGGTCACGCTGCCGGCCCGTCTTTCCGTGGGTAAATATCGCCTGAAGGTGCGCATCACCGACGTGCACGGCAATAGCATCGACGAAACGACCACGCCAATCGAGTTCGTCGCCGACGCTTCGCTGGTGCATAGTCGGGATCGTTAAGCCCGCCGGGGGGAGGGCGAAACAATGCTTCAACGACCGCGCCACGAACCACCGCCCTGCCAACCGCCCTGCCAATAGATTGCTTCGGGATCGTGCGGTGGATACGCTTGAGCGTGTTCGCTGACTTCGTCCGCCCGAGACGGGGCAGCGCGGGATGCCCATTTCAGTCGTGACGTCGATGCACCGTCGGGCACGGCGTGTCGGGGAGGCGTGCGAAATGCCGCGAAGTCAGGTCGAATTATTGCGGGCGGCTTGCTGTGTGGCGGGTCTGGATCGCGCGGTCGATGAGAAGGAGCGTGTCCTGCTCGAAGCGTTGGCCGAGGAAGCCGGCGTCGGGCGGGCTTCGTTGGAGGCGATGATCAACCGGGCCGAAAGCGACTCGAACTTTTATCACGAGATGTTTGAAACGCTTCATCGTGACCCGGAGGGTGCCATGAAAGCGATGTTCGCTGTCGCGGTGGCAAATGATGACATCACGCTGGAACAGCGGGTCATTCTCCAGCACTTCGCTGACAAGCTCGGTGTCAGCCGGGAGCGCTGCGACGAACTGCTCCATGCCGCGGAGAAACAGGTACGGTCGTGATGAGGGAAAGGCCGCCGACACCTTTCCTGATTCGCTACAATGATCGGCTTCCCAATGATGGAGCCTGATCATGACCACGACTGACACCACCACCCCCCCTGCCGCTGAGCGAAAGCTCAACAAGTATTCCAGCCGTATCACGCAGCGCAAGAGCCAGGGCGCGTCGCAGGCGATGCTCTACGCCACGGGGCTCACACCCGATGATATGAACAAGGCCCAGGTCGGTATCGCCGCCATGTGGTTCGAGGGCAATTCGTGCAACATGCACCTGAACGACCTCGCCACCGACATCAAGCGCGGGGTCACCGACGCGGGCCTGGTGGGTATGCGCTTCAACACCATCGGCGTTTCTGATGGCATCTCAATGGGCACGGAGGGGATGAGCTACTCGCTCCAGTCGCGCGACCTGATCGCAGACTCGATCGAAAGCGTTATGGCGGCGCAGTGGTACGACGGGCTGATCGCGATCCCCGGCTGCGACAAGAACATGCCCGGCTGCCTGATCGCGATGGGCCGACTGAACCGCCCTGCCATCATGGTCTACGGCGGGTCGATCAAGCCAGGCTGCACCGTCTTCCAGGGCAAGCAGGAGTCGCGCGACATCGTCTCCGCCTTCCAGAGCTACGGCGAATACCTCGCGGGCCGCATCGACGAACAGCAGCGCGAGCAGATCGTCCGCAAGGCCTGCCCCGGTGCCGGCGCGTGTGGCGGGATGTACACCGCCAACACGATGGCGAGCGCGATCGAAGCGATGGGCATGGCGCTGCCGTACTCCAGCAGCGCCCCAGCCGAGAGCGCCGAGAAGATCGACGAGTGCAAGAAGGCCGGCGAAGCAATCCTCAAATTGCTGGAAGATGACATCAAGCCGCGCGACATCATGACCCGCGCCGCGTTCGAGAACGCGATGGTCGCGGTGATGGCGCTGGGTGGATCGACCAACGCGGTGCTGCACCTGATCGCGATGGCGCGGGCGGTGGACGTCGACCTCACCATCGACGATTTCCAGAAAGTGTCAGACCGGGTGCCGTTTCTGGCCGACCTGAAGCCGTCGGGCAAGTACGTGATGGAAGACCTGCACCACGCCGGCGGCACGCCCGCGGTGATGAAGTACCTGATGGACGAAGGCTATCTCAACGGCGACCTGCCCACGGTGACGGGCAAGTCGATTGCTGAGAACCTCGCCAGCGTGCCGGGCCTGAAGAAGGGCCAGCAGGTGTTCCATCCGATCAGCGACCCGATCAAGAAGACCGGCCACATCGCGATCCTCAAGGGCAACCTCGCACCCGGCGGCGGGGTGGCCAAGATCACCGGCAAGGAGGGGCTGGCCTTCACCGGCACCGCCCGCGTGTTCGACTGCGAAGAGGACATGCTCCGCGGCGTGGAGGAAGGCAGGGTCGTCAAGGGCGACGTGGTCGTCATCCGATACGAAGGCCCCAAGGGCGGCCCCGGCATGCCGGAGATGCTCACGCCCACCAGCGTCATCATGGGTGCCGGCCTCGGCAACGACGTCGCCCTGCTGACCGATGGTCGCTTCTCCGGCGGTAGCCACGGCTTCATCGTCGGCCATATCACGCCCGAAGCGCAGGAAGGCGGCCCGATCGCCCTGGTGCGCGACGGTGACAAGATCACCATCGACGCGGAAACCAACCGCATCGACGTCGATCTCAGCGACGACGAACTCGCCAAACGCCGGGCGGCGTGGCAGATGCCGCCATACAAAGTCAAACGCGGCACGTTGTTCAAGTACATCAAAAATGTAAAAAGCGCCAGCGAAGGCTGCGTGACCGACGAGGCGTGATTGTCCCGCCTACAGTCAGATGATGGCTGATGCTGCGCGATCCATGTGCCTCTTGCTGAATGCCCCTGCGGCCGGGGACGCGTTGTTACGAACCGCCGTGGACGGACTGCGGAAGGCGGGGCATCGCATTGAGGTGCGTGCGTTGTGGGAGCCGGGCCAGGCCGAGCAGTTTGCTGCCGAGGCGGTTGCGCGGGATGTGTTTGACGCCATCGTTGCCGGCGGGGGTGACGGCACGCTTAATGAAGTGGTCAACGGGGTGATGACGGCCAGGCCCGACGGTCCGCCGGCCGTGGGCGTGCTGCCTTATGGCACGGCCAACGACTTCGCCATCGGCGTCGGCATGCCCGTGGGCGATCCCGTCGCGGCGTTGCAACTGATCGCAGCCGCTGAGCCACGGCGGATCGACCTCGGCCAGGTCAACGACCGGTGGTTTATCAATGCCGCCAGTGTGGGCTTGAACGCCGAGGTCACCGCCGATACGCCGGGACCGCTCAAGCAATTGTTCGGCGGCACGGCCTACTCGCTCAACGCGTTGAGCAAACTGGCCGATGACACCCACCGTCCCGCCACCGTCACCGCTGCTGACCTGAACTGGCAGGGCGACCTGCTCATGCTCATCGTCGCCAATGCCCGCACCGCCGGCGGCGGCTACGTGATCGCCCCCCACGCCGAACTGGACGACGGCCTGCTTGATCTCACCCTCGTCGCCAATGTCCCGGCGGGCGAGTTGGTTAAAGCACTGGCCCATGCGCTGACCACCGGCGAACCCGATCACCCGGCCGTTATTCAGCAACAGGTGACGTCCTTGGACCTCGAGGCCGAAGCAGCCGTGACGTTCAATCTCGATGGCGAGTCCTTGAGCAACTGCCGATGCCGGTTCCAGGTTCGGCCACGCGCGCTGCCCGTGTTGATGGGCCCGCGCCCTTCATAAGCCCCGGCGATCAGGCGGTGGGCGCTTGGCTCGGGTCGAAGTCGCCGACGTTGGTGGCCAGGGCTCGGTGGTAGCCGTCGCCCTGTCGGCAGGTTTGGGGGGTCGCATGTTCATGATTGGGCTCCTACCATGTTAGGTGGATGTACGCATTGCGTCTCAGCGACACTGCTGAGGCAAGGAGCTTGCCAGTATTTTTCAGGCACCCGTTTGTGGGACGCGCGGCTGGCGTGCAACGCAAGTTTGATCGAAGTGTTTTGCCCGGCGGCGGGTGGTCCTTACCATTAAGATCATCGACATGGCGGAAACGGCGGCAGATAAGAAGGCGTGCGAACTGCGGCTGAACTCAGCAGTGGACGCGATCCCGGACGTGGGCAAGCGGCGGGCATCGCTGCTGCGTCGGTTGGGTATGGCGTCCATCAGCGACCTGCTGCGCCACCTGCCGATGCGCTACGAATTCGAGGCGGCGGAGGACCAGATCGCCCAACTGCCCATCGACGGCATCGGCATGACGCGTGGCACGATCGAAGCCACGCGATTCGTGCCCAGCTATGGACGCGGGCGCAGTCGCGGTCGTTTTGAGGCGACCCTCGCGGACGCGCAAGGTCGGCTGAAACTGACGTGGTTTAACGGCGGGCACCTGCGTCAGCGGATCATGGCTGGCATGCATGTGCGGGTGCAGGGCAAGGTCAGCCGGTTCGGCGACTACCTCCAGATGGTCAACCCCAAGTGGGAGCCGTTGGAGGCGTTGGACACGGCGCCGGCCGCCGACGAACGGTTGCGTCCGGTCTATCCCGCCACGGAAGACCTGCCCTCGGCAACAATCGAGCAGATCATCGGCGGGGTGCTGCCGCGCGTGATCGAGCAGGTGCGCGATCCCATGCCGGTCGAACTGCTGAAGCATCACAACATGCCCACGCTGGCCGAGGCGTTCCACATGGCCCATCGGCCGGAGCATGAGGCCGAGTGGAAGTCGGCGCGGCGCCGGCTGGCGTACAACGAACTGCTGCTGCTGCAACTGGGCATTGCGATGAAGCGGGCGCATGTGCGCCGCCATCTGGCTGCGCCGGTGCTGAAACACAACGACGCGATCGATCAGCAGATTCGCCAGCGGTTTCCTTTCGCGTTGACCGGTGCCCAGGAGAAAGTGATCGGCGAAATCGTTGGCGACCTTTGTGACTCGCGCCCCATGAACCGCCTGCTCCAAGGCGATGTCGGGTCGGGTAAGACCGTGGTGGCGCTGTATGCGATGCTCATGGCGGTTGCTGAGCGCAAGCAGGCGGCGCTGATGGCGCCGACCGAGCTGTTGGCCGAGCAGCATTACCTCTCCATCACCAACATGCTTGATGGGTCGAACGTTCGCGCTGCCCTGCTCACCGGCAGCCAGCCCGCCCCCCAGAGCGCCGAGCGCAAAGCTCTGCTGGAGCGTATCGCGGCGGGCGAGGTGGACCTCATCGTGGGCACGCACGCGCTGCTGGGCGGCGCGGTGCGCTTCGCCGATCTGGCGGTAGCGGTGATCGACGAGCAACACCGCTTCGGCGTCCACCAGCGCGCCGCCCTGCGACGGGTGTCGCGTTCCGAGCCCCAGGTGTCGCGTTCAGACGGTGCCCCCAACTCGCAGCGCGAAACACGGAGCGCGAAACAAGGCACCCCCCACCAGCTGGTGATGACCGCGACGCCAATTCCGCGGACGTTGAGCCTGACGATCTTCGGCGACCTTGATGTGTCGTTGATCAACGCATTGCCGCCGGGCCGGACGCCGATCGTCAATCGGCGGGTCGATCCGGGCAAGGCAGACGATGTCTACAGCTACACGCGTCAACGGGTGGAGCGCGGGGAGCAGGCGTATGTGGTGGTGCCGGCCATTGATGCGTCCGGCACGGAAACGACCGCGCAACTCAAAACGGTGCGGGAGCATGCAAAGCTGCTGCAGCAGCGGTTTTTCGAGGGATACGAGGTGGCGGCGGTGCACGGTCGACTGAAGCGCGAGACGCGCGAACGCATCATGGACCGCTTCCGCCGGGGCAAGATTCACGTGCTGGTGGCGACCACGGTGATCGAAGTCGGCGTGGACGTGCCGAACGCAAGCGTGATGGTGATCGAGCATGCCGAGCGGTTCGGCCTGGCGCAGCTTCACCAGTTGCGCGGCCGCGTGGGCCGATCCAGCGACGGCCGACGGAGCTTGTGCGTGTTCGTCGCCGAGCCGACGACCGACGATGCACGCAAACGCCTCGATGCCATCGTCGGTACGAACGACGGCTTCCGCATCGCCGAAATGGATCTCGAGATTCGCGGTATGGGCGAATTCTTCGGCACGCGACAAAGCGGTCTGCCCCCGCTGCGCGTGGCCCGCATCCCCGAGGACATGGACCTGCTGATGCTCGCCCGACGCGATGCGGGGCAGATCATCGACGCCGACCCCGACCTCGCCGGCGAAGGCCGTACCATGCTGCGGCGCATCCTGCTGCAACAGTACGGCGAAGCGCTGGGGTTGATCGACGTCGGCTGAAACCGCTTACGCCGACGAAGCCGCCGCCGGCGTCTGCTCCGTTTGCCGACCGAGGTAACGGTCTCGCCCGGCCACCAGCGCCGCGATCTTGCGGTCGGCCACGGAGCGCTTGAGCATCCAGAACCCGCAGTCTGGATGCACCCACTTCACCCGGCCTTCGCCCAGCACGCGCTCGGCCTGCTCGATCCGCCGGGCCACGTCGTCCGGCGTCTCCAGCCGGTTGGTCTTGATATCAATCACACCAATGCCGATGCCGATGCGATCTTCCACACCGCGCAGGGCGTCGAGGTCTTCGACCGGCCGATGCGCCAGTTCCAGCACGAGATGGTCCACCTGCAAGCTGTTAAGAAACGCCAGCAGCTTCGCCCACGTCCCTTCCTGAATCGTTTGGCCCCCGTAGTTGCCGAAGCACAGGTGCACCGCCTTTTCGCCTTCGTAGCGTGAGACGACGCGGTTGATCGCCTCGGCGGCAAGGGCGGCGTCGTCGGGGTTGCCGGGGATGTTCGCCTCGTCGACCTGGAGGCAGTCGCAGGGCAGGCCCGCCACCTGGTCGGCGAGGACGTCGGCGATGCCCATGAGCAGCTTCTCGAACGAACCGTAATGCCGATCCAGCAGCGTCCGCGCCAGCATGTACGGGCTGGTAAGCGTGAACTTGAACGGCCCGCCCGCCACGGCCGCGAGACGTTGGCAATCGGTCAGCAGGTCCAGCCCGCCTTCGCCCAGCGCCGACTCGACCACGCCGGCTGGCTTCGTGCGAAATCCCATGCCCGTCAGCTTCGTGAATGCCTCGGCATCACTTCGCCCCACCTGCGACCGCATGCCGGCGAGCGGGCGAATGAAATATTCGATCATCCCGTTCGTTTCAGGATGGTTCACGTCGAAGCGATACAGTTCGCCATCGGTGGGCAGATCGATCCCCGCCTGCCGTTGGAGGTCGACCACCACGCGCGTCGCGTCCACCAGCGCCTGCTCGCTGGGCATCGCCGCGAGCCAGTCGGGAACGGGGTACGAGCCAACGGTGGTGGTGCGGATACGGGGGAAAGCATGGTCGGTCATGGTGGGTTCCTGTCGCGTGAAAAATGTCGATCAAGACAAACCTACCAGTCTTCACGCCGCAAAGCTTGGCGCAATCGGCAATGGCATCCGCCGATTCGGCAACGAGGTCCATGTAGAAGGCGTTCCGCGCAGAGCGCGCGGAGATCGCGAAGAAGAGACATAGAGAAGAAAAACTTCATAAGTGCCTTTCCTCCACGGACGCCTCGCTCTCTGCGCGAAACGCCGTCACGTCAACTCGACGCGATCGCGATCGGCGTAGATGTTCACCCGCCCTTCGCGCACGAATGCCGCCAGCGTCTGCCCGCTCTGCTCGGCGAAGTTGACCGCCAGGCTCGACGGCGCCGACACCGCCGCCACCACCGCCACCCGCGCGGCCAGCGCCTTCTGCATGATCTCAAACGACGCCCGGCCGCTGACCAGCAGCACGTGTCGATGCAGCGGCAGCCAGCCCCGCTCAAACGCGTGCCCGATCACCTTGTCCACCGCGTTGTGTCGACCGACATCCTCCCGCAACACAAGCAACCGCCCTGCCGCATCAAACAGCGCCGCCGCATGCAGTCCGCCCGTCCGCTGAAACACTGCCTGTTCGACTCGCATGCGCTTCGGCAGATCCGCCAACAGCGAAGCCTTGACCGTGAAGTGCTCCCCGTCCACCGGCGGGAAGTGTTGATGCACCGCGTCAATCGTCGCCTTGCCGCACACGCCGCAACTCGATGAGGCGAAGACGTGCCGCGTCAGCCGTTCGTAATCCATCGCCACGCCCTCGGTGAGAAAGACGTTGACCACCTGCCCGTCCTCGTCCGGCGCACGATGGCAAGGCTCGATGGCAAATACATCGCCCGGCTCGCGGATCACCCCCTCCGTCAACAGAAAACCCGCAGCCAACTCACCGTCGTGCCCCGGCGTGCGCATCGTCACCGCCACCGCCCGCCCGCGCACCCGAATCTCAAGCGGCTGCTCATGCACCAGGGCGTCATCAATCTGCGTGGGTGATTCCCCGGCGCGCCAACGCCAGACACGCACTGTCGCGATGTGATCGGCGGGCACAGTCATACGCCGGCTCCCTCGACACGTTCGACGCGCACCTGTGCGTTGTAGTCCGGCACGCCCCCCGCTTCGTCAAGCACCCCATGCGGAATCAGCCCGTTGCTCTCCGGCCAGTGCGCCTGCAGGTTCCCCGGTGCGATCGGTGCGAGAAACACACTCGCATCATATCGGCCGTGCTCATTGACCAGCACCACGCGGTCGCGATGCTTCAAGTGCAGCCTGGCCGCATCGTCGCTGTTCATCAACACCGCATCACGCGGCGCGCCGTTGAGCGGGTCCACCTCGGCGTAAATCAGCGTGTTGAACTGCTTGCCGCGCCGGGTGCTCAGGTCGAACCAGCCTTTTCGGCGCTGCTGCTTGGGCAGCGGCACGGGGCGGAAGTGCGCTTTGCCGTCGGGCGTGGGAAAGTTGCCGTCGGCGCACAGGTGGGGGCCGCCGTACTGGAACGCATCCCCGGTTTTTTTCAGGTGCTGAATGCCGTCGTAGATCGGCACCACGCGGGCAATCTCGTCGCGGATGGCCTTGCCCGTGGCGCAGCCGAGTTGTTTGGCGCGTTCGGCGTCGACCGCCTCGGCCAATTCCAACCAGATTTTCCATTCTGACTTCGCTTCGCCGACGGTCCGCGGAATCTGCGGGCTGAACATCACACGGCGTTCGGTGGACGTCTGCGTGCCGCCGTCCTCTTGTTCGTAGCGCGTGCGGGCGGGCAGCAGCAGCACCTCGCCCTGCTCGTGCGTGGGGTCGATGAGCATCTGGTCGGTGAGGATGATGTCCTGGTGCACGCGCAGGGGCACGTTGGCCATCGCTTTGGCCACATAATCCGGGTCGGGCAGGGTGCGGAGGAAGTTGCCGCCGGCACAGTAAAGCAGGTCCAACTCGTTGCGATGCGCCGCTTCGACCATGTTGGCGGAGGTGATGCCAGGCCGATCGGGCACGTCGAAGCCGTACTGCTCGGCAAGCTGCGCCGCGTTCTCTGCATTGATCGGCTTCCCCCCGGGGAAGGCGGTGGCGTAAGCGCCCATCTCCGCGCCGCCCTGCACGCCGGAGTGGCCGCGGATGGGCATGAGGCCGTTCTTGTCGCGTCCCACGTACCCGCGCAGCAGACCGAGGTTGACGATCATCTGCACGCCGTCGCCGCCGAAGCGGTGCTGCGTAATGCCCATGGACCAGACGAGCACGGCGTTCTTCGCATCGCGCACCAGCTCGGCGAATTCGCGCATGCTCGCGCGCGGCAGGCCCGCCTGCTTTTCCAGCTCCTCCCATGACAGCTCGCGCACCTTTTCGGCGAGGGCGTCGAAGTCGGCGGTGTGCTGTTCAATGAAGTTGGTATCGCACCAGCCTTCCTCGATAAGCGTGCGGATGACGCCGTAGAGGAAAGCGATGTCGCCGCCCTTGCTCACCGGGAACCAGTCGTCGGCGATCTTCGTACCGAACACGGCCGAGCTGGCGGTGGATGGCACCCAATACCGCTTCATGCCCGGCTCGAGGTAGGGGTTGACCATCACCACGCGCGTGCCCTCCTTCTTGACGCCGTGCAGGTACTTGGTGGTGACGGGTTGATCGTTGGCGGGGTTGGAGCCGAAGAACACGAGCAGGTCCGTGCCATACCAGTCCTTGTAGGAGCAGGTGGTGGCGGCGACGCCGATGCCGGTTTTCATCGCCGCAGTGGAGGGCGAATGGCACAGCCGTGCCGCATTGTCGATGTTGTTCGTGCCCAGCCAGCGGACGACCTTCTGTGCGACGTAGTAGACTTCGTTGGTGATGGCGCGCGAGGTCATGAAAAAGGCCAGCCGATCGGGGCTGCTGGCGGCGCGGATGCGCTGGCCGAGGCTGGCATAGGCGTCGTCCCACGAGATGCGTGTAAAGCCCGGCTCACCCCGCCGCCGCCGCATCGGGTATGCCAGTCGTCCCAGCTCGCGCAGCTGCGCGTTGTCCATCTGCTTGAGGCGCTGCACGTCCGCCAGTTGATCGTGATCCATGGCGGGCATCGTGTTCAGGCGCAGCAGGTTCAGCCGCGTGGTGCACAGGTGAACGCCGTCGATGGTCCAGTCGTGAAAACCCGCCACGCCCAGGGCACAGCCATCGCAGACGCCGCGGCTGAGCACCTTCCAGGCATAGGGCAGGTTGTCGCGATTCTTCCAGACGACACCGAGCATGTCACGAAAGTGTTGCGGCTTCTGCTGGCCGAGGCCGAACGGGCTGAGCACGGTCAGTCGATGTTTCCACGACGCCTCTTCGATGCGGTGGGACATAAAAACTCCTGGCGAAAAACTGCCTGGACCCGTCTTCGATCAGTTTCAGAATCTGTGCCTGTCAAACCTGCTCAGCACACGCGGAAGCCACACGTCTGAATACGAGGACGGCCGGTGCCTTTGGGCGCGGCATTGCCAGCGTTGACGAAGGCTATAAAGCTTCGGCATTGTGCGCCAATGTCTCAGTGCTGCGCCGCAACGCCTCGCGTTCAGCAACACTCGCCCCATCGCACCGTTGCGGCGAACAGGCAACCTACCGGGATGCGAGCATCGACGACTTGTGGGCGGTGTGATCCGTCGGCTTACGGTACAGACGCAGGTCGAGGTTGGCGAAGTAGTCAATCGTCTTCGTCAGCCCCTCGCGCAGCTCGACCGTCGGCTGCCAGCCCAGCTTTTCTTTGGCCAGCGTGATGTCCGGCCGGCGCTGCGTCGGATCGTCCGCGGGCAGGGGCAGCTCTTGCAGTTCGCTTTTGGAGTCGACCATCTCGAGGATCAGCTCGGCAAGCTGGCGGATGGTGAACTCATGCGGGTTGCCGAGGTTGACCGGGCCGGGGAAGTCATCAGGGCCGTTCATCATGGCCATGATGCCGTTCACCAGATCGTCGACGTAGCAGAAGCTGCGGGTCTGGCTGCCGTCGCCGTAGAGGGTGATGTCTTCGCCGCGCAGGGCCTGAAGGATGAAGTTGGAGACGACGCGGCCGTCGTAAGGGTGCATTCGCGGGCCGTAAGTGTTGAAGATGCGGACCACGCGGATGTTCACGCGATTGGCGCGGTAGTAGTCGAAGAAGAGGGTCTCGGCGGCACGTTTGCCTTCGTCGTAGCAGGCGCGGATGCCGATGGGGTTGACGTTGCCACGGTAGGACTCGGGTTGGGGATGAACGTCGGGGTCGCCGTAAACTTCGCTCGTAGATGCCTGAAGGACTTTCGCTTTGCAGCGTTTGGCCATGCCCAGCACGTTGATCGCGCCCATCACCGACACCTTCATGGTCTTGATGGGATTGAACTGGTAGTGGACCGGGCTGGCGGGGCAAGCCATGTTGTAGACCTGATCCACTTCGAGCCAGATCGGGTGGGTGACGTCGTGTCGGATCAACTCGAAGTTGGGTTCGCTCAGCAGGTGCTGGACATTGGTTTTCTGGCTGGTGAAGAAGTTGTCGAGGCAGATGACGTCGTGGCCCTGCTCGACGAGCCGTTCGCACAGGTGCGAGCCGAGGAAGCCGGCGCCGCCGGTGACGAGGATGCGTTTGATGGTGTCAGCCATGGTGGTGGAAGCGTCACGGGGTGCATGGACGGGATCAAAGGACGTCTACGGAGGATTCGTCGACCAGTTCGAAGCGGCCGCCGCGCTGGACGTCGCCGCCGACGAGCTGGCCGATGGCGAAATCGCTGGCTTTCTGCGAGGCCATCAGGTGCGCGATGACGGGGGCTCCGGCCTGAACATAAAGCGTATTGGCCGAGACATCGCCGCCGGCGACCCGACCCTGCATGCGGCGGGGCCTGCCGAACACCGGCTCAAGGAAGCGCCCCCCCGAGGGGAACACGTCCACGCGGCGCGGGTGCAGGTGGATCGTTCCCGTGATGCGGTCGCCCACCTCGGCGTCCACAGGCCCCTCAGTGACGAGGTGCAGGCGATAATCGCTGCCTAGCACGTGCAGGATGATTTTGTCATCCGCCTTTTCTTCGAGGCGACCGGTGACGGTCGGCAGCTTCGCCGGGGCGGCCTGGTTCATCGTGAATCGCTCCTTCGTGCAGGTATCAGGCAAGGTGAATAAGATACCAGCCGAACGGCCTGCCGTCACAAATGGAGCGCGATCGGGGCCTCGCCGCCCTGCCTGCTGAACCTTGGCCAGCGACCGCAAGATCAACCGCTCGTACTGCACCAATCGCGTCCGCGTGGATTACGCTCACGTGGGGCTCTATGACGTGAAGACACGCGAGATCTGGATCGCCAAGAAACGCTGGGGCACCGTACCCGTCCGCGTCAGCCATGCCCGCCTGCTCGTCGGCGGCACGCAGGACACCTCCACCGCAGACAAGGACAAGTTCCTCTGCTTCTGGTTCCACACACCCGGCACCGGCGAAGGGTACGTCCACGGTTACCCCATCGAGTGGGAAGAAGGCCACCTGCTCATCCGTCTCGACCCGAACTGGAACTACCTCACCCGCAACTTCATCCCCAGCACCGACACCGCCAAGGTGGAGAAGAACATCGAGCAGCAGTATGCCTGGGGCCGACGCATCTTTGAGACCTACCTCGCCAAGAGCCCGAAGTTTCCCCTGAGCTGGCACATGATCGGGCCGAGGGCGGCAGACTCAATGTTCTACGTGCAGCGGAGTGAGGGCAGCTGACCCCATCACCCCAGCACGAGGCGCATCGTGGGCAGCTCGTGATCTAGAATCGTCCGCAGGTAAACGCAAAGCAACCGGTTGGCGCGCTGCATGGCATCTTCCGCCGCGGCGGGCTGGTCGCCCTGGGAAACATGGCGCAGCAGCTCCACCGTCTGCCGGCGCACGCGCCAGTCCTTGCGGCCGTTGCGCTGGGTCAGGCCGCCGCCGATCGGGTCGAATGTATAGGCTTCGATTTCCGGCAGTGCCCCGCCGCCATGCACGTCGTCGAACAGTTCCGGGCGATAGCCGGCGTCGTCCAGCAGCGTCCATTGGAACCGCAGCAGCGCCGCCTGTCGGCCGGTCGGCTGACGCAGGGCCTCGATGTACGTCCGAAGGGCATGGAAGGTGTGGCCGTGAGCGTCCTGCTCCGCCATCAGCGCGTTCACCGCGTCGGCGGCGTAAAAGGCCTGCTGCTGCGCCGCGAAGTCGGTGTGCAGGTGGCGGAAGTCGTCCTGAAGGTCCCACTCGATGAGCGTGGCCAGTTCGGTATTGGAGCGCAGCACGCCGACGATCTCGCCGCGTGTCAGCAGCTCAATGCCGCCGGAGTAGCGCTGCACCGCCGAGGGGCTGGTGCGCTTCGCCCCCTTTGCGAGGCCGCGCACCTTCCCGTGCTGCTCGGTCATGAGCACGACAAGCTGGCTGGTTTCCGACCAGTCGCCATGCCGGATGCAGATTGCCTGATCTTTGAACCGCGCCATGATGATGAATGATAGGGAGGCCGTGCACAACCTTCAGCCGCACTGCCTTTGAAGGTGTCCACCCCCAGGGCATGGTTTACCAGTAGCTTTCGAAATGGATGTTGCCCTCCGGATGCTCGCGGTCCTTGGTGACGAAGCCGCGCTCGCCCAGTTCGGCGGTGACCTGCTCGATCATCGCCGGGTTGCCGCAGAGGAACACATGGCAACGCTCAGGGGTGATCTCGCCGCCCTCGGTCAGCTCGGTGTAATGGCTCGGCTCGAGGGCGACATGCACCCGGCCCTTCAGCCCCTCCCAGTTGCTGTCCTCCGGCTCACGCGTGACCGTGGGGATGTAGAACACGCTGGGGTCCTCCGCCGCGATGCGCTCCATCTGCTCGCGATAGCCGAGGTCGGCCGAAAGCCGCGTGCCATGGATGACGATGAAACGCCGCCAGCGGTTCGTGTGGCGGTACTCGTGCAGCATCGACAGGAACGGCGCGAGCCCTGTGCCCGTGGCAATCATAATCAGGTCTTTGTCTTCCGGCACGTCGTCGAGCGTGAACTTGCCGGTGATCTTCGGCCCCATGAACAGCCGATCCCCCTCACGCAGCTTCCACAGCCGCGGCGTCAACGCCCCCTCCGGCACGACCACGAGAAAAAACTCCAGATACGCCCGCTGCTTCGGCGGCGAAGCAATCGAATACGCCCGCACCAGCAGCTTCGGCTTGTCGTGCGGCTTGCCGCTGCGCGTGGGCATGACTTCATCCGCTTCCTCCGGCGCTAACGCGATCCCCAGCGTTGTGTACTGCCCCGGCTCAAAGGCGGCCACCTCACCTTTATCCGGCCGGACACGAAACACCGCCAATTCGTCGTTAATGTCCTCCCGGCTGACGAGCGTCGCGTTGAGCATCTTCGAAGTGAGCGTATCAGTCATGGCCAACCATATTATCCAAATCCCCCGCACCTGTCGCGACCTGATCGGCGGGCGGTACAATACGCCACTATGAACCACCCCACATGCTCGAAAGCACGGCGCGGCGCTCACCTGCCGCTGTGCGTGCTCGTCCTGCTTCTGCTGCTGGCGCCCGTGGCGTCCGCAGCGGAACCGACCGTCCGCTTCGATCGCTGGTACGTCGTCAAGCTCGGCGACGATCGCGTCGGCTGGGCCCACATGCGACAGACCGAAAGCGACGGCCGCATCACCAGCGCGTCGCAGACGAGCTTCGCCATGCGCCGGGGACCGATGACGCTTCGCATCGAGCAGAGCGCGCAATTCGTCGAAACAGTCGACGGCGAACCGGTCGAAGCCACGTCGCACGCTCTCACCGGTCAGATGCAGCAGAAGCAGACCATGCGCTTCACCGACGACGGCATTGAGCTGGTGCGCGAGCAGGCCGGCCGATCGCACGCCGAGCAACTCGAACCCTTTGAGCAGGACTGGCTCACGCCCGCGGCGGCGGAGCGGTATGTCGAAAAGCGCATGGCGGCCGGCGATAAGGAAATTCACGTCACGTCGATGGACCTGTCCGTCGGCGCGAAGCCGTTCGATGTGACGTTGCACATCCTCGGCGAAGAGGAGGTCGAAGTGTTCGGCCGTGTGGTGCCCGCCGTGGTGTGGGAGGCGCAAGTGTCGCTGCTGCCGGGCATCCGGACGCGCGAATATGTGGACCAACATGGCCGCACGCTCAAGAGCACGACCACCATGATGCCTGGCATGGACATCACCCTGCTCGCTGCCGACGAACAGCTTGCCCGCAGCGAGGTCGAGCCGCCGGAGATGCTCGCCGCACTGTTCATCACGCCGGACCAGCCGCTGCCCGAGCCGCGGCAGCTTCGGTCGGCTGTGTACCGACTGACCTTCGACGATGAAGTTGACTCGACGTCGCTCGAACTGCCGCGCACCGGCTACCAGCGTGTCGCCTGGGGCAACGAGCGTACCGCCGTGGTAAGCGTCGATCTGGACAACCCCGTGGAGCCGGGCGACGACCTGCCACGCGACGCCGATCGCGCCGCCTCGGCCATGATCGACCACGAAGACCCGCATGTGCGTAAGTTGCTCGACCGCGCCCTGGCTGGCGAGTCCGAGACGCTCAGCCAACCTGAAACCGCCACGCGGCTGTGTCGGTTCGTCGCCGAGTACATCAACGCCAAGGACCTGTCCGTCGGCCTCGGCACGGCCAGTGAAGTGGCCCGCACCGCCCAGGGCGACTGCACGGAACATGCCGTCCTGCTCGCCGCCCTGCTCCGTGCTGCCGACATCCCCGCCCGCACGGTGACGGGGTTGGTGTACGTCGATGAATTCATCGGCGAACGCAACGTCTTCGGCGGACACATGTGGACCCAGGCCTGGCTGCCGGGCGAAGGCACGGGCGCGGGAACGGCCGGCGGCCGATGGGTCGACCTCGACGCCACGCTCGGCGAGACCGATTACGACGCGGCCCACATCGCTCTCGGCGTCTCCTCCATGGCGGGCGATGAGATGACCAACGACATGGTCGCCCTCGTGCCGTTGCTGGGTCGGCTGGAGATCAGCGTCGTCGACGTCGGCGCCGCGGTCACAACGCAAAATACTGGCAAGCAGTAAGGCGATACGCCCCCTTGTTCCCCCCTGAACTTTCACGCCGCCGGCTTTTCGGATATTCTGCTAAGCCCGTCCGGATGCGGTATTTTTGATGGCAAAAGGAGCTGCCTCGTGCGTCAACCCACTCTTGTTCTGGCTGTGACGAGCCTGTTGGTCCTCGCCCCCCTCGTCGGCTGTGATGAGCAGCCCAGCAGCGCCGCGCAGCGTCACATCGACGACGCCGTGGCAACCATCAATGATGCCCAGCTCGGGTTCGTGCCCAACGTCGAGGAAAGCGACCTCGCGAAGTATCGGCACGAGACGCTGGAGAATGCGGCCAACAACCTCCGCCATGCCATCTCTGAGGGCGATCGGGACCAGCAGGTCATCGCCCGGCGTCTGCTATCCGACCTCCACGCCGCCGCCGCCCGGGCGACGTTGCGAGAGGCCGGGCGCGAGGATGGGGCCCTGCGGCTGCGAGCCGGTTCGGTGATCAACCAGCTTGCCGCTTATGAACATGCTCACGCCCGTGTCGGCCGGTTCGACCATGACAATGCATTGACGCTCGAGCAGCTTAACGAGGAGATTCGTGAGCAGCACGTCAGCCGGGAGCAGGCACAGGCGCAGCGTGAAGAAATGGCAGCGGAGCTTGAGCAGCTTCAGGCACAGCGACAAACGCTTCGCGAGCGCATCGATGAAGCTCAGGCCGAGGCGCGGGAACTGCGTGACCAGGCATTCGTTGCCGAGGGGGATGAGCGATACGAAATGGAAGAGGAGGCCGACCAGCTCGTGCTCAGCGCGGAGAAAGGCGGCGCCGAAGCCGAGCAGCTGGACGGTGAGATCGCATTGGCGGAAGCGGACCTGTCGTTGATCGATCAGCGGATCGAAACGATTGACGAACTGGTGGCGGATCTTGAGTCGCAGGTGGAGACGGTTGAGACGCAGACGACGCAAACAACCGAGTGGCATGCGGCCGCCGAGGCTGATCGCGACGAGGCGTTTCAGACGCTGCGTGAAGAATATGAGCAGTTGATCGCCGGCTACCGTGAAGCGGTGCGCAGCCGATTCGAGCAGGCGGGCGAGCGTGCGGACGAGGCGACAGCGCAGGCCCGGCAAGCGGTGGGGATGGGTGGCGCGGACCGCGGTACCGCCCAGGCCGAACTGCTGGCGCGCGAGGCGGATCAGGTGCGTGTGCGGGTCAATCATGCTGACGCGATCGGCGGCGTCGGCCGGGTGCTGGCGATTGTCGTCGAACGCGTGGAAGCTACACAGCCCGATGCGGTCCGCCCTTTTGAAGAAGGTCTCGGCGAATTGATCGACCACCAGGACAGTCTGGCCGAGCAGGCCGAGCAAATCATCAGCTCCGCCACCGAACTGGCCGCCGAACTCAGCGACAGCGGGGGCGACCTCGGCGACTACGCTGCCGGTCAGCAGGAATGGCTTAACCGACAGCAGGAACGCCTGCGCAACAGCCGCCTGGCTGAGTAAGCGTCCTGGGAGTTAACCGTTCCGCTTTTTACGCACAGCCTTGCCGCGTTGCCGCGCACGGGGGGGCCGTCTATGCTGGTGCAATGAACCGAATCGACCGCATCTTTCACGATCTGCGCACAGCCGATGGCCCGGACGCCGCGGGGCCCGGCAAAGCGTTGATGCCCTTCATTACCGCCGGCGATCCCGACCTGCCGACCACCGGCGCGTTGTTGCCGGCACTTGAACAGGCGGGCGCGAGCATTGTCGAACTCGGCATCCCCTTTTCCGACCCCATCGCCGACGGGCCGGTGATCGAAACATCGATGGCTCACGCGCTGAGCCACGGCGTGCGCGTGCATGACGTGTTCGAGCAGGTCGCCGCCGTGCGGTCGAAGGTGAACCTCGGCCTCGTCGCCATGGTCAGCTACTCGATCGTGCATCGCATGGGCCTGGTGCCCTTCGTCAACGAAGCAAAGTCTGCAGGGTTCGACGGTTTCATCTTCCCCGACCTGCCGTTGGAGGAAGCCGGCCCAGCCGGTGAGGCGGTGCGCGAGGCGGGGCTGATCATGAGCATGCTCATCGCCCCGACCACGCCGATCGAGCGGGCGAGGCAGATCGCCCGCGCCAGCAGTGGCTTCATGTACATGCTCTCACGGTCGGGCATCACCGGTGAACGGACCGAGCTGCCGGTCGAGCTGCCGCGCCGCATCGCCCGCCTGCGCGAGGCGACCGACCTGCCGGTGGCGGTAGGGTTCGGCATCTCCACTGCCGAACAGGTGCGGGATGTCGTGACCGTGGCGGATGCAGCGATCGTCGGCTCGGCGATCGTGCGTCAGGTCGCCGCCAACCGTGACAAGGGGCAGGCCGCCGTCGTCGACGCCGTCGCCTCCTTCACCCGTCAGCTCGCCTCGGGTTTACCACGTCACACGGCCATCGGGGGCTGACACGCGACGCCCGCACAGCACTTGCCAATGACGATTAAAATGCCACCGCCGCATCCACCCCTCCTGGTGACAGACGGAGACGCCGCATGCAATGTTGGACTCAACGGATCGCCCTGCTCATTTTGTTGACGGCGCTGGCCTGCACCGTCTTTCCCGCAGCCGATCGGGTTGACGCGAACGAGCCGGTTGAACGGGACTCGGAAGCCGCCGCACTGCTGGCCGACCAGTTCGTCATCATGATGAGTGATGTGCTGGCGGGCGAGAACTCGCCACGGCCGGACCAGCTTCAGCGAGCTCGCATCCTTCTCGACCAGGCGCTGGCGCTTCGCGAGGACGATGCGGAGTTGTGGCGGCTGCGGGCCGAGCTGGCCGACCGCATGGAAGATCGCGACGCGGCCAGCGAGGCGATGCGGCGGTACATTCGCCTTCAGCCGAACGATGACGCCGCGCAGCTCCACCGGCTGCTCAACGGCTTAAGCCAGCAACAGACGCTCGACGACCGCCTCGCCCGACTGGAAGCCATCCTTCAGTCTCAGTCAGCTCAGCGACTCTCCGCCCCCTTGCGATCCCGCCTTGCAACCCACGCCGCCCTCGCCGCGCAAGAGCTGAGCGACGACGCACGACTCGATCGCTGGCTCACCGAAGCCGTGCAACTCGATCCCGCCAACCCCGATGCCGCCGAACTTGCCTATGCCCGCGCCCGGCGCAATGGCAGTCCCCCCGCCGTGCTCGGCGGCGCGTTGGTAAACCTGATCAAAGCGACCCCCGCTGATCCGGCTGCTCGGCTCCGCCTGGCCCGCTGGCTCACCACGCAAGCCGCCTACCGCGATGCCGAGCAGCAGTTCAACGCCGCCGCCGCGCTTGCCGACGGCACCCTGCCTGCCGATGTCTACGCGTACCGCATCATCGCCCTCGCCGCGGGCGGAAACATCGCCGAGGCCCGAGCCATACTTGACTCCGTCGTCCCGCCACCGGGCAAAGACGATGATGAGGGTATTGACGCCGAGACCAATCCAGCCGTTCGCCTGAGCCTCGAACTGCTTCGATTGGCTTTGCTCGATGACGAGTCGGAACAGGCCGATCGCAGCATCGTTCGGATCCAGTCGCTGCTCGAAGCGAGCTTCGCCGAGGACGAGCGACCTGACTGGCTCGACGAGACCGACCCGGTTTCACCCGATGCCGGCGAACGACGGATGCTGGCATGGGTCGGTGCACTGTTCAATTATCAGCTAGACGACGTGCCAGGACTGCTGGCGGAGATGCCTGATGATGATCCGCTCGTCCGCCGGGCCCGCGGGTGGATGCACCTGCATCGGGGTGAGGCGGGCGAAGCGACGGCGCAATTTGAAGCAATCACCGCTAGCGACCCGCTCGCCGCGTTGGGCCTGGCTCGCCTGCAAGACGCCGGCTCATCCGAGCAGGCAGAAGCGCTGCAAACCATCGTTCATCGCGACGGCGGCGGGCTGGCCGGCCTGCTCGCCGCCCGGCAGTTGCTCGCTGACGATCACTCGGTCGACCCGACGGACGCGGCGAGTGATATTCGCCGCCAGATGTCCCAATCGCCCCTGCAACTCTGGCGACCCGCCCTGAATGTCTCGCCCTGGATCACCATGAACCTGCGGGTCGCGCCCGACAATGTGAGCTACCTCGAACCGCTCTACGCAACCCTCGAGTTGCGCAATACCAGCCGCATGCCCATGCCTATTCGCGCCGCCCAGGGCGTACCCGAACGGGCGTTGATCTCACCAACTGTCAGCGTCGGTGGACAACCCTTGTCCCGCCCGGCGCCGACGATCGTCGATGTCCGTCGCCGCCTGACACTCGCGCCCGGCGAAACCCTGCGTGTCACCGTCCGTCTCGATCGGTCGCAGCTTGGCATATTGATGTTCACGGACCCGACGCGCACGCTGTCGCTGAGCGCGCTGGGCGTACTCGGCCCCCGTCCCACCCGCACCGGCGGCGTGACGGCCGCGCCGGCGGGCGGCGTCGACTCTGTTCGAGCCATCACCATCCGCGGCACGCCCATCACCGACGCCCGCATCGATCAGTGGCTGAGCGAGCTTGAAACCGGCGATGCACCCGAGCGTTTGCGTGCGCTGGCCCGATTGCTGCGCGGCATCGATCACCTGCCGGACGAACACGATACCCCGCAGACGCACCGTCGCATTGCCGAAGCGATCACCAGTCGCTTTCCGGCGTGGGATGAGATTCACCAGGCATGGGCCGTCCGTTTCCTCACCAGCAGTAACCGTAGTCGTGAACTGTTCCGTCGCATCCTTGATGATGCCGAGCGCAGTGATGCTCCGCTGGTCCGCCTCGCGTTCATGGCAACGCACCTCGCCGATGGCGCACCGTCAGCTCTGAACGCCGCCCTGCGACACGAGGATGCGACGATCCGCGCTTATGCGGAACAGCTCCGTGCCGCCCTTGATGCCGGCGAAGATGACGCTTCTGGTCCAGCCGACGGGGCAGACAACGCTTCGTGACCCGGCTTTGATAGAGGCCCCGATCGTGCTGAAACTGGGTGCTGTGTGGCTGCAGCAATAGAAGAAATCTTCGTGTATGATGTTCGGCTCACACGGCCACAACGGCCACGTTTCTGGAGAGGTGACCGAGTGGCTGAAGGTGCCGGTTTCGAAAACCGGTGTAGTGCTTTGCACTACCGGGGGTTCGAATCCCCCCCTCTCCGCTTCATTTTTAGCCCATCAGGGCACATGCGCCCATTATAGCGCCTTAAACCGGACTATAATGGGTGCATGGCACGCAGCAAAGCTCAAGCGAAACGTGGTCGCCCTCGCAAGCCGCACAAGGCATCGTGGGGCGAGTACATCAATGGCCTGCGCCGTCGCAACGACGGACGCTGGATCATCGTCGAGACGGGCAAGACCTTCGTCGAATCCGACGAGCGACGGGCCGTGACGCGGTTCAGACGCTGGGAGGCCGAGCAAGCACACCAGAGCGTGGTCGAAATCTCAGTGCCGATGACCGCGTTTGAGTCCTCGGCCGGCATGGACGCGGCGATCGAAGGCGGCGCATCGCTGGATGGCT
Source organism: Phycisphaeraceae bacterium (assembly GCA_040905565.1). GTDB lineage: Bacteria > Planctomycetota > Phycisphaerae > Phycisphaerales > Zrk34 > JBBDRF01. The sequence goes on along the minus strand of JBBDRF010000024.1, from coordinate 16 downwards.
ACCTCGACGGCAGCTA
>JBBDRF010000023.1:49342-50673 GCA_040905565.1 Phycisphaeraceae bacterium | reverse complement strand
GCTGCGCTCGCTGGCCGGGGCACCCCTGCTTGGCACCGATATCGGGGGGTGAGTCGCCGATCCGCCCGACCGGGCCTCGCTCGAGGCGATGCGTGCGCTGCGTTGCCATTCAATCGTTCTGCCGGACGGTCGCTCACGCTTCCCGCTCGCCAAGGCAGTGGGACGGCGGTCAGGGGCCGCGTTGGAGGGCGAGTGCGTGGGCTTCATCGTAGTGGCTTGCGAGGTAGTGCCAGTCGAAGCGTTCGGCACTGCGATCGACGCGGTTGCGGAGTGCGATGCGGTCGCGGCGTTCGAGTTTGATGAGACTGTGAAGCTGGTGGGTCATCTGGGCGGCGGCGACGTCGAAACTAGCATAGCGGCGGTCGACGACATAGCAGCCGGACTCTTCGTAGTCGGGGATATTTTCGCGGACATAGCTGCCGAAGCCTGAGACGTCGGAGGTGATGGCGGGGATGCCTCGGGCGATGCACTCGAGTGGGGTGTAGCCCCAGGGTTCGTAGTAGCTGGGGAAGATGCCGACGTGGCAGCCGCGGACGAACTGGTCGTAATCCATGCCCCATAGTGGATTGGTGGCACTGATGAAGTCGGGGTGGTAGACGACTTTGACGGGGTCGTCGGGATTGTTGACGAGGTTGGAAGCGCGTAGCTGCTGGAGCAGTTCGTCGTTCTGGTCTTCCAGGTCGTGCGTGACGATGGTGGGCAGCTGGCCTGTTTTCCAAGCTTGTAGTGATCGGCGGAGTCGCAAGCGCCAGTAGTCGTCGACGAGTTCGTCGAAGCGGGGCGCTTTGCCGGTGGCGGTGGCATAGAAGAGCTTGTCGCCTAGCTCGTCTTTGATGTGGTTACAGGTCTGGCGGAGCTCGTCCATCATGGCGCGACCGCTGAGGACGTTGGCGTTGATGCCGCGGTAGGGTCGGCGGGTGACGATGAAGGCGACGACGGTGCGGTCGGAGCCTTCGGCTTTGAGTTGCCAATTGAGTCGGGCGAGGGCTTCGATTGTTAAGTCGAAACCTTTGTTGCGATACTCATAACGTCCGGAGGTGAAGACGTACATGGTCTTGTCGAGATCGAAGGGATAACTTGCGAAGAAGTGTCCCATGACAAACTCATGGATCTGTTCTTTATATTCGCGATGCAGGTTCTGGAACTCGTGCAGTGCGACGAAGCGTTCGATGTTCAGGCCGTTGGGCGTGACGACATCGACGGCGCGGCCTAGCAGGTGCTCACATTCAAAAGCGGTGACGCTTGAGACGGTGGTGAGGACATGAGCGCCGTGTGCGGCGGCGCGTTCGAGGTGGACCTGGGGTTCGATGTTGAAGCGCTTGGCGTCGGTC
>JBBDRF010000023.1:4687-49332 GCA_040905565.1 Phycisphaeraceae bacterium | reverse complement strand
GACGTGGTCGTAGTACCAGGGGTCGTTGGCGGCGACGTATCGGCCGAGCATGGTGGCGTGGGTGGTGAAGACGGTGTTGATGGGGACGTTGCGTCGGCGGAGTTCGGGGATGGCGGCGCCGCCCATCCACTCGTGGAAATGGGCGATGATGGGCCGGCGGTCGGCTTCCTGCTCGGCGAGGACGGTGAGGAAGCGTTCGACGAGGTAGCCGAAGGCGACGACGTCGTTGATCATGGGGCTGTCGCCGGGCGTGGGGATGCCGTGGTCGTGCCAGAGGCGGCCGCGTAGTTCTTCGAGCTTGCCGTAGGCGGAGTTGAGCTCGAGGAGGACGACGCGCGGGCGGCCTGTGACGAGCCAGTGGCCGAAGTGGACGTTGATGCCTTCTTCGCGGAGTTGGCGGACGGCTTTGCCGAAGGGGCCGATGGGTGTGGTGGCTTCGAATTCGATGGAGGCGGTCTGGTGGACGTAGGGGCCGATGACGCAGTAGCGCTGCTTCCAGCGTTCGACCATGCTGGGCAGTTTTGAGCGGATGACGGTGTAGATGCCGCCTACCTGGTTGACCGCTTCCCATGCGATCTCGGCGAGGAGGGGTTCGGCGGAGCGGCGTCGGCGTCGCAGTGATTCGGGTTCGGGTGTGGGTTCGGGGGGGGCGTCGGCGACGGGTGGTGCGGCGGTCGCCGGGGGAGCTTGTTTCTTGGCGGCTTCTTTGCGTTTGGTGGAATTGGCGGCCATGGAAGCCTCTGCCCCTGAAGAATGTCAGACCTGCGGACTATCGACGAAGGCGACCGATTCAACCTTCGGGAAGATCGAGAATACGAATACTGACGGGCTGCCCGCTGACGACGTTGAGCTGAGCGATCTGCTCAAGCGCGCGGCGGACGGCACCCTCGCGGGCGTGGTGCGTGGTGACGACGAGGGGGACCCATGAGGCGTCATCGCCCTCGTGCTGGAGGATGGCGGAGATGCTGATGCCGTGCTCACCGAGCGCTTCGGCGATGCGAGCGACGCCGCCTGGTTCGTCACGCGTGGTGATGCGGAAATAGTAGCGCGACTGGATCTGGTCGGGATCGATGGCGTCGGTGTGGCGGTTTTGATCGGGCCAGATCTGCAGTTGTTTGAATGCGTGGCCGTACCAGCCGCTGGCGACGTTGAGCAGGTCGCTGACGACGGCGGAGGCGGTGGGCATTTGTCCTGCGCCGCGGCCGTAGAACATGGTGTGTCCGACGGCGTGGCCGAAGACGCTGATGGCGTTGAAGGATTGGCGGACCTGAGCGAGCGGTTCGTCGGTGTGGACGAAGCAGGGGGCGACGCGGAGGACGAGGCCGCCGTTGTGGCGTTCGGCGACGGCGAGGAGTTTGACGACGTAGCCGAGCTCTGAGCCGTAGATGAGGTCGTCGATGCGGACGTCGTCGATGCCCTGGCAGGCGACTTCGCGTTCTTCGATGCTGAGGCCGAATGCGAGTGAGGCGATGATGGCGAGTTTCTGGGCGGCGTCTGCGCCGGAGACGTCGAGGGTCGGGTCGGATTCGGCGAAGCCGAGTTCCTGGGCTTCGAGGAGTGCGTCGGTGTAGGCGGCACCGGACTCGCCCATTTGTGTGAGGATGTAGTTGCAGGTGCCGTTGAGGATGCCGTAGACGCCCTTGATGCGGTTGGCGGAGAGGCCGAATTTGAGAGCGGCGAGGATGGGGATGCCGCCGCCGCAGGAGGCTTCGAATGCGATGCAGACGTCGTGTTTGCGGGCGAGTGCGAAGAGTTCGGAGCCCTGGGAGGCGAGGAGGGCTTTGTTGGCGGTGACGAGGGGGAGGCGTTTTTCGAGGGCGCGGCGGAGGAGGGCGCTGACGGCGTCGCCGCCTCCTGCTGCTTCGACGACGATGGCGATGCGGGGGTCGTCGAAGAAGATGTCGGGATCGTCGGTGAGGACGTCTTCGGGGAGGTCGACTTCGCGCGCGGCGGCGGCGTTGCGGACGAGGACGCGCGCGATCTCGATGGGTTTGCCGAGGCGCTCGGCGTAGATTTCGCGCTGCTCCTGAAGGAGTTTCACGACGCCTTGGCCCACGGTGCCGCAGCCGATAATTCCGATGTAAATCGCGTCAGTCGTCAAGGTCTCTCCAACAGCCTGGGCCGAGGCGGTTAGCATAGCAGATGGGGGGTGAGGGGGCCAAAGGGGAGGTGTGATGTTTGATGTGTGATGTTTGATTTGGGGAGGGGCGGAGATTGGTGATTGATTATTGGCTACTGGTCATAGGTTATTTGGGGGGCGGGGGAATTCCCGGTGTCGGAGATTGGCGGGGGATGTTACGTTGCACGGGGGGTGAGGGGGACTTATGTTGGACCCGCTTCCGTGGTTAAAAGGATGAGGTACGGGAAGACATGGCCAACATCAGCTTCGACGGTCAAAGTTTCAGCATCGACGGTCGGCGTGAGTGGCTGGTGAGCGGGGCCATCCACTACGCGCGGGTTCCCGAAGCGCTTTGGCGCGATCGCATTCGTGCGGCGAGGCAGGCGGGGCTTAATACGATCCAGACGAGCGTGTTCTGGCATCAGCATGAGCCGCAGCCGGGCGTGTTCCGGTTTGAGGGGCAGCATGATCTAAGGCGGTTCGTGGAGATGATCGCTGAGGAGGGGATGCGTTGTGTGCTGAGGCCGGGGCCGTTTGTGAACGCGGCGGCGGATATGGGCGGGCTGCCGCCTTGGCTGCTGGGGCTTGAGAACGTGGCACTGCGTGAGGGGAACCCGGCATTTTTGCAGGCGACGGCGCGGTATCTCGATGCGGTGATGGCGCAGGTGCGCGATCTGCAGGTGACCGAGCCGACGAGCGGGCCGTTGGTGCTGGTGCAGGTCGAGCATGAGTGGTTTTGTCATCACGAGAAGCAGGCGGAGAAGTATCTGCAGCAGGTGAACCGGTTTTTGCGGGAGTCGGGGTGTGCGGTACCGCTGGTGAACACGAATAACCTGTGGCAGCAGGTGGCGGGGACGCTTGATGGGTGGGTGGGCGATGAGAATATTTTCGGGAACTGTCGGCAGCTTCGGGTGCTTCAGCCTGATGGGCCTTGCGTGGTGATGTCGCTGCCGACGGGGAAGGTGGATGCATGGGATGAGCCGGCGCGGGATGCTCGGCCGGGCGATCAACTGCTGGTGAACATGGCGAAGGTGTCGGCAGCGGGGGCGATGTTCAACCTCGACCCGTTCCACGGCGGCACGAACCTGGGCTACCAGGGGGCACGGCTGCTGGACGGCGACCATCGGTTCACGACGACCAGCTTCGACAGCCATGCACCGCTGAGCGAAACGGGCGGACGGACGGCGAAGTACGGGCTGGTGAAGCGGCTTTGCACGTTTTTGGATTCGTTCTCGTCGTTGATGAGTCATCTGAAGACGGGCGAGCATCACACGGTGGCCGCTGGCGGGACGAGCATCATTCAGCAGAGCGGTTCGCAGGGCGACGTGGTGTTCATCGTGCGGGAACCGGGGACAGATAAGGGCGGGGAGGTGGAGCTGATCACGCCTGACGGTCAGAACCTGCCGGTGCCGCTGGGCAAGGCGGCGGCGCAGTGGCTGGTGCTGAAGGCGAACCTGGGGGGGACGGCGACGCTTGATCTGACGAACCTCACGCCGTTCGCGTTCGTCGAGAAGCAGCTGCTGGTGCTGTACGGGCCGGCCGGGAGCGAGGGGCTGGTCAGTGTGGATTCGGGGCTGCACAGTGTGCCGGTGCCGAAGGGTGCGGAGCCGACGCTGATCGCGTTTGATGATCTGCATGTGGCGGTGCTGAACGAACAGCAGGTGGACGCAGCGTATGTCGATGAGGACGGGCTCTGGATCGGCGTGGACGGGTTGGATGCGGACGGCAAGCCGCGGCCTCATGATGAGTTTGCGACGTACTGCCGTGTTGATCTGCAGGGGCAGGTGACCAAGCATCGGCGCGGGCGCAACGGCAAGCGAGCGGCGATCAAGCTGAACAACTGGCAGGCGGCGACGACGAAGAATTATGCCACGGGCGATGCGCCGCGGTTTGCGACGCTTGATGGGCCACGGAGTCTGGAAGCGTGCGGGGCGGACTTCGGGTACGGCTGGTATCGGGTGCGGATGAAGCGGTCACGCAGCAAAAAGGTGAACCTGCTGGCACCGGACGCGGGCGATCGGCTGCATCTTTATCTCAACGGAAAGTTGAAAAGCGTGGTGGGGCTTGGGCCGGGCGCGAAGGCGGAGCCGTTGGCGCTGACGCTGCCGAGCGGCGAGGTGGATCTGGTGGTGCTGGCGGACAACATGGGGCGGTTCTGCGAGGACCGCGGCATCGATTGGCCGAAGGGGCTTTACGGCGATCTGCTGGACGTGAAGGCGTTACGGCTGGGGAAGGTGACGACGGAGGTCGGGCCTCGGGTCGATCCGTTCAAGTTGGCGGGGTTCGTGCCATGGGCCACGGTGACGGATCGTGACCGGTATCCAAGGCACAGCTTCAAGTTCACGCAGCGGAGTGTGGCTCCGATCGTGGTCACCCTGCGGGGCGAACGGCCTCGGAGCGTGGTGCTGATCAACGACGAGCCGGTGGCGCTGGACCTGGGGCGAGGGGTGGCGCAGAACGTGGTGATCGACGAACACCTCAAGCGTGGCAGCAATACGCTGACGCTGGCGACGATCGACCATGCCGTGGACGGCTTCGATTTCCGAGGCCAGGTCGAAGCGCACACCGTGGTGGATGTGCTGACCGAGGAGGCCAGCTTCTGGTACGCCCGCTGGCAGATGCCCGATGCGCCAGCTTACAAGCCGCTGGCCAAAGCGGTGCCGAACCTGCCGACGTTTTACCGAACCAGCTTCGAGATGAAGCAGGTGGACGGGCCCTGGATGCTGGAGATCACGCGGGGGACGAAGGGGCAGATCTACCTCAACGGCCACAACGTGGGCCGATACTTCGTGGCCACTTCGACGGGCACAAAGGTGGGCCCCCAGACGCAGTACTACCTGCCCGAACCCTGGCTGACGACGGATGAGCCGAACGAACTGGTGCTCTTCGACGAACACGGCAACGCGCCAACCTGCCGCATCGTGCCGGCGGAGTGAAGCGCGCGTTCGGCGACGAGCCGCGACCGTCAGGGAGCGGTTGTGTGCCGGGCCTTATCACGATTCGCAGCACATCGCGCGGTAGTGGATTGCGTTGTCCTGTGCGTGAGCACCGGGTCGCACACAGCACCCTGCGGGCTGCTGTGTGGCACGCGGGTATGAGTCGTCAACGTTTCGGGGTGTTCATGTGATGCGGCGCCGCCTTACGCACAACCGCTCCCTTACGGTCGCGGCTCGTATCGGGCTTCGTGGGTGAAATCAGCCTTCACCTAATACCCATCACACGTCAACCATTCCCGTCACACCGTCGCGGCGTGGTTGAGGGTGCCGGTGGTGCGGTCGGCGACGAGGTAGCGACGCTGAACGCGTGGCGAGAGACGACACAGCGTTTCGTAGCAGGTGCTGCCTGCCTGGGCAGCGAGCTTGTGCAGCGCGTTCGGGGCGGCGGGATCGTCGGAAATCAACTCCACTTCCGTGCCAATGTCCGCCCCCCCACCACCGTTCGCGCCGCCCGCCCCCGCCTCGCCGTTGGTGGGGGGCGTGATGTCGATGATGATCTGGTCCATGTTGATCTGGCCGCGGACGGGGACTTCCCAGAGCGATTCACCGACGCGGACGATCGCCTGGTTGCGCAGGCTCCACGGATAGCCGTCGCCGTATCCAACGGGGACGATCGCAAGGCGGCTCGGTCGGCTGGTGGTGTGCTCAAGGTTGTAGCCGACGCCCGCGCCGGCGGGGACATCCTTCACATGCACGATGTTGCTGACCCAGCGCACGATCGGCTTCAGCGGCGGCAGCGGGGCAATGGCTTCGTCGGGCTGGGCGATGTTGTCCGGGCCGTACCCGAAGAGGCCGAGGCCGAGGCGGACCATGGTGCGGTGATAGCTGGGGTGTCGCATCGCAGCGAAGGTGCCTGCGAAATGGATCAGCACGTCGTCGCCGATGGCGTTTTCCTGCAGCAGTTGATCGAACCGGGCGTGCTGCTGGTGGGTGTAATCGGGATCGTTGTTCGCAGCGGCGGCGTGGGAGAGTAGCCCGGCGAGCTTGAGATATCGACGGTCACGGATCGCGCGGATCAACGCTTCGGCGTCGGCCAGGGGCGTGCCCAGGCGGTTCATGCCGGTGTCGACTTCGACGTGAACGGGGATGGCGGTGCCGAACTGTCGGCCGAGCGCGTCGACCTTCTCAAGCTGACGCATCGAGTGGAGCGCCAGGTGCAACCGCCCCGCCACCAGGGGCCGATAGAGCGCATCGGTCCGGCTGATGTCTTCGACGGGCATCAGGATCAGGATCGGCGTGGAAGCGGCGGCCGTGACCAGTTCCGAAGCCTGCTCGGCGGAGTAGACCGCAAGCATGTCGACGTGGTTCGCAGCCAGGCGGCGCGTCATGGCGACGGCACCGAGGCCGTAGGCGTCGGCCTTGACCACGGCGCAGATACGGCAGCCGGGGCCGACCACCTCTCGCCAGGTGCGGCAGTTGTGATCGAGCGCGGTCAGGTCAATGTGGATTCGGCTGGTGGCGGCCATGCGGATCCTCCCTGATCGACGCGACTGGCGGATTGTGCGATTTGCTTGTCCGACTTACTTCAACAGCTATACTATAACGGACTCTCGGGACGTCCCGAAGTGGAACGTTTGAACTTATTCCCCCCGTCGGACGACAGGCCGCTACGCCGATTGCGCCGTAGTTGCAGTAACTTCAGTAACAACCGCGCCATTCGCGTAGTGCCTGTCGCTGACAATCAACGAAATGAGCGACAGGCATGGGCGACATTTTTCACGAAGACAAGCGGTTCGACGATCTGGGCCTGCGTGATTCGGTGCTCAAGGGCGCCAAAGACGCCGGGTTCGAGCATCCGACCGACATTCAGGCGCGGCTGATTCCGATGATCCTGAACGGCAAGGACGCGCTGGGTCAGGCGAAGACCGGCACGGGCAAGACCGCAGCGTTCGGGCTTCCGCTGATGCACCTGGCGGATCCGGAAGTCGGCGGGCAGGCGCTGATCCTCGCCCCGACGCGGGAGCTGGCGACCCAGATCGTGGTCGAGCTTAACGAGCTGGCGAAGCACACGCCGATCCGGGCGATGAGCGTGGTCGGCGGCGAATCGTACAAGCAGCAGATTAAGAACCTCGAAGGCGGGGCGCACCTGATCGTCGGCACGCCCGGCCGGGTGATGGACCTGCAGAGCCGGGGCAACCTCAGCTTTGACCGCGTGAAGTGGGTGGTGCTGGATGAGGTGGACCGGATGCTGGACATCGGCTTCCGGGACGACATCCGCAAGCTGCTTTCACGCATGCGCGGCGAGCATCAGACGATCTTCGTGTCCGCCACGATCAGCGACGACATCGAACGCCTCGCCCGCCAGTTCATGAAGGAAGATGCCGAGAAGATCACCACGGCGGCGGGTTCGCTGACCGTTTCGATGGTGACGCAGCATTACGTGCCCGTGCGGCCGTGGGACAAGCAGCGGATGCTTCGGCATCTGCTCGACCACGAAGAGCCGGGCCTGACGGTGATCTTCTGCCGCACGAAACGGAAGGTCAGCTCGGTCACGAAGAACCTGAACGACCACGGCGTGGAAGCGTTCGAGATTCATGGCGACCTGCCCCAGAACAAGCGGACGCGGATCATGGATCGGCTGCGGGCGGGCAAGCTGGAAGTGCTGGTCGCCAGCGATCTGGCCAGCCGAGGCCTGGACGTGGACGACATCACGCATGTGATCAATTATGACCTGCCGGACGATCCGGAAGTGTACGTGCATCGCATCGGGCGGACGGCTCGGGCGGGCCGATCGGGCGTGGCATGGACCTTCGTGGAGCCGGAGCAGGGGCAAAGGCTGACGGAGATCGAAAAGCTCACGAACGTGCATATCGAGAAGCTGGAGTACCCGGACTTCGAGCCGTCGGAGAAGCCGGCCACCTGGCGTGACGATTCGGGCAGAAGGCCGGAGCCGGAGCTTCCGAAGGTCGAGCCGCGTACCTCACGATTTGCAGCGAGCGTGGCGATGCCGACTGAAAAGGAAGTCGACACGAACCTGTTCCCCGGCGGCATCGTGCCGAAGGGCCCGGCCCGCAAGACGCTGGGTTCACGCTTCCGCACCCGCCGCGGGTAATCCGGGGTCGGCATTCGCCCCTTCAATGACAGGCTGGAATTATGCCCAGGCGCATCGTGGTAGGGATCAGCGGCGCGAGCGGGGCAGCGTACGCCCAGCGGCTGGTGCAACAGCTGGTCGCTGCGGACGTGGAAGTTCACTTGGTGGTTTCGCCACTGGGTCAACGGCTCCTGCACGATGAACTCGGCGTGGACGTGAAGGCGCTGGCGGAGGGCGATCGCGTCGTACTGCATCAGCATCGGGATGTGGGGGCACCAATCGCATCGGGCTCGTTCAAGCATGACGGCATGATCATTTGCCCGTGTTCAAACAACACGCTTGCGGCGGTGGCGCAGGGGCAGGCGAACAACCTGATGCACCGGGCGGCGAGCGTGGCACTCAAGGAACGCCGACGGGTGATCTTGGCGCATCGCGAGATGCCGTTGAGTTTGGTCGAGATTCGCAACATGGCTGCTGCGACGGAAGCGGGGGCGATCATCGCACCGACGAACCCGGGCTTTTACATGCTGCCGCGAACGGTTGAGGATCTGGTTGATTTCGTGGTCGGCCGGCTGCTGGATCTGGTGGACGTCGAGCACACGTTGAACACGCGATGGGATGATTCGCCGGCGAATCGTAAGGCATGATTACTGATTAGCGCGTGGCACTGGTGGCTCGTCCACCAGTGTGCTTGACGTTCGGACCGGGGCACTGGTGGGCAAGCCACCAGTGACACACCGCAGGGCCCAACGGCGATCTGCGATCGCCCGCTAATTTACTTTTCGGTGAGTACGATTTGGCCCGTGAAGGTGTCGGGGTCTTCGCGTTGGGCTTCGCAGGCTTTGCGGTAGAGAGCGATGAGTTTTTCTGATGGCGCGTGGTGCTCGAGGGTGCGGGCGGCGGTGAGGCAATCATCAAAGCGCCCATCCTGAAATGCGTCGACCATGGCGCGGGTTTCATCGATCAGTTGCTGCGTGTCGGCATCGACGGCATCGGCGGGCCCTAGCGGTTCGTAGACGGCGACGCCCTCCTGCTTGCCGACCACTTGCAGCCGACCGATAGGGCGAACGGCGTAACGGTTTTCTCCGACCAGTTCGAGCGTGCGCGCCGTGATGAGGGTGCGGGTGCCGACGGCTTTGTTGGCCGATTCCAGGCGAGCGGCGAGGTTGACGGTGTCGCCGAGCACGGTGTAATCGCTGGCGTCGGGCGGGCCGGCATCACCGACAATCATGCTGCCCGTGGCGACGCCGGCACGCATGCCCAATCCGCCACCCCCCCCACTTTTCCCGCCGTCTATGGCCTCGATCATGCCGCGTTCGGCGAGGCTTTCGTTGAACGCGTGCATGGCCTGCTGCATGGCGAGGACGGTGGCGACGGCGTCGGCGGCGTGGTCGTGGCGGTGGACGGGCGCGCCGTAGAAGAACATGATCCCGTCGCCGAGGAACTTGTTGACGAACCCGCCGTGCTGCCGGATGAGCGGCACCATCAGGCCCATGTATTCGTTCAGCAGCGCGACGGTCTGCCCGCCGAGGCGTTCCGAGAGCGTGGTGAAGCCGGCGAGGTCGGTGAAGACGACGGTGAGCTCACGCACTTCGCCTTCAAGCTGGCCCTGCTCGGGATGGTTGACGACGAACTCCACGAGGGCGGGATCGACATAGCTGGAGAACCGCCGGGTGATGCGGGAACGTTCGGTCCGCTCGACCAGATACCGCCAGGCGACGCACCCGCCCCAGACCACGGCGGTGCCAACAAGCGGCGCAGCACCGGGCATGACGATGCTGAGCATGTCGAAGATAAGCAGACCATCGAGCAGCGCCCAACCGCCGGCGACCAGCAGACTGGCGAGCGTGGCGAGCAGGGGTAAAAACGTGGCGACGCTTGCGATGATCAGGATGCTGACGATCAGCAAAGCCGCCAGACCCCACCACCGCGGGCTGCTTCGCCAGAAGTGGTCGTGCATGATCGCCTGGGCGACGGCGGCGTGCACCATCACGCCGGGGCATTCCGTGTGCAGCGGCGTGTTGACCAGATCGACCACGGCCCCCGTGGCGGTCCACCCAACGAACACCGCCCGGTCAGCGACGCGCTCGCGGAGCCATTGCTGACGCTCATCCCGCACGGCCTGCAGATCGGCGTTGGCCTCGGTGATCCGCTCAAGCTGTTGGTACCATTCGAGAAGGCCTAGCGTCACTTCGTCAAGGGCCTCGCCCTCGTCACGAAGGTCGGCGGCGTAGGCGACCATGTCGCGAATGCTCTCGTCGTTCAGCACGTCGTGCGCGGTCTGCTTGATCGCCTGCCCGGCGGCGTCAGGCTCCAGTTGCGACTGCTGCTCGCGGAAAGAAGCAAGGCCCGACGGATCCATCACCGCCAGCACGGACTCAATCGCCCGTACAGCCTCCGCCCGATTCTCCGCCAGCCGACGCTCCGCCTCGGCGACCTCCCACACCGCCAACAGCGGAACCTGCCCGCGGGCTTTGGTGTGATCGGGGATGTCGAACATGACCTCCCACCACTCCGCAGGGCCGTACCAGGGCACGACCATGTGATGCCCCCGCGGCTTGCCCGCAGCATCGTGCTCGGCGTGCGTGGGGATGATGAGCGGGGCGGCGTCTTCGCCACGTGGCAGAATCACGCGGCCCGGCTCGAACTGCACGTCGGCGGCGGAAACGTTCAACATCTGCATGGCGACGGCGAGGCCGAACTGCGGATAGGCCCGGCCTTCATGCTCGACCCAGAGGGGCAGGCTTCGCACGGCCCCTTCGCCGCCCCAGTTGATGAACCCGCTGCCGCCGGCCGCCTCGGCGATCTCCGGAATCGGCGCTGCGATGCCTTCCGCCTCCGGCGCAAGCGTGGCGAGCGGATCGACGGCTCGGCCGAACCGAAGCATCGCGCGCTCGGCCTGCGCCCGCTGCCAAAGGTGCTGAAAAAGGCGACGCAAGACGCTGTCGGCCTCGGCATCGGCCTGGGGCAGGATGCGGGCGAACGCCGCGGCTGGATCGTCAACGCCGGCGGCGAGGGCCGCATGCACCGCTTCACGCATCACCCGTTCCCGGGCACTGACGAACGCATCTTCCCAGACACCTTCGGAGACACGCAGCGTCTGATCACGCGCGTTCAGCACGGCCCGCACCGCCGCTGCCTGCTGTGACAGATCTTCACGCAACTGCTCCGCTGCCGCGTCGATGAGCTGGCGGGGCGTGCGGGACTTGTCGCGCTCACGGCTGGGCAGCGGAAGATTCACCGGCACGATGCTGCGACCGGTGCGCGCGAGGGCCTTGGCGAGTTCGCGGTCGTCGTGGATGCGCTGACCGGGCTGACCATCAACATCCACGGCGAAACGCGGCTGCTGGGGCTCAGTGAAAAGCAGATCGAGCGCGATGACGTTCGCCCCCGCTGCGTCAAGCTGATCGACCACGCGCGCCAGATGCGCCCGAGGCCAAGGCCATGATCCCACCTGCTGTAAGGCGGGTTGATCGATGTGGACAACGGCGATGCGGTCGGCTGCTTGTGAATTTTCAGGATTTGAAGCGGGCGTATAGAACTGGAACCACCGGACGCGGGCATCGTACCAGGCGTTTTCAAGCGCGTTGAGCGAGCCGGTGAGGGAGGCAACGGCCACGGCTGCGGTGAGCAGCAACCCCACCGCCCAGGTCTGCCGCGTTCGCTTCCGCTCCAGATTCGTCATGGCGATATCTTCATCTCAGCGTAACACGACCACAAGTGGGGGGAGGAGAAAACCAACCACAGAGGCACAGAGGAAGAGGAGGTAAGAAAGACGAGAAAAGAAGACAGGCTAGGCAGAAAATGCGTGGAATGGATCTTTTCTTAGGTTTCTTCCGCCTCTGCCTTTTCCGACCTCTGTGCCCTCTGTGCCTCTGTGGTGGGTTTTCCCAAGTAGCAGTCGATGCCAGGCACATTGGCGTGGCCGTACCTCCCCGTGTGGGTTTGGCGTTGAGCCGACCGCTTCCTTACGGGCGCCACTCATTGGGGAGCCTCAGTCGAGCAGTGGGATTTCGATGATGATTCTTTCGCTGCCCTCGCTGTAGGGCGGTGGCTCGAGGCCGCCGGAGCCGGTGTAGATCACCTGATTTCCTGAGTCGCGCACGATGACGTCGTAGCTGTCGGCGGAGAGGAACTGATTGGTGTCGTTCCAAAGCTCGGCGGTGTAGGTGCCGTAGGGCACGCCTTCGGGCCAAACGACGAACCATTGATATTCGCCATCATTGGCAAAGAAAGACATGTTGCCGCCCGAATCACTGCTGGCGAAGTTGTCGTTAAGAGGGTCGTCCAGCGAGAGTGTTTCACCGAACGGATCGGTCACCTGCAGTGTCGTCATTCGGTCTGGGAAGTCCAGATCTAGCGGCCCGATCACCTCGAAGCTGAGCGCGCCGGGGAACGTTTCGCCGCCCTCGCCGAAGTTCTCGGCGAAGTAGTCGAAGCTGGCGTTGGCGCTGTCGTGATCACGGAATTCGTGGAAGTCCGCGAGCCAGTGCTGGAAGGTGCCGGAGGGGTACTGGCCCATGAGCCATTGTTCGAGTTCGCTAAGCGAGAGGCCGAGGGGGTTGAAGGTTCCGTCGGCGAGCTGATATTGGGCGCCCGCGGTCTGGTCGCCTTCGATGCGCGAGGGCGGATCGAGGGGGATGAAGCGGCCGTCGGTGTTGATGAAGGCGATGGTGCCGGAGTCGGAGCCGCCTAGCGGTGGGCGGTCGGCATAATCTTCGAGCAGGCCCTCGGAGCCGGTGACCGCGAGCGAAGCGGAGGGGCTGCGAATCTGCCCGGAATGCTCAACGTCTTCGACGGACTGCACCTGGTATCGCGTGCGGCCGTAGGGCATGCCGATGTCGGTGTTGATCACCCCTTCACGTTTGATCGCTTCGAGGACCTGCACCGTGCCGAGACGGTCGAGCGTGATGGTCTGCGTCGCGCCGACTTGGAGACGGACGATGCTGCGAGGCCCGGTGCGGACTTCCGCCCCAATCGCCAAGGCCATGCCCGGCTCGGCGCGCTGCCATTCACCCTCTTCATCCTGGCGCACCTGCACCATGCCCTGAACGGCTTCGACGATGATCTCCAGCGGCTCGCCGGGCGCGGGCTGCGGCTGGTCGGGTTCCGCTTCGTCCTGCGGCTCGGGCTCGGGCGCAAGCTCGGCCTCGGGCTGAGCCTCGGCCTCGCCTTCGGGCTGCTGAACCGCTGGGGGGGCGGCGGGGTCGTCGGCCTCGCCGTTGGCGGGTTCGTCCTGGGCGAGCGCGGGCGACCAGGCCAGCAGCAGCGCGAGCAGCAGCGTGGTGAGGACGGCGGGCGATGTGCGGTTCGGGTTTGGGCGAGAGACGCTCATGATCGCTCCTGAAGCGGGAGGCGTTGGGTTTTCTGCTCGTTGCATCGTTGGCGTGCGGGCGGAAGATTTCATCGGGACTGGGCCACGTCGGCGGGCATGTCTTCCTCGGGGGCGGGCTCGGCCTGCTGCCGGCTGTGTTCCTGACGCCTTTGATAATCTTCGACCCGGCCGATGACGCCGACGAACTGGGCACCGCTGAAGGTTTGCTGCGCGGTGCTGGCGGGGAAGAGGTTGAGGTAGACCAGCTCACGGGTGGCGTAGCGGGGGGTGGGGCCGGTGAGCCTCATGACGACGCCGCCTTCGATCTCCAGCGCCTGCGCCAGTGCGACGGCCAGCGTGCCACGGCGGACGGCGACGTCGGCGTCTTCGTTGAAGTCATCCGGGAGCCAGCGGCGGAGCTTGAGTTCCGTGACACGATCGGCGTAGGTGTGCTCGGTGGCGCTGCCGTCGAAGTAGAGCAGCAGCGCGTGGAAGGCTTCGTCGTTGCTGGTGATGGGCCGTTCGTTGAGTTCGTGCCAGAAGGCCATCTGCTGCTCGAAGTCAGCCCCGCCGAGCGTGTCGGTGAGCGGTTCGCCGATGCGTGCGGACTGGCATCCGGTCATCACGAGCATGAGCGTGATGAGTGCGAGAGGCAGGATTGCGTTGCGTGTTGTCTTGTATGCGTTCATCGTTTGAGGCTCCACGCGGATTCGCCGGTGCGGGTGGGTGTTTCTTAGAAGCCGAGCGTCACGCCTGTGAAGAGGAAGTGGCGTGGGTTGGAGCCGGCTGCGATGGCGCCGCCGGGGAAGAAGACGCCGTAGCGTGTGGTGACGGCGAGGTCGCTGGTGACTTGCCAGTTGGCGTAGAAATCGGTTTCGAGGCCGAGATAGCGGCTGTCGTCGGTGGGTTCGTCGATGGGGCCGTCGGCGTCCATTTTGTTGAAGACGAAGAAGTCGGCACCGAGTTGCAGGCGCTGAAAGATGCCCTGCGTTTCGGCGAAGGGATAGGTCGACGCGCCCAGGCGGAGCATGAGGAGGTTCGAGGCGTTGGTGTTGAATGCGTAGCCGGTGTTGACGAGGCCGAAGGCGTTGAAGGCGTTGTCGGTGTGGCCGGGCTGGACGCCGCCGAACGTGTTGGTGGTGTGGAAGACGCGGTCATCGTCACCGCTGGCTGCGACGAACTCGGCGGTGAAGCGGGTGTTGTTGGCATCGGTGACGAGGTAGTCGCCCCGGGCGCTGAGTGCCCACGCGCGGATATCTTCACGCGTTTGCGTGCCGAAGGGAGCGAAGCTGAGCGTGTCGCCGCCCTGATAGACGGCTTCGACGCCGTAGAGCAGTTTGTCGGTGAGATTGCCTTCGGAGCCGACGCCGATGTAGTGGCTGTTGTAGTCGAATCGCGTGTCGCTGCCGAGGAAGTTGATGCTTTCGTCGTCGTTCTCATCGCGTTGGACGAGGCCGTAGACGAAGGGGCGGTGGTTGGCGGAGAGTTCGTAGGTGACGATGCCGCCGAAGAAGTCGCGTTGCATGTTGCGATCGAAGCGTGGTCGGGCGGAATCGATGTCGGTTTGACGCTTGCGGGATCGGCCGCCGATCGCCTGGATCGTGAGGGAGCCGAGTTCACCGCCGACGATACCGCCGTCGAGTTCGGTGCTGAGCACGAGTCCGTTGGCCCAGTGGACGAGTTGCCGACCGCCCTGAATGGTCAGGTTGAAGTCGATGTTCTCGCCTTCGTAGGCGGCCATGGCGCGGCGGAGGTCGAAGCGGTAGTAGGCGCGTTCGAGGTGGGGGCCGAGCGTGCGGTCGCCTCGGCCGTCGAAGGCGTCGCCGCTGTTCCAGTCGCGGTAGCCGACGCGGCCGCGGAAGAAGAACTCGTGAGCACCGTCGAAATTGACCCGGGCGTAGGGGTTCAACTCCGTCTGACGCAGGATGTGCGTGCTGCCCTGGATGTCATCCATGGCGAGGAAGTAGAACGAAGCGTAGGCTCCGAAATCCACCAGCGCCCGCTGCTCAACAGGCACGTCGGGATGGACGAGCATCCGCGTCTCGCGGCGGACCTGCTCAAGCTGCCTTTCGAACCGGTCGATCTGGGTCTGCCCGGCTGCGGGATTCACCAGCAGCATCGCTCCGAGCACCACCACGCACGCTGTAATCAAGCGTTGTCTAAACATCATTTGCCGTCTCGCCGTTTGTTGGATGGATGCCGGGACAGGAACGCGGCGCGCTCCGTGAAATCACGGCAACACCCAGTTCGCCAGATAATCTGCTGCGTAAAAGTCCCCGGAACGCCAGCCGGGGGCCGAGTGTACCTGTACATCATGACTAGGACAAGCGAAATAACCGGCACAGGCCGTGCAGCCGGGGGTGCTCCCGACGGCGATCTGCGATCGCCCGCTAACGCGGCCGCCGGTGAACGCTGGAGCGCTTGCGTCGACGGCGGTGGGCGAGGACACTCTCCGGACTATGGCCCTTCTTACAATCGCAAATCTACATCTGTCCATCGGCGACCGCGTGGTGCTCGACGGCATTTCGCTTTCGGTCGAGCCCGGCGAGCACGTCGGCATGGTCGGCCCCAACGGCTGCGGCAAGAGCACGCTGTTGAAGCTGGTCGTGGGCGCTTCGCCGTTCAAGCCTGAGTCCGGGCAGATTCAACTCGCCCGCAACGCCACCGCCGGCTACCTCACGCAGGATCCGGACCTCGACGAAAGCAAAACGCTGCGTGAGGAAGCGGGCTCCGCCTACGCCGAGTTGCAGCGCCTGCATCGCAAGCTTCACGATGTCACCCACGAAATGGCCACCGCTGCGGACGACGCGCTCGAGAAGCTGATGAAGCAGTACGAGAAGCTCGAACGGCAGATCCACGCTGCCGGCGGGTACGCGGTGGATCATAAGATCGATGCCACGCTGCACGGCCTCGGCCTCGACGATGCGTTCTTCGACGTCAAAGTTTCCGACCTCTCCGGCGGCCAGAAGGGCCGGCTCGCCCTGGCGAAGCTGCTGCTGCAGGAGCCTGAGATTCTGCTGCTCGATGAGCCGACCAACCACCTGGATATCGCTGGGCGGGAATGGCTCGAGCGCTACCTTGCTGACTACCGCGGGGCGGTGATTCTGGTCAGCCATGACCGGTGGCTGCTGGATCGTTCGGTCGATCGCATCTACGAGCTGGAGATGGGGCGGCTGTCAGAATACCCCGGCAATTATGCTGCTTTTCGCGAGCAGCGGTACGAACGCCGGCTCACGCAGCAACGGCGCTACGACAAACAGCGGGACCACATCCGCCAGCAGCAGCAGTTCATTGACCGCTACCGGGCGGGGCAGCGCTCGTCGCAGGCGCAGGGCCGGGAGAAACGGCTGGAGCGCTACAAGCGTGATGAGCTTCTGGAACGGCCGGCGGATATGGACGAGGTGAACATCACCATTCCGCCGCCGCCGCGCTCGGGCGATCTGGTGGTGACGGCCGACGAGATCAGCAAAGCGTACGACAGCAAGACGCTGTTCCACGATTTTTCGCTGACGATTCAACGTGCGGATCGCATCGGCATCATCGGGCCGAACGGCGCGGGAAAGACGACGCTGATTCGGACGCTGCTGGGTGAGCAGCCGCCTGACGCCGGACGCGTCCGGCTGGGGGCCTCGCTGGAGGTGGGCCATTTCACGCAGACGCATGACGACCTGGACCTGAGCCTGACCGTCATCCAGTACCTGCAAAAGTTCGTGCCCGGCGGGACGGAACAGGAAGCACGCGACCTGGCGGGGGCGTTCCTGTTCTCAGGCATCGATCAGGAAAAACAGCTGGCGGTGCTCTCCGGCGGTGAGCGGGCGCGCGGCGTCCTGGCGGGGCTGCTGGTCAGCGCCAAGAACCTGCTGGTGCTCGACGAACCGACGAACCATCTGGATATCCCCTCAGCTGAGCGACTCGAACGGGCGCTCGGCCAGTACGCAGCCGAACCCTCGGGCTACGGCGGCAAACAAACGGGCGGCGGGACGCTGATCGTGATCTCCCATGACCGGATGTTCCTCGATGCACTGGTCGATCAACTGATCATCTTCGACGGCCACGGCAACGCCCGGCACTTCCTGGGCAACTACTCCGACTACATCGCCGCCGCCCCCCCCACCGTTGGGTCCGGCGCATCGTCGAGCGAATCGAAATCTTCCGCCCCCGCCTCGCCCTCGAAAAAGAACGCCCCGAGCCCCCCCAAACGCTCGGACAAACAGTCGGGCAAGGTGGGGGGGGCGGAGACGAAGCTGAGTCAGAAGAAGCTTGAAGCGACGATGGTGGAGCTCGAAGCAAAGCTGGCCGAGACGGACAAGCAGCTGGCCGATCCCGACGTTTACCGTGATGGTGAAAAGGTGAAACGGCTGCAGGCGACGCGCGACAAACTCGCCGCTGAGTTGCGACCGCTGGAAACCGAATGGCTCCGCCGCGCTGAAGGGGTTTAGCAAACGCTCGCGACGATTCACGAACGTCTCAAACGAGCCGCGACCGTGAGTGAGCGGTCGTGTGCTAGGCCTTCGCGCACCGTCACGTTAGCACTTCACGTACAAGACAAGTCACCGCTCATCGTTCCACGCGTTCCGCCACGCGCGTCAGAAGCCTTACGCACATCCGCTCCCTTACGGTCGCGGCTCGTTGGGGGCGTTTTTGGCAGTGCTTCAAGAAGCGAAGTGCTCTTTGAACTTTTCGAGGCTGTCGAAGCCCTTGGGGAGCGTGGCCTCGTCGGCGAGCAGGACGGGGATGCCGTCGCGGATGGGGAAGCGGAGGCCGCCTGTTTCGCCCACCAATTCGTCGCCCTCCTGCCGCAACGGCGAACGCGTCACGGGGCAGACGAGCATGGCAAGCAGTTCGGCATCGAGTTTCGTGGCTTCAGTTTGCGGCATGGGGGCTTTCCAATTCGGTCGGGGCAACATGCGGGAACAGATGGGGGGGGTCAGACGTCGGTTTTGATGCGCTCGATTTCGGCACCGAGGCTGATGAGCTTCTTTTCGAGTTGTTCGTAGCCGCGATCAAGATGATAGACACGGTTGATGGTGGTCGTCCCCTTGGCGCCGAGTGCTGCGAGGACGAGGCCGGCTGACGCACGCAGATCCGAAGCCATCACCGGTGCGCCGATGAGCTGGTTCACGCCGGTGACCATGACGGTCGGCCCCTGCCGGTAGAGGCGGGCACCCATGCGGCTGAGTTCCGCGACGTGCAGGAAACGTTCGGGGAAGATCTTCTCGGTAATGATCGAGTTGCCGTCCGCGATCGTCAGCAACGCCATGATCTGCGCTTGCAGATCGGTCGGAAAGCCCGGGTGCGGCTGGGTCGTCACGGTCACGGGACTCAGACGGCGGGCGGAGGCGACGTCGACACTGGTGCGCATTGGGTCGACCGAGCCGTCGACCGGTTCGACGCTGACGCCGATCGCGGAGAGGCAATCCATCAGCGCGGTCAGGGCGTCGAGGGGGCAGTTGTCGATCCGGATATCGCCGTTGGTGATCGCCGCAGCCATCATCAGGGTGCCCGCTTCGATGCGGTCGGGAACGACGCGATGCTCGGTATTACCCAGCGTTTTAACGCCTTCGATGGTGATGCGTGGCGTGCCGGCCCCGGAGATGTGAGCACCCATGGCGTTGAGCATGTCAGCGACGTCGGTGACTTCGGGTTCGCACGCCGCCTGCTCGATGATGGTGGTGCCCTCAGCAAGGGTGGCAGCACTCATCACGTTGATGGTGCCGAGCACGGTGGGGCCGAAGGGGCCGCCGAGAAAGATGCGGTTGCCGCGGAGTTTCTTGGCGCGGATGAGGATGTCGCCGCCTTCGAGTTCGACCTCCGCCCCCAGTGCTTCAAGGCCGCGGAGGTGCAGGTCGACCGGGCGATCGCCGATGGCGCAGCCGCCTGGCATGGAGACGCGTGCCGAGCCACGCTTGGCCAGCAGCGGGCCCATCACGCAGATGCTGGCACGCATGGTGCGGACGACGTCGTAGCGGGCGTGTGAGTTGTGCTCGTCGGTGACTTCGATACGCATGGTGCGATCGTCGCCGTGGGAGACTTCGCAGCCGAGCTCCCGAAGCAGGCGGGCCATGTTGTTGATGTCCGACAGATGCGGGACATCGTGCAGCGTGACCGGGCCCTCGGCCAGCAGCGTGCCGGCCATCAAAGGCAGGGCGGCGTTCTTGGAGCCGCTGACTTTGACCGGGCCCTTGAGCCGTTTGCCGCCTTTGATCAGAAACGCATCCATGCGTTATTTCCTTGCTGGTTTTGAGCCGCTTCTTGGCGGCTGCTTGGCGATGGCCGAACGTGCTTTCGCACAGTTTATCAGGTGACGTTGTTGTCGATGGGCGTAACTTTATGGGCCTTGGCCGATTCCATGGCGGTGAGGATCACGTTCAGGCAGCGGTAGCCTTCGGTGCCGTCGACTTCGGGGGTGCGGTCGGTGCGGATGGCTTCGGTGAAGGCATCGATCACGCCGCTGGCGACCTGCGAATCGTTGGTGGCGAGGGCGCCGACTTTGTGCAGTTCGCGGTCGCCGTTGCGGTAGTCGACGGTCACGGCGAAGTCGGGATCGGTGCCGATCTTCAGCACGCCGTTGGTGCAGTAGATGACGGTGTCGTTTTCCTCGCCGCTGTAGGTGGTCCAGGAGAGGTTGACGGTGCCGAGGACGTTGCTCGCGGTGCGCAGCGTGAGGAACGCGTTATCGTCCAGGCCGATGGGTTTGCCGTCGGGGCCGGTCTTGTCGAGGGTTTCGATGGCCGCGGACACTTCGCTGAACTCATCGCCGAGCAGCCAGCGGACGAGGTCGACCTTGTGCACGCCGAGGTCACCGGTGACGCCCATGAAGGCTGCGGTGGCATCGAAGAACCAGCTCTTTGAGCCGTCGACGCTCCACGCTTCGGGCCCGCCGTGCTTAAAGGCCGTGCGGAAGGTGAGCACTTTGCCGAGGCGGCCGGAATCGAGGATCCGTTTCGCCGTGATGTGGGCGGGCATGAAACGCTGATTCATGGCGATCATCAGGTGGCGCTTGGTGCGCTCGGCCGTGGCGATCATCTTCCGGGCGTCTTCGCGGGTGGTGGCCATCGGCTTCTCGCACAGCACGTGCTTGCCCGCTTCGAGGGCAGCGATGGTCATCGGCGCGTGGTAGGCGTTGGGGCAGGCGACGACGACGGCGTCGATATCCTCATCCTGAAGCATCGCTTTGTAGTCGGTGTAAGGCCGAGCCCCGTAGGTCTGGGCGATGGCCTCGGCCCGGCCCTCGGACGGATCGGCAATGGCGGCGACGGTAGAATGAGCGTGAGCATGCGCTTCGGGCATGTGCCGACGCTGCGCAATCGCCCCCGCGCCGATGATACCGTATCTGATGATGGACATGAAAATCTCTCTATGCGGTGAATCCGGTCTCTTCAAAGCGACCGTAGCGTAATTCGTCGCCCCCTCCGGCTCAAGCGGCGGGGCTGAACCCGCGTGGCGGACCCGCCGCGGCGCTTGCGACCGCGGGCGCATCGGTCTAACGTGATGTCATGACCGATCCATCCTCCCCCGATCCGAATCAGCCCGGCCAGTTCTCCCAGCGTATCCGCCATGAGCAGGTTTCCGCACGCGTTCCCGAAGAGATCTCCCGAGGTGTCTTCGCCACTGGGGCGCTCGTCCTGAACGGGCCACACGAATTCATCATCGACTTCCTGCAATCGGTCACCCGGCCGCACCAGGTCGTCGCGCGCGTCGTGCTGCCGACCACCATCATGCAGTCGATGGTCCGGGCGATGCAGCAGAATTTCGACAACTACACCAAACGCTTCGGCCCCATGCCCGAACTGCCCACCCCCCCCACCGCAACCGACGCCGACGCCGAGGCGAAATCCGACGCGCCGGCGGATGCCGGGCAGAGCAGCGCGGAGTCGGCAGGACTCGACGCAAGCGTGCCCCCTTCCGACACCGGCGACCCGGGCTCTACGCAGACGCCCACCCCTTCGACCCCTTCCGCTGGCGGGTATGACAGCGGCTTCAGCGATGAAGCTTCGCCTGGTGAGCCTCCTGCCGCGCCTACGCCGCCTTCCGTCGAAGAGATCTACGGCCAGCTCAAGCTCCCCGAAGAAGTCGCCACCGGCACCTACGCCAACACCGTGATGATCACGCATTCGCCAGCCGAGTTCTGCTTCGACTTCATCACCAGCTTCTATCCGCGGTCGACCGTCACGGCTCGCATCTTCATGTCCGCAGCCCAGGTCCCACGCCTGCACGCCACGCTCAGCCGATCATTCGACCAGTTCAAACAAAAGGTCATCGCTCAGCAAAAGCGCCAGCAGCAAAACAGAAACAACCCGCCCCCCCCACCATCGGACACCCCCGAAACCGAGTAAGGCGATCACACATATCCCCGGCCTTGGCAGGCGTTCGGCGCGGGGCCATCGGCCAAGGCCCTGACCATATGCAGGCCCCCTTGCCGTCGCCGAGTTTCGCGGTACGATTCCCTGACAACAGTCGCCACCTTAGCTCAGTTGGCAGAGCAGCTGTCTTGTAAACAGCAGGTCGTCGGTTCGAATCCGACAGGTGGCTTTGCTTACACCGCTGGATCGCCTGGCATGGTTTACGTCAGGGTCAGTGGGCCGTCGCCGCAGAAGTCGGGGTTGCCGAAGCGGTCGATGTGATGGCCGAAGCCGTGGGCGAGGGACATGAGCAGGCGGTTGTGCGCGACGCCGCGGCCTTCGTACTGCACCGATCGGCCCATGTCGAAGTCCAGCCCGCCGCCTACCAACACGAATGGAATGTCGTTGAGCGTGTGGGAGTTGCCCTTGCCCAGTTCGTTGGTCCAGACGATCAGGGTGTTGTCCAGCAGCGACCCCTCGCCGCCGGGCTCGGGCGTCTCATCAAGCTTGCGGGCGAGGTAGGCGACTTGCTCGCAGTACCACTTATTGATTTTCGTCAGATCTTTCTGCACAGCTTCGTTGCTGTCGGGCTCATGCGACAACGTGTGGTGTCGGCCCTCGACGCCGAGCCAGTGCATCTGCGGCTGCCCCACCGAGTTGGTGTACTGCAGCGTGGCGACGCGTGCGAAATCGGCGGCGAAGCTGTTCACCATCAGGTCGATCTGCATTTTGCTCAGCCGCGGCATGTTGTCGTTGTCACGCTCGACATCGGGCTCAAGCTCCGGCACCGCGTGGCCGGCTTTGCTTGCTTCCTCAGCTTCCGCGAGCTCACGCTCCATGTCGCGCACCCAGTCGGCGTGCTCTTCGAGCAGGCGACGGTCGTCTTTGCTGAGTGTGCGGTTGAGTTTTTCCATGTCGGCCTGGAGATCGTCGAGGACGCTCCTGACCGATTCGCGATCGGCCATCTGGCCGTAGAGTTTGTTGAACATCTGGTAGGGATCGTCGATGGGCGTCAGCGGCCGATTCGCGTCGGCGTACGACATGCGCGTCCAGGTGTCGGCGCGGTCGGGGACCATGACGCCGAATTCGAGCGAGCCGAATCGGGTGCGCGTGGCCGCGTCCTTCTGCAGGAATGTTTTGATTTCCTGATCGATCGAGTTGCCGCTTGCCCAGCCTGCGGGCGTGTGTGAACCGCCCTGCACGTTACCGGGGAACAGTTCGGTGCCGGTGAGCAGGCAGCCCATGCCGCGCATGTGGTTGTCGCCGTCGCCGCGGACCTGGCAGTTGACGCCCTTGAGAATCAGCGAACGATCCTTGAACGCCTCGAGGGGCTTGAGGCTTTCCTTGAGCGCGAAATCCCGGCCTTGCTCGTCGGGCCAGAAGGTCGGCTGCACCACCCCGTTCGGACTGAACATGATGATGAGTCTCTTCTTTCGCTTGCCGGTCTGGGCGAAGCCGAGGCTCGGCAGGTTCGCGATGAAGGGCAGCGCGGCAGCACTGATCCCCATGTCACGGACGAACTGACGTCTGGTGCGTTTGTTGCTCACGTTACTGCTCCAGGGAAAAAAACCGTCGACACGAGGCATCAACAATCTGTAGCACATTATACCCTTTCGCAGCCGTGGGTCACGTCGAAAAGGTCTTGGGTGTTGTTATTTATCAGAAGACGGTGAGGGCGATGCCTGCGTTAGTGACTCGGCCTGCGTTCCCGCGAGGGCCGCCGTTGCGGCGATCTCGGCCATGATGCGGCGAATGTGGTAATCGTGCTCCGCGAACACGTCGCCCATTTCCGCCGGCTTATCCTGCCCGTAGCCGCGAATCGGTTGCTTCACCAGATGGTGAAAAAGTTGAAGGACGAACGCCTCGCGCGCCTCGGCGCTCATCGCAAGATAGGCTGCGAGGTCGCTTGCATCTTCGAACGATTCCAGCTCGCCAGACCCCAGTTCGTAGCCGCCTGAGCTGTCGATCGGCTTGCCCTCTTCCTCCTCGCGGAAGCGTCCGACAGCGTCGAAGTTTTCGAGCGTAAAGCCAAGCGGATTGATCAGACTATGGCAGGAGACGCACGCTGCCGGTGCCGTTTGCTCGGCGACCCGCTCACGCGTCGTCATCTCCGGATGCAGATCCGCGGGATCGGGGGTGAAGGCTTCGGGCGGCGGGCGTAACGTTCGGCCGAGCATGCCTCGCGCCAGATTCACACCGCGGTGAATCGGCGAGGTCGTGTCGTGGTACGCGAACACCGCCATCACGTAAGGATGCGAGACGACGCCCCGACGCTGCGGATGGTCCGCCTTCACCTTCTGGAACGGCGCGTCGGCGGGGAGATCGAAACCGTAGTAGGCGGCGAGACGGCCGTTGATGTACAGCTCGTTCGAACGCATCAACTCCCGGAAGTCCGGGTTGTCGCCCCAAACGACATCTTCGAGGAAAAGGTCGAGCGAGCGTCGCAGATCGGAAACGAGTGCTTCGTCGAACTCCGGGAAGACCTCGTCGGATTTGCTGGCGTCCGCGTTGTGTTCCAAATGCAGCCAATGGTGGAAGAACTGCCGCATTTTGTGCCGTGTCCGCGGGTCGTCGACCATGCGATCGGCCTGGCGCCTCACCGCCTCGGCCGAGGCAAGCTCGCCCGCATCGGCAGCTTCACGCAGCTGCTTGTCGGGCACCGAATCCCACAGCGAGAACGACAATCGCGTGGCCACCTCGTGGCTGTCGGGATTTTCCGATCCGAAATCCAGGTAGAGAAACCGAGGCGAAGACAACGCCAGCAGCACCACGCGCTTGACGGCCGTTTCAAGATCAGGCGCAGTCGAAAACTGCTGATCGACAAACAACTGCTGCTGCGCTTCATTGAGGGGACGACGGAAGGCGCGTTCGACGAACTGAACGGCGAACGCGCGAGCCTTCGCTTGGCGCTCCTCCGCATCATCGCTGCCGCCTGCCAGGTCCGTGAGATTGTCACTGACGTAATTCGCAACCTCGATGGCCGCGTCCGTCGTCGCACGATGCCACGCCTTTGAGATCGACGTGCCACGCTCGTACCCGACGCTTCGATCCTCCGGCGGGAACGGCGTCGCCACAACCAACACTTCCTGCGACCCCTTCGGCGAGAGGTAGCGTGAGGGGATCACCTCCGCCACGTGCTTCGGCTTCTTCCATTTCAAGTCAAGGAAACCTTCGACCGGCTTCGCATCGGGGTCGTCCTTATTCACGCCTTGATCGCGCGACGTGAAATCCAGCCGAAGCGGGTAGCGGCGGCCGCCGATCAGAAAGATCGACGCGCGATGCTCCGTCTCATTGCGCGAGACGACCCACCCATCAATCAACGGCGTCTCCGTCCCGTTCACCCACAGCCGAAAACCGTGATTGGTACGGACGATCATCTCGTAGGTTCCGGTCTCGGGCGCGATCAGCGAACCACGCCACCTTGCGGAAAACCCCACCGAATCCAGCCCTTCTGCCACCTCGCCACCCCCGACGAACTCGAACTGCACCTGCTCATCGGTGCGTTCAGCGACGCGGTCGCCACCGGGCCGCCTGGCGTTAAAATACTGCGCCTGCAAGCCGCGATCATCTCCTGAAGCACTCGGCGACCGGAAGCTGGCGACGACGTCGGCGACGGCATGGCGGTACTGCTCAGCCGTGAGCCGAGACAGCTCAACGCGGGCCGGTCGATTGCGGGCCTGGGCGATCGGCGAATAGAAAGCGTCGTAGACATACCGCGCCACCTGCTCCGCCTCTTCGCCCACCACCTCGTCGGGATCTTCCTCGGGCATCCATCGCTCGATGTAGCTGCCCAGCTTCGCCAGCGACATGTCTCCGCTGAGGTGGCTGGAGAACTCTCCCCGCACGCCTTCGCCGGACACGCCGTGACAGGAGGCGCACTTCTCAGCGTAAATCTGCTCGCCCGGCTCCGCCGCCTGAACCGCCCCAGCGCCGAGCGAAAGGCAGAGCAGAACGCCCGACAGAAACGCCCACCCAAAGCCGCGACTGTGGGCATGATCAACAAGACGCCGCGCGTCTGACATATCGTTAGCCTGATACATATTCCTGATTCCCCTATTGCCCGGAGTCCCACCCATTATCAGGCCCCCGCAGCCTCCCGGCAAATCCAGTCGCCAGCGACGGCCAGCCGCGAAGCTCCCCGTCATAGGCTCGGGCAGGCACTGAGAAGGCGATGGGAAGGGATCGGCATTTGCACTATCTTGTTGCGATTGAACGCGTAGACCTCGTGGAGCAGCACCGTGGCATATCAGGTAAGGCAGCGCAATCCGTTTCGAAGGTCCCGCACGAAAGGGATGCTCGCCCTGATGGCGGCCGCCTGGATTTTGGCGATGCCGATGGGATGTTCAGCCCCAGCGGAGAAGGCGGCGGTCGCGTCGCCCCCGCCGACGTTCGACCTTGAGCAGATGGTCCCGGTGGACGAGGCCATCCGCGCTGCCGTTGAAGCCGGCGACATACCCGGCGCGGTGCTGCTGGTGGGCGCGAGCCCTCACACGCTCTATCACAAAGCCTACGGCCATCGCGCGGTGCAGCCCGAAACAGAGCAGATGACGCACGACACGATTTTCGACCTGGCCTCACTTTCGAAGGTGTTCTCCGCCACCGCGGTGATGATGCTGGTCGATCGCGGCGAGGTCGATGTCCACGCCCCCGTGGCGACCTACCTCCCTGCCTTCGCCAGCAACGGCAAGGAAGCCATCACCGTCGAACAGCTGCTGCTGCACCGAGGCGGGCTGGCGCCGGCGAACCCGCTATCGGATTTTGAGGATGGCGCAGAGGCCGGGCTGGCGTTGATCTATAACCGAGGCCCCCGGTGGGAACCCGGCTCCCGGTTCGCCTACACGGATGTGGGGTACATCGTGCTTGGGCAACTGGTGGAGGCCGTCGATGGTCGACCGCTCGATCAATTCACCCACGAGGAAATTTTCAAGCCCCTGGGCATGCAGGCAACCGCTTACGTTCCGCCTGAGGATTGGCGTCAGCGTATCGCGCCGACGCAGCAGCGCGCGGGCCGATGGATGCGGGGCGAGGTTCACGATCCGCGTGCCTATGCCCTCGGCGGCGTGGCCGGTCACGCAGGGCTCTTCAGCACAACCGAGGATCTCGCACGCTTCTGCCAGATGATCCTCAACGGCGGGGTGTACGGAGAAACACGCATTCTCTCATCGCAAATCGTGGAGACGATGACCACGCCGCACGCGATGCCAGACGGCAGCAACAGCCGATCGTACGTGTTCGATGTCGACACCGGCTACTCGTCCTCGCCCCGGGGCGACGGCTTCGCCGTGGGCAGCACGTTCGGGCACACCGGGTTCACAGGCACCTCGTTCTGGTTGGATGCGAAGCACAAAACCTACGTCATCCTCCTGACCAACCGCGTGCACCCCGACGGCAACGGACGCGTCGCGGCACTGAGGCGAGCGGCAGCAAACGGCGCAGCCGCGGCAATCATGGCGACTTCGGAACAGGCCGAAAAGCAATGACGAGACGCACACACGGGAAACACCGCAGCCGGTTTCCACGTTCGTGAACGTCTCGTCAATGCAGCCGATCCGAGTGCGAAGCGAGGTGCTCAGCCGGCACGCGCCAGCGCTGCGTCCACCACCTCGATCATCTCCGCAGCCGAGTGCTTGGCCGTCAGGCGTTCCATCACCTCGCCCGTCTTGCGATCGATCAGCAGCACAAAACCGGTGCCCTTGGAATATTCCGCCCAAACCTCGTCAAGCCCGAGCGCCCCGGCCAGCATCTCCGACTGTGCCTGAGTCTGCTCGTCCGTGAGATCGAGCATGACGAACAGCATCGGCATGCCAGCCGCGTGCTTCACCGTTTCGCCCACAGGCTTTTCGATCTGCTTGCACGTGCCGCACCAGTCAGCGTGGAAGGCAACTGCCAGCACGTCCGGCCGCTTCGCTTCCTTCGTCTGGGCCGCATAACCCGCTCCGACCGCCGCAAAGACCATCGCGGCCGCTGCAATCACGCCTACATTCCGCATACGCATGGTGGCTCCTTTCGCCAGTAACAATGCCGTCGTCAGTGCTGATGACGGTGCACGCACACCGCCGATCGCACCTATGCATTCGTTGCTGATGATGTGCCCTCACCCGGCCGGACTATTCCGCACCTGGGAGGAAGACGATGGATCGCACCCGGTCTGCCGTGACGATAAAGTGAACAGGCCCGCGGTATGACCATGCCAGGCCAAGCACGTCCTGCGTCAGAAAGGTTCCGGCCATGCCCGACGTCGTCGCCCCCGCCATCCCGCATCTGGATGTCGTCATTCTCACCGGGCTGCTGCTGGCGGTGGGGAAGGTCGCCGATCTGGAAGATCGTTCCGTGCCGTTGTGGCTTCTGATAGCGCTCGGCATCGCCGCGTTTCTCTCGCTCGTCTTCGCCTCCGACGCCCTGGGCTTCTTCCTCGCGGGCATCGTCACCTTCGCCATCATGATGTTCTGCAAGGCCAGAGAGGGGCTCTGATATGAGGCCTCCGCGCAGGCGAGCCGCTTGCTACAGGATGCGCACGATCAGATCGTCGTCTTCGTAAAGATCGGTGTCGGCGAAGCGAAGATTGACGCTCTGCCCGGTGCCGTGAGACGTGTAGCGGAACATCGCAAGATCCCCCGCCGTAATGCCGATGGCCTCACCCGCGTTGTCCGTTTGCACGCTGCCGAGGCTCGCCATGCGCAGATCACCGGCGGCGATGCGGCTGTCGCTGAAAGTCGGCCCAGTGTCTCCACGCGCTGAGCGAAGCGAAATGCTCCGCAAATCGAACGCCTCAGGAAGCGCCGCCACGTCGTGCGACAGCGCGCCGGCCGCTTCATCCACACCCACCAACACGGTGCTGCCATGCATGCCCGCCGCGGCAATCATGCCCACCGAGCCGTTGAGCGACCACGTGCTATCGATGATGTCGCCAGCGATGCGCGCGTGACGCAGCACCTGGCGTGCAACACTGTCGGTGAGCGTGAGATCGGCGGAGAAATCGCCAGCGATGTCGGTTCTTCGATCGCCTCGCATCTGCAATGACCCGATGGACCCGGCCTCGATCGCCCCGCCGCTCCAGTCGAACGCCTGGACCATGTTGATCGCATCGGCGGTGAGGCTGACATCGCTCACGCTCCCAAGGCGCAGGCCGCGCAGATCGTCGGCCTGCAAAACCCAGCCGCTCGCGTCGCCGGCGCTGATGATGCCGGCTTGCCCCCGAACATCCCACAGACCGCCTTCGATCGCGCCTGCAATGCGGACATTGCCCAGCGTCATCCGGGCCTCTGCATCGGTAAGCGTGAGGTTCGCCGTGAAATCGCCTGCGACATCACTCATGCGGTCGCCGCTGCTTTGCAGCATCCGCAGCGACTCAGCCGTGATCGAGCCGCCGGACCAGTCGGTGACGCGCAACATGCCGAGTTCGCCTTCGACATTCACGTTCGTCTCCACCACACGACCGAGGCCAAGCCCGCGGACACTCCCGCCATCGGTCACGTTCAGGGTCCAGTTCGTCACGTCGTTCAGGCGGAGATTGCCGACGTCGCCCGCGATAATCCATGTGCTGTCCGTGAGCGGGCCGTCGATGATGACATTGCCGAGCGAACCTGCCTCCAGAGTCCCGCTCACCCACTTCGCAGCCCGAAGCATGCGGACGTCGGCAGCGACAAGAATGTCGCTATCCGCGCCGATCGACCCGATCATCATCATGGTCGTGTGCCTCTCCGCGTCACCGGGAAGAATCACGTCGGCCCCATTAGCAAGCGCGCCGAGTTGAATCATCCGGGCGTAGCCGTTCTCGCCGAGAACCACACCGTCGCCACGCATGATCGTCTCGCGCGCCATCAGCCGATTCAGCGGCCCGTCCCCTACGATCTGATCAAGATAGACAGTCCCGTCGCCGCCGCGCCCCATGATCATCAAGACGGCGCGGTCGGTGCTGTCGAGCAGTTCAATCTGCTCAAGGTGCAACTGTGTGCCGGTGACCAACATGCTGCGGCCACGGGTTTCGACAGTGTCGATCGTGCCGTAGAAAAGCAGGTCGGCATCGCTGCCGCGCAACATGATCGTGACGTCGGTTCCGCGGTCGTCGGTGAACTGGATGCGTTGCATGCCGCCGTCGCCCCGCAGCATCACCATCGGCACTGCAACGTGGAACGTGCCGACGACGCCTGAAGCCAGCGCGTTGCCGGCAGTGTCGGTGATCTGGTCGCCCTCCATCATCACGGTGTACTGGCCGTTATCCGCGCCGTGCCAGGCCGACTCCGGCGCGTCAATGCGGTAGGTGACGATGCGTGCCGCCCCCTCGCCGTCGCTGCTGCTGACATACTCGGCGAAGCTTTCAAATCCGTTGGGCCCGACGACGCGGATGGCCTGGTTGTTGCCGTTGATCGTCGCTGCGTCAAGCGAGAGATTATCGCTGTAGGTGACGGTGAAGTAGTGCGCTTCGGTGGTGGTGATGACATCGCCGATTTGTGCAGTGGCTCCGGGTGCTGCGGTATCGAGTTGTACGTAGAGCGATTGAACCGACTCGTAATTTCCAGCTGTGTCGACCGCGCGGAACTCGAGCGTCGTCGCGCCCGACTCACTCAATGTGAACGACCCGTCGTAGGCGTTCCACGTGCCGCCGTTAAGGCGATACTCCGTGCGATCGATCTCGCTCAGTTCATCAGTGCTGGTAAGCGTTACCTCCACGGTGCTGACAAACCATGAGCCGTTGCCGTGCTCGCCCGACAGTTGCAGTTGCGTCACCGGCGCCGTCTGGTCGATCGCCACATCGAAGGCATTCAGCTGCGCCGCCTCTGCGAAGTTGCCCCACTCGTCGGCCACCTGTTCTGGTTCGAGCCAAACGGTGTACGTGCCGTTCGTCGCTTCGGACCACGTCTCGTTCGGCGGGGCGATCTGATACGTCACCAGCCGCACGTTTGGATCGTCGCCTGCATCGATGCTGACATACTCGGCAAAAACATCAAACTGATTCGGCCCGATGACGCGGATGGCTTGATCGTTGCCGATGATGGTCGCCGCATCGAGCGCCGTATCGCCGGTGTAGGTGACGGTGAAGGTGTTATGCGGCGCGGGTGAGATGATGTCCGCCGGGTCGGTCGCAGCCGTAACGGTTGCGTTGGCGAACTTCTGCGGATCATACGTGACCGTCGCCCCCCAACTCTCCAGCGTCCCGATCACCTCGCTCGCGAACGAACCCGCACTGAGGTCGAGGAAGTTTTCCTGCACCCATACATCGCGCAGGTCAGAGAGGGATTCGAGCGTATCAATCGCGTCGATGTCGTTCGAGCCCAGGTCGAGCGTCGTGAGATTCCGCGCGTATTCAAGGCCGCCGAGGCTGGTGATCTGCCGCTGCGATGCGTCCAGCGTTGTCAGCGTCAGCATGTGATCTTCGGTGATGGCGCCGTCGGCGATGCTCAGCGCGTCGCGCACCGCCTGCTCGAGGTTCGCATCTTCGAAGACCACCGTCGCCGCCTCGCCCAGCCGCACGTCCACCCACCAGTTGCCGTCGTCATCCACGCCCGTCTCCAACGGCGTGACGAGCATATCGGTCGCCTCATCGAAGAAGCTTTCACCCACGCCGAGCGGCGCGTGGTAGGCACTGGTGCCTGCGCCGCTGGTGTCGATCAGCGCTGTATTTCGTCCGGTCAACTGTGAGGGGCTCCAGCGGATCTCGATCCCGGATTCGCTGACGTCGCTGTAGGGAGCCTGGCGATACTCGATCCAATAGTCAGCATCGCTCGCGGTCGGCAGATGCAGCGCGTAGGTCCGATCGTCGACATAACTGCCCGCCCCCGCATCGTGGGCATAGAGGCGGTAGGTGCCGTCGTCGGCGGGCTGCGTCACGTTTGTCGTCTCATCCATCCAGCCGAACTGGGTTTTCCAGTACGTGTTGAAATCGTTGTCGGGGAACTGCTGGGAAGCCGAGCCCATGATGTCGAACACGTCGCCGTATTCCACGAGGCGGCCGTCCGCGCTCAACGGATTACCGTCGTCCACCTTCCACCAGCCCGAATGCCACGCGCCGAGGTTGTGCCCGAACTCATGTGCTGCGACCGCGGGCGAATCGCCGTACCCGTTGAGCCAGATACCGGGTGCCCCGATCCACCCCAGGCCCGCCCAGCCGAAATCGGCGATCAAATCGAAGCTCAGCGCATGGCTCCAGTAGTCGTCGACCACGAAGCCGTCGCCCAGTGCCGCGGTGATCGCATGCTCCATCAACTCCATCGCGCCGTCGACGCCCTGCTCGTAGTAATAGTCAGTGGTGTGCGGCATCCGATAGGTGTCGGTGACGTCCACGTTCTCGAACCACAACTCGCCCCAGGAGGTGCCATGCAGAAAATCACCAGCCTCGTAAAGGCTCGACTCGGCCTGTGCGACTGAGACGGGATCACCGACCATGTCCGCGAAGTCGACACGAATGTGCAGCACATCCTCGCCGGTGCCCGGCTCCTGGTTCGTTTCGCCGGTGCCGCTGGTACCGTCTGCTCCCCCGCCCGAATCGAGACCACCCTCATGAAAGGCCAGCTCAGCGTCGTGCGCGTCAATGGCGATCATCAGTTCGCCGACGGATTCGGCCGTCGTCAGCGCTGGCTCGTCGCCGAAGCCGAGGAGGTCCGCGCTCAGCATCAGCCGCGGCTCCAGCGTCTCAAAACAAGGGCGAGCAAACGAACCAGGCTTATGGCGAGGAGGGCGAGGCATAGGTGATTCCATTCCGAAGGTGCCGAAGGTGCGGTTGCGTTGCGCAGGCCCTGATCAGGCACGCGCCAATCACCCTGGACAAGTGGACGAACTCACCACCCGACGCATCTTCCATCGGCCCTCGTCGCGCGCCGCTTAATCGCGCCGCACACCAGACCATCCGGGCGAACGGCGGCGAGACGGTTCACCGCATGAGCGCTCGCCCGCGCCATCGCCCGCCACCTGTCTGGTGCTGCGTCCTGTGCTGCTTGTGACGAGGCGAATCTTCCGATTGTGGCCGATTCTGTCTCGCCGGCTTCAGCAATAAGTGGGCTGAGCCGACGTCTGGGAAGTGCTGGGAACCCTACTGCCCTTAGCGGAGATGAACATGAAAAAAATCAAATTGCCTGCCTACTCACCCCTCGTTCTTCTCGCGATGGTGATGCTTCTGCCGGTCGTAGCGATGGGTGGGGCGGACGTCACAAATCAGGCCTTCAACGCATACCTGCCGGGCGTGAATGCCAGCGGCGAGCTTGACGGGCGAATCGGGATCTGGAGTTCCGATGTCCATCAAGTTGAGAACCGCAACAAGGTCACCCTGCGCGTTTTTGGGCAGGTCGAGAATCGTGCCGGCGTGCGGGTTCAGGTGACCGGCGATCGCTGCTGGGTTCGTCTTGCCACCGGCGAACTGGTGAGCACGCGTGACAGCTGGGTGATGGTCCGGGAAGACGGTTCCGCGATGCTGCGCTGCACGTACACCAAGCCGGATCGCAAGGGCGAGAAGTAACGCCTGCTACGGCCGCCGTTCGCGGGTTGAAAGGTCGATCTCGATGCGCGCCGTTTGCTCATCTTTTGCCAGGCGATAGGTCAGTTCGCCGGTGGCCTCGCCTGCGGTGTACCGGATGCTGCCCGCCACGCGGTGTGCGACCGGCTCGCGCTGCCGCGGCTCGTGATGAGCCTCTACGTCGTGCTGTTGGACATCATCGATCACCGCCTCGAGCAGTTGCTCCAGGTCGGCGCTCGTTCGCTCGGCCGGGCTGAAGATGTACCGCGATTCCGCCCGCTCCTGCACGCCGGCCCCCTCGGCACTGGAACTGGCGCTGCTCTGGCTTTCGATGATCTCGCCCGCAGGCAGGCTCCGCCGAAAGGCTGCATCGAATAGCCCGTGCTTGCTCATCTGCCGACTCCCCCTTCGCGCCCCGACCGCGCCGATCCGCTAAGTGTGGCTGGCCGTTTCGCCGAACGCCCGGATCACCTCCGCCAGGTGCTCCATCGCCTCGTCTTTGGTGAGGTAGGTTCGTGCGCCCGCCTGGTGCATCCTCTCCGCCATTGCGGCGTCGTGATGCATTGAAAGCCCCACGATGTCGTGACAGGTGTGTTCCTGCGTGATACGTCGCGTCGCTTCCACGCCGTCCATCTCCGGCATGGAGACATCCATGATCACGATGTCCGGGTGCAGTTCGCGGGCGCGATCGACCGCCTGTTGCCCGTTCTCCGCCTCCCCGACGACCTCCAGCCCACGTACGCTCTCGAGCAGCCCCCTAAGGCCCTGGCGCACCATGGTGTGATCGTCGGCAATCAGCACGCGCACCTTCCGATGACGCGAAGCGTCCTCCGCCTGCTCACCGGGCAGGTCGGTTTCCCCAGCCTTGCTCGGCTGCTCGCCCTCATGCGAAGCCGCTTCGTCGCCTTCCGTTATCGGCGGCGGCAGGTGCATGACGACACGCGTCCCCTCGCCCGGCACCGAATGCACCGAAAGCTCGCCGCCAAGGTAACTGACGCGTTCTTTGTACCGGAACAGCCCGATCGCACCGTCGGTTTGCATCGGCTGCTCGTCAGGCGAAGTTTGCACGAACCCTCGCCCCTTGTCCTCCACCACAAGCGTCAGCCCGTCAGCTTCATCATAATCCAGTTCCACCGTCGCCTGGTCCACCCCCGCATGCTTCACGACGTTAAACAGTAACTCCCGGGTCACCTCAAAAAGCAGTATTTTCAGCTCGTGGCGAAGCTGTGGCACATCCGCCCGGATCCGAACATGAACCTTCAGGCCGTATCGCTGCTGCTTCCGTCGTGCGAGCCAGTGGAGCATTTCTGCGGGCGATGCGTCGTGCAGAAACGGCGGGCTTAAATCCATCGTCAACGAACGCGAAACCTGCACCGATTCATCAATCAGCTCTTCAACATCGTCGAACTTCGGGGACTGCTGCCGCTTGAGCAAGTTCAGGCGCATCTTGGCGCCGACCAGGATCTGCTGCAGATGATCGTGCAGCACCTGCGAGATGCGCTGCCGTTCGCGGTGCTCCGCGGCCGTGAGTTCTCGGGTCAGCCGCTGCAGCTGGTCGGCCCGCTGTTGAAGCTGCCGGTTCATCGTCCGCAGATCTTGCATCATGTCGCGCACCTGATGCTGCCGCCGCCTTGCTTCGATTCCCGCCCGCACCACCGTCAGCAGCGCCACCACGCTGACCGGCCGGTCCATCACGGTCGCCCCGCGCCGGGTCGCCAGCCGTTCCGACTGCGGCGTCCACCGCATCTCACCTCCGAGTATCACCACCGGAAGGTCCGACCAACTCGGCTGGTCATCCAGCGTCGTGAGCAGCTGATCCAGTACCGCATCAGTTAACGTCTCCACCGTCAGAATTACGGGCCCGACGCCGCGGGCGACGTGATCCAGAATCTGCTCGAAGCTGTGGCATGGCGTGCAGCAGCGGCCGTCCCGCCTGAGAAAACGGCAGATCAACTCGGTGTCACGTCCGACCGGCGCGTAGACGCCGATGCAGATGTCATCGGTTTCAGATGATTCGGGCTCAAGCCTCATGTTGATCACGCTTCGGGCTCCCCACCGTGTTCCAGCAGCGATTCGCGAGGCCCCTCGAACTTCGGCGTCCCGGTCAGCACGCCGGAAAACTGCGTCAACGGCGGCCCGATCCGCATGCCGCCCTCGCCCATCTGGATTTCGCGGATCGCCGATTCGTGCGGGCCGTGCCGCTTCTTCAGCGCCGCAATGCACCGCGACATTTTCCCGCGCGCTTCAAAGTGCCGCATCATGATGACGGTATCGGCCAGGTAGCTGGTATCGACCGTCGGTTGGCTCGTCCCGAACGATCCCTGCGCCGACACCACCAGCAGTGTCAGCACGCCGCGGTCGCCCAGGTAGGTCAGCAGCTCATGCAGTTGAAGCATCAGCGCCCGTTCATTGGGCATCGCATTGATGTAACCGGTGATGCTGTCGATCACGACCACCTTGGCGTGATCGACATCCACAGCGTGACAGACGGTCTGCATGAACTCGCCCGGCGAAATCTTGCCCACGTCGTACTGCCGCAGATCAATCAGCCCCTCGTCCACGTAGCGGCCCACGTTCATGCCCAGACCCTCGCTGCGTCGCAGGAAGGTTTCGCGGCGTTCGTCGAAGCAGAAGATCGCCGACCGCTCACCCCGCTCCGCCGCCGCCTGGGCGTACAGGCTCGTCAACGTGCTCTTGCCAGCGCCACTGGTGCCGGTGATCAGGCAGGCCGAGCCTTCCACCAGCCCGCCGCCCAGCAGTTGATCCAATTGCTTGTTGCCGCTGGGGACGGTCGTCCGTTCGAGGCGTTCGTCAGGCTGCGCGTGGCTGACCTCCATGCGTGGGTAGAGCACGATTCCGCCGGTGGTGATGCGGAAATCGTGATACCCGCCGACGAATGTCATCCCCCGCATCTTGCCGATCTCAAGGCGTCGCCTCGGCTCGCCGTAAGGCGGGGTTTCCACGCTCAGGTTGATCACGCCGTGCACGATTGTCTGCAGCGAGGTCACGTCCTTACCAACCGCACCCAGGCTGAAAATCGAGGTGCACTGCACCTTCTCAAGCTTCCGCTTCAGCCTCACCAGATGGCGACGAAGCTGGTGGGAAGTCTCCACCAGCACCGCCAGTTCATCGATCGAATCCAGCATCACACGGTCGGGCTGATGCTTATCGATCGCCTCCAAAATCGCATCCGTCGCTTCGTGCAGTTCCACATCCGACGTTCGGAAGATCGTCTGCTCCGTCGTTGCGGCGTCTTTGATATCTTCCGGCAACTCGAGCACCTCAATCCCATCAAGCGACCAGCCGTGCGACGTCACGACCGACTCGACCTCCTCACGCGTCTGCAGCAGCGTGACGTACAAAGCCTTCTCGCCCTGTTTCACCCCCTCCCGCAGGAACTGCATCCCCAACGTCGTTTTCCCCGAACCCGGCCCGCCGCGGACGATGTAGATCCGCCGTCCGGGCAGGCCGCCGTAGAGGATTTCATCCAGGCCGCCGATTCCCGTGCTGACATGAACAGCTCTTGAAGGTGTTTCCGCCACTTATGCCCGCCTTTATCGCTTGACCCGCTAACACATCGGCCTTGCTCACCTAACTCTAGGAATAGAGGCTGCCGAGCGCGTCTCGGGAAATCCCGTACAACTCATCCTACTCCCCCGAGCAAGGGAGGGACACTTACGTTTTGCAATAAAAGCCGCTTCGCAACCCCTCGCGTCAGGCATTCCGCGATGCACTGGGAAGGATCGCCTTTATAGTTCGTTACCCTTGCGCCGGAGCCCCATCTGCGGCGGCCGCCCACGGTCGATCGTGTCCCCGGCTCGCTAGCGTGAGTGATGCTTTACATCGATCGACAGCTTGTACCCGTCGGGCTCTTTGACCGCCTCTTCGACGTCCTCAGTGCCCACTGCGCCGTGATCGATGAGGCTGGCATCATCGTAGCCGTCAACGAAGCCTGGTCTCGCTTCGCCCGCGACAGCGGCACAGATCCTGAAACCGTCAGCGTCGGCGTGAACTACCTCGAAACGTGTCGCAGGGCCGAGCGCGAATCGCCCGCCGCCCGCCGGGCGCTGCACGGCATCGAAGCGGTGCTGCAAAGCGAACGCGACGTTTTTCAGATGGACTACATCTGCCCCGGATACGGCCGCAGCAACTGGTTCACCATGCAGGTCTTCGCGGTGCCTCTGAACGGCCGGCGCCTCGCCTGCGTCGCTCACGTAGATATCACCCGGCGGAAGATCGTCGAAGCTGAGCAGATGGCGGAGATCGAGCACGCCGAGCGTAAACGCCTCGCCGCCCAGCTCCACGATCACCTGCAGCAGTTGCTCGTCGCAGCCGGGCTGCCGCTTGGCTCGCAGGACCTTCGCCAACTCGCCCCAAACCGGCGGAAGAAGCTGGACCAGGTACGGCATTACCTCGACGAAGCGATCAGCGCCACCCGCAGCCTCAGCAGCGAACTGCGACCGCCCGCCCTTGATGAGCAGGGCCTGCCCGAAGCCCTGCACAAGCTCGGCGAGCAACACGAGAAGCTCTACCACGTGCCGGTAACATTTGAGATCACCCCGCCCCAGATCGACCTGCCCGCCCCGCTGGCTGCGTTCATCTACCACGCCGTGCGCGAGATGCTTTTCAACGCCATCAAGCACGCCGATCCCACCCAGCAGAAGGTCACGCTGCGGCAGGATTACACCACGGTCAACGTCACCGTCACCGACGACGGCTGCGGCTGCGACCCCAAGCGCATTCTCAATGCCGCTGATG
This sequence comes from Phycisphaeraceae bacterium, assembly GCA_040905565.1. Taxonomy (GTDB): domain Bacteria; phylum Planctomycetota; class Phycisphaerae; order Phycisphaerales; family Zrk34; genus JBBDRF01. The sequence goes on along the minus strand of JBBDRF010000023.1, from coordinate 11,326 downwards.
GGAACGAGGGCACCGGACTCGCCACCATCCGCCATCGCCTCTACTACTTCGGCGGCGACATGTCCGTCGACACCGCCCCCGACCAAGGCACCACCATCTCATTCCACGTGCCCCTCCACACCGCCGACGTTCTCAACGAATCACCGCGATAGGGGCGCGTAAAAGAGCCGGCTTGTCCCCAAGCCGGTCGTCCAACAAGATAATGAAAGCTCATCCCGCGGTCTGGGCGGTGTTCTCACGCAGCGCGCGGTCGAGGTTGCGGAAGGCCTGGCGGATGCGGTGCTCGTTTTCGACCATGGCGATGCGAACGAACCCTTCGCCAGCTTCGCCGAACGCGCCGCCGGGGCAGAGGACCACGTCCGCCTTCTCGACCATGTCCAGACAGAAGTCGATCGTCGAGCCGTTGTACGGTTCGAGGTGCTCGGGCTTCACCTTCGCCCAGACGAACATCGTCGCCTTGGGCGGATCAACTTCCCAGCCAAGGCGAAGGCAGTTGCGCACCAACGCATCGCGCCGCTGCTGATAGATTTTCGCCTGCTCGATCACGTGGTCGTCGCAGTGGCGCATGCCGATGATCGACGCGATCTGCACCGCCTGGAAGATGCCGTAGTCGTAGTAACCCTTGATCGTGGCCAGCGCCTTGATCATCTCCGGGTTGCCCACGCAGAAGCCGATGCGCCACCCGGCCATGTTGTACGCTTTGCTCATCGTGGTGAACTCAACGCCCACGTCCTTCGCCCCCGGCGCCTGCATGAACGAGGGGGCCCGGTAGCCATCGAAGCACGTCTCGCCGTACGCGAAGTCGGAGATGACCATCACGTTGTGACGCTTGGCGATGTCGACGACCTTCGGCCAGAACTCCGGCTCGATGCACATTGACGTCGGATTGTTCGGGAAGTTGAGGATCATCACCTTCGGCTTGGGATAAAGATGCCCCAGCACGTTCTCGATGCGGTTCAGGAACGCGTCGTCATTACCCAGCGGCACGCCGAGCACATTCGCCCCCGCCAGGGCGACGGCGTAGGTGTGGATCTGGAAGGCAGGCTTGGTCACGATGGCCGTATCGCCTGGGCCCAGCAACGCCAGACACATATGGCTGAAGCCTTCCTTCGAGCCGATCGTTGCAATGACCTCGCGGTTGGGGTCCAGATCGCTCACGCCCCAGATCCGCTCATATTTGCGGGCGACCTCTCGGCGGAGATTGAAGATCCCCGCACTCGCCGAGTAACGCTGATTGCGCGTATCCTGCGAGGCCTCCCGCAGCTTATCGACGATAATCTGAGGCGTGGGGTCGCTGGGATTGCCCATGTTCAGGTCAATCACATCGTGGCCCGCTTTGCGTCGGTCGTAGGTCAGCTGCTTGAGCTTACCGAGCATGTACGGGGGCAGGCGTTCGATTCGGTGGGAGACTTCGATATCCATCAGGTTCACCGCTAGGCGTTCAGGCTACGGGGGGTCCGGGGGGCCTCGGGAGGGCCGTAGCCCCATGATAACGCATTCCGTCAAAGTTCACCCGCACCGCCCCTACCGCGCGGGGGCATGGTGCAGCACGTTCAGCGCTGGTCGAGGATGTCACGGCGTTGCTGTTGCCAGGTGCGTTCCAGCTGCGTGTCCAGCACGGTGATGTCCGCATCCTCCAGCAGCAGCCTGGCGCGTTGCTGCATCGCGACACGTTCGTTACGCAGCCGCACCTCCTGCCGAAGCTCCGCCTCCACGTCCTCCATCGCCACCGCGTCCGGCTCGATCTTCCGCTCCGCAAGCAGGATCGCGAACCCGCCATCCACCGCGATCGGATCGCTCACGCCGCCGGGCTCCAGTTCGCCGAGCGCCTGCCGGATCGCCGACGGAAACGTCGCATCGCCCGGCGAAACCTCCGGCAGCAGCCCACCACGACTCGCCGACTCATCAATGCTCAGTTCCACCGCCAGATCCGTGAACGATTCGCCCTCCGCCAGCCTGCGGTTCACGCGCGACGCGTCGGCGATGGATTCCACCATAATCAGCCGTGCCACAGTACGAGGCCCGTGCCGCTGCTGATACAACTGCTCGACCATCGCATCGTTCACCGTCACCCGATCCGCCACCAGCTTCCGCAGCCCCGCATTACGTCGAAGCAGCAGCCGAAACCGCGTCGGGCCCAGCCGACGTTCCTGCCTGACGCGATCGAGAATACGGGTCGCTTCGTCGGGATCGTCGGAAAACTGCGCCAGCAGCATCTGCCTCTCGCGGTCGATCTCCGCATCGCTGATGCTCAGCTTCGCCTCGCGCAGGGCCAGGTCCAGCTGCTTATCCATCGCCCATTCGCTCAGGGCATCGGCCCCGGCCGACTCGATCATGATCTCACGCAGGTCCGCCCACCGCAGCGTGCTTTTGCCCAGCGTCGCCACGGCTTCGGATCGGCCTTCGCCGGTACGGTCGGTTGTTTCAGTCAAGCGCTGCGTCGCTTGCGTCTGATCGGCTTGTGAAGGCCTCGGGGTCTCGCTCAGCCGGGACGCAGGCTCACCGCCACAGCCCGGGCCGAGGATCAGAACAAACGCGAGGGTGTACAGGTACGCTAGCCGCATCCGCCTACGCTAGAATGGCGACAGTATGAAGTCAACGCGTCCCTTTGGACGTGCTGATCAGAGTGCCCCGGCCAGGGAGCGAAAGCGACACGGCCGGGCGGGGATGGGTAAAGCTTGCAAGCGTGTCCGTGCCCCGGAAGGCCCGGCCGTCTCGCTCAGCGCTCGCTGGCCGGGGCACCCCAACGCAGGCAGGATTCGAACGCGTCCCTTTGGACGTGCTGAGAGACAGGGAGCAGACGTGCCGGACAACCAACCCACCATGCTGTGCCCGTACTGTGGCGAGGGCGTCAAGGTCGACGCCGGTCGCTGCTGGAACTGCACCGCCATGCTCGACGCGTTCAACCGCCGCGTCATCCAACAGCATCTGGGGCCGTGGTTCTTCCGCCTGCCCAGCATGGTCTATCGGCCGGGCTGCTCCTACGCCGTCCTGCGTGATCTGGTCAGGCGAGGCAGCGTCACGGGCGACACCATCCTCCGAGGCCCCACCACCCGCCAGTGCTGGACCTATGCCCGCGAAACGCCGGGCGTCGCCCATCTGCTCGGCCTCTGCCATGCGTGCGGCCAGTCGGTCGACCCTGCTGATTCATCCTGCCCGCACTGCAGCCGTGCGTTCCCGCACCCCGATCATCGCAACTACCTCGGGCTGGATCCGGACAATCATCAGCTGGTGGATGAAGCCGTTCGGCGTGAGCGTGCCCGTGCCGAGCGCGCCGAAGCCCCGCCGCGCCCCCAGCCTCAGCCGAAGCCCGGTCAGCGTTTCGCCATGCCCCAGCGTGAGGATCGCCCGGCCGCCGACGCGTCACCGTCATTCCAGACACCACCTCCCACGCCGCCCGAATCGCTGTTCGAGCTTGCCGCCGCCACCTCCGGCCATAAGCACGCCCCGCGCCAGTACGCCGTCCCGCGCTCCAGCAAGCGAGGCGGCGCGTTCTTCTGGATTCTCGTCATCGCCAACGTCCTGCTCGTCATCGTGCTGGGGCTCATCCTCTGGTACGCCGTCACCACAGGCGACTCCGAAGCCACCCCCGCCGACGAAGTCACGCTCGCCCATCACGCCTCCCCGGCCTCCCCAATAACCAATGCCCATTGTCTGCTGCCTACTGACCAATGTGGGACAACCCGGCCCCCTCTTACTCAATAAATCGCCCAGTTACGCCATTTGGAAACCCCACGTCTTCATGCTACTCTACCTTGCCCGGACAACTGCGGTCGTTCGTCCGGCACTCTAAAGGGTCAAGGAGCAGCGTCGATGAGCGAGCACGCCCAACTGCAACTGGACGGTAAAACGTTCAACATGCCTGTCGTCGTAGGCAGCGAAAACGAACGCGGCGTCGATATCACCAAACTCCGCGCCCAAACCGGCCACATCACGCTCGACCCCGGCTACGGCAACACCGGCTCCTGCACCAGCGAAATCTGCTACATCGACGGCGAAAAAGGCATCCTCCGCTACCGCGGCTACCCCATCGAACAGCTCGCTGAGAAAAGCACCTTCATCGAAACCGCCTATCTGCTCATCTGGGGCAAGCTCCCCAACAAGCAGGAACTCGCGGAATTTTCGACCCAGCTCACCGACCACGCCCTGCTCCATGAGGGCCTCCGCTCCGTGTTCGAAGGCATCCCGCCCTACGGCCACCCCATGGCCACCCTCTCGGCCATGATCAACGCTTGCTCCTGTTACCACCCCGAGGTGATGGATCAGCATCTGGACGATCAGGAATTCAAGGTCCTCGCCGCCAAGCTGATGTCCAAGGTGCGCACCATCGCCGCCTTCAGCTACAAGCAATCCGTCGGTCAGCCCGCCCGCTACCCCGACCCCTCGCTGGATTACGCGTCGAACTTCCTGCACATGATGTTCTCGATGCCCTACCAGCGTTACGCCGCCGATCCCGACGTCGTCCGGGCACTCAACCAGATCCTCATCCTGCACGCCGACCACGAGCAGAACTGCTCCACCTCCACCGTCCGCATGGTCGGCTCGTCCCAGGCGAACCTCTTCGCCAGTGCCGCCGCAGGCGTCTGTGCGCTCTGGGGGCCGCTACATGGCGGCGCAAACGTCGCAGTCCTCAACATGCTCGAGCAGATTCACGCGTCCGGCGACAACGTCGCCGACTACGTCGCCAAGGTCAAAGACAAGTCCAGCGGCATCCGCCTCATGGGCTTCGGCCACCGCGTCTACAAGAACTTCGACCCGCGTGCTCAGATCCTCAAGAAGGCAGCCGACAAGGTCCTCCCCCGCCTCGGAGGCGACGACCATCTGCTCGATATCGCGAAGGAACTCGAAGCCGTCGCCCTGCACGATGAGTACTTCATCGAACGCAAGCTTTACCCCAACGTCGATTTCTACTCGGGCCTGATCATGCGGGCCATGGGCATTCCGATGAACATGTTCACCGTCATGTTCGCCATCGGCCGCATGCCCGGCTGGATCGCCCACTGGTACGAAGTTTACAAAGACCCCACCAGCCGCATCAACCGCCCCCGCCAGATCTACACCGGCGAAACCCAGCGCGACTACATCCCCATGGAACAGCGCTGAACGCGCTGCCCCCCCCCACGTTAGCGGGCGATCGAAGATCGCCGTTTCTTTGGCGTGGGTGCGCGGATAGTAGTGGCGATCTACGATCGCCCACGTCCCGCCGATTTCATCACAACCGCAATCGCAGCATATCAAGCGCCAGCTTCGCCGCCCGATCGCGGACCGTTGCCCGGTTGCCCGCCAGATGATGCTTCTTCGCAGCCGTGGCTTGGTCACGTTCCGCCAAAGCGATCCAGACCGTGCCCACCGGCTTGGCTTCCGTCCCGCCGCTCGGTCCTGCGATGCCGGTCAGGCTCAGCGCGAAGTCGGCCCCGGCCCGCGCTCTGGCGTTCTCCGCCAAGGCAATCGCCACCGGTTCGCTCACCGCGCCGTGCTGCTCGATCAGTTCGCTGGGCACGTCGAGGTCACGCCGTTTCGCTTCATTGGAATAGACCACGTACCCGCCCACGAAACACCCGCTCGCCCCAGCCGAGTCGGTCAACAGCTTCGCCACCAGCCCCGCCGTGCACGACTCAGCCGTGGCAACCGTCTTCTTAAGATCGAGCAGCATCTGCACCACGGTGCCTTCCAGCGTCGCGTCATCCCGCCCGAACACCAGCGACCCCAGCGTCTGCTCGACCTCCGCAACGGTGTCGTCAAGCTGCTGCCGGGCGGTTTCAACATTCTCAGCCGTGCTGCGCACGCGGATGGAAACGAGCCCATTGGAGACGGTGGTGCCGACGATCGGGTTGCGATCACGTGCGGTGAGCGTGCTGCCAAGCATCGTCGCAACGTTCGATTCGCCTCGGCCGAACGTGTGGATCGTCCGCGTCAAAATCACACGCCCCCCCCCACCTGTCCCGCCGCCCCCACCTTCAGCGCCCCCGCTGCGGTCGCCGATTTTCCCGCTGCCGGCCGCAAGCATGTGACCGATGACCGGCTGGATGTGATCGTTGTACATCGCCCGCATCTCCGAAGGCACGCCGGGCATGATGAAGATGCTCGCACCGTCGAGCGTGGCCTGCAGCCCCGGTGCCGTGCCCACGGAGTTGGGGATGATCGACGTCGAAGCCGGCCGCATCGCCTGGACTTCGTTACGCTTGGTCATCGGGCGTTGAATGTGGTCGAAGTACTTCTGGATCAGCGCCATCGCATCTTCGTCCCGCAGCAACGGCTGCTGCAGCACCTCCGCCAGTGCCTCGCGCGTCAGGTCGTCATCAGTCGGCCCAAGCCCGCCGGTCACCAGCACCAACGGCACATGCGTCGCCGCCTCCCGCATCGCCCACGCAATGGTTTCAAGGTCGTCCGCCACGGTGTGGTGATACCGCACATCAACGCCCACCTCCGCCAGCCGGCCACTCAGCCACGCCGCATTGGTGTCCACAGTCTGGCCGAGCACCAGCTCGTCCCCAATAGAAATAATCACAGCTTGCATCGCCTGATTCTACCATCCCAAGCCGCACACCGGGGTGCCACACAGCAGCCCAAAGGGTGCTGTGTGCCACCGATCCATGCGACGGCTAGCCCATCGTTCAGTCGATCAAACCTGGCACGGGA
>JBBDRF010000023.1:0-4587 GCA_040905565.1 Phycisphaeraceae bacterium | reverse complement strand
CATGAACGGGGCCTTGGCATAAGCACCATCAAGGCGCTTCTTCGTAACCCAACCTGAAACCGTGGGATCGAATTCGGTGAAGCCCGACACGCGATTGGGCAGGTAGAAGTAACCGAGCATTATCCAGGACCAGACGCGATGTTCCTCATCATCGCCCGACGGACAGAACGCAACCTGATTCTCACCGTCGTAAGCAGCGTCGGGATCCATATCGAGCAGGTATTCGGACATGAATTCATGCCACTCATGTGGATTTGCCCCGTCGTAGGGCTGATACAAATAGATGCGATCGTTCAGGCCCGCGTTCGGGAAACGGTTATTGTTGGCGCCGGCGAATGCGTGAACGGCTGTCCCCCACTGTCGCAAGTTCGCTGCACATGAAACCTTGACTGCCTCCTGCCGCGCACGTCCCAACGCCGGCAAAAGAATCGCCATCAGCAGCGCAATGATGCCGACCACCACGAGTAACTCGATGAGCGTGAAGCCGAAGACGACTCTTCGTCCGCGACACAACCTTCGCATCTCGATGATCTTCATGGCCCTACCCTTTCGCTATCTTACTTTCTCGCCGGCGAACGCATACGCATGCATTTCGATTCCGAAGAGAGGCCTAATACTGTCATCCTCAGGACATAGGATGCAACGTGATATCACTCCGACGGCAGCAGTCAGAGAAACCACTTGTTAAGTTGCCGAGTCATTCTGTATCGATTCAACGAAACTCTGGCGGCAGTTCGCGTTCAACCAGGTGAGACCAATACTCCGCGTTTCGGGCGCGCATCGCCTCGGCCTCTTGGCCGCGCACACGGCCTTCTGCTAGCTGGCGCTCGCCGTCACGAATGGCTGTTAGCACGCGACGGAGTGGTTCAGAACTATCTGGATAGCGTTGAAGCGTCTGGTCAATCGCCCCGGCGATCATGCCCTGGCCCCCGTTGCGCGATTGCATCACTGCATAGCGTTCTTGCATCGAGGCGATGCGTACCACATCGTTCCACATCTCATCCTGAGGCGTTTCGCCGCACCCTGTGGCGCAGGTCATCCCGATGAGCGCGATCACAACCGCAAACAAAGCTCGGTTCATATGGTTTACCCTCAAACGACCAATAGACACGCCCGACCCGGACTGAACTGCAACGCTCTTCAAGGCTACCTACTCAACAGTAACGCCCGCCGGTGCCGTAGCAAGCATTAATTTGCTATATTTTAATATATATCTCACGCTTCCGACTAGGGATATTCTCAACTTGAGCATGGGGCACTTCCCGGTGCTCCATTCGAAAGCGGCAGCGGCTTTCGCACTAAGCAACCTGTGAGCACGGTTCGCCTGATCATGTCGCGCGGGTCGGGCTGCAGTGAAGCGGCCACCGCCGTATGTTCGCCAGTAGTCACGTGAGAGCTGAACGGTTGCTGTTCGCACACAGCACCCTTCGGGCTGCTGCGTGGCACCCGTCACAGGCTATTGGGTTTTCTTGGTCGATTTGCGGGCTGAGCGAGCGTTCTTTAAGATCATCGATTCGCGCGGGGACGGATACCGCAGCATGTGGGGGCCGAATTCAATCCAGAAGGGACGTGGTCGTTATGGCATTCGAGAAAGCTGATCGTCTGAAGGCTCTGCCGCCTTACCTGTTCATCGAGATCGACAAGAAGAAGCGTGCCAAGCTCGCCAGCGGGGCCGACGTCATCAACCTCGGCATCGGCGACCCCGACCGCCCCACGCCCAGTTTCATCATCGACCGCATGGCCGAGGCCATCTACGATCCCAAGAACCATTCCTACCCCTTCGATGAGGGCGTCCCCGCCTTCCGCAAGGCCGCCGCGGCGTTCATGGCCAAACGCTTCAACGTCAACCTCGACGCCGATTCGCAGATCCTCACGACCATCGGCTCGAAAGACGGTATCGCCCACCTGCCGCTCGCCGTGGTGAATCCTGACGACATCGTCCTCGTCCCCGCACCGGGCTACCCGGTCTACAACAGCGGCGCGATCTTCGCAGGCGGCCGCCCGTGGAAGATGGACCTCACCGAAGCCAACGGCTACCTGCCCGACCTCGACGCCATCCCCGACGATGCCGCCGCCCAGGCCAAGCTCATCTGGGTCAACTATCCGAACAACCCCACCGCTGCCGTCGCCCCGCTGAGCTTCTACGAAAAGCTCGTGGCCTTCGCGAAGAAGCACGATCTGATCATCGCGTCCGACGTGGCCTACGGCGAAACCTACTTCGGCGAAGCGCCCCACAGTGTGCTCGAAGTGGAAGGGGCAGCCGAGCGGACCATCGAGTTCCACTCACTCAGCAAGACGTTCAACATGACCGGTTGGCGACTAGGGTTTGCTGCGGGTAGTGCCGAGGTCATCGCTGCCCTCGCCCAGGTCAAAGGCAACTGCGACAGCGGCCAGTTCAACGCCATCCAATGGGCCGGCAAAGAGGCCCTCGAGCATGTTGATCACGCCGACGTGGTAGGCATGCGGCAGGTTTACGAGGAACGCCGGGACGCCCTGTGCGACGGCCTGACCGCTGGTGGCATCGAGACACCTCGCCCCGCAGCCAGCTTCTTCGTCTGGGGCAAGTGCCCCGCCGGCTACGATTCGATGCAGTTCGCCGCTCGCTGTCTTGATGAAGCCGACGTTGTTCTCATCCCCGGCAAAGGCTTCGCCCCCCACTGCGACGGCTACTTCCGAGCCGCCCTCACCGTCGAAGTCGACCGCATCAAAGAAGCCGTGGACCGCATCACGAAAATCGACTGGTAACATCGCGCATGCCCGACAACGAGCCGCGACCGTAAGGGAGCGGTTGTGCCCCCAAACACAACGCGCTACTGCCCCCCTCCCTTACCCACCACGCACAACGCATCACGCATCACGCAACACCGTGACAAGCCCCAACACCGGCCCGCCCCCTCACGGTCGCGGCTCGTTGTCGGGCGTGTGTCTACGGCTGCACTTCCCGCACCTCGTCCGGGTTCAGCATCTCCACGAGGCGTTCAAAATCAAACTGCGCCTCGCGCACTCGGTCACGGGCCTTGCCGTCGGTCGGGTCAGCCATGAACAGCGTCATCCGCGTCCGCTCGGTCAACGGCGTGGTGATCTCGATCCGCGTCGGCACATAAGGCCAACCGCCCGGCGGCACGCCCTCCCGCTCCAACGGCTGATACCGACTCAGCGCCGACGCCACCACCTCCTGCCCCTCCGCATCCAGCAGCACGATCCGCGTGGGCAGATGATTGTTCGCCGGGTCCAGCTCATACCGCCACCACGCTTCCCCCTCAGCATCCGCAGCAATCCGCACCACGTCCATCCCACCCTCCCGCGTCACCTGAGGCACCTGCCCGTCGGCCGGCTCGGGCATGTCCTTCACCCCCAATAGATGCAGAAGCTGATCAGGCCGAACCGGCACCGGCAGCTCCTCGGTCCCGGTCCGTGCGATGTCCTCATGTCGGCCGACCGTCGCCGAGCTGGGTTCGCCGTTCGGCGGGTTGAGATCGAAAAACCAGAAGCGTTCCGCGTCGCCGCCCACCCAGTACATCGTGTTGCCGAGTTTGCCCACCGCCAGCGCCAGCTCACTAGGCATCCGCAAAATCAAAGGCCCGTCGCCCTGCTCAAAATGCCGACGCCCCCGCTCATCCTCCCACCGAATCTCCACCACAGTCCGCGCCCACAACTGCTCCACCTGGGCCGTCCGCGCATTGTAACGATCACGCAACTCCGCAAAAGCGGGCAGCTCTCCCGTTACCCGAGGCTGATCGCACCCCCCCATCACCGCCACGCCGCCCACCACCATCGCCACGCCCACCACCATCGCCGCCATCATCCCCACCCGTTGGCCAACCATTTCAAAGCTCCCCTTGAAGGATCTCATTGAGCTGCTCCGTCACCTGCCGAATCCCATCCTCGTCCAGATGCGGATCAACCACCACCATCGTCCCCTCCTCGTCCCACTTACCCATCGGCCCCTTATGCACATCAACCTTCGGCGTCATCAACCACCCCCCCCCACCTTGTCCCGACTGTTCATCGGCCGTTTGGGGGGTTTCCGTGTCCGCCTCCTCAGCATCCGCATTTCCCGCCCCGCTCTCTACGGAAACAGATTGGGGGGGTGGGGGGGGGGCGTCGCCGTCGTAGCGTAATAGTTTTTTTCGCATCAGGATCAACGCCAGCACGAAGCGGAACGCCACGCGTTGTGGCTGCTGAGCATCCTCCAGCCGCCGGAGCAGATCCATCAACACTTCATTATCGACAAACAGCTTCTTCTTCTCTTCACGCTCCGGCAGCACCGTTTGCCAATAGCTGAACAGCTCCTCCGGCCGTCGGCCCTGCTCCCAGACTGCCATGCTCACGTCGACACGCCTGAACAACTCGCCCTCTTCCACAAGCGTCGCCATGTACGTTTCGCCCGGCTGAATCGGCTCGCCGGTAAACGCACACTGCCCGCTCGGCCGTTGCACGTCGTAACTCGGAGAATTGAACTGCGTCATGAATGATTCCAGAATCCCAAGGTAACCCGCCATTCTACCCCCCCACCCCCACCACCACTACCGCCCCCCCCACGCGCCCCCACACGCGCCCCCGCCCATCAATAGCCGCGTTGCTACG
>JBBDRF010000022.1:0-9799 GCA_040905565.1 Phycisphaeraceae bacterium | reverse complement strand
CGAGGGCGACGGGAATCGAACCCGCAACCTCCGGATCGACAGTCCGGTGCTCTAACCAATTGAGCTACGCCCCCATTCGGGGGATGCCCGAAGGCAGGTGGCAAATAATAGCGGAACCATCTTCCCTGTCAACCCCCCCCACCTTTCCCGCATTGTTCCCGCAGTTGGATCTGGGTTAATGGTGCGTCGCAGGGTGTTTGCTGGCCCCAACGTTCCGATGGGCAATCGCTTACGTTTTACGCGTTCTGAGGCAGTGCAGATGGCCCACCGTTTTTCGCTACAATGGGGGCATGAGAAACGAAACATTTCATGCGACGACGATCCTTTGCGTGCGACGCGGCGACCAGGTGGCGATCGGCGGCGACGGGCAGGTTTCGCTCGGCAACACGGTCGCCAAGGCTGACGCGGTGAAGGTCCGCAAGCTTTCGCCTTCGCCCGATCATGCCGTGCTGGTGGGCTTCGCGGGGGCGGCGGCGGACGCGTTTGCGCTGCTTGAGAAGTTCGAGGCAAAACTCAAAGATTCGCCCGGTAATATCAAAAAAGCGGCGATTGAGCTGGCGAAATTATGGCGCACCGACAGGATGTTGCGCAAATTAGAGTCGCTGCTGGCGGTGGCGGATAAAAACTCGAGCCTGATGATCAGCGGCTCCGGCGACGTGATCGAGCCGACCGACGGCATCATCGGCATCGGCTCGGGCGGCGTGTTCGCCACGGCGGCGGCGCGGGCGCTGGTGCGTCAGACCGATCTACCAGCTGAGAAGATCGTCCGCGAAGCGATGACCGTGGCCGGCGAACTTTGCATCTATACCAACACCCACATCACCGTCGAAACGCTCTAAAAACCAAAAAAACCGGCGGTGGGAGCATGCGCTCGCCACCGCCAGTCCTCCCCAACGCGGTCGACCTCTCGATCTAATTGTGACGCGCCCTCTTAGCGGGGCGTGGTGTTAACGCGGTTGCGGATCCGCTCGGCTTCCTGGTAGTAGCCGGGCCAGCCGAGGCCGCGCCGAGCGTCGTCGTAGGGGGTGACGCGGCGCGGATCGACGTTCGGAACTCTTTCAATGGCGAGGGGTTCTGTTTCGATGATCAACGCCTCCGGCTCGATCTCGACGGCGTAAGGTTCGACGTCGACGAAGGGGCGTGGTTCAACGGGGCGACGGCCGGGCGGGACGGGGCGGCGTTCGACGCCGTAGGGCGTGCGGATGATGATGTATTCTTCGCCCCACTCGGGTGATTCGGGGTCGATGGCGCGTCGGCGTGCGCGGTCACCGAAGGGGTCGCGGGGGTCGGCACCGTGTTGTGCACCGCGACGCTCGCCCGGTGTGTGGATGCCGACGTCTGGGGTGCGATCTTCTGGGAATCGGCGGTCGCGCAGACGCGGGTCGGCGTCGGGGATGCGCGGTGGCCAGTCGGGCACGTCCTGGGCGAACCGGATGAAACCGCTGCCACCGGCACTGGCTGAGGGATCGGGCTGCTGCGTGTCAGGTTGCTGCTGGGGCTGGGGTTGCGGCTGCTGTTGCGTCCCCTGCTGCTGCTGTGGTTGTGATGGCTGTTGTTGGTCGGGCTGCTGGGGTTGGCGCTGCTGGTCCTGTTCGGGGAAGTACGGGTCGCGCTGATCCTCGCGCTGGAGGCGCTGCTGCACGTTGGCTTCGTGCTGGCGACGCCATTCGCGGGGATCGATGCCGTTCTGCATCTCCTGACGCTCGCGGCCGAATTGCTGCTGCTGGTCCTGCTGGGTGCGATACTCGCGACGTTCGCGGGCATAAGGCTCGCGCTGAACGCCCTCACGCTCCTGCTGGAGGCGCTGCTGCACGTTCGCTTCATGCTGACGACGCCATTCGCGGGGGTCGATGCCGTTTTGCATCTCCTGACGCTCACGGCCGAACTGCTGCTGGTCCTGCTGCGTGCGGTACTCGCGGCGTTCACGGGCATAAGGCTCGCGCTGAACGCCCTGACGCTCCTGCTGGAGGCGCTGCTGCACGTTCGCTTCGTGCTGGCGACGCCATTCGCGGGGATCGACGCCGTTTTGCATCTGCTGACGCTCGCGCTCGATACCGAACTGCTGATCGTCCGGCTGGCGTTCGCGTGCGTAGGGCTGACGCTGGGTGCCTTCCTGCTGGAGGCGCTGCTGGACGTTCGCTTCGTGTTGGCGGCGCCATTCGAGGGGATCGATGGTTTCCATCTGCTGACGGTCGCGTTCGATGCCCAGCGGCTGGTCCTGGTAGGGCTGCTGGCCGTTGAGGCGCTGCTGCACGTTGGCTTCGTGTTGGCGGCGCCATTCGCGCGGCTCGACGGTTTCCATCTGCTGGCGGTCGCGTTCGATGCCTAGCGGCTGGTCCTGGTAGGGCTGTTGGCCGTTGAGGCGCTGCTGCACGTTGGCTTCGTGTTGGCGGCGGTACTGATGCTCATCGGGACCAATGGTCACAGGCTGGCGTTCGCGCTCGATGCCGAGGGGTTGATCCTGGTATTGCTGTTGATCGTAAGCTTCGGCGTCGAGGTCGGGGCTGAGGCGTTCGCGGCGGTAATCGGTGTGGCGTCGGCCCTCGAACTGCTGCTGGCGTGCCTGGCGTTCGCGGGCGTAGATGTCGGTGGTGGGTTCGTTGCGGACGTAGCCGCCTCTTGAATCCATGTCGACGGTGTAGCGTTGGGGGGTGTCGCCTGCTTGCGGCCGACGGCGGTCGACGCGTTCGATGCGCGGCTGCGACCAATCGTTACGCGAGAGGGTGGGTTGATCCCATCTTCCGGCGCGGCCCTGGAACGTGTTGCGTTCGACTGGGAAGGCGGAGTTGGTTCGACTGTATCGTGCGGCGCTGGCATCACGCTGAAGGTCGGCATAGGCGGGGACGCCGAGTACAGCCCCGATGGTGAGGGCGAGGCTCCAACGTGTGGCGGTTGTCCATGAACGGGGCACATTCATCCTTTTCTCTCCCTGAAGGGTGTTGGCAGGCCGTCTGCACCGAAGAGCAATCGCAAAGGCTGTGCCGACCGCTGGGCGGGTGTGTGCGCGTCGCTGGTTCAACCGAAGCTGAGGACGGGGCGGGGATTGATGCAGTGCCGTTATTTGTGGTGAACTGCGGCGACGGTGCAGGCGATGGTTGCGCGGCGAGAGGTGCGGGTGCGAAGTTGCCCGGTGAAGGATGTCGGGCTACGCCCGGTGCGGCGATGCGGGGACGGCTGAGTCGGCGTGGTCGTCGGTGTGTGTGGGGGGGGCGGCGGGGGGGCGGGGTGACGTGCGGTTTGTGCGATTTTCAATGAATGGTGCGATTCGCCGCCCGGCCGTCTTGCTCTGCTCGCTGGCCGGGGCACCCTTTGATGTGTGAGCCCCGGTTGGGTGTAGCGGCGATGACCGGGCTGGGGACAGCCCAACTCTGTTGGGCGCGGGGGGCTGGGGTGGAGCAGCTTGCAAGGGCGTGCGCGTTTTCTATCATGGACGATTCACGCGGAACGGCCATAAACACTGTCAGTAGATTGAGGAAGAACCCATGCTCAAGCGTCCCAAAATCGCGATCATCGGCGGCGGCAACGTCGGCGCGTCCTGTGCCCTGTGGGCGGCCTCTAAAGAGCTGGGCGACATTGTGGTGGTCGATATTCCGCAAGCTGAGGGCATGGTCAAGGGCAAGATGCTGGACCTGGCGCAGTGCTCGCCGATCGAGCGGTTCGACTGCAAAATCACGGGGACGACGGACTATGCCGACATCGCCGATTCGGACGTGGTGGTGATTACGGCGGGGCTGCCGCGTAAGCCCGGGATGAGCCGGGACGATCTGATTAAGACGAACGTGCAGATCGTGAGCGATGTCAGCGAGAACGTGAAGAAGCATGCGCCCAATTCGATCGTGATTGTGGTCAGCAATCCCCTCGATGCGATGGTTTATACGGCGTGGAAGGTGACGGGCTTCCCGACGCATCGCGTGGTGGGGCAGGCGGGGGCGCTGGATGTGGCCCGTTACAAAACGTTCATTGCGATGGAGACCGGCTTCAGTGTGGAGGACGTGAACGCGCTGCTGCTGGGCGGGCATGGTGACGACATGGTGCCGCTGCCTCGCTTTACGAACATCAGCGGGATTCCGATTACGCAGTTCATCTCCGAGCAACGCCTGACGGAGCTGGTGGATCGTGCGAAGGTGGGCGGCGGGGAGATCGTGAAGCTGATGGGCACCAGTGCGTACTACGCCCCGGCGAGCGGCGTGATCCAGATGGTCGAAGCGATCGTCCGCGACAAGAAGCGCATCATCCCCTCGGCGGCGTATTGCAACGGCGAGTTCGGCATCAACGGTTTGTTCGTGGGCGTGCCGGCACTGCTCGGCGCAGGCGGCGTGGAGAAGGTGCTGGATATCGACCTGAATGCGGATGAGAAGAAGCTGCTGGACGAATCGGCGAGCCACGTGCAGGAGCTGGTGAACACGGTTCGCGAGCTGTATCCGAACCTCGCGTGAGACCCCCCACCGCCCGCTAACGGCAAACGGGGTGATCGCTGATGCCGAATCCGATCGATATTGCGCGGTGGGAAGTCACCGGCACGCGTGAAGGCAGCGATGAGCCGGTGAGCGTGCGCGTGTCGGCCACGCATCGCGATGACGCGATCCTTTACGCGCAGCAGAAGTTCAAGCTGAACGGCACCAAAGCTCGGATGGTGGATCCGCCTTCGAGGGCGGGTTCCCTCGCGATTGTCTGCTTCGTGGGTGCGGGGCTGTTCCTTTTCTTTGGTCTCTTCTGGCTCTCCCAAGGGGGCCAGGTTGGCCAGGGTATCGCGGCGGTCTGTTTCACCCTCGCCTGGTTTTCCGTCCTGGCGGGCTTTTTCTCGATCTTCATCCATGCCCTGCATCGCATCGCCCGTTCGATCAATCGGTTGCGGGAAGCGGTGGAAAGATCGGATCGCGGCGACGGGGTTTGAGGGGCGGAGGGGGGACAGATGTGGGCGACGAAAGTTGACGAGGGCGCCGCGGGCAACGAGCCGCGCACGTCAGTAAGCGGTTGTGCGTCGGGTCGCGACGCGTGGTCACGACCAAGGCGGTGAACCTTACCGTTAGTGCGGCAGTTGCACCTCTCGCCCACGCCTTCACAAATCATTGGACGCAACCGCTCCCTTACGGTCGCGGCTCGTTTTCCGGCCTGTGCTTCCAATCTGTTGCACACCCGGCGCGGAGGGTGCGGGGTTGGTGTGTATGGCGGGGCGGTCGTATCATGGCGGGCATGGGAACGGATGCCTCGATTGATGCTGGTGCGGTACTTGCGGCGGTGCGGGCAATGGGGGTGGCGTGCGAGGCGGGCGTGCCGCTGGGGCCTTTGACGTGGTACGGGGTGGGCGGGTGTGCTGAGGTGCTGGCGCGGCCGACGGATGTGGCGCAGCTTCAGGCGGTGGCGCGGTACTGCGACGGGCAAGGGCTTCCGCTGCGGGTGATGGGCAAAGGGGCGAATCTGCTGGTGGCTGACGAGGGGGTCGACGGCGTGGTGGTGCTGCTGAACAGCCCGGCGTTTCAGCAGATCGAGATCGACGGCGAGGCGGCGACGGTGACGGCGGGCGGCGGGGCGAACCTGGAACGCGTGATTACTTCGACCGTGCGTGAGGGACTGGCGGGCCTGGAGACGCTGGCGGGGATTCCGGCGACGGTGGGCGGGGCGATCCGCATGAATGCGGGCGGCTCGTTCGGGCAGATCGCGGACACGCTTGAAACGGTGACGCTGATGAACGGCGACGGCTCGCTGACGGAAGTGGCGGCGGATGAGCTGGAGCTCAGTTACCGTCATTCGAACATCGGCGAACGCATCGTGGTGGAGGCGACGTTTGCACTGAAAGCGGTGGCGGACCGGGCGGCGTTACGCGATCGGCTGAAGCAGGTGATGCGTTACAAGAAGGAGTCGCAGCCGATGGCGGCACAGTCAGCGGGGTGTGCGTTCAAGAATCCGCCGAGCGAGGTGAGCGACGGACGCGGCGCGGGGAAGCTGATCGACGAAGCGGGCCTGAAGGGGCTGCGCATCGGCGGGGCGGAGGTCAGCAACCGTCATGCGAACTTCATTGTGACCCACGAAGGTGCCCAGGCGAACGATATCCTCAAGGTGATGAACGCTGTTCAGCAACGGGTCGCAGAGAAGTTCAACATCAAACTGGAACGCGAAGTCGTCGTCTGGCCCCCCACCCCCCCCACCCCACCCCACCTGTTCCCGACTGTGAATAACCATTAGCAAGCCACTCACCAGTAGCCAATCAATGAAGATACTCGTCCTAAAAGGTGGTCCGGATCGTGAGCGTGGCGTTTCGCTGAAGAGCGGGGCGGCGGTGGCGGCGGCGCTGCGCGAGGCGGGGCATGAGGTGGTGGAAGCGGACATCACGCCTGACGATCTGTCGGCCCTGGACGAATCTTGCGATGTGGTTTTCCCGGTGCTGCATGGCAACTGGGGCGAGGGCGGCCCGCTTCAGAGGTTGCTGGAGGAGCGGGGGCTGCGGTACGTCGGCTGCGGGCCCGAGGCGGCGGCGCGGGCGATGGATAAAGGCGAAGCGAAGCGGGCGGCGGCGGCGGCGGGGGTGCCGACGCCTGCGTATGAGCAGCTGGAGGTGGGCAAGTCGATGACGCTTGCGCCGCCGTTGGTGCTCAAGCCGACGGCCGAGGGCAGCAGCTTCGGCGTGGCGATCTGCCAGACGGCTGAGGAGGTCGAGCGGACGCGCACCGAGATGCAGAAGCAGTTCCCGGTCGTGCTGGCCGAGCAGTTCGTGAAGGGGCGGGAGCTGACGATCGGCATCGTCGATCAGCAGCTGCTGCCGGCGATCGAGATCGTCCCTGCTGAGGGGTTCTACGACTACCGCGCGAAGTATGAAGCGAACGACACGGGGTATCGGTTTGATGTGGATCTGCTCGCGGCGGTGCTGGAGCGGATGGGGCGCGACGCGCTGGCGGTCTTCAATGAGATCGGGTGTCGGCACCTGGGGCGGGTGGATTTTATTGTGGATGATGCGGGCGGGCACTGGTTTCTGGAGATCAACACGCTGCCGGGCTTCACGGACCACTCGCTGTTGCCCCTGGCGGCGAAGCAGGCGGGGATGGCGATGCCCGAGCTTTGTGATCGGCTGATCAGGCTGGCGCTTCAGGGCTGACCTTGCCGATAGCAATGGTCGACGGATCATCCGCCGTGACGCGGCGTGCGCCCCAAGAGAGAGGATGCCAGACGCAATGGGTTGGTTTTTATCATCGAAGAAATCCAAGAAGGGCCGCGGCAGCAACGCGCGCGGCAAGAAGCTGACGAAGAAGAAGGCTTCGCCGCTGGCGGGCAAGGGCTGGGACCCGAGCACGACGCTTGCGAACATGTGGTTGATCAGCTGGATGCTGCTGCTGGTGGGCGGGTCGGTTGCCTGGTACTTCGGCGAATCGTACCTGATGAATTACGTGAGCAAGCAGCACCGCGACGCCGTCGTAACGGTGGAGCTGGTCGATACGCCTGCGTGGATGGACGAACGGCTGGTGGATCATCTGCGGCGGGAGATCGAGCTGATGATCGACGCGGATCCGTTCGATCGTGATGCGCTGAAGCACGCTGCGGAGCAACTGACGCACAAACCGTGGATCGAGCACGTTCAACGGGTTGTCCGCACGGGAACCGGCGCGATCGAAGTTCATGCCGTTTACCGCAGGCCGACGGCGCTGATCCAGGCGGAGGATGGTTTTCATCTGGTCGATCGCCACGGCGTACGTCTGCCGGCGAGGTACTCATCGGATCAGGCTGAGGCAACGGGACTGCTGGTGATCAAGGGCGTGCGGCAGCCGCCGCCTTTGGAAGGGCGCCTCTGGCTCGGCGACGATGTGCAGGCGGGCTTGAAGCTGGCGAGGCTGGTGCGGCAGGCGGATTGGTCGGAGGACGTTGTCGCGGTCGATGTGCACAATTTCGCGGGGCGGTTGAGTGAATCCTCGCCACACATCGTGCTGCCCACGCAGTACGGGGGTATTCTGCGGTGGGGCCGGGCGCTGGGGCAGGAGCAGTTCTATGAGCCGGCCGCGGAGATCAAGTTGCGTCATGTCGAGCGGGTGCGGAGGCAGTCGCCTTCGGGCACGATTTGTGCGGGCGGCCGCATTGTCGATGTGTGGAGCGATACGGTCTACATTCACCAGGCGCGGGCGGACGAGGATAACTCGAGCGCCAATCTCCGCTACACTCTGACGAGTGACTGAGCGCTATCCAACCCGACGTTTGTCCCCGACGCTGCTGCTGGCCGCGTGCCTTTGGCTGCTTGGCAGTTGGGTGGTGAATGCGTGGCTGGATTCGGCAAGGCTGATCGGGCCCGACGCCATCGCCTTCGAGCCGGCCGGGCGTGGGCTGCTGATTTCGATGATCCTCGGCTCGATGCTGATCTGGCCGGCGTGGCGTTTGAGTCAGCCGCCGAGCCGGGCGGGTGGCGCGCAGCTGGGCGTGGATTTGATTGCGATGATCTTGCTGGGGCAGGTGGTGCTCTGGCCGCTACGGTTCGGCACGCAATGGACGTTTCCGCAGTTGGTGATGATCGACCTGACGCTTCTGCTGTGGACCTCGGCAGCGGCACTGTTGGTGTGGGCCGGCTGGCTTGGCCGAACCGCGCTACTTCGCACGGTGGCGATGGCCGGCTGCGGGTTCCTGGCGGGTGGCGGGTACCTTGTGGCGCTGCTGCTGAATATGCCCCACGCAGCCCGGCTTACGCCCACCACGATGCTGTGGATGCTGGCGCACCCGGACAGAGGCCACAACCTGCCGGACCTGACGGCGGAGCTGCTGGCGGTGCTGGTGGCGCTGGTGATTGGTCTGGCGTTGGTGCTGCAGGGGCGAAGCCGGCTTCGCGCCCGCTCCGGCGGCGTTATGATGGGGTGAGAGGTTTTTCCGCCCCCGACGCCGTGCGATCATGCGTATCATCGGCGTCGTGTTTTTTTCATTCCCCTCATCGGCTGGGGCCGTTGCGTCAGCCGATCGACAACCGCTACGTGCAGGAGTGTGTGTGATGCAATTCATCACCGGCGAAGAAAAGGCACAACTGGAAAAGAAGCTCGATGAGCTCAAAGCCCGCCGACCTGAAGTCGTTAACCGCATCGCCGAGGCCCGCGCGCTGGGCGACCTCAAGGAGAACGCGGAGTACCACGCGGCCCGCGAAGAGCAGGGCATGATTGAAGCGGAGGTGCGGCGGCTCGAAGAACGCCTGAAAACCGCCAAGGTCGCTGACGATGTCGAAATTCCAGAAGACATGGTGTTCCTCGGCGCGACGGTAAAGCTCCGCGATGTCGATACCGAAGACGAAGACCTGTACCGGCTGGTCGGCGAAGCGTCGGGCAATTTCGATGCGGACGTGATCGAGGTGACCGCGAACAGTCCCATGGGCGAGTCGCTGATGAAGGCCCGCGTGGGTGATACCGTCCGCGTTAGCCTGCCCCGCGGCACGAAACGCTTCGAGATCATCGAAATATTGTGAGCTTCCCACGGCGTCACGCCGTGGGCTTCGGTGAATGAGTGATGTTGCAGATTGGTGACGTCAAACTGGCGAGCAATGTGTTGCTGGCACCCATCGCGGGGCACTGCGATCTGCCGTTCAGAATGGTCGCGCGATCGTGTGTCAGCGAGGCTGGTGACCGGGTGGGGCTGGCGTTTACCGATCTGCTGTGTCCGCACGGGATCCTGAAGCAGAATCGGCAGACGCAGTGGCTGATGGCGACGAACGAGGCCGACCGGCCGCTGGGCATGCAACTCTACGGCTGCGATGCGGACATCATGGCTGAGGCAGCCCGGTGGGCGGTGGACCACGGCGCGACGACGCTGGACATCAACATGGGTTGCCCGGTGGACAAGGTGA
>JBBDRF010000021.1:0-165007 GCA_040905565.1 Phycisphaeraceae bacterium | reverse complement strand
TAACCATGTACCCGGTAAAATCTGTTAACTATGTACCCGGGTTGTACCCTCGCTTTGCTCGCTGGCCGGGGCACCCCCGCATTTGGTGGGGGGTCAGGGTTGTTTGGGGACGAATTTGAGGGCGGCGGAGTTGATGCAGTGGCGTTTGCCGGTGGGCGGGGGGCCGTCTTCGAAGATATGTCCGAGGTGGCCGCCGCAACGGCTGCAGTGGGCTTCGACGCGGACCATGCCGGCCGAGCGGTCTTCTTCGGTCGCCACGGCGGACTCATCGAGGGGGGCGTAGAAGCTGGGCCAACCGGTGCCGGAATCGAACTTGGTCTGCGAACTGTAGAGCTCCTGATCGCAGCCGGCGCAGAGATAGAGGCCCTCGGCTTTGTTGTCCCAGTAGGCGTTATCGAAGGGGCGTTCGGTGCCTTTTTCGCGGAGGATGTGGTACTGGCGTTCGTCGAGTTTGTCGCGCCAGGCTTGGTCGTCTTTGATGTCGTCTTTGCTCATTTCGATCTCCAGTCGTCGGTCGATATGCTGGGTCATCCAGCGGAGGGAGGCGTTGCGCATTCGGCGGGCATGATAGGCGTCGCGGAGGGAATTCGCGAAGCTGTGGCTTGTCACGCGCACGCCGTCTCCTCGGTCAGGTCTCCCAGATGCGCACTTCGCGATGGCCGTGGGCGTCGGCAGCGGCCCGGTACATGCCCGCGCTGTTGTAGGGCATGGCGATGAGTCCGTTGCGGGAAACGGCGATGAGTCCGCCGTCGCCTTTTTCCAGCCGATGATGAATGACCTGCTCAGCGGCCTCGCGCAGGGACAGGTCTTTCATCTCCATGAGGGCTGCGACACGGTAGGCCGCGACATGCCGCATGAACTGCTCGCCGGTGCCGGTGCATGAGACGGCACAGGTGGCGTTGTCGGCGTAGGTGCCGGCCCCGATGATGGGCGTATCACCCACGCGGCCGGGCGTTTTGTTCGTCAAGCCGCCCGTTGAGGTGGCCGCGGCGAGGTTGCCTGCTTCATCGAGGGCGACGCAGCCGACGGTGCCGTATTTTTTGCCGTCGTCGTCGCTGGTGAGCACCTGATCGTGATCGCGACCAACGATGTGCTTCGCCTGGGCACGTTTGAGCTGTTCAAGGCGTTTGTCAGTGTGGAACCACTCCGCCGGCGGACGCTCAAGGCCCCACGCCTCGGCCAGCGCCTCGGCACCGGGGCCGGCGAGCAGGATGTGTTCGGTGCGCTGCATGATCTGCCGAGCGAGCGTGACCGGATGGCGTACGCGCTGAATCGCGGCGACGGCACCGGCACCGAGGGTGCGGCCGTCCATCACGGCGGCGTCGAACTCGTGCTCGGTGTCGGCGGTGTAAACGGCGCCGCGGCCGGCGTTGAACTCGGGCGAATCTTCGAGCACGCCCACGGCCGCTTCGACGGCGTCGAGGCTTGAGCCGCCGGCTTCAAGGATCGCCACGCCTGCCTGGAGGGCTTCGTTGAGGGCGTCGCGCTTGGCGTTTTCCTCGGCGTCGTCCATGTTGGGGTTGATCGCGCCCGCGCCGCCGTGCAGTGCGATGGCGTAGCGTGGCCGCATGGCCGCTTCGTCGGCTTCTCGTTGTTGTTTGAAAGCGTCGCTCATCGCGCATCATTCCCGTGATCGTTGGCGTTGTCCATTTGCTGTTCTGCGCCGGCGGGCGCGGGTGAAGAAGCCGACGATCATGCCGATAAGTGCGACGACGATCAAAACCGCCACGAGGGGTGCCGCGACGGCAAGGATCGACAGGGCGGTCGCGCCCCCAGCCTCGCCAAACGACACAGCAGGATTGCCGAACCCGGCGGTGGTGACGCTCGATGCGGCCCGGGTGACGACGCTTGAGCCCTGAATGATGCCGGCCGCGCCGCCGCCTGCGACGAGGGCGAGGGACCATCGCAGCCAGGGATCGAGGTCGACCATCATGGAGCCGGACAGGAGGGTACCCGCGACGATGGCTGCGGGGCTGGCGAGGCTGTCCAGCGCGTTATCGAGCCAGGGCACGAAGTAGGCGGCGACCTCGGCTGCGGTGGCCGCGGCGAAGGCGACGACGGCGGCATCGGAGCCGAGCCATTCGAAGCTTTCGATAACGTTCACGTAATCGGCGCGGACCGCCACGCTGGCGACAAGCATGGGCACAAAAACGCGGAAGCCCGTCGCCGCTGCGAGACTGACGCCTACCAGGATGCCGAGCATCGCTTCCATCAGGAACCTCCCCGTCTGCGAAGCATCTTATGCGGGGCAGGGCATCTGGAGCGACATGTGCCGATCACTATCGATGACAATCTCGGCATGACGCAGGCCGTTCGCGTCTGCGAGGGTGCGCAGCTCGTCAGGGGTCAGGGCGGCGTGCAGGGAGTCGCGGAACATCTGCCGCTGATGAGGGGTATTCTCGGCTGCGTGCAGGTCCACCAGTTCCTGCAACCGCTCCTGCGATTCGGGGCGAAACAGGTCGCGAATCAGCAGCAGCCCGCCCGGCCTGAGGACCCGGGCCGCTTCACGCAGCAGTTGCTGGGGCTCAGGGATGTGGTGCAGGATGGTGTTGCAGATGACGGCGTCGAAGTTGCCGGCCAGCAGCGGCAGGGCCTTCACGTCGGCGAGTTGGAACAACATCCGCTTGGCGAGCGATGGTGGGGCGGCATGGCGGCGCTGCTGAGCAAGGCGCAGCATCTCCCACGATGCGTCCACGCCGAGCACCTTCAGCCCCTTGATACGCTCGCAAAGCATCAGCGGAATATCGCCCGGCCCGGTGCCCAGATCCAGCACCCAACCTTCCGCCTCACCGATCCGCTCCCCGCCTAGCTGGACGACCCGCTCCACGAACGCAGCGTTGCCCTCGGTGTGATCCATCGCGGCATAGGACTCCGCCTCATCAACGGTGTCCATCACCTCAGTTTCAAGCACACGTGGCAACGTCACAGGCAAATCCTCGGAAGCGGGAAGCGGCAGGGCGAATGCGGGAACGGTGGGGGGGTCAGCCGTTGAAGTAGCGGGGCTCGTTGCCGGGCTTCCACTTGATGTTGCAGCCGAGGCTGGGGCGTTGGGGCTGCGGGGCGGGGTCGCCGTTGAGCACGGCCTGGATCGCCTTGCGCAAGTCCTCACCGGTCGGCTTCTGAGGCGGATCCTGCTTCGGGCGGGTGTCATCGAACTGGCCTCGATAGTAGAGGCGGTGGTCCTTGTCGAACAGGAACAAATCAGGCGTGCAGGCGGCAGAGTAGGCCTTCGCGACTTCCTGCGTTTCGTCATAGAGATAGGGGAAGGTGTAGCGGCGATTGCGGGCTTCGTCGATCATCTTCTCGGGGCTGTCGTCGGGATGGGCTTCGACATCATTCGAGTTGATGCCCACCATCGCCAGGCCCTCGTCCTGATACTCTGCCACGAGGTCCGCGAGTGCATCGGCGAGATGCATCACGTAGGGACAATGATTGCACATGAACACCACGAGCAACGGCTTGCCGGCGAAGTCCTGCCGCTGCACCGTGCGGCCGGTCGTGGGATCGGGCAGGGCGAAGTCCGGAGCCTGTGCCCCCAGTTCCATGCTCATCGTTGATTCTGTACGCACCATAGTCACATTCCCTTATATTGAACGTTCGGCTGGTACCACAGCATAGCACAGCTATGCCCGGTCGTGCCGCCCGTGGTGACATGCCGGCGGGGGAGTACAATGCCTCGCCTTATGTCGCTGATGAACGATGTTGTTTACGCGAGTGCTGCGGCGGCGACGAGTCCGCTCTGGGCGTACCGCCTGCTGCGCACCGGTAAATGGCGCACGGATTGGGCGGGCCGATTCGGTCGCTGTGACGTGGCGGCCGATGATCCACGTCCCACACTGCTGCTCCACGCCGTTTCGCTTGGCGAGGTGAACGCCATCCGCCTGCTCGTGTCGCAACTCGAACAGCAACACGGCGACGCACTACGCATCGTCATTGCCACCACCACCGACACCGGTGCCGCCCGCGCCGAGGCGATCTTCGGCGAGCGTCATACGGTCGTGCGTTACCCGCTCGATTTCACGCGTTGCGTGAAGCGGTTTCTTGATGTCGTGCAGCCGACGGCGGTGGCGCTGGTTGAGCTCGAAGTGTGGCCGAACTTCGTGGCCGAGTGCGAACGGCGGGGCGTGCCGGTGGTCGTCATCAACGGTCGACTCTCAGCACGAAGCTACGGGCGGTACCGGTTGATTCGCCGACTGATTCGGCCGACCTTCGCCCGCCTCGCCGCGGCTGCCGTGCAGAATGAAACCTACGGTCGGCATTTCGTGGGCCTCGGGCTGCGGGAAGATCGTCTGCACATCACGGGCACGATGAAGTGGGATAACGCGGTGCTGGCGGACGATGAGCCCAGCTCTGCGAGTCTCGCCCGATCGATGGGGATCGATGCCGAGCGGCCGCTCATCGTCTGCGGTTCGACGGGTCCAGACGAAGAGCGGATGCTCGTCGAGCAGTTGGCGACGCTGCGATTGCCGCCGGACAATCAGCCGCCACAGATCCTGATCGCCCCGCGTAAGCCCGAACGGTTCGACCACGTCGCGGCGGAGCTGACGACGCGCTTCAGCGCGCAACTCGGCCCGGTCGTCCGGCGCTCGCAACATCCAGATGAGAGCGTAGGGGAAGGTGGGGCGACAGTGTTTCTGCTCGATACGCTCGGTGAGTTGCGGGCCGCTTACGCGCTGGCGGACCTCGCCGTTGTGGGGCGGTCGTTCTGCCCGATGCACGGGTCCGATATGAGCGATCCGATCGCTTTGGGTAAGCCGACGGTAATCGGGCCCCACGTCGGCGATTTTCGCGATATGATGGACGACTTGCTCGCCGTCGATGCGATCGAGCAACTGAGCGACGTCGAGGGCCTGCCTGCTGCGGTGGGGAAGCTGCTGCGGACGGACATCGGCCGCGAACTTGCCGAGCGAGGCCGAGCGGTGATCCGCTCCAAGCAAGGAGCGACGCAACGCAACGTCGCACTACTGGAAACCTGGCTCGACCGAGCCGCGAAGACCGTCCCGACGTCATCATCATGACCACTGTTACTGCTTCGACCAGCCCGACGATCATGCCTTCAACTGCTCTGCGAAACAACGTGCTGACTCGTGCCCGCCGCATCGTCGTGAAGGTCGGTTCGCAACTGCTGACCGATCAGCGTGGCGAGCCGGACACGCGGATGCTTCGCCGTATCGCCCATCAGCTTGCCGCACTCGTGGAGCGTGGCTGCGAGGTGACGCTGGTGAGCAGTGGGGCGGTCGCGTTCGGTCGTAAGACGATGGCGATCCCCCGCCGGCCGAAGGATCTTTCGGTCCTTCAGGCTGTGGCAGCGGTGGGGCAGACACGCTTGATGGATCGCTGGCACGCCGCGTTCAAACAGCACGATCTTCATGCCGCGCAGCTGCTGCTGACGCGGGGGGATTTTGAGGATCGCGTGCGATACCTGAACATCCGCAACTGCATCACTGAGCTTCACAGCCTTGGCTCCATTCCCGTCATCAACGAGAACGACGCGGTCAGCGTCGACGAGATGCGGCTTGGCGACAACGATGTGCTCGCCGCCTTCGTCACCAACGCGCTGTGCGCTGATGCGCTGGTGCTGCTGACGGTCGTGGACGGTTTGCAGGACGACGACGGGAACGTGATCGAGGTGGTCGAAGATGTCGCCTCGGCACAATCGTTCGTCGGTTCGCACCGCTCGGCCCTCGGCACGGGGGGCATGGCGACCAAGCTGCTCGCGGCGCGCATGGTGACGGATGCCGGCGAAATTGCCGTGGTCGCCAACGGACGCACCAAAGATATTCTGCCTCGGCTGCTGGATGGCGAAAACGTGGGGACGGTGTTCGTCCCGGCGGCGAGGCGGCTCGCTTCGCGCCAGCGTTGGATCGGTGGGGCGGTTCGGCCGAGCGGCGTGATCGTGATCGATGACGGTGCCGTTCGCGCCGTCGCCGAGCAGAACCGCTCGCTGCTGGCGACGGGCATCACCGAAGTCGTCGGCAACTTCGAGAAGGGCGACGTCGTGGTGATCCGCGATTCGCGCGGCCGGGAGATCGCCCGGGGGCTCATCAACTATCCCGCCGACGAAGCACGCGCCATCATGGGCAAGCGCTCCAGCCAGTTTGAAAAGCTGCTGGGTCGGCGTGCCTACGACGAAATCGTGCATCGCGACAATCTCGTTACCGCCGCCCGCGATCGTCTTGCCACGCCTGATCCCACGCCCAACCAGATGGAACCCCGCTAAGAGATGACCACGCCCCAAACGCTCAATGTTGCAGATATCACCATCGGCCCGGGCCAACCCCTTGCGATCATCGCTGGGCCTTGCGTGATTGAATCGCTGGATCAGTGCCTGACGATCGGCCGTACGCTGCGCGCTCGCTGCGAGAAGCTTGGGCTTTCGTACATCTTCAAAGCGAGCTTCGACAAGGCGAATCGTTCGTCGATCCACTCACCGCGCGGGCCGGGCCTGGAGGAGGGGTTGAAGATTCTCGACGCCGTCCGCGATGAACTCGGCGTGCCCGTCACGACCGACCTGCACGAATCGCCCCAAGCGGCGGCGGTCGGCGAAGTGGTCGACCTGCTGCAGATTCCCGCGTTCCTCTGCCGGCAGACGGATCTGCTGCTCGCGTCGGCGAAGACCGGCAAGGCCGTGAACGTCAAGAAAGGGCAGTTCCTCTCGCCTGCCGAGATGACGCAGGTCGTCACCAAGCTGACCGAGTCGGACGCGGCGGGCATCATGCTCACCGAACGTGGCACGTTCTTCGGCTATAACCGTCTGGTCAACGATTTCATCGGCCTCGGCGACATGCTCGCGCTCAACCATCCTGTCTGTTTCGATGTCACCCATTCCACCCAGCAGCCCGGCGGACAGGGGCACACCTCCGGCGGTCGTCCGGATCGTGCGGCGCTACTCGCCCGAAGCGCTGTCGCAGCAGGCGTCCACGCGCTGTTCCTCGAAGCGCATCCGGATCCGGCAAACGCCTTCTCCGATGCCGCGACGGTGCTGTCACTTGAAACGGCAAGCGACCTGCTCGAACAGGTCACCCGGGTTCACCAGGTCGTCACGTAGCGCGACTCAGGCGAGTTTGGCGTACGGCTACTCGCGCAAGTGCCTAACGCACAACCGCTCCCTTACGGTCGCGGCTCGTATTCAACGCCGTGCGCTATGCCTCGGCGGTTTCCGCCTCGGGCGTTTCCTCGGGCATGGTCGGCTTGTTGGCGATACCCTTCTTTTCCAGCACGCCCTGCTTGATCTCCGCGAAGAGGTCGGGGTTCTCACGCAGCAGCGTCTTGGAATTTTCGCGTCCCTGGCCCAGTCGCATGTCGCCGAAGCTGAACCACGAGCCGCTCTTCGCGACGATGCCCTCAGTCACCGCCAGATCGAGCAGGTCGCCCGAGGCGCTGATGCCTTCGTTGAACATGATGTCGAACTCAGCATCACGGAAGGGGGGTGCGACCTTGTTCTTGACCACGCGGGCACGGACGCGGTTGCCGACGTTCTGGTCGCCGTCCTTGATGGCACCGGTGCGGCGGATGTCGATGCGGATGGTTGAGTAGAACTTGAGCGCTCGGCCGCCGGGCGTGGTTTCGGGGTTGCCGAACATCACGCCGATCTTCTCACGGAGCTGGTTGATGAAGATCACGGTGCACCGGCTCTTGGCGATCGCGCCGGTGAGCTTACGCAAGGCCTGACTCATCAGCCGAGCCTGGAGGCCCACGTGGGTATCGCCCATCTCGCCGTCGATTTCGGCCTGCGGGATCAGGGCGGCAACGGAGTCGATCACGACCACATCGACGGCGTTGGAGCGGACGAGCAGTTCACAGATTTCCAGCGCCTGCTCGCCGGTGTCCGGCTGTGAGACGAGGAGGTCTTCCAGGTTGACGCCGAGCCGACGCGCCCATGCGGGATCGAGGGCGTGCTCGGCATCGATGAAGGCCGCGACGCCGCCGCCCTTTTGGACTTGTCCGACGACGTGAAGGGCGAGTGTGGTTTTACCGGAGGATTCAGGGCCGTAGAACTCGCAGATGCGACCGCGGGGGATGCCTCTGCCGCCGAGCGCGAGATCGAGGCTGATGGATCCGGTGGAGTAGCCGGGATGCACGTGGGACGGGTCGTCATCCAGGCGCATGATCGAACCCTTGCCGTAGGCGCGTTCGATCTGACTGACCGCCCGATCGAGTGCCTGAAGCCGTTCGCCGCCTGCGTCTTTGCTCGCCTTTGCCATCGCACTTTCCTTTCACCGAACCGTTTGGGGGTAGCCTTTAACCACTGCGTTTGCCACAATAGCTACTGACGCATGTTTGGTCAATGTCAGGAGTGTGTTCGGTGTCAGAATTGTTCGATTGGTGGGCGGTGCCGTTGCGCCCGCCCCGATGATATCGGACCTTGGGGGTGTTGCGGTCGGGCGTGTTTTACTCGGGCTTTTTCGGCTTGACCGTATAAATCAGCAGCCGATGCCCAACTGCCTCGCGGCCGTGCTCCCGGGCGATCCGCTCGCGCAGGGCGACCAGCTCGGGGCTGTGGAACTCGATGACTTCTTCGGTCTCCACATCGACCAGGTGATCGCTGGGCTTCTTGCCGTAGACCATCTGGTAATGGGCCTGCTTGGAATCCAGCAGGACTTCGCGGATGATGCCGGCTTCGACGAGATGCTTGAGGGTGCGGTAGATGGTGGCTTTGGAAACGCGCTGACCTTCCTGATGCATCTCGAGCATCAGCTGGTCGGCTTCGAACAGGCCGTCCTTGAGAAGCACGGCGTCGAGTATCAGCGCACGCTCAGCGGTGAACTTCAGTCCGCGCTTCTTGAGGAAACGCCTGAAGATGCTGCACAAGGGCTGAACGATGATTGATTCCGGAGCACCGCCCGAAGCGTCGGTCATGACAGATAAACCACCTGAGAGGAACAGAGACAAAACCCGGCACCGACCGGGACGCCACATTGTACCACCCACACCCCCCCCGCCAAATGACCAAAGGTCCGATAATAACTGTTATGTTAAAACAGGCCGGGAAGGGGGGTCGGAAATGGCGGATTTGGAGCCATTGTTGAGGGTCCGTCAGGTGTTTGCGTGATGCCTGTCGCGGGCGGATGATTCCACCGCTACGATCTTCAAGGCGGGCATCGGCGGGATGGTCGGCGGACGACCGAGTTGGAGGCAGCCCGGCTCTGTCCCGGGTTTTTGTGAATTATAGAGTGGGTGTCACACTGTGACGATTGAAATTGAAGCCAAGATGCGTTTGAACGATTCGGTCGGTTTGATTGATCGACTGCTTCACCTGGTGGGCCAGCCGATCGCGGAGATCGTCGAGTCCGACGTCTTCCTCGATACGGCAGAGAAGGCGCTGCGGTCGGCGGATTGCGGGTTGCGGGTGCGTCACGAAGCTCATCTGATTAACGATCTGCCTGACCGTTCCCGTATCACCTACAAAGGTCGGCGTGAGAACGGCCCGATCAAGCGGCGTGAGGAACTGGAACTCGGCGTGAGCACGGCTGACACCGCCGTGCTGCTGCTGGAACGGCTGGGGTATCACGTGCAGATTCGGTTCCAGAAACACCGCCGACGCTGGCGTGTGGAGCCTTGCTACGTGGAGATCGATCAGCTGCCCTACCTGGGGCGGTTCGTGGAGATCGAGGGGCCTTCGGATGACGCGGTGATGGCGGTACGTGAGCAGATAGGCCTGGCGGACGAGCCGTTGCTTCAGCAGCCTTATGTGGGGATGCTTGAGGCGTATCTGCTGGAGCATGAGATCGCCGACCGTGATATTCGCCTGCCTGAGCACCACCTGGCGGAGTAGGCATCGGGAGCTGACGGTCGTTTGGGCCCCCTACTGTCCGGGAATAAGTTATCGGACCTTGGGGTCATCTGCGTCCGGCTTCGTCTGCCAGAATGGGATCTGGTACTGCTCGAGGTCGGCGGGACGGTCGGGAATAATAAACCTTACGGTGCAGGGCCGCTCGGGGAACTGCCACTGAGAGTGAACAGGCGTACTTGGCGCTAATTAGCCCGTGGTTGTTTTGCCGCAGGTTTTGAAGACGTATTGCTTGTAGCGTTCGAAGAGGTCGGCGGTGGTTGGGCCGGTTTCGCCGTTGGCGATCGGCTGGTCGTCGACTTCAATGACGGCGGCGACCTGGGTGGTGGAACCGACGGCGATGACTTCGTCGGCCTCCATCAACTGTTCAAGGCTGAACCGCGTTTCCTGCACCGTGTACCCGGCCTGACGAGCTTCATTGAGAACAATTCGGCGGGTGATCGAACCGAGGATACGGCCGTCGAGCGGGTAGGTCAGCACCTGATCGCCGACGACGATGAGGATGCTTCGACGGGTGCCTTCGGTGACGAAGCCGTCGCGAGTAAGGATGGCTTCGTGGCAATCGGCCTCGGCAGCGGTTTGGGCGTCGAGCACGTTGGCGAGCAGCGAGACGGCCTTGATCTGGCAGTGCTGCCAGCGGGCGTCGGGACGGGTGATGGCGCGCAGCTGTGGGGCGGCAGCCTCATCTTGAAGCGGCGGAGAAGGCTCAGCGGAGGCGTAAACGGTGGGCAGCGTGGCGGTGGAGGGGAAGGTGTGCAGCCGAGGGGCGACGCCTCGCGTGACCTGCCAGTAGACGCATCCGTCGGTGAGGCTGTTCCGCCGCATCAACTCGTAACTGATCATCTCAAACGCCCCCCCACCCCCCCCACCGTTTTCGTCGTGGGCGGGTTTCAAAGCTGCGGGATCGCCTGTGTCGGCGTCGTTGGCGGGGCCGATGACGTGGTCGAGCAGGGCGATGGGCAGGCGGATCTGATTAAGGCTTTGGCGTAGGCGATCGAGGTGCATGGCCATGCCGAGCGGCTGGCTGTTGTAGTAGCGGACGACTTCGTAGATGCCGTCGCCGAAGAGGAAGCCGCGGTCTTCGACGCTGACGGTCGCCTGCTCGAGCGGAACAAATTTTCCATTGAGATACACGATTCGACTCATGGCCGAAGCATAATACGAAGGGCGAACCTTGAACAGCAGATGCACGTTTGCGTTGTGACGGTAGAATGGTCGGCGAGAGACTGTTTCAGAAGATTCCCCTCAGGAGCGAGCCTCATTATGCGATCGCTGTACACAGCGTGCCTCCTTGGCGTTATCGTGATGAACGTCGGTTGCGAAAGCAATAACGGCTTCGTCAATAGTATGTTTCCGCCCGCGCCAGGTGAAGTGGCCCGTGAAGCGTTCAACGTTTACGACCCGGACCGAAGGCGTCGTGCGGTGAACACGCTTGCTTCGGCGCCGTGGGGTGGCGAAGCGACCTACCTGCGCACCTATCGCCTGCTGGTGGACGATCCGGACCCGACGGTTCGGGCGGCGTGTCTGCGGGCTTTGGCGCGGCATGGGTACCCGAGTGACGTCTCGGCGATCACGCCTTACCTTCGCGATCGCACCTCCTTTGTGCGGTGGGAAGCGGCGATGGCGCTGGAGCGGCTGCATCATCCGGACGCGGTGGACCCGCTGGTGGCGACGCTTCGCGAGGACGAGGATGCGGACGTTCGGCTGGCGGCGGCGCGGGCGCTGGGGCAGTATCCGCAGGACCGGGTGTTTGAGACCCTGGTCGGGGCGTTGAATGATCGCCAGTATTCGGTGGTGCGTCAGGCGGCTCGTTCGCTGCGACTGCTGACCGGTGCGGACATCGGCGACAGCAACTCGGCCTGGCTCGCGTGGGCGGATGAGCAGGGCGGAAATCTTTTCGCGAAGCAGGAGCCGTTTCATTACCAGGAGTTCATTCGGCCGCCGGGCGTGCTGGATCACATGCAGTTCTGGCGTGAGTATCCGGTAGCCGAGCCGCGTCAGCCGTCGGGCCTTGAGGGCACGCAGCGCGTTGAGGTGGCCGAGCGTGCGGCTGACCCCCCTGCCGACGAGACGACTGAGGAGATCGAAGCAGCGCTGCCGCCTGCGACTGAGCCGGAGGCTTCGGAGGAGGCTGCCCCCCCACCGCCGCGTGATCCTGAACCGGTCGATGCAGCGGCTGCTGAGGATGACGAGGAAGAGGCGGCGCGAGACGAACGGCGCGGGCCTGATCATCCACTTGGCGCGACCGACAGCGAGTAACCGGGGAGTCTGTTTTGCGTGCGATTGTTTTTGATGGCGAAGCCCGGCGTCTGGATGCGAACCACGCGGAGCCGACGCTAACGGCGGGCGAGGCGCTGATTCGGCCGACGCGGATGGGCATCTGCTCGACGGATCTGGAGATCTGCCGGGGCTACATGGACTTCGCCGGCGTGCTCGGCCATGAATTCGTGGGCGTGGTTGAACAGGTGCATGCCGACACGCCGGAACGCTACCGCAAGCTGCTGGGCAAGCGGGTGGTGGGGTCGATCAACTGCGTCTGTGGCAAGTGCGATATGTGCACGCGGGGGCTTTCGAATCATTGTCGTGATCGCACGGTGCTGGGGATTGCGGGGCGCGATGGATGTTTCGCGGATCGCTTTGTATTGCCGGCGATGAATCTGCTGGCGGTGCCGGATACGCTGGACGACGACCATGCGGTTTTCGCGGAACCCCTGGCGGCTGCCTGCACAATCCCTCAGCAGATTCGTATCGAGGACAAGCCTTACATTACGGTGCTGGGTGATGGGCGGTTGGGGTTGTTGGTGGCTCAGGTGCTGGCGCAGTTCAATGCGTCGGTGCGGGTGATCGGCAAGCATCCGGACAAGCTGGCGCTGTGTGAAAAGTGGGCGATCAAGCATCGGCTGCTGAGCGATTTTGTGCCGCGTGCGGATCAGGACATAGTGGTCGATTGCACGGGGTCGGCGACGGGGTTGGCGCTGGCGATGCAGGTGGTTCGGCCGCGCGGGCAGATTGTGTTGAAGACGACGGTGGCGGATAAGAGCAGCGTCGATCTTTCGCCGCTGGTAATTCATGAGATTCAGTTGATTGGTTCGCGATGCGGGCCGTTTGCGGAGGCGCTGAATTTTCTGAATGCGGGGAAGGTGGATGTGCTTTCGCTGATCTCCCGCCGTCTGCCGCTGGACCACGCGACCGAAGCGTTCCAGGCTGCACAACAGCCGGACACGGTGAAAGTACTCTTGGAAAACTGAGCCCCCCACCGCTTCGGTTTGGGCGGTCCGCCATCGATGAGCCGCGACCGTGAGGGAGCGGTCGGCTCAAACGCTTGGGCTGCACCGGAAGGTACGATCGCCACCGAATCCGGGCGCGGCGAGAGCGGACATGTCGACGATACCAGGAGCGCGCCGACCACTTACTTACGTGCGTGGCTCGCATCCATGCGCGATGGGTGCCCTAATCGCCGTTGCCGTTGCGGGCGGTTTGGAGTTCGCGGCTGTGCAGGCGGACGACTTCCTCAAACGAGGTGATGTGGTCCGACACACGCTGGAGGGCGCTGACGATGAGTGACGGCGCGCCGGTCTCGCGGAAGCGTCGGCGGATCTTCTGCTGATGCGGACCGGTCGCGAGAAACTCAGCGGTTTCTTCATCGATCGTAACGACTTCGAAGACGCCTGTGCGCCCTCGGTAGCCGCGGCCGGCGCACTGGTCGCAACCGACGGGGCTGAGCAGTTCCGCTGGGGCGGTGAGGCCGAAGTCCTCGAACACCTGCTTTTCATGGGCGCGGATGGGTTTTGATTCGGCACACTCCAGGCACAGCTTGCGGATGAGGTTCTGGACGATGACCATACGGAGCGCCCCGCTGAGGATGTAGTAAGGCACGGCGCGAAAATGCATGGCATCCACGGCTGCGGCTGCGTCGCGGGCGTGGACGGTGGCGAGGACCAGACGGCCGCCGAGTGCGGCGTGGGCGGTGGTGGTGGCGGACTCGCGATCACGGACCTCACCCACCACCAGAATGTCGGGGTCCATCCGCAGGAGAATCCGCAGCCCGTCGGCCATGCTGAAGTCGCGTGCTTCGTCGACCTCGACCTGACGCAGGTTTTGCAGGTCGAACTCGATGGGATCTTCGATGGAGACAGCAACGTGGTTCTCCAGATCTTGCGACCTTGCGACGGCGTACTGCGTGGTGGTTTTGCCCGAGCCAGTGACGCCTGCGATGAGGACGAGGCCCTGCAGGTCGGCGAGGGCGTGCTCGATGGTTTCACGCTCGGTCTTCGTGAGGCCGAGGTCCATGATGTTGCGCCAGTCGTCGGGCAGGGTGAGCAGGCGGAGGTGGCAGGCTTCGTCGCCGAGCGTGGGGATGAGCGTGGCGCGAACATCGCGGCGGAGGTCGTCGGCATCGTAATATTCGAACTGGCCTTCCATGGGATGGCGCGCGTGTTCGAGATCCATCCCCGAGGCGACCTTGATCTGGTTCAGCAGCCGATGGCCGGCGTCGGGGTCAATCATCTCGTGGAGATGGACAACGCCGTCGACGCGCAGGCGAATGTGGTAGCCGCCTGGTGCGGCATCGATGTGCAGATCACTCGCACCGGCGAGCACGGCTGCGGAGAGCACGCCCGCCAGCGGTTCGCGGAGCAGTTCGCTTCCCCCGCCGGCATTCCTGACTTCGATCGCTCCCGTATCTTCAGCGCTCATCGGTCGCTCCCTTCAATTAAGGATCACCCCCCGCTCAACAACGACGTCTTGTTGCTGCCCTCCAGTATATCGGCCAAAGAGCGATTCTAAAGCGCTTTGATTTAAAATCCCGGCGCATTCAACCGCGTGCTTTGATGAGTTCCCGGACGCGGCCGGAGTCGACGGCGTGCTCGGCTTTGCCTTCGACTTTGACACCGGTGCCGACGATGTAGCCGTCGGTCTTGCCGCGGTAGTCGGCGATGGACTCGGCTGTCACCCCGCTGCCGACGAGCACGTCGACCTCATCGGCCGCCGCCTCCCGCACGGCCTGCAGTTGCTCCATGCCCGTCGCTTTGCCGGTGCCGCTGCCGGTGACGATGAGTGCGTCGG
Source organism: Phycisphaeraceae bacterium (assembly GCA_040905565.1). Classification (GTDB taxonomy): domain Bacteria; phylum Planctomycetota; class Phycisphaerae; order Phycisphaerales; family Zrk34; genus JBBDRF01. The sequence continues at coordinate 150,153 of JBBDRF010000021.1, read as the reverse complement.
CGAGCCCGCGGTGGATGAGGTCGGCCACTTCGTCAGCGATGCTCATGCCGCCGCCGAGCGGAGAGGAATGTTTGACATCGACATCGGCGAGCACCTTGACCCATTCGATGCCGAGCGCACGCCGCAGCCGCATCACTTCGTGCGCGACGCCCTGGACGATGCCCTGATCGGTGACCCGCGCGCCGCACAGGACATTCACCCGCACAAAATCCGCGCCAGCGGCGTGGGCGACGGCGATCGCGGCGCAGCCATCGTTCCGCAGCACGTTCACGCCCAGCGGCATGTCCGGCCAGGTCTGGCGCACCTCGGCGACGAGGGCCGTCATCTGCGCGACGACCTCACGCGGCACTTTGCCCGGGTAGAACGGCACGTCGCCGAAGTTCTCGACGAGCAGCCCGTCGACGCCGCCGTCGACCAGTGCGGTGGCGTCGCGCATCATGGCGGCACGCACGTATTCCAGTTCGCCCCGGTAGCCGGCCGATCCGGCGAGGGCGCGAAGATGCACCATGCCGATGACCGGCTCAGCGACTTGTTCCCATGCCTCTACCAACGGCTCACGAACGCTCATGCGGTGGTCTCCCGTTCGGGGTTTGCGATCAATCGTTACAATAACCGAACGATGCGAATTGCACTGGCACAAATCAATCCAACAGTCGGCGACATCGCCGGGAACATGACCAAGATCATCGGCGATATCGACCGCGCCGCCGAGGCGGAGGCGGACCTCGTGGTGTTCCCCGAGCTTGCGGTGGTGGGCTATCCGCCGAAGGATCTGCTGCTCAAGCCCGACCTGATCGACCAGTGCGAAGCGGCGATGAAACGCATTGCTTCCCATTGCCGAGGCATCACGGCCGTGGTGGGTTACCCCGCGCGTTCCACGCAGACTGCAGGGCGTGAGCTTTACAATGCCGCTGCCGTTTGCCGGGACGGGCGGATCATCCACACGCATCTGAAGCATCTGCTGCCGACGTACGACGTGTTTGATGAGACGCGATACTTTGAGCCGGGCCCAAAGCTTGATCTGGCCACGCTTGAGGGTACGAAGCTCGGCATCAGCGTCTGCGAAGACCTCTGGAACGATCGCGAGATCTTTTCGCGGCAGCTCTATCACGATAACCCGATCGACGAACTCGCCCAGCTAGGCGCACAGCTATTCATCAACTGCTCCGCCTCGCCGTTCGTGCTGGAAAAGCGGACGTTTCGGCTGAACCTCCTGACGCACACAGCCAAGCGGTACGGCATTCCCATCGTCTACGTGAATCAGGTGGGCGGGAACGATGAACTGATCTTCGACGGCAACTCCTGCATCATCGACGCGGAGGGGGAGGTCGTCGCCCATGCCCGTGCGTTCGAGGAAGACCTGCTCGTGGCAGACCTCCCGCAACTCGGCTACCCCCCTACCCCCCCCACCGCTGCCCGCCCTGACACCTGTGGCGGTGTGAGCTGGGACGCTTCTCCTCCCCCTGTCAGCAATCGCATCGAACCCGCTCCCGAGGGGCTGGCGGAGCTTTACCACGCGCTGCGGCTCGGTCTCGCCGACTACTGCAAAAAGTGCGGGTTCAAGTCGCTGGTGGTCGGCCTCTCGGGCGGGATCGACTCGGCGCTGACCGCGGCGATTGCTGTGGGGGCGCTGGGGGCGGAGAACGTGACGGGCATCGCCATGCCCAGCCGATACTCCTCCGAGCACTCGATCAGCGATGCGCGGGAGTTGGCGGAGAAGCTGGGCATCGCATTTCATCTGGTGCCGATCGATGAAGCGCATGCGGCGATGGAGCGTTCGCTCGCGCCGGTTTTTGAGGGCACCGAGCCGGGCGTGGCGGAGGAGAACATCCAGGCACGGCTGCGCGGCAACATCCTGATGGCCTACTCCAACAAGTTCAACGCGATGCTGGTGACGACGGGGAACAAGTCGGAAATGGCCGTCGGCTATTGCACGCTGTACGGCGACATGGCGGGCGGGCTTGCGGTGCTTTCGGATGTACCGAAGATGCTTTGCTACGATCTGTCGCGGTACCTGAACACAGCGGAATCGCCACTTGTTAAGCAGCTCGGCCACGCGCCGATTCCCGAAGCGTCGATCACGAAACCCCCTTCTGCGGAGCTTCGACCGGACCAGCGGGACCAGGATTCGCTGCCGACTTATGACGAGCTTGACGCAATCATCCTGCGCTACATCGAGCATCTGCAGCCGGTGACGCAGATCGTGGAAGAGACGGGATTCGCCGCGGCGACAGTGGAGCGCATCTGTGCCCTGATCGATCGCAACGAGTACAAGCGCAAGCAGGCAGCGCCGGGTTTGAAGGTGACCAGCCGGGCGTTCGGATTCGGCCGGCGCATGCCGATGGCGCAGCGGTTCGATCCAACGGCGAAGCTGTGAGGCGAAGCCTTTGCATGGGCTTGAAGCTGGCGATCCCAGACTTTATTCTCATTACCAGCGGTATTGAGGCCGCTTTTAATGTGTTTATTTACAGGAGATGGCTATGACTCGAAACGTATTCGCCACCGTTTTGCTCGTTGCTGTTGCGGGGATAATGACCGCGTGCGCGACGGCTCCCAATTCACCGGCTGAGCGTGAGGAGCTTGCTGATCGTGCGGTTCAGACGAAGGAAGCGTTCCTTGCGAACGATCCTTCGCTGCAGGAGCTTTTTGATGATGCGCACGCCTATGCGATCTTCCCGTCGATCGGTCGCGGCGGGGCCGGCGTCGGCGGTGCTTACGGCCGCGGTGTTGTCTATGAAGGCGGCGAGCTGATCGGCTATTGCGACGTGAGCCAGGGCACGATCGGGCTGCAACTCGGCGGGCAGTCTTTCCGCCAGCTCGTCTTCTTCCGTAATGCTGAGGCGCTGGATCGCTTCAAGTATGGTGATCTCGAGCTTTCCGCCCAGGCCACGGCTGTTGCCGCCACCACCGGCGCCAGCACGGACGTCGATTACGACCACGGCGTGATGATCTTCACCATGACCGGCGGCGGGCTGATGTACGAAGCCTCCGTCGGCGGCCAGCGCTTCACTTATCAGGCCAAGTGAAGCGAAATCACCATCAAGCGTAACTTGAGAGCCCACGGTGTGACGCCGTGGGCTTCATTACTGCTTACTGGCGAAGGGCGAGGATGAGTTCGACTTTCCCGACCTGTTCGCGCAGCTTGCGTGCGATGGCGATGGGTTCGTGGCCTGCGTCGGCGAGGTCGTAGACGTTCCGCGAGAGTGGATCCAACGGCTCTTCCGGCTCCGGCTCAGAGGGCGATCCAGCGGCCTTTGGCTGGGCCGGGCGATTACCTTCCTCGGGAGGCTGCGGGGCGGCATCGGTGCGGCGACTCGACCCCATGGCCTCGAGCTGCGCGAGGCGCTCGTCGGCTTCGTCGATGAGCCTCTCCAGCCGTACGGCCTTGGCGTCGAGCTGAGCGCTGAAGCGGCGTGTAAGCTCTTCCAGTTCGACCATCATGTTGCGCATGTCGTTTTTCATGCCATGCGTCTGCTTGATACGTTCGACTTTCTCGTGCGGATTGAGCGTGGGGCTGCCCCGCCGTCGCAGCTTGCCACGCGTGTTGATGACCAGCAGCATGATGATCATGGCGACGCCGGCGGCCATGAAGACGTTCGCGAGGGGATTGCCGCCTGACTCTGCGAGGAGGGTCGGTATTGTCATGCGTCGCCTCCTTTGCGTGTGAGCAGCGCGGCAGCGGCGGCCTGTGCCGAGGCCATGGCAATCCGAAGCGGCACGTTCCGAGCCTCGGCAGCGGCGTGGACATCTTCAAACTCGGGCTTGGCGACGACGACTTCGCCATCGAGTGCGCCGATTTTAACACGGATCGGGCCGAGGTCGGTTTCGACGGTTTGGTGACGGCGATCGAGTGTGATGCGATCCCAAGTGCGATGGCGCACCCCGAACGTGCCGGTGAGGGTGATCAGCTTGCGGGCGATGGCGTCGAGGGTGTGCGATTCGCAGAGGAGGCTGAGCATGGTGCCGGGACGGTCCTTCTTCATCGCGATGGGCGTGGTCCAGACATCGAGGACGCCTGGCGTGGCGCGGAGGGCTTTGCAAGCGGTCCCGATGAGTTCGCCGGTAGCGTCGTCGAGGTTGGTGGTGAGTTCTACAACCTGTGTCTCGGCCTGCTGCATCGCAATCCTCAAGTTGATCGACCGCGGGAGCACGGCGTTCATCGCATCAACCACTATGATACACGCTGTGAATGCCGACCGAAGCATGATGTGGCACCGTGATGCGTTTGTTGAAGCGATCGAGTCCGCCCTGCGCCTGCGGTGCCGGGTGAAGCCGGGCGATCCGCTGCTTCTGGCGGTGAGTGGTGGTGCGGATTCGGTGGCTTTGCTGCGGGCGTTGGCGGTGATTGCGGAGCGTCCGCACTGGCGGTTGCGGCTGAGCGTGGGGCATGTGAATCACCATCTGCGGGCCGAGGCGGACGAGGAGGCGGCGTTCGTGGCAACGTTGGCGGGGCGGCTGGGCGTGCCGTTTGAAGCCGCGGATGTTCGACCGACTCAGGCGAAGGGGAACCTCGAGGCGGCGGCCCGGCGTCTGCGTTACGCAGCTCTGGAAGAGATGGCGGTGCGGGTCGGCAATGCTCAGGAATCCGCTTCCGTGGTGACGGCCCATCATGCGGACGACCAGCTTGAGACGATGCTGATGCGGCTGATTCGGGGAGCCTCGGTGCGCGGGATGAGCGGCATGGCGTGGCGACGTAGACTCGGCAAGACGGGCGTGCTGATGCGTCCGATGTTGCGTGTGGATCATGCGGCCGCTGTGGCGTTTCTTGATCGCCTTGAGCAGGACTGGCGTGAGGATGCGAGCAACGTGGCACGCTCACGGTGGCGTGCCCGGCTGCGGGCCGACGTGCTCCCGGCACTGCGTGACCTGCGGGGCGATGCAGCCTCGAAGGCCGTCGATACGGCTGACCGTTTTCGCGATGCCGCTCGACTGGTCGACGATCAGGTGCGGCAGACTCTGGAGGCCACGGTGACGCAGTCGGGGGCGGGGATGTGGGAGATGCCGCGCGAGTCGGCCCGGGAGATGCGACCGGCCCTGCTGCGCAGCGTGCTGCGTGCGGTGCTGATTCAGGCGGGGGCGCGTCCGGACGGGCTGGGGCAGCGGACGCTTGAACCGATCATCAAAGCGCTCCGTGACGCCAGCGGCGAACTGCGACGCTTCGAACTCAGCGGGGGCGTGACGGTCCGTGTGTGTGCCAAAGTGGTGACGATTGCCAGCCTCGCCTGATTCAACTCGGCTGCGGCGACACGACCCCCAGATCGGCCCCCAGAACGGCGTGGCGCACAGCGGCCAGAAGCAACTCGGGCGGACCATCCTTGCGAAGGTACTCGACCGCACCCGCTTGACGCATCGCAGCGGCCATGTCCTCCTGTGTGTGCATCGAAAGGCCGATGACCTGGACTGTCGGCGACTCGCTTGTGATCAGGCGCGTGGCATCGACACCGTTCATGCCGGGCATCGAAACGTCCATGAGAATCACATCAGGTTGTAGCTCCTGAGCGAGCGCGACGGCCTGCTTCCCGTCAAGAGCCTCACCAACAACTTCAAGATCGGGCTCCGCATTGAGTAGCCCCGCAACCCCCTTGCGAATGAACGCGTGATCGTCGACCAGCAGGACACGCGTCTTCGTTTGACCGCTTCTTTTTCTCCGAGCGGGGACTCGCGGTGGCGTCGAAGCAGGGGTGGCCTCACCGATCTTGCGGGCTGCAGCCGTGAGCGTGACGCGGGTACCACGACCCGGTTTAGAGTCGATCTCTAACTTCCCGCCGATGCAGTTCAGACGTTCGCTGATGGCGAGAAGCCCGAATCCACCGGAACTGGCCGGACGGGCGGCGAGTTCGAAGCCCCGGCCCCGATCCTGCACCACGATTTCGATGGTGCCATCCAAGCGGCGGAGCGACAGAGAGGCCCGCGGCGTCTGAGCATGTTTGACCGCGTTGAACAACAGCTCGCGTACCGACTGAAACAGGAGCAGCACCGCTTCCTGGCTGGCCGGCTCAGCGTTTGGGGCTGCATCGACGTCGACGCTCAGCCCATGGGTTTCCTCCATCCACCGCCCCAGCCACTCGAATGCCGGGGCAAGTCCCGCATCGTAAAGCACGGGAGGGCTGAGTTCGCTGGTGAGCGATCGCGATTCGCTGATTGAAGCGTCGATCAGTTCCCGCGCCTGCTGGATGGGGCTCACCAGTTCCGATCCGCCGAGTCGGCTGACGACCATCGCCAGCTGCATCTTCGACGCGACCAGCAACTGCTGGAGGCCGTCGTGCAAGATCTGAGCTACGCGTCGTCGCTCGCGTTCCTCAGCGTTGATCAATTCTGCCGCCAGAGCACGCAGCTGACTGGCGCGAGCTTCGGCTTCGGCCGTGCGCTGTATGACTTTGTGTTCGAGCGTTTCCGCTGTCTCATGCAACTGCTGCTCGGCAAGCTTGCGCTCGGAGATGTCTTCGATGATGCAGATGATGTACGCGATTGCGCCGTCGGCCTCGCGGACCGTGGAACAGGTCAGGTTGACCCAGACGATTCGATCGTCCGAGCGGATGTATCGTTTCTCCATCGATAGGCTGTCCATCTCGCCTGACAGCAGTCGTCGTAGCTGGTCTTCGTTGGCCTGGGTATCTTCAGGATGCGTGATGCTGCTTAACGTCATGGCAAGCAGTTGCTCGCCGCAATAGCCGACGATCTCGGAGAGGCGCTGATTCACCCGGAGCACGCGACCGTCGGGGGCGAGGTGAGCGATACCGACCGCGGCGTTCTCGAAGGTGGCGCGAAAGCGTTGCTCACGCTCTCTCAGCGATGCGTCGGCCTGGGTACGTTCGATCGCGATACCTGTCAGATGTGCCGCGGAGCGAATCAGGCGAATTTCATCGCTGCTTGGCCGACGGGGCTCACGGTAGTACATGGCGAAACTACCGAGCACTTCGCCCGTGCTTGAGAAGACGGGTTGCGACCAGCAGGCTCGGAGATTGTGTTGCTGAGCGAGCTCCCGCGCTGCGGCCCATAGGGGATCCACGGCAATATCTTCGACGACGACGAGGCTGCCGGAATGCATGGCTGTCCCGCACGACCCGACGTTTGGACCGATTGCGATCCCATCAATTGCCTGGATGTACGCGTGTGGGAGATGGGGTGCCGCCCCGTGCCGCATACACCTCTGGGAATCCAGCAGAAGCACGGATCCGATGACGCCGGGGCACTGCTGTTCAATCCCTCTGATGAGGACGCTTAGCACCTGCTCAAGATCAGCCCCGGTTGCCAAAAGCTCCAATGCGTGGCTTTCGCCAACCTTGAATGGCTGCGGCGGAACTTTGGGGGCGCAGTGTTTCATGACCATCGCTCATTCAAGGCCGGTTTCTTCGTAAGTCAACTTTCGGGCAACCAAGGCTTTGGGTGCGCAAGCCGAGGGGCGACGCTACCCTTGCCGATTCAAAACATCGTGCATGTCGTTATCGTGTGGGATAGGACTAAGACGAACGCGGCGTGTCGGCAGCGGGTGCGATGAAAAACCTCGCCCGGTGCGTTATCATCGTGTCAATCATGAAACTCACCGTTAACGGCGACGATTATCAGCTTGATCGACCCCAGCCCAGCGTGGCGGATCTGGTCCATGCGCTGGGGCTGACCGGTCGGCCGGTGGCGGTGGAACTGAATCGCGAACTCATCCCCAAACGTGATCATGGCGAAACGTCGCTCAGCGAAGGCGACACGCTCGAAGTGGTCACGCTCGTGGGAGGCGGATAAATATGACCACGGACACGACGCAACTGGACGAATCGCTCACGCTCGGCTCACGCACGCTGCAGTCGCGGCTGATCGTCGGCACGGGCAAATATCCCTCCTACGACGGTATGCAACAGGCCCTGGAGGCCAGCGGTGCGGAGGTGGTGACCGTGGCGGTGCGGCGGGAACGGCTGGTCGACAAGGAAGGCCGTTCGCTGCTGGAGTTCATCGACACCGATCGCTACACCATCCTGCCGAACACCGCCGGCTGCTTTACCGCGGATGATGCGGTGCGCGTGGCGAGGCTCGGCCGGGAGATCCTCGAGCAGATGGACAACCCGGGCAAAAATTGGGTGAAGCTCGAAGTGCTCGGCGACAAAAAGACGCTGCTGCCGGACCCGGTGGGCACGCTTGAGGCGACGCGTGAGTTGGTGAAGGACGGCTTTCAGGTGCTCTGCTACAGCTCGGATGATCCGATCTCCGCAGTGCGCCTCCGTGATGCCGGGGCGACCAGCGTGATGCCGGCCGGCTCACCGATCGGGTCAGGGCAAGGCGTGCTGAATCCCAACAGCATTCGCTTGATCCTTGAACTGCTGAAGGATCCCGAGCACGGCGGCGACCCCGCTTATCCGGTGATTGTCGACGCAGGCGTGGGCACCGCAAGCGATGTGACGGTGGCCATGGAACTCGGCGCCGACGGCGTGCTGCTGAATACCGGCATCGCCCATGCGACCGACCCGCTGCGCATGGCGCACGCCATGCGGCACGCCTGCCTGTCGGGCCGACTCGCCTACCTCGCCGGCCGCATCCCCAAACGCCTCTACGCCACCGCTTCCAGCCCCTGGTCAGGCGTCATTAGCTACATCCCCGGCGAATAACCCCCCCACCGCCCCCACCGGATCCCGCAGCACTTGGCGCCCAACGCGCGGTTCAGTGGTTTGTTGTGGCATCTGTGGAAGGCGGGGCTTATGATTGCACTTGGCGTGATCGGCACGACCGGCATATCCGAATCCTCAGGCCGAGCATCGAGAGTCGTTCATGAGCAGCAGGTATTCCGCGCCAAGCAGTGCAACAAAGGTACTCGGCGGTCTCATCGCCAAGAAGGTGACCCAGCAACTCGGTCGCCTGCCGGACAAGCTCGCGGACGAGGATCTCGACCGTGCCGCCCGGTCCGTCCTCTCACGCAATCGCAGCCAGACCGGTTCGGTGGAGATGGCGAAGCACGAAGCGAAACGACTGCTGGCCAAGGCGCGGGATGTCGGTTCGTTCCGGGCTGCGATGGAAGGCTACAAGCGTGAGCTCCGCCAATTGCACGAAGCGGAAAAGATCCGCCGCCCCGCCAAGCGCACGCTGATGATCCGTTCAGCCGTTGCCGCCACGGTTGTCGTTGTTGTTCTCGCACTGGTGATGCTGTTGTGGTGAGGCAACTGCACCCGTTTCATCGTGCCAGCGTGAGCAGGTGATCGACGCGGCGGCTGAACGTCTTTTCGAAGGTGTGCTGGCCGGCAAATCTCCGTGCTGCGAGGCTGGCGGTGGCGATGTCGCTCCGTTGGTGATGCAACTGCGCGACGCGGTCGGCGAGTGCGGCGGGATCATCCATCGGTGTCTGCCAGCCCGCTCGTGAAAGCTTGGCGAGTGGCTGCCAGGCTTCGTTGGCGTAACCGACAATCGGCACGCCGCAGGCCATGGTTTCCAGATAGGTGCACGAGGGGTCGCCCTGAACGTGGGGACAGATGAACAGATCGGTCGCGTCGCGCGCCAGAGGGAGCAACTCTCGCGTGAAGTCGAGCACGCCTCGAAGCGTGACGCGGTCGGCGAGGCCTAAGTCACGCACCTTCTGCGCAAGCGATGCCTGACCCTCGCCGGCCCCACAGATGCTCATGTGAAACGGCACGTTCCGCCGTCGCAGTTCGTGAGCAATCTTCGGAAGATGATCGACGCCCTTGATGCCGATGAGCCGACCGGAGAACAGCAGTCGCAGCGGCTGGTTTGCCTGCAGCCTTGCCAGCCGGCGATCGAGGGCTTCGCCGTCCACCAGTTCGCGACTTCTGACCCGGCTGTCGAAAAAAAGCAGACTGTTCGGATTGAGCGTTCGGTAGCTTTCGTAAGTGGGGAAACCGTTGCATTGAACGCCGGCTGCTGCGGCCAGACCGCGACGGGCGCGATGCTCAGTCCAGCGTTCGCGAAAGTGACGTTTGAGACGGCGCAGGGGATTTCGCGTTGTCTCCATCGCGATCCGCAGACGCGTTTTGAGTGAGTACTCTGTCACCACAGCGTACCGTACCGCTGGGGCGATTTTGCAGACCACCAGGTTTTCCGAGATCAGCACCATCGCAGCCTGCTGCATGCGGCGAAAGAGTTCCTGGCGTGGTGATGGCTGCTTGATGACGTGAAACGGCCAGTCGCCCGGAGCGATCTCTTGATGATCGAGATTCGTGTCCGGCTTCGCTTCCACCGTCACCGCAACCGTGACACGCCCGGGCCATTGGGCGGCATAAGCGGCGGTGCCCTCAAGGAATTTCCGCGTCAGCACCAGATTCCCGGAAGCAGCCCGGTGCGCCTGCAAATGCGGCACGATCAACAGTTCCCCCCGCCTACTTTTCTCCACCGGACATTCCATGCGATCACCGCCGTCAAAACGCCTGCCGCGACGCACCGGCCAAGTTGTCTCGGCTCGCGATGAATTCGACAACCTGAGCGGCTGCGTCGTCAACTGAGCCCTCATTGTTGAGGACGATCATCCGCGCTGAGGCGACGTTTCGAATCGCGTCGGCCATCACGTCGTGCAGCATCTGGCATTCATGTTGAATCTGTTCCTCCTGAACCGCGTCCGCCTGCTCATACCGCCACAGTTTCTCCCGCTCACTTTCACCATGGCCGGCCCGGCGTCGGCGTCGCTGCATCGTCACCCCAGCCGAGCTGCGGACGTACACGAACTGCCGATGCGGCTCGGATGCGACGCAACGCACCAACTGCGTCAGCGGCTGCGTTGCATATTGTTCACCGTGCAACAGTGTGGCCAGGACGAGGTTCAAAACGCCCTCATCCTGGATAACCAGATCCTCCACGTACGATAGATATTGCGTTCGCCGGTACCAGCCGGCCAGACGACGTGCGTTCCGGAAATGCTCGAGACGGCGCGGTCGCACGGTCGCTGCCAGTCGGCATGCACACAGTTCCACCCGTGCCGCCGCCAACGTGTCCTTGCATGAGATTCTGATCCTTGGCGGCAGGTCGGGACCTTCGATCCAGGCGTCGATCGGCTCGCGAAACAGGGTCGGCAGCCCATCACACTCGCGTTGCTGCTTCACGCGCTTGGCGATCGTCGACTTCCCGCTGCCGGGCACGCCGATGAATTCAAGCAAAGCCATCTCCAGCCCCTCCCGGATTGCGCTCTCTTTCAGGCGTCGACGAGATCAGTGCAGCAAGTCCCCTGCCGCTCGCGCGTTCCCGAGGTGCGTGACGCGCAAAAAAACCGCGGCGTCCATAGACGTCGCGGTCGTTGGAATCGAGCGAGGCTGGACGTTTGTCAGGCGACGGAAGCCGTGTGGCCCTTGGCGCTGAGGTAGCGGTCAAGTGCATCGGTCCAGTGCGGGACGGGGCCGACGATGTCGCTGATTTTCGTGTTATCCAGCACACTGAACCCGGGCCGGGCGGCGGGCAGCGGGTATTCCGTCGCGGGGATAGGGTCGACCGTTGCGTCAATCCCGGCACGCTGAATGATCTGGCTGGCGAAGTCGAACCATGAGGCCTGCCCCGAGTTCACCGCATGGTAGATGCCCGCGGGGGCGTCCTCGTGAATGGCCGTGAGGAGTATCTCGGCGACGTCGGCGGTGGCCGTGGGGGACATGAACTGGTCAGCGATGACGCGCAAGGCCCCCTTGTCGCGGCCGACGCGGATCATGGTCTCCACGAAGTTGCCGCCCTTCCCGCTCGCTCCGGCGATGCCGAACAGCGACGCCACGCGGAAGATCAGTACATCGTCATGCACCGATTGCGCGAGCGTCTCGCCCATCCGCTTGGTGGAGCCGTAGACGTTCAACGGTCCGGTCGGATCGTCCTCGCGGTACGGCTGATCGGCGCGGCCGTCGAAGACGTAATCGGTGGAGACATGCACGAAGCGGGCGTTCGCCTCGCCGCAGGCGCGCGCCATCTCGCGAACGGCATGGGCGTTGATGGCGACGGCCTGGTCGGCGTTGGCTTCGACCTCGTCGGTCTTGTGATACGACGTGCCGTTGATCAGCACATCGAATGCGTGCTCGCCGAGCGTGGCGACGATCTGATCCGGTTGCGTGACGTCCAGATCATCCCGGCACAGGGGCGTGATCTGCACGTCTGCACGGCCTTCCGCAGCTCGAATCAGATCCGACCCAAGCTGTCCGTTGGAACCCAGCAGCAGGATTCGTTTCATATATCCAACATCCCCTCATACATGCGTGTTTCGCGAACGATGCGGTTCCACTGCTCCAGGTTCTTGTACCACTGAAGCGTGATGGTGCGGTCGGTCTTGTCCAGTTCGCCGGATTCCAGGGCCTTGCAGATCTCCAGCACGCCGTCGCGAGCCCTGAGCTTGGCCTTCCAGCCGAGTGCTTCAACCTTGTCGAAGGCGACTTCATACGAGCGATGATCCGGCTCGCCGTACCATTCAATCTCGACGGAGCGGTTGGTGACCTCGGCCACGTTATCACGAACCGTTTCTGCGAGCGGCTGAAGCTGATAGTTGTTCTCGCGCGACCCGATGTTGAAGATTTCGCCGTTGACCTTGGACGCATCTTCATACTCGAGCATGAAGATCTGGGCGGCCGCGGTGTCACGGACGTGAACCATTGGACGATACTGGGTGCCGTCGCGGAGCAGCGGCAGCTTGCCGGTCTTCCAGGCACCATAGGTCATGCCGTTGATGGCGAGGTCGAATCGCATCCGCGGCGAGTAGCCGAACACCGTGGCCTGCCGCAGCACGATGACGTTGAAATCGCCATCGCCGAGCGGCAGCACGCCCTCCTCCGCGGCCCGGTTGGCCTTGGCGTAAGTGGTCAGCGGGTTGATCTCGTGGGTTTCGTCGCAGACGACGCCTGCGTCCTGAAAGCCGTAGATGCTGCACGAAGAAGGAAGCACGTAGCGCGTGGCGCCAGCCTCGCGAGCAAGCTGGGCACATTTGACGCGTGCTTCGTGGTTGATCTGCCAGGTCGCCTGTTCGAAGAGTTCGCCGCTGGGATCGTTGGAGACGGCGACGAGATCAATGACCCCGTCGACGCCTTCGAGATGCTCCGGTGCGATGTGACGGCAATCTTCGTGGATCAGTTCGAGCCGATCGGTCTGCGGCAGCAGCTCCTGACCGAAGAAGAACCGATCCATCGCGCGGACGGCATAGCCCCGCTCAAGGAGCATGGGAACGAGGCTGGTGCCGATGTAGCCGCCGGCGCCGGTGACGAGAATACGCTTCATAAGGAGATTCCTTTGCTTACTGGAACAGCTCGGTCAGCTCTGCGAAGCGCGGCTGCCGAAGGTCTTTGTCGGAGAGGATGGCTTTGTCGCCGTTCAGGGGCCAGTCGATGGCAAGCTCCGGATCGTTCCAGAGCAGACCGCGATCGTGGTCCGGGGCATAATAGTTGGTGACCTTGTAGATGACTTCGGTGTCCGGCGCGAGCGTGATGAACCCGTGGGCGAAGCCTTTGGGGACGAGGATCTGCGTCCAGTTATCGGCGGTGAGTTCGGCGGTGACGTGCTTGCCGAACGTCGGGGAAGACTGTCGAATGTCAACGGCGACGTCGAGAATGGCGCCGCGAATCACACGGACCAACTTGTCCTGAGCGAAGGGGGGAATCTGGAAGTGTAGGCCACGGATCACGCCCTTCTCGGCGGAGAGCGAGTGATTGTCCTGGACGAAATCCAGATCGACGCCCGCCTCGGCGAGGGCTTTGCTGTTGTAGGTCTCGGAGAAGAACCCGCGATGGTCGCCGAACTTTTTCGGCGTGATCAACTTGACGTCCGGAATCTCAGTCTCGACCACTTGCATGCGATGACACCCTAAAGTCGGGGATGATGGAACCTGCGCTACCCGATTCCGGGTCCACCGCCCCACAGGAGCACCCGGTGGCGGCAGTTCTGCGATCCGGCCCCGCCCCTTTTCGAGCACCGGTTCTTAACGCACAACACTCAGATGATGACGATGAACGTCACGGAGCTGCGGTCTGCGTCTCCGTCAGTTCTTCACGTAGCTGTTGAAGGCGATCGCGGAGGCTGGGGGCGAGGTTCTGAGCGTCCGGCTGCAAACCATCAAGCTCCTCCAGTGCCGCTAACGCCTGATCACGCCTGCCCTGTCGATGGTACGCCCTGACCAGATTCACCCGCCACTCGATGGTGCGCGGCTCGAGGCGAACGGCCTCCTCGAGGTGGACGATGGCATCGGCATAATCACCGCGCTGCATCTGCACATGGGCGATGGTATCAAGGAAGCTGGCGACGTTGCTCTCGGTCGCCTCCACGGCACGTTCGGCCAGGGCGAGGGCCTCATCGAGGGCTGCTTCACGATCGGCAAGGAGCATGGCGAGGTTGTTCAGCGCGATCGCGTGGTCTTCATCTCGGTTGAGCGCCGTTCGGTACTGCGATTCGGCTGTGGCCAGATCACCTTCCTGATAGGCGATCACGCCGTGGGTGACGTGGACCCCCGCTGGGGCGTCGGCGCGGGATGACGCTTGCTCCAAAATCGAGAGCGCGTGCTGCCGATAGTCGTTGCTGTCAAAGCGCTGGCCGAGCCCGTACCAGTTGCTGGCAAGGTTGGCCTGCTCGTTGGCACCTTCGGCGGGAATTGCTTCTTCCACGGCTTCGAGCCAGGCGGCGATTTCATCGGCGTCGTTCAGGCGCATGGCGAGGCTGATCCACAAATCGCGCCACGCGTTGTCGTCGGGGAGCAACGGCTGAAGCAGATCGGATGCCTCGGCGATACGCCCCGCCGCGACCATCGCACGCGCGTAAATGTTGATGATCGGAAAGGCCTGGTTGGGCTGCTCGCGGGCTGACTCCAGATAGGCGTCGATCTGCTGGAGCGCGGCCTGATGATCTCCGAGGTTCAGGTGGGCCTCGGCAATGGCGACGTCGGCAGGTAGCGGCCGATAGAGTTCCCGCTCGCGCCAATCTGATGCGAAACGCAACACGCGCTCCCACGCACCCTGTGTCGCCAGAATCCGCGTGGCCCGCTGCGCCGGGTCGGGGCGATTCGGAAAGTTCTGCATCGCGCGCTCGGCAACTGCCAAAGCGTTGTTGTACTCGCGCACGACAAGGTAGAGATCGACCGACAGATTCTGAAGTGCGAGGAACCGCGGATAGCGATCGGCGAGACGTCGGACTTCGCTGGTGACGTTGGTGAAGGCCTCCTCCTGTTCCTCGGCACGCTGAAGAATCTGGAGCGCTTCGAGTGCGACGTCGCGATGCTCTTCGTCGTGGAGCATCGCGGAAACGAGGGGCCGAACCTGATCGTGGCTGCCGGCGAGGCGCACCAGCTCAGCCTGCTGGACGAACAGGGCGAACACGCGATTATCCGGCAAAGCCTTACCTGCGTCGGCGGAGACCTCGATGGCCTGGTCGACCTCGCCTCGATCAAGATAAAAATCGACGAGTCGACGCCAGACAGACGCGTTCTCCGGATCGGCTGCCAGGGCTTCGCGGTAATACTCGATCGCCCTATCGGCTGAGCCGTACTGCCTGACATATTCGGCTCGAAGCATGGCGATCACCCCGTCGGTGAGGCCGAGTTCTTCTGCTACCGCGAGCACCTCGCCAGCTTCATCGTGTCGCCCTTGAGCGCCGAGGAGATTGGCGTAGGCCTGGATTACGGCGGCGCTGGGGTCGTCCTGCATCAACCGCTGATAGACCTGTGCAGCCTGTTCCGGTTGGTTGCGCCTCAGGTGAAGTTCGGCGAGCAGAAGGTCGCTCGTGGCTTCGCCCTGGCCTGCCTCGCCGGATTCGCTGAGCAAGGCGATGGCCTGTTCAGGATCGCCGAGTTGGGCGAGGAGGTTCGCAGCGGTGCGCCGTTCGGCGCGGCTTGTGGCGGGGTTCTCCAGAACCTGACTGATCATGCGGCGGGCCGAATCGTATCGCCCTCCCTGCATCTCCATGCGCGCCCGCTCCAGGGCCACCTGCATGTTGTTCGGCTGCATTGAGGAGACGAGCGTTAGCTGCTCGATCGCACCAACGCGATCGCCGGCCTGCTGCATCGCAGTCGCCAGCAGTAGTCGAGGCTCGACGATGTTCGGTGAATTGCGGACGACTTCCTCGAGCAATTCGATGGCTTCGGCGGCACCGCTCTCGTCATCGCTGCCGCTGAGCAGCCAGCGGGCACGCGCCATGCGCCAGGTGAGACCCTCATCGCCCCCGAGTTCGCGGACGCGTGTGATGGTCTCATCAAGCAGGTCTCGATCCTGCTGTATTGATTGCACGCCGAGCACCGTCCGCTGAAGGTTGATGTTCTCTGGATTCTCGCGTGCCAGCTTCTTCCACGCCGACGCTGCTTCGCTGTCGTTGATGACGTCCAGGAAACGGGCGTAGGCCAGGTCCCAGGAAAGATCATCCTGCCCCTGCGCCTCGCGTTGCTGACGCATCTGCTGGCGTGCCTGACTCGTTTGGCCGGCAGCATGCAGCGAAATGGCCTGGGCGTAGGCAAGGTTGGCGGAGATGCCATGCTCAGATTCCGAACGCTGCAGGATTTCGTCGGTGATGCCCAGATCGTGTTCTCGACTTACTTCGGCGAGTTGAAGCAAGACGTCTTCACCGAGTTCCGCGTCGCCGTCCAGGGCTTCTCGGATGACCGTGATCGCCTTCTCCGATTCACCCTGCTGTGCCAGCACGGCTGCGTAAGTCGCGATGGTGCGATGCTGACCGGGGGCACCTTCCTGGATGGCCTGAAGCAGCGAGATCAGGGCCTCGACATTCTGCGAGTCGGCATCGTCACGCTTGACCAGTTCCGCGAGCACCTCGGAAAGCGTCACCGCAGCGGGCAGGCTGTTGGGCGCACGATGCCTTGCGGCCTGGGCGTGAGCGAGGGCTTCGCTATGACGACCGGTCGCGTTGAAAGTCTGGGCGAGGCGGAGGTGAGGTGTGGCCCATGTCCGTGAAAGCTGCGTCGCCGCCTTCCATTCATCGATGGCCAGTTCTGTCTCACCGATGCGTGACAGTGCCTCGGCGAGGTATACGCGCACATACGGAAGGTTCGGACTGGTCGCGATCGCTTCCCTGCAGACTTCAATGATTTCGTGGGCGCTCTTGTTCTCGCTGGCGAGCACCTCTTCGAGAATCAGCGCCCACGCGGCGGCGGTGTTGTCGCCCTCCCGCTCCTTAAGCAGCGCGATCGATGCCTGCGCGTCCTCCGATTCGCCTTCACGCAGTTGCGTGGCGGCCTTGAAAGCAAGCAATGCGCTGTCAGTCTCGGGCGAGGTCGTATCAATATCGCTCAGAAGCGTGCGTAAGTCGTCGTGGCGATTACCTTCCCAGAGGCGACGCGCGAGCATCCGAACAAGTTGGTCATCTTCGACTTCGGCGACGCAACGCTCGAGCAGTTCTTGGGAAGCGACGAATTCGCCCGTATCTGCCAAAAGGCTGACCGTGCGAACCATCAGCTCGGGCTCTTTCAGGTCACGCGTGGCGGCGGCTTTTAGCCGCTCGACCGCTTGCTCCCGGTCGCCCGTCACCGCCCAGGCGAAGCCGAGCAGCACATCGAACTGTGGTTCGTCGGGATAGGCCTCGCGATATTCCTCGGCCCATGCGATGAGTTCAGCATCCGGCCGATCCAGCCGTGTGAGAATCTGAAGCATCCGCTCGTGCGTCGGAAGGTGCAAAGGCTTCAGTTCGATGGCACGCTCCGCAACCGCCAGCGCCTCCTCGAGCCGACGCAGTCGCAAAAGGCTCACCATTTTCTGACGCATGAGCGTGACGTCCTCGGGATAGGTCTCGAGGAGCCGATCGGCCATTTCGATGACCTCAACGTCACGCTGAACGAGCACGTAGAGTTCGATCAGGTCGCGCTGGGCCTGCTCGTGATTTCGGTCGATTTCAAGCACGTTGAGGTAGAGTTGGATGGCCTCGCGGATATGGCGGTACTGGGGGGCTTCGACGTTGCTGCGTGCCACGGCGTATTTGTAGGCGGCCTCGGCATCGGTGCGATCCCGACGCGTGTACGGGGCCAGGTGCTCGATGGCTTCGACGTAATCCTTGCGTTCCATGGCGGCCATGCCGAGGCGATGTTGCTCCTGCGCCTGCTGTTCACGCTGCTGAAGGCGGAACATGGCCAGCCCGGCGATCAGAACGATCACCAGCAGGGTGCAAGCCGTTAGGATCAGGAGACGCCGCTTGGTTTTCGCTCGGATACTCATAAATTTAGTCACTCAACTTCAGCATAATCAGCACGGTGCGCCAGATGATGTATAGGTCCAGACGCCAGCTGGCGTTCTCGACATACTCGATGTCGAACTTGATCCATTCCTGAAAGTCCATGCCCTCTTCGCGGGTCCGATGGACCTGCCAGAGGCCGGTGATGCCCGGGCGAACGCTGAGTCGCGCTTCGCGCCATGGCGGACAGCACTGGTTCTCCGCACGCGGACTGGGGCGAGGCCCGACCACCGACATTTCGCCCCTCAGCACATTGACGAACTGGGGGATCTCGTCGAGGTTCAACTTTCGCAGCAGCTTTCCGACGCGTGTGAGGCGGGGATCGTCGTCAGGATCGACGAAGAACTGCGGGCCGTCGGCTTTGTTCTGTTTTTGAAGGTCCGCTTTGATTTTTTCCGCGTCGTTGCGCATGGAGCGGAACTTGATGCATGGGAATTGCCGACCGCCCAGCGTTTCGCGTTGATGGGCAAAGAAAAACGGCCGGCCGTCCTCCAACCAGATCCCCAGCATGATGAACGGATACAGCGGCAGCGTCATCAGCAGCACCGCCAGGGAGAATGCGATATCGAACCATCGCTTGGCCATCAACATGAACGACGACCGCTTGCTGGGGCGGACGGGGCGTTCGAACGGCTGCGAAGGCTCAATCTCCTGCCATTGGAGGTCCTCACTGTCGGGGCGATGCTCGGGATCGTCCCAAAGCACCGCGGGACCGACGACGCTGTTGGCGGGCAGTTGGCCTCGGCCGGTGCCCACCCAGGCGGGGCCGATGAACCGAACGTCGGCGGGGACAGTCGATTCCAAATCGCTCCACACAGCCCCCTGCAGCCTGCGCGCGCGGCTGATGGTTGAATCGGGCGTCTTCCAGATCTGGATCAGATCACGCAGGCACTGGACGACTTCGTGGGGCATGGTTCGATCGTAGACATTGGCGTCAACGGAGACGACTGTCCGTCTGGTGCGGCCGGCGCGTTTGCGAAGTTCGCGCCAGCCGGTCGTCGGGTCGGTCGCGCTCTGCCAGATTTCGGCAATGCGCCTACTCGGCGTCAATGCAACGCGGGCCAGGCGAGAGTCCGAGGCACCGTATTGGCGATCGAACCGCACGAAACGACTTTCCTCATCGGTGACGACCATTTCGCGGTAGCCGTGCTCACGCGTCTCGTGGAGACGGATGACCATCATTTCCGGCGCGAGCCAACTGAGCTGGTCGACGAGGCGATTGATCTTGAAGATCGTCAGCAAGCGTCGATCGGTGAGCAGAAAAAGCTCGGCGTAGCTGACGATTTCGGACGGCTCGCCCTGCCGGACGACCTGCACGCCTCGGGCCGCCCAGAAGCGGTCGTGCACCTGCGATGGCGTGAGTCCCCAGACGGTGGGGACCGACTCGGTGCTCGCGGGCGTGGTGCTGATGGTTGATGAGGTCGAAGTCGTCATGATGCTCAGTTCATCCCGCCTTCCCCGGTGCCGTTGGTGCCGTTCTTGCTGTGGGAGGCGGAGCCTGCGACGGCGCGGGCCACCGGTCCGAAGCGAGAGTGCGCTTTGTCGGGTTGCACGGTGAATCGGGATGAGCGTCGTCGGCTGAGCGAACCTTCGCCCGCGCCGCTTCTGTCGCCGATCGCTTCAAGGTCGCTTTGTTCGGCACGGTTGAAGACGACGCCTGCGAACCGTGCATCGATGGAGACCAGATAATCCAGCGACCGCTCAGCCTGCGTGCGCTGCTCGCCGCGGGAGACGACCATGACGACGCCGTCGCTCTCGACCGCGACGTGGGATGCATCGAGGCTGGCGGGAACGGGGCCGGTGTCCACAAGGATGATGTCGAACTGCTGGCGCGCTTCCTCCAACAGCCTGCGGATCGTGAGCGGCGAGAGGCGGGCGACATCGTCCGGCTCGGCTGCACCGAGGGGTAGGATGGAGAGATCGGCGATGCCTGTTTCCGCCACACAATGCTCGACCGGCTCACCCGCCAGCGCGTCGAGCAGTCCGACGGGGGTGTTATCCTGCAGCGACAGCGCGTCTTCAAGATCTTCTGACGTCACGTAGCCGAGTTCGACGAGCACCTCACCGAGGCGACGGTTGGATTCCTGCGCCACGCGAAGGGCCTGCTCGACCTGCTGCTCAGTGACCAGATGTTGACGCTGAAGGATCTGCCCGATCTTTCGGCGGATGATGGCGTTCACACGCTCGGTGAGGCCGCCGCTGCCGAGGTCGAAATCGATCAGCAGCGTTTTGGCGCCGGCCCTGGCGAAGGAAAGGCCGAGCGCGAGGGTGAGGCTGGTTTTGCCGTTGCCGACGCCGGGGCTGGTGACGCTGAAGACACGGCGTGAGGTAGACTCGGGCCCGATCTGTAGCAGTGTGCGAATCTGATGCACACAGTGGGAAGCGATCGAAGCCTGTTCGGGGTCGGCCAGATCGTCAGGCAGCCGGGGGAGAATACCGAGCATCGTGATGCGGCCAAGCGCGTCGCTGGCGTCTTGAATGCTCCGGAACCGGCGATCGAGGAACGCCAGCCCCAGAATCATCGCGAAGCCTGTCCCGCTTCCGAATGTGAAACCGGCGACGGCGGCAAGCTTGCGGCGATCGCGGGCGGGGCCCAGCGGCTCTTCACCGCGGCTTTGAACATTGATACGGCCACCAACACGTGCTTCGGCGAGGAAGTCCTCGATGCGCTGATTGGTCCGCCTCAGATCCTCGCTGACCTGTTCTTCGGTGTCGCGGATGCCGCTGATTTCCATGTTGCGACGACCGATCTCGACGGCCTCCGTGAGTGCGGCGGAGTAAGCCTCGGTGAGCATTTCACGTTGCCGCTCCATGTCCGAAATGCTCGCCTCTCCGTTGAGGCCGAAGTCGCTTCCGGTGTAGCGGCTTCGCAAGTCGGCAACGTGGCTTTCGAGGGTTTCGCTGATCGAATCCCGCAGCGAGCGTGCCTGCTTGACTTCACGGTGGTTGTCACCGAGTGAGAGCGTCAGCCGCCGAAGTTCGCGGTCAAGACTCTGACGCTGCTCGATGTACCGGCGGGTCTGCTGATCCATTGCTGCGATGTCGTTCAGCGTCAGGTCAGCACCGGGCTGGTCGTCGTCCTCCGGGAATTCCGCGTCGAAATCGGCTGCGAGCTCATCGCCGACATCCTCAAGATTCGGGACAGCGGCATCGCCCTGGGCCCCTTCTTCCTCGTCACCGGTTGCGACCGTGGCGAGCGCCATCTCGACTTCCGCGAGACGTGCTTCAAGGCGGTTGGCCTGGGTGATTTTGGCTGAGTAGATGGCGCTGAGATCGTCGGTGCCGAAGCGATCGCCGATGCGCCGCCGCGCATCGCGGAGCGACTGCTGTTCGGCTTGAAGGTTCGTGCGCCGCTGCTCGAGGACGTTCAATCGGTTGTCGTTTAGCTGCGTGCCTTCGTGCCTTACCTCGTAAGCAGCGATGATGGTCTGGACCGCCCTCTGCGCCACGACGGGATCGGGGTGCGTGTAGGCAACCTCGATGTGTTCGCTGTTGCGAGGATGCTGAACGGTGACGTTCTGCATCAACGTTCTGAGGGAGGGAATTGCCCGGCCTTCTTCGATCAGAGGACGCCATTCGTTCCGCTGCAGGGCGCTGGCGAGATTGGCCTGACTTTGGATGAGCGTTGCCTGCGAGTTCACCCAGGAGGAATACATCGGGAGAGTATGGTCCTCCAGTTCGACGCCGCGCGGCAGCACGGGGACGACGTGAATCATGCCCGTACTCTCATATTTAGGGGTGACGGCGAGCCAGCCGGCGACGCCGCCGAGGATCCCCAGCACGCCGCCGAGCACGATCGCGAGGGGCCAGCGTCCGCGCATGACCGCGAGGACGCGATCCAGCGGCGTAATCTCCTCGGCCGCCTCCGCGTTGGCCATCGGCGATGCGGGCAGATTGCGAGGATGGTCATGGCCCTCAACTGGGGCCAGGGGGTGTTCGACGTTCATGGAGTCGCTCCGGTTCGTATCGCTTCGATGACAGGCAGGTGCGCCTGGATCATTTCTCTAGTTACGGCATCGCGTTCTTCAGGGTCCATGGCCCGATCGCCAAATACAATCTGGACTTGACCGGCACCATAAAAGCGGCGGGTGAAATCTCCAGCCGCTTGTTCCACAGTATTCATGTCACGCGCGAACGTGCCGTCGGGCATGATGATAAAATTGTGAACAATCAGATTTTTGTGTCCAAACATCCGCGATGAAAAATTATATTCCATCGCTTCAATTTCGACCCCATCGACCACCCAGTCGCGCGGGGTGGCCTGGGAGATTTCATACCCTTGATTGGGGTAACACCGCGGCGGGTAATGGCCATCCAGATCGCGGGCGTCCTTGCAATGTACCAGCAGAACGCTGACCTGGCGACCGGTGGATTCGTTCACGAATCGGCGGTTGTAGATGAAGTTCGGCCTCAGCAACTGCACCGCTGCCTCAACGACCTCGCCATCCGTCCCGGACCACCGCCCGATCTGCTCCGGCAGTTCGGTGTGCTTCTCGTGGACCATCTTGTGGTAAGGCTCTGCCTCCACGGCGCGGGGCCTCTGCAGGGTCTCCGCGGCCTGCGCACCGAGCATCAACAGGGCCACCAGTGGAGCGGCGAGACGCAATGTCGTTTTCCGCGTCATAAGAAATTCCTTTGCCCCGGCTAGCCTCGCGCGAGTGTATAAGGTGTCACCGGTATCAACGCCCACCGCAAAACCTTGATGATGGCCATCAGGATCAGAAATGCGACGATCACCATCGGCCATGCCGCCCAGTCATGGAACGTGTTGGCGACCTCGTCGCCGGGCATGCCCATGACGGTTTCTCCGCTCCATCCATAAAGCCAGACCGTTGGAATCATACGGACCACGTTCGTAAGAATCGCGGACATCGGGCTCGCAAGAACAATGATCGCACGCACGTAGTTCCGCAACGGCGTTCCAAACGCGAACCCGTAGGACACCAGCACCAGCGAGAAGACCATCCGAAGGCCGTTGCAGGCTTCGGCGATCGCGACCTGCGTGCCGTTGATTTGCAGCGTGTGGCCGGCCCGTTCAACCTCCACGCCGAGCAGGTCAAAGATAACCTGCGTGATGACGGCGAGATAACCCTGAAGAGGCTCGGCGATCGCCAGTCGGAGCCGACCGGGCACCGGCACGAGGAAGACGAGTACGACGAACGCGGGAAGGAAGCGTCGCAGCACATCCTTACCGGCGACGGCCAGAAAACCGCCTGCGACGACCAGCACCGCCCCACCGTGCCAGAACGATTGGATGGCGTTGTAGTAGCCGTAGGACGTGAGGATCCAGCCGACGAGCATGATCGCCACGCCGATGAACTGGCCTCGCGGGATGCAGTGTCGCAGCCGTTCGCGCCGGACCCAGACAAGCCAGGCGAAGATGGGGAAGACGAGATAAATCTGGCTGGACTCTTCGTCGTAGCTGGCGATCCGGAAGATATCGGCCCACGCTTCCCACGTGACCATCACGCCCAGCGTCATCAACAGCAGCGCCATCAGCGGGTGCCACAGCGTCCATCCGTTGCGCACGAGGAAACTGGGCATCGATCGCGTGGACCATGACTGCGTTGCGTGACCGCTTCTCGCCAGTTCGGGCGTCTCACTCATCGGCGGCCTCCACGTTCTTCTGTCGCCTTCGCGCCATGGCGGGCGAGCCCACCAGTCGATCGACAATCCGTTGATCGCGCCGGACCGTCGCACCGCTGGAGACGAGTGAACGAACGAGGATTGCCCCTGCTGCGACCTTGGCGCCGCGGAGGACGACCGAGTCGTGGACACGGGCGGAGGGGTCGACATCCGCCCCTTCCTGCACCACGCCGAAGGTCGGCTCGAAATCCTCGCGGAAGGGATCATCGAGGGCGGTCTGATCCTTCGCCCGAAGATGATGGAGGCGTAACGCGTAGAGATAATCGGTCAGCGTGCGAATCGGCAGCGTGCTCGGCCTGTCGCGCATGGTGACCATCACGCGATGATGCTGCGCGATCAACGGCAGCGCCTGTTCCTTCATGTCGATGAAGCCGCTGGCGGGGATGGCCTTAAGGCAGCCGCAGCGAACGAGCATCAGACCGCTGGGTGTGCCGTCACGATGCGCGACCACGCCCACGTCGCCGCCGTCAGCCGCGAGGGACTCGGCCAGTTCACGCAGTGGGTCGACGAAAACCTGCGAGCCGTTGCCGACCAGCACCAGGTCGTCTTCTTCGTATTTTGTTCCGATATCGCGAAGGACGCCTCCGGTGCCGCGGTAATCGAAGGGGTCACGTTCGACGCAAACGTTCGACCGGGAAGCTTCGGGCGATACGGCGAAGTCCTTGCTCAGGCGACCGATCAACAGCCGTACGTCCAGCGATTCGCGTCCGAGATGGGTTGCGAGGTCATCGGTCTGCTGCATCAGCTGATCGAGGACCGTGAGGTTGCTTTCCAGGGGCAGGTCGAGCAGCGAACTCGGGAGAATGGAGGAGAGTTTGGTTTCGCGTACGCCGCCCGCCAGCAGCACCACGGATCGCAAGCGGTCCAGCGCGCCCGCGCGGTGCGGTCGAGTCGTGTCGCCTGTCTCTCCGTGCGCCTTTGCATCCACCGTTGAATTTACCTGCTCTGTCAAAACGTTCTCACCCCGATCGATGCCTCTGTGAGGGATCGGCGTTGGGATTGAGCCACTGCGACTGCCGCGGTCCTCACGACCGTTGGGTCCAGTGGTGGTATGTTCGCGCCCGGTCTTTCCGAGCATGTTTGAAGACCTCTATCTAAAACCGCCATTAACTTCACTACCGGTAACCTTACGCAGCGCGTTAATGTATAGTTCGGCAGGTTGCGGACCCGACTTCGGCGAATCTTGCGTTCACCTGCAGCCACGGTGGCCATGCGGCGCAGCCGCCCCGATAGATGTTCAGCAAGGTTGATGCCATCACCCGCCTTTCTCATCGCTCGCCACCGGACGGCGCTTTCGCCGCCACGCCGACGTCGCCAGGAGTCGCAAAGCGAAGGGCACGTCGCGTAACAGGTACCGCCCGATCAAGCGGCGCGGTTCCTGAATGAGTCGATGGACCCATTCTAACCCGGACTTCTGCATCCATTTAGGCGCCCTCTCCACCTCACCGCAGATAAAGCTGAAACTGATGCCCACCCCGATCCACCACGCGCTGGGCCGCACATGCCGAATGGCCGCGATTAACTTCTCGGTCTTCGGCACACTCAAGGCAACATACACGATGTCCGGCTGAGTGTCTTGCACTGCCTTGGCGATTTGTGCGATTTGCTGCTGATCATGCTCGAATCCGAAGGGCGGGAAGTACGTGCCGGCGATGTGAATTCTTGGATAGCGCTCACGTAGCACGTTCGCCGCTTTGTCGGCCGTGTCGGGCTTGCCTCCGCCGAGCATGAACACGGAAAGGTCTGCGTCCGCCGCTGCGGCGCTCACGCTGAAGATGAGGTTGGAGCCGCAGACACGCTCGGGCAACGGCGTGCCCTGTAGCCGACTGGCCCAGATCAACGGCATGCCGTCCGCGAGCGTCAGCGTCGCCTGCCCCACCAACTCCCGGACTGAGCGATCGGTCGTGCACATGCGCAGGATGTCGACGTTCGGGGTGACCACCCAACCCCCCTCGCCAGCCTGTGATCGCTGCACAATGTGAGCGACGCAGGCGGCCTCATCGACGGCGGTGAATTGCAGAACACTGAGCTTGACCTCGGGCAATGCCTCGCCGTCGGCGTCTACCGAAGAAGGAACGAGCGTCGGCTTATCGACCATGAACACGAAATCACCTTCCCTGTCCTAATTGCTGCACGACGCCTGTTGCTGGCCCGAGTCAGCCATTAGACCAGAACGCGGACCGATGGCCAACGTTCGCTTCTACGATCTACCTGTCATCGGCCCGAACGAGGTGCCACATGATTCCCAGCGACCGAGCATGTCGCGGTCACCCCTCGCGTTCGGTGCGTTGCCAGCGGCGGTGAGGCTGGAGGAGCAGGCCGAGGTATAGCGGCAGTTTCCACGCCAGATACAGCGGCACGGCGACAATGGCGCGCCACGTCTGACGTCCTCGTCCGGCTCCGACGGAGCCGATCAACACGGCTGTCAGCACCATGCCATTGGCGGCGAACATTGGGCCGACCGGTGCCGCCACACCTGCCAGCGACAAGCTACTCGCCAGCGTCGCGCCCGCCAGCAGCGCCATCACCAGCAGCGACAGCGGCGGCACGCAGAGATCAAGCGCCAGGATCAGTGCTTCGGGATGTCGCCCAAGTATGCCGGCCCGCAGCAGACGCGGCACCTGTGTGAACAGCGTCTGCAGATGGCCCTGTTCCCAGCGTGCGTGTTGCGTCCGGGCGGCGCGTTCACGGCTGGGGAATCGACCGCTCACACGAGCGCCTTCGCAGAGGCTTGCTGCATGGCCGCTGGCGGCGAGATCTAAGCCCAGTTGCATGTCCTCGACGATATTCCCCGTCGCCAGGTTCGCCTGTCTGACCGCTTCCCAGGGCAGGGCCATTCCGGTTCCCATCAAATGGCACGGCAGCCCCAGCCTTAGAAGGCCCCGCGGCCGAACCAGATTTTTCACGGCGAAAGCCAAACTTGCCACGTGATCACGCGGCCCAGGATTGATCGGTGTGTCCAGCAGGTTCACCGACTGAACGGCCCGCCCGGTGCGATGAACCTGAAGCGCCAGGGCATCGAGCGAACCGGCCGCGAGTTCCATATCCGCATCCACGACGACCACGACGTCCGGCGGATTCTCCGCGAGCAGCGCCACCCCGTGCGCCAAGGCGTACCCTTTGCCCGCCTGCTGAACGTCATGGCGTTCGGTGACGTCGGCCCCTGCTTCACGCGCGACGGCTGCGGTGGCGTCGGTGCAATTGTCAGCAATCACGAGCAGGCGGTCGCCCGCCCTCAACTGTGAGGCGATCGCATCGACGGTGGCTGCGATGCCACTCGCTTCATCGTGAGCAGGCACCAGCACCGCGACGCGCCCCCGTTGTCCATCGTCGCGTTGGATTGGCTTGCTCTCCCGCCTTGCAGGCAAAAGCGAAGCGAAGCATTCGACCAGTAAAACCGTGCTGGGGATGAGCAGGATGATCGCGCTTCCCCACAAGATTCCCCACAATATCGCGTCCAGCAACGTAAGCATGGCCCATGTTACGGACCGCCGCTTCGCTGCCGTTCCCGGCGAACTACCGGATCATCACCCGAGTATTGCGCCCGGGGCCGGCGGGGAATTACACCCTGGTAGAGGTGGTGGCATAGCCGTCGGGGTGGGTACTATGCCAGCGCCAGGCAGTCTCGACGATGTCGCGAATGCCAGGGTAATGCGGCTCCCATCCCAGTTCATCGATCAACCGCTGAGGCGAAGCGACCAGCACCGCGGGGTCGCCCGGCCGGGGCGGAGCGACTTCGTAGGGGATCGCTCGCCCTGCTACTTCCTCACACGTGCGCAGCACCTCGAGCACCGTGGTGCCGGTGCCCGAGCCGATGTTGTAGATTCGCGTTTCGCCCGGCTGGAGCGCCTCGATGGCACGCTGATGCGCCTGGGCAAGATCTTCGGTGTGAACGAAGTCGCGCACACAGGTTCCGTCGCGCGTGTCCCACTGATCACCGAAGAGCATCACTTTGTCGCGCTTGCCGACTGCCGCCTGCAGGATCAGCGGAATCAGGTGCGTTTCTTTGCTGTGGTCCTCGCCGAACTGTCCAT
This sequence comes from Phycisphaeraceae bacterium, assembly GCA_040905565.1. Taxonomy (GTDB): domain Bacteria; phylum Planctomycetota; class Phycisphaerae; order Phycisphaerales; family Zrk34; genus JBBDRF01. Next base: position 122,377 of record JBBDRF010000021.1, on the reverse strand, counting down.
CGGGATCGGCCCCAGCTGCGTTGAAGTAGCGCAGCAGCGTACAGCCCCAGTTGTTCGCGCGGCAGTAGTCCTTGATCATGAATTCCGCTGAAAGCTTGGTCGTGCCGTACGGCGTCTGCGGAATCTGCGGCGAGTCTTCGGTGATCGGCATCTCGACATCGAAGCTGTACGTTGCGGCCGTGCTGGAGAAGAGGATGCGATCGACCCCCGCCGCCTGCATCGCGTCCAGCACGTTCTTCGTACCCAGCACATTCACACGCCAATAGCGCTCCGGCTGCGCGATGGAATCGGGGACCGACGCGAGGGCGGCGAAGTGCATGACCGCTTCGATCTGATGCTCCCGCATCGCCTGCGTCAGGGCCTCGACATCAAGGATGTCGCCCACGACCAGCCGCCCCTCCGGCACAGCCGCCTTCTTCCCTTCAAGCAGATTGTCGTAAGCGATGGGCTCGTGCCCCTGGCGAATCATCCATCGCAAGCACGCGCTACCGACGTAGCCCGCCGCCCCGGTCATCAAGATCTTCATGCGATTCGTCCCCTGTAGCATTAGTGTTACGTTGCAAGCTGGGCGTGCAGCACATGCTCCCCGGCTGCGTAGAGGTCACGAACAACGGTCGTCTTTCGCAGTGCGTGTTGCTCGGCCTCGGTGATCCCCTTCCCCGTCGCCACCAACAGACTGCCCCGGCAACCGGCATTGTAACCGGCGAGCGCGTCGCTGATCATGTCGCCAATCATCCACGACGCAGCGAGATCAAGATCAAGCTGCTCCGCGGCACGATGCAACATGCCCGGCCCGGGTTTGCGATCGACACACTCAGCCACCGTACGATCCGAAGTCCGCGGCACGGCTGGGCAGTAGTCCAAGGCATCGACCACTGCCCCATGCGCCGCCAGCAAAACGCACATCCGTTCGTTCACCGCATGCACCTGATCAGCGGTGATCTGCCCTCGCCCCACCGCCGACTGATTTGAGACGATCACGGTGGCATAGCCGGCCGCGCGAAGCTGGCGGAGCAATTCCGCAGCATGCGGCAGGAGACGTACCTGGTCCGGATCACTGAGCCGATCGACCTGCTCAATCAGCGTGCCGTCACGATCGAAGAACACAGCTGGGCGTGGCTGGCCCGGCTTCCACGGTAGATTCAAATGCGTCACATCCTGCTGAGCCTGCTCATACGCGTCGGCGTTGCCGATGTCCCGGTGGTAACCATCCCATTGCCAGCCCCGCATGCGCCCGACGAACCGAGGCAACACGTCGAAGCCGATGTCGAACGCGCGCATCGCGGCCACTTCTCGATAAGCCTCGGTATCAAATATGTACACCCCGGCGTTCGCAAGATCGCTCGGCGGCCGCTCGGGCTTCTCAACAAATTGCACCACACGATCGTGGTCGTCGATTTCGGCAATGCCGCAGGCGTGCGGGGTCGTCGTGCGGAAGAGCATCATCGTGACCGGATCATCATGCTGCCGGTGATAATCAAGCATTGCGGACAGATCGACGTCCGAAAGATTGTCCGCATAGATCACGACAACCTGCTCAACACCGTCGGCGAGGCGTGCGTTGGCGCTGATGGTCCCGGCCGATCCGAGCAACTCCGGCTCGAACGAGCTTCGCAGTTTCATCGCCCTGCGGCCGTTCAGGTCGGTGAGGTAATTCTCAACACTGAGCGCATGCGCGTGCGTGTTGATGGTCGCCTCACGCACGCCCGAATCGGCAAGACGCATCAGCCAGTATTCGAGCAACGGCCGTCCCGCCAACGGCACAAGGCACTTCGGCACACGGTCGGTCAGCGGCCGCAACCGCGTGCCTTTGCCGGCGGCGAGAATCAACGCCCGCGCTGAAGTCATACCGTGATCGCCTCTTTCACACGCTGCTGAAGCCGCTGTGCAACGATGTGTCCGACGGACATGTGGAGGTCTTCCATCACGCCGTAGTTCTCGCTCGGGATGTTCACGTGGATGTCCGCGATCTGCCCGACTTGCCCCCCAGCGAACCCGGTCAGGCCCACCAGATCCATCCCGTTATCCTTCGCCCACTGGCATGCGTTCACGACGTTCGGCGAATTGCCCGAGCAGCTGATCGCCACGGCCAGATCGCCCTCGGTCGCGTAGGTCTGCAACGGATAGAGAAACGTATTGTCGTAGCTGACGTCGTTGCTCAGTGCCGTAAGGATGCCGACATTGTCCGACAGGCTGAACGCGCGGAGCCGTCGCTGACCGGGCACCTCCGCCGTCTTCACCAGGTCGGCCACGTAATGGGAAGCGTTGTACGCGCTACCTCCGTTGCCGAAGACGAACACCGCGCGGTCTTTGCACCAGGCATCGAAAACCGCATCAGCAAAAGCTTCAACGGCGTCGGCATCCAGACGCTGCAACATCTGTGTCATCTTGTCCAGGTACGCTTGTGTGCTGGAGACGCCTAGTTTGGTCATCCGATTCCCCCTGATTTGTTCTGTCCACGCGTCAGTGACGCTCGCTGACGAAAACGATACGACTTCCGATACGATCGGCGGCAAACGCAAGCTCGCGAGGCCTGCCCACAGCTTCGCGGATTGCATCGTGTCTTTCCGGAGGAGCCATGACCAACAGGAACCCCCCCCCTCCTGCCCCGAGCAGTTTCCCACCCCAGGCACCGGCACGACGGGCTGCTTCGTACCACTCGTCCACGCGCTGGTTGGAGATGCCGAAGCCGAGCGACCGCTTAAGCTCCCACGCTTCATGAAGCATCCGCCCGAAGGCAGGGAGATCCCCCACCCCCGTCAGAGGCTCGCGCATACGGTCGGCCAGCTCGCGCATCTTGCGAAGCACCTTCACGCGGTCGGCGGTGCCGTCGGATTGCCGTTTGAGGATCACGTTCGCGTCGCGCTGCTGATCCGTGCTCAGCAGCAGCATGTGCTTTTCGAGGGCACCCATCGTTTCCCGCCGCACGGGCACCGGCTCCACTTCGACGGTGTCGTCGGGATTGAAGCGGATGTAGTTGAGCCCGCCGAACGCGGCCGCGTACTGATCCTGCTTGCCGATCGGCTTCTTGAGCACGTCGATTTCAATGCGGCAGGCCTCCTCGGCGAGCCTTTTGCGATCGACCACGCGGCCGCTGTAGGCGTGCATCGCATGCAGCAGACCGGCGGTAAGCGTGCTGCTTGATCCCATGCCGGTCCCTGCCGGCACGTCGCCGATCGTCGTGATCTCCAGTGGCACGTCCAGCTGCATCATTTCCAGTGCTTCGCGTACCAGCTCATGCTGAAGGTCGGCCGCGCGGTCGACTGTTTCCGTCTGTGAATAGCTCACACGCAGCGAAGGCTGAAAGCGGCCGTGGATCGTGACGTAGATGTGCTGCGCGATCGTCATGCTAAGCACCGCCCCGAACTCTTCGCGGTAGAACGCCGGCAGGTCGGTTCCTCCGCCGGCGAAACTGACTCGATATGGTGTCTGCGAGATGATCATGAAAGCGTCATCAAGGGTAAACAAAACAGGTGAGGGCGAAACCGGGGCGATCGCCCGCAGCATCACCGGGAAACTTCCGCCGTCGCGGGCGGCGCCTCCCGAGATCCGCCCGGCGTTGCGCCGAGGCGCGTCGGCGAAGGCGAACGATGATTCAGGCTCTCGCGGATCTCCACCGCCAGCTGGGCGGTCGACTGCCTGGCATCGTGAAGGCGACGCACACGCTCGCGCCCCGACTGGCCCATCTGCTCCAGGCGTTCGACGGGGGCTTCGAGTGCCTCCCGCATCGCCTGCGCCAGTTCGTCGACCGAGCCTGCCGGAACGAGCCACCCGTTTGCGCCCGGCTGAACCAGTTCGGGATGGCCTGCGATGTAAGTCGTAATGACCGGTCGGCCCAAGGCGAAGGCTTCCATCATTACGGCGGGCAATCCCTCAGCGAAGCTCGGCAGAACGAGCGCCCGCGCATCGCAGATGGCCTGGGGGATGATCGCGTTGGAGGCCCAGCCCGTCAGCTTCACGTGGTCGTTGAGGTGCAGTTCGGCGATGCGGCGTTCCACCACCGCTCGCAGCTCGCCGCCGCCGATGAGAACCAGCTCGAAGTCAAGCCCGTCCGCTGCCAACCGCCCCGCCGCTTCGACGAGAACCAGCGGTGCCTTCTGCTCGCACAGTCGCCCGACGGAGATCAAGCGTCGACGCTCAGGTATCGGCTGCGGCTGCGCTTCTAGGAAGTCCTCCGCCAGACCGCACCGGATCAATTTCAGCTTGTCCCAATGCTCCAGCGCACACCAACGCATCAGCTGCGAGCGGCAGTAGTGGGTGATCGCCACGACGAACGCCGACCGGGCGATCTTGTCATCCATCGCGAGAATCACAGCCCGGTCGAACTCCTCCGGCCCGTGTACGGTGAAGCTGTAAGGCGGTCCGCCCAGCTCCTGGCAAAACATTGCAACGGTTGCGGAATTGGTCGCAAAGTGCGCATGCACATGGTCGAGATTCTCCTCCGCCGTCCACCGATGCAGCACGCAAGCCTCCGCGAGGTACGCCAGGTGAAGCGGCAGCGAAAGCTTCGATTTCCGCCACACCCGCCACGTCAGCGCCAACGCCCGGCTCATCCGCCGCGTATTGCTGGCCGCCTCGCGTAGCAGTGCCACGGCAAGGCTTTTCAGGCCGCCGCTGAGAATGCTTCGTGTGATCTGCTGTTCCCGTTCATCACGCGGATCGGGGAACGCGTTGCCACCGGCGTCGCTGGGCCGAATTGAGTAGCGTTGGACCGTGACGTTGTGCCGCTCAAGCGCGGCGATTTCGCGGCGGATGAAGGTATGACTGATCGCCGGATACTGATTCACCAAGTAGCCGACCCGCAGTGGCTGTGCGTCGGCGGCGCGCTGCGATTGCTGTGGCGATGCGTCACGATTCAAGGCGGGCCCCCCCTGCCATGGCGTTTCAATAAGTGCGTCGCTTCGGTAAAAGCTTACGCAGTCGGACTTCAGCCGGCCGTTTTGTATTCGATGATACGCGTCTGCTTCCCGCTGAGGCGATTGACCCAGAACTTGATCTGTCCGAGTGCACCGGGGAATTTGCCGAGCGTCGTGAACAGGCCGTACAGCAGCGCTTGGCGCAGTGGGTTGGCGTGACTTCTCATGCGGTAGAGCGTGATTTTTGCCGCGAGCGCTGGGTAGGCCAGCAGCAGGATCAGGCTGTACCCGCCGGTCGGATAGGCCGTCGCGAGGATGAACAGCGGCAGGATCAGGCCCCAGGCGAAGTTGCTGCGGACGGATTTCCCGCCGTAGCTTTCGGGCGTTCCCCGGTGGTGCATGTAGCCTTCCATAAAGGCATGGCCGCCTCGGATGGCGCGTTTCCACCATTGCGAGAAGTGTGTCGTCGCCGCGTCGTGCCAGCCCATGTCGTCACCGAGGTGCAGGATCTTCCAATCCTGGCGTCGGATTCGGGCGCAGAGTTCAGGTTCTTCGCCGGCGATGATGCGTTCGTTGAACTGCTCGACATCACGAAAGACGCCGCTGCGGATCATGAAGATGCCTCCGCAGTCCTGCACCCGGCCGATCGGCGTGTCCCACTCCATATCGGCGAGGCGGTTGTAGATGGTTTCGTCGGGCTTGAGTTCGCGGAGCCGACCGAACACGATGGCCAAATCCGGCTGCTCATCGAAGGTGGCCACGGCAGTAGCCATCCACTGCGGAGCCATTTCGCAATCGCCGTCGACAAACTGCACAAAATCCAGCGTGCCGAATTTGCTCAGCAGACGCTGGTACCCGGCATTGCGGGCGCGGGCGGCGGTGAACGGCGTCGACATATCCAGTTCCACCACCTCGGCGCCGACGTGCCGCGCATGTTCGACGCTGCCGTCGGTCGAGCCTGAATCAACATAGACCACCGGCTGCCCCTCGCGCTGCAGCGACGCCAGGCAACGCTTGAGCCGATCGCCCTCGTTACGGCCGATGGCAACGATGCCCAGTCGATACGTCGCCTTGCTGGGGGTGGCCTCGTGCTCGCCGCCCGCTGTTGCAGGTTGTTCGCGGGTTTCTGACAAAGTGCATCCTCAAAGGTTCGCTTGTGATTGCTCGGGACGCGTACGCTCTGCAACATCCGTGCCCTCGACGGCCGCCTCCCCACCGTAGGCGAGGCTGCGTGCCTCTCCGTTGGACAGCGCCCGCAGATCGCCGCCGATCAGGTCACGGACGAAGTGGGTCGGATCGCCCAGGGGCCAGCCCATTCGGCGGACGACCGAAAGCATCTTCCCGGCGAACCACAGCGTATCCGCCATGATCAGCCCCTTGATGCCGTAGAACTTGAGCAGGAATCGGCGTCGACTCTCGTACCAGTAGCGAGCCCGGCGTTTTCGCGCTTCGCCGATGCCTGTCGACACGCCTTCAAGGTGCATCACGCGAGACTCGACCACGCAGAAAATCTTCCAGCCCGCCTGCTGCACGCGCATGCAGAAATCGACCTCATCGAAATAGAGGAAGTAGCCTTCGTCCAGAAGTCCCACCTGCTCAAAAACCTGGCGGCGGACCATCATGCTCGCGCCGGAGACCCACTCGCACGGCTGGGTCCCGTTCTCCGCAATGATCGGGAAGCAGCGATTGCCGAGCACACGCGACAGCACACCGATCCGAGCGCCATCATCCAGCGCACGCCAGGGCGTAGGGGCCCGGTGAAGCGTCGGCTGAGGTGAGCCGTCTGGGAATTCCAGCAGACTGCCCGCGACGCCGACGTCTGGATGCTCCGCCATGAAGGTCAGCAGTGCAGTAAAGGCGCCGGGCCTGACCAGCGTGTCGGGATTCAGCAGCAGGTAGAAGTCAGCGGGGTCTTCACTCACCAGATCCTGACGGATCGGCACGTTGTTGCCGTAGGAGAAGCCGCCGTTGTGGGCAAGCGGTTCGAAAGTCACCCAGTCCCAGTTGCGCTCGTTAAGCGCCTGCGTGATGCGGGGAACCGACTCATCGCCCGAGGCGTTATCGGTCACCACCACCCGCGCCTGCCCGGCAAGCGCGGTCATCTCGTCAGCCAAGGAATCGAGACAGTCGATCGTGAGATCAGCTGTACGGTAATTGACGATCACGACCAACAAACGCATGCGCGATGCTCCCCCCCCCCACCTTGTCCCCACGCTGACCCCTCACTTTTCAATCCAACAATTTAGCGTGACCCGCCGACGACGAAGACGTCGCGGAACTCGGTGAGATCCTCCTTGCCTTCAAGCGTCACATCGGGGCTGCTTTGCTCGAGGAAAACCCCGTTGCGGTTGGGTGCCATGAGGACGTAGCCGCCGGTGATGACATTCTCCGGAAGGTTCCAGTCTGCAAGATCCTGACCTTCGTCGGTGAACGGGCTCATTTTTTCATTCACGAGCACCATCGCCATCGTGTTCGCGTTGAGCAGCGTCGGCGCACCTGAATGCCGCTGCGGGAACGCACCGCCGGCGTAGGGGCCGTAGGCGACCTGACCACCGCCGGTCGGCCATTCCGTGACCGGTTCGTTGCCTTGAGGATTCACGCGGCTGTAGAAGATCGGCGCGCCGCTGACGGGGTCGACGATCATGGGGACGTCGGGATCCAGCCCGCCGGGTCCGAGTTCCCAACTGTTAGCGTCCATCATCAACTCTTCGGGTGACGGGGAGTAGAACGCGTCGTAACGCTGACCCGCCATCGTCCGCGGACCCGTTCCGAAAGAGTCTGGATTGATCGTCCCGTCGGGATCGACACCACCCATCAGCGAAAGCACCAGGTTCTGGTTCGCGTTGACGTCAGCCGCATCACCAGACTGCAGCAGATCGCCGTCGGCGTAGTAGCCGGGATAGGCATTGAACGACATGTGGTAGCTGTCGGCGGCGGTGCCGATGGCGCGGAGTTGCGCCATTTTCGCAGCACTCTGCGCCCGTTCGCGGGCATAGTTGAGCGTGGGTAGGAGGATGCCTGCAAGCAGCGCGATAATCAGCACCACAGTTAGCAGCTCTATGAGCGAAAAGCCCCGAGCGGTTGATCGGTGGAACGTAAGATTCATCGTGCTGCTCCTCATTTTCTGACCGGATAAACGTCGAGAAATGCAGTATTCACCACTTTGATGCTACTCCCGTCAGGAGCCGGTGTCAAAGCAAAAGGTTGTCATAATACGCAAGGACCCACTCGTCCCCGAGCCGGGGCGGGATGGTCGCAAACCGGTTTGGCGACGCACCGGCTGCTGACAAACCGGCTCCTGATGTATCACTACCGAAGCAGGTGCTGCTGATACCACGCGACCGTCTCTTCAAGACCTTGCGAGAACGAGATTTGCGGCTCATACCCAAGGGCCTGCCGCGTGCGGGTGAGATCGGCTTGGGAATGGGCGATGTCGCCGGCCCGAGCCGGGTGATATTCCGGGGCCAGATCAGGGCGATTGAACAGGGCTGCCATCTCGTGGTAGAGCTGATTCAGCGAGACGCGCTGGCCCGCTGCGACGTTCAGGACCCGGCCCTGGAGGGGCTGCGGGTGGGCCGCCGCCAGCAGATTGGCGTGGACGGCATTGGCGACATAGGTAAAGTCGCGCGTCTGGGTGCCGTCGCCGAAGATCGTTGGCCTGCGATTCTGGTGCAGGGCGGACGCGAAGGCGGCGATGACGGCGGCGTACGCCGAATCGGGGCTCTGCCGTGGCCCGAAGATGTTGAAGTAACGCAGGCTGACGCCGTCGAGCCCGTAACTGTGAAACCAGGTTCGCAACGTGTGTTCACCGGCGAGCTTGGTGGCGGCGTAGGGGCTCTGCGGCAGCGGGGGCAGGTCTTCGCTTTTCGGGCCGGTGTCCGGCGGGTTGCCGTAGGCGCTGGATGAGGCGGCGAACATGACCCGCTTCACGCCTGCGGCCCGGGCGGCATCGAGCACCTCCAGCGTTCCCTGTACGTTCACCTGATAGTAATGCCGCGGGTGTTCCACGCTTGCGGGCACGGAGCCGAGCGCCGCCTGATGAAAGACGTAAGTGCACGACTGCACGGCTTCGGCCAACTGCTGTGTATCCAGAACCGAGGCCGTGATCTGCTCGACCTGATCCCCGAACGCTGCGAGGTTATCCCAGCTGCCGCCTGAGAGATCGTCGAGGGCGACCACCTGGGCATCGAGTTCGATCAGCGCTTCGCACAGGTGCGAGCCGATGAACCCCGCCCCGCCGGTGACGAGGACGCGGCGGCCTGCGAAGGCGTCGCCATGCAAAGATTTCCAGTCGATCATCGTGTTGTGAACTCCGTCTGATCCGCCCTCGATAACCAGCGGCCATCATAGCGTTCGCCGTGAACGGTGCACGCCGGCACAACGCGCGACGCAACGCAAGGCTACCATCAACACTCGGGGGAGGCGAAGGGGGATGAGCCGTCAGCCAACCACATCAACGCTGTCCTTGCGTGCGCTCACGCTGCGCGGCTCGGCCTGGGTCGGCCTCGGCTACGCGCTGCAACAGGCGCTGAGGCTGGGCGGCAATCTGGTCCTCGCACGGCTGCTGTTCCCCGAGGCGTTCGGGCTGATGGCGCTGGTCAACGCCTTCGTGCAGGGTCTGGAGATGTTCAGCGATCTGGGCATCAAGCCCGGCGTCATCCGCAGTTCCCGCACCGACGAAGCATTGCTGAACACAGCGTGGACGTTGCAGGTGATGCGGGGTTGCGTCCTCTGGCTGGTCTCCTGCGTGATCGCCTGGCCGCTTGCACAACTCTACGGCCAGCCGATGCTCGCGCAGTTGCTGCCCGTGGCGGGGCTCACGGCGTTGTTGGTCAGCCTTAACAGCACCGCCGTCCTGCTGCGTCATCGTCGGCTGGCGATGGGCGGACTCATGGCGGCCCGCGTCACCGCACAGGCCCTCGGGCTGCTTGTGATGATCGTCATCGCCTGGCGCTACCAGACCGTCTGGGCGCTCGTGGTCGGAGGCGTGGTCGCCACCGCAGCGATGGCCGTCTTCAGCCACACGTTCCTATGGGAGACGCCGATTCATTTCCGCTGGGATCGCGCCGCCGTCGGCGAACTGCTTAGCTTCGGCAAGTGGATCATGCTATCAACGGCGATGGCGTTCCTCGCCGCCCAGGCTGACCGTTTGCTGCTGGGCCTGTACGTCACAGCCGGAACGCTCGGCCTCTATGCCATCGCGTACATGCTCAGCGAAGCGGCCGGCAAAGCGGTCTCGCAGATTTCGCACAGCGTGTTGATGCCCGCCTTCAGCCGCGTCGCCCGCGACAATCCGGAGCGGCTGAGCGGGGCGTATCGGCGTGCGCGCGACCGGCTCGACGCACTGGTTCTGCCCGTGGCGGGCTTTCTGATGACCGCTGGCGACCGGGTCGTCGCCCTGCTCTACGATCCCCGCTACATCGAAGCCGGCTGGATGCTGCAGGTCCTCTCCCTCAGGCTGGTCGCCTACTGCCTGCTTCCACCTTCGGCGGTGTGCCTGATGGCGCTGGGTAAGCCTCAGTACGCAGCGTCGGCATCGGCGGCGAAGGCGGGGTGCCTGTTCGTAGGAGTTCCCCTCGGCTGGATGACAGGGGAATTACCCGGCGCTGTGTGGGCGGTTGCACTTGCGGAGTTCGCGGGCTGGCCCCTGATGATGCGAGGCCTGCGTCAGGAATCGCTGAATCATCCGCTCCGCGAGGTCGCCTGCGTGCCGTGGCTTCTGCTGGGAACGGCTGCGGGATGGGCGTTCATCATGCTGAGTTGAGGCCTGCGTCTTGCTCACCTCCCCTCCCAGCGAAGCAACCGTTCGCAGGCGATCCCCCATTCAAGGGCCCTGCGCCATATACTTTGTGGACATCATTGCGTTCGGGAAATCGATTCCGGGAGGGTTCGATTGGATCGTTGGTATCAAATGGTGGAGAGGGCCAATTGGCGACGCCTGGGGCCGATCGTTGGCGTGTTGGGCAGCCTTGTCGCCGTCGGCGCTCTGGAGCTAGTCCGCGCGAGATTCGGCGTCGGGCTGCCGGGCGTGCTCCTGGTGCCGGTGGCGCTGTTCGCCACGCTCGCAGGCGGGTTATGGACTGGCATCGTCAGCGCTTTCATCATCCTCAGCTACGCCACCTATTACTACGGCATGGCGGGCGACTGGCTGCTGAACCTCACCTTGCTCAGCATCGCCACCGTGGCCTCCGTCGCGATGGTGGCCTGGTGGCGCCGTCGTCTGCTCAGCCGATTCGATCGACATGAACTGCCGGAAACAACGGTGCAGGCCGCCGCGAGACGCTATCGCGAACTGGTCGAAGATCTGGATCTGATTTTCTGGGAGGGTCAACTCGACGAAGGCTTCTCATTCGTCAGTCCGCAAGTCGTCGACCTGCTCGGCTACCCGCTTGAGCAGTGGCTCGACCCACGCAGCAAAATCATGGAAAAGGTTGTCCATCCCGACGATCGAGCCCGTCTGGAACGGCTTTGCGAAAAGGCACGCGAGTCCGGCGAAGGTTACGAGATCGACTTCCGCCTGATCGCGCAAGACGGCACGATCCTGTGGGTCCACAATCTCACGCGTGTCATCCCCACTCCCGACGGCGGCTATCTGATGCACGGCGTCGTCGTCGATGTCACCGATCGCCGCAAGGCCGAGGAAGCGCTGCGCACCAGCGAACGTCGTTACCGGATCGCGCAGAACCTCTCACTGGACGCGTTCGCAATTCTGGAGCCGGTCTTCAGTGACCAGGGCAAGATCGTGGACATGCGATGGGAGCACGCCAACGCCGCCGCCGCCCGTCTCTGGGACCGGCAGCCCGAGCAGCTTCGTGGGCAGCTGTGGACGAATGCACTCGCCCAAACTCCTCAAAATCAACTGCTTTTCAGCCAGTACGCGCGCGTCGCCGAGAACGGCATCTCCTCGGATACTGAAGTTTCGTTTCACAGCAAGACCGTTCGCGGCTGGGTCCGCTCGATCGCCGTGCGTGTGGACGGCTCGGTCGCGGTTTCGCTATCGGACATCTCCGAGAAACGGATGGTGGAACAGGCGCTGCGCGAGAGTGAGCAGCGCTTCCGCACCCTTGCGGACAGTGCCCCTGTGCTGATCTGGCTGGCCGGGCCCGACAAGCTGTGCACCTACGTCAACCGCGCCTGGCTCGAGCTTACCGGTCGAACCTTTGAGCAGGAACTGGGGACAGGCTGGCTGGAGAGCCTGCATCCGGATGATCTTCCCGCCACGATGGAGACGGTAGAGGAGGCCAAGTCGCAGCGCCGTCCGTTCCGGTGCGAGTTCCGGATCCGACGCCACGACGGCGAGTACCGCTGGCTCATCAGCCAAGGCGCGCCCCGCTTCTCACCCGACGGCACCTTTACAGGCTACGTTGGTAGCTGTGTTGACATCACCGAGCGCAAGCACGCCGAGCAGCAACTCGAACGCCGGCTCGATCAACAGGAAACCGTTGTTGAGCTCGGGCAAACCGCCCTCGCCAGCAAGCCGCTGATGCCCTTGATGCAGCACGCGGTGGAAGAGGTCGCCAAGACACTCGATGTCGATTACTGCAAGGTCCTGCGCTACGACGAGCAAGCCCATCATTTCGTGCTTACCGCCGCGGTGGGTTTCCCGCAGGAAGCGATCGGCAGCTTCACCGTCGACGCCGATGTTTGGAATCAGGCAGGATACACCCTCCAGTCCGCGTCACCGGTGATCGTTGACGACCTACGCTCCGAATCACGATTCAGCGGCCCGCAGGTTCTCTTCGACCAAGGCATTATCAGCGGGCTCAGCGTCATAATCCCCGGCGAAAACGACAGGCCGTACGGGATCTTCGGCGTCCATACGCGCCAACTCCGCGAGTTCACCACCGACGACGTCAACTTCGTTCAGGCCGTCGCTCACGTGCTCGCCACCGCCATCCAGCGCGCGCACGCTGAGCAGGCGCTTCGATTCAGCGAGATCCGTTTCCGCAGCATGTTCGACCAGGCAGCCGTCGGCATCGCTCACGCCGACCCGACCGGCAAGTTCACGGCCGTCAACCATCGGCTCTGCGAGATGCTCGGCTATACGCCCGGCGAACTGCGAGGGCGAAACTTCCGCGACATCACCTATCCCGGAGACCTTGAGGCCGACGAGCACCAGGCGCAACGGCTCATCGGAGGCGAGATCGATCATTACACCATCGAGAAGCGGTTCGTCCGCACGGATGGCTCGCTGCTCTGGGCGGAACTGACATGCTCAGCAGTGCGCGACTCCCGCGGTGGCATGTTCGCCGTCGGCATCATCTCCGACATTTCCAGCCGAAAGCAGGCGCAGGAAGAGCTGAACCTGCTGAACGAAACGCTGGAGGAACGCGTCACCCAGCGCACAGCCGAGGCCGACGATCGCGCCGCTCAGCTAAGCCGCTCCGAGCACGCGCTGCGTGAACAGAAGCAGGTCCTCCAGTCCATCCTCGACAGTATCGGTGAAGGCATCGTGGTCGCCGACAATGAGGGTCGCTTTGTCGTCTGGAACCCCGCCGCCCGCCGACTCGTCGGCGAACCGGAGGATATGTCGCCCGCACAATGGATCGACCACTACCACCTGACCAAGCCCGACGGCACCGCCTACACGCCCGAAGAACTGCCGCTGGCGCGCGCCATTCAAGGTGATTCCATCGATGACGCCGACGTACTCGTCGAGATCCCCGGCGAGCCGATACGCTGGCTTTCAGTCAGCACCCGACCGCTGCTTGATCCCGCTGGAAACGTACGCGGCGGCGTCGCCATTCTCCACGATGCAACCGAGCGACGCGTCGCTGAGAAAAAACTCCGCGACTATCAGTTGCAGCTGCGCGCCCTTGCCTCAGAACTCACGCTCACCGAACAGCGGGAGCGCCGCCGCCTCGCACAAACACTGCACGACCATCTTCAGCAGATACTCGTCGCAGCCCAGCTTCGCATCGGCCTGGTGCGTACCCGCAGCGATGCGCCGCCGTTACTTGATTCCCTCGAACAAGTCAGCGAGTTGATCAACGAAGCGATCGATGCGTCGCGTTCGCTCACGCTCGAACTGAGCCCCCCCATTCTTTACGATGCCGGTCTCGTACCTGCGACGCATTGGCTCAGCCGCCAGATGGAGGCCAAGCACGACCTGCATGTCGAAGTTGAAACGAATTTCGAGGAAGAACACCTTCCCGAGGACGTGCGCATCCTGCTCTTCCAGGCGGTGCGCGAACTGCTATTCAACGTCGTCAAACATGCCGGGTCACTCTGGGCGCGTGTAAAACTGGAGATGCAGCCGCAGGGCGCGTTGAACGTGATCGTGGAAGATCGGGGACGAGGCGTGAACCTCGAACAGGTGCCGGAGGGCGGAGGCACGGAAACCGGGTTCGGCCTGTTCAGCATCCGCGAACGGCTGGAAATCATCGGCGGTGCGATGCACATCGAATCCGTCGAAGGCGAGGGCACACGGATTACGCTCACCACGCCCCCCGCAGCCAACAGACCCGCCCCGGCCCGCAGTCCCGACGACCCGGAACCCGAAGGCAAACGCCGCGCCTCTGCGGGCAAGCGGCACAGCGACGACGGCACGCACGATCAGACGACCATCCGCGTGCTGCTTGCCGACGATCACAAAGTCTTGCGCGACGGACTCGCTTCACTGCTCGGCGAGCAGCCTGACATCGAGATCGTCGCCGAGGCTGTCGATGGCCAGGAGGCGGTTGAACTGACCCAGCAGGTTCAGCCGGACGTCGTCGTGATGGACATCACCATGCCCCGGATGAACGGCGTGGAGGCGACGCGACAGATCATGCGCCAGATGCCTCACGTGCGCGTCATCGGACTCTCGATGCATGACAAGGAGAGCATGGCCGAGGAGATGCGGGAGGCCGGCGCCGTCGCCTACCTGCCCAAGGGCGGGCCTGCGGACATGCTCGTGCAGGCGATTCGTGACGCAGTTCCGGCACCTCCCGCAACGCCCCGCTCCCGCTGACGCGAGGTGATACGATGTTGGATGTACCAAGCGGAAGGAGCCGCCATGCTTGACGCAAAGATCGACATCGTAGGCATGGGCGATCTACCCCTGATCGTCCGTCTCTACAACGACATCTTCCACCCCGCCCGCGAAGAAGAATTCTTCCGACGCCGTTTCGCCGGTCGCTACAACCATCTCATGATGATCGCGTCGGTGGAAAACGACCCCGTCGGCTTCTTCCTCGGCTTCGAACTCAAGCCCACCGTCTACTTCACCTGGCTCTACGGCGTCGACGGCGACCTCCGCCGCAAAGGCATCGGCAGCCAACTCATGGAAGCCGCCCACGCCTGGACGCGCGACCACGGCTATGACGCCATGCGCCTCGAATGCAACAACAACCACCGCGCCATGCTCCACCTCAGCCTGGCGCATCACTACGACATCGTGGGCATCCGCTGGGATACCGACCGCGCTGCCAACCTCGTCATCCTCGAAGCGCCACTGCACGATACCACCACGCACGACCACTCCTGACCTGATCATGCAACCACTCATCAAACCCGCAACACGTGGCGGTCTGTACGCGCCGAGCGTCGTCATCGCCGTCATTGCGTTGATTCTCCTGATCACCGCCGTCGCTCGCGCTGAGGATCAACCGAAGTACAACTTCGTCCCCAACGGCGTCACAAGCTACGAAGTCACCACGGGGACCAAAAAGCTTCTGAAGATTCACCTGCAATCCTGGGGCCCCGGCTGGAAACACTTCAGTTTTCCCGGTCAAGCGCGTGTGACGGAAGATGGCGCCCGCACCCTGGCCACCACCCACGCCATCCCCGGCACCGAGGTGCCTCTCCGCCTCGCTCATCGCGTCGCGCCTGATGAGAACGCCCCGAACACCATCGTGCTCAACCATCAGCTGGCCGCTGAGCGTGACTCGGCCCTGACGCTGATCTCGCTCACCATCACGCCCGAGGACCACGCCTTCGCACGCCTGGAAGTGCAGCGGCCCAACGGTCTGCGTGAGCGGATCGGGCTGCCGTTGCGCGGCCGTCGCCTCACCGGTGAAGCCGTCGCCCTCCGCTTCCTCACCGAAGACGAACAGCCCGTCACCCTCGCCTTCGATTCCCCCCGCCGCCTCGCCAACGAAGGCCCCGCCGTCCGCGTGACCATTGCCGCAGAAAGCATCCAAGGCGATCAGCCCCCTTCGCTGACCACCCGCGTCACCACGCCTGATGCCGTCCGCTTCTACGCCCTGGCCGAGGACGCTTCGCAGCGCACCGACACCACCAACTGGTTCGCCTACCCCGTCGGGCAAGCCGGAACGCCCATCGATCTCTCGTTCCTCAACAAAGATCCCCAAGGCAACTACATCCCCGCCGGCGCGCATGGTTTCCTCCAGACCCAGGGCGAACGCTTCGTCTTCGAAGACGGCACGGCCGCCCGCTTCTGGGGCGTCAACCTCACCGCAGCCGCCGCACTCGGCTCACCCGCCCGCGCCGAGCAACTCGCTCAGCGCCTTGCCCGCCTCGGCGTTAACCTCGTCCGCCTTCACCACCTCGATAGCTGGCACCGCCCCATCATCGACTACGACCACCCCTCCGGCACCTCGCAACATCTCAACGCCGAATCCATGCGCCGCCTCGATCGCCTCATCTACGAACTCAAGCAACGCGGCATCTACATCATCCTCGATCCATGGGTCCAGCGTACCTTCACCAAAAAAGACAACGTCCCCAACCACGACAAACTCGGCAGCGGCAACTTCCACCTCCATCCCTACATCTTCTTCGACGACCGCATGCGCGAGCTTCACAAGCAGTACATGCACAAGGTCTGGTCCCACGTCAACGAACACACCGGCCTCGCCTACAAGGACGACCCCGCCTTCGCCATGACCAGCATCGCCAACGAAGCGCTCATGCAGCGCGGCGGCAACCATGTCACGCTCGAACCATACCGCACCGATTTCATCCGCCGCTATCAGCAGTGGGCCCGGGAGAACGATGCCGACCCAACCATCGGCGAACGCATCATCACCCAGAACTGGCCTCGCGATCATCAACGTTTTTACATCCACCTCCTTCGCGATTTCTACAGCGACATGCATCAGTTCCTCCGCGACGACGTCGGGCTGCGCATCCCGCTCAACGCCAGCAACTGGTACCGCTGGCACTGGGAACTGCGCTCGCAGGAGGAGATGGACTACATGGACGCACACCTCTACTACAACGGCGATCAGGTCGGAGCCGGCGGCTCGCTTGGGGGCCTGTGGGTCGCCCATCCGCCTCATCATGAGGGCACGCCCTTCGGCCGCATCGCCGGGGCCGCACTGCATGGCAAGCCGCTCATCGCCAGCGAAGTCGGTCAGAATCCGCCAAAAACCTATCGCTCCGCCTACTACCCGGGCCTCGCCGCCGTCGCTGCGTTTCAGGGCTGGGATGCGATCACGCCTTACGCCTATTCGCAGTCGGGCGCGCCGACCCAGCGTCTCACCGGCCCGCAGGGCGGCGCCTACGAATTTGAATCCGACCCCGCCACCATCGCCTCCCTCGCCGCCGCGGCTTTGATCTACCGCCGTGGTGACGTGCAGCCCGCCCAGCAAAGCGTCCTCATCCATGCCGACGATGACCACGTCTTTCAGTTCCACCACACCGACAACGTCGGCCAAGCCTACGAAAACACCGGCCTCTTCAACCGCCTCATCGAAACCCATCGCCTCCGCGTCCAGCTCGGGCCCGCCCCCCCTGCCGACATCGACAGCGACCACACCATCACGCCCGCGCAGGCGCTACAGCAATTCGATTCAACCGAAACAGAAATCCAAAGCGACACCGGCCAACTCTGGCGCGACTGGCAACGCGGCATCGGCACCATCAACACCCCGCGCACCCAATCCGCCTACGGTCACCTCGGCTCGCACGATCCCCTGCAAACCGCCGACGCACGCTTCGCCATCGACACGCCCTTCGCCACCGTCTCCCTCAGCTCGCTTACCGACACCCCCCTCCGCAAAAGCGATCGGCTTCTGCTCATCGCCGTCGCCCGGGCCGAGAACACCGGCACGGTCTACGACCTCGTCGGCTCCCGGATCCTCGACGCCGGCCGAGCGCCGATGATCGCCGAGCCCGTGGTCGGCACCGTCACCATCGACACCGACCGAGCCGGTTTCCGGATGTACCCAGTCCGCGTCGACGGCTCGCGAGGCGATGCCGTCGACGTCCCCGTTCACAACGGCCAGGCAACGTTCAATCTTCAAGCCGATCACGAGACGCTGTTCTACGAGATAGATGCCACCGACAGCGCCGCTGCGGACAACGTCGACCTCCCGCACCGCCTGCGTCACCTTGCCGCCCTCGCCGAGACCCGTGATCAGTCCGAGCTTGCAGCGACGCTGCTGGAGAGAGCACTCGACCTCGCTGCTGAGCCTCGCACCAGCCGTCAGCGTGTCGCGCTGTTGCAACGCACCGGTTCAGACGACGCCTACCATGCCGTTTTGCGTGAGCACGTCCGCCTCGATCGTGACGATGAAGTGGCTCGGCTCCAACTCACCCGCCATCTCGCCAGCGCCGACCCCAATCGCCATGCCGAGACACTGAAGAACCTGATCGGCAATGAGACGACACGTATCCTGCCGCCCGCCCTGCGTAGCCGCCTCGCTGTCGATTTTGCACGCCTTCATCAGGAAACAGGCGACACATCCGCTGCTCTCCAGGCGCTCGCCAACGCCCTGCAGCTTGATGCTGCCAATCTTGAAGCAGCCGAGATGTTCGTTGTCGCCCTCGAGAAGCTCAACGCCCCCGCCGACCGGATCGCGGGTGCCCGCAAATTGCGTGACCGCGCCGCCCTGCCTGCGGATCTTGCCGAGCCGAGCTTCCACGCCGCCCTTGTTCGTGATCAGCTTCACCCGACCCAGCCGGCTCTTGTCAGCTTCACCTTGACCAACCCCACCAGCCGCACGCTGGGCGTCGGTCCCGGGCAGCCGCTGCCGCGTGACGTCAGGCTCACCGCTGTCGATCATGACGATCTGCCCGAGATCACCCTCCAGTTGACCGAACGCCTCCACCTCCCGCCCGGCGAGTCCCTGACCCGCACGGTTGAACTTGAAGCCACCCCCTGGGCTCCGCTCTGGCGCCGCGCCGGGCGTGAACCCATCACGCTGACGATGACCGCCTCGCACGTCGATCAGCATCAACTCCGCCCGCTGCACGTGCTCGCCTGGGACAACCTCCCCGAGCCCGAGTCCCCCATCATCAAGCTCGCCAAAACCATGACGCTGGACGACGCACTTACCTGGCCCGACCATTCTCTCGATTTTGATGCCGACGATTCGCAGCAGGTTTGGGCACTTACCTTCGGCGAACTCCCCCCAGGCACGAAACCCCACAATGCGACCCCCCTTATCTCGAACATTCTCCGCGCCATTACCGAGCCACCCCCGCGCTGATCAATTCGCCTCCTTAGCGTTGCGCACTCCCGTCGGCCACGAACTCGATGGGGATGGTCGCTTCGTCCACCGCTTCGCCGATCTCGTCGGTGATCGTTACCTTCAACAGGTAGCGACCGACGTTCAATGAAGCGGGCAGCTTCACGACCTGAACCAGGAAAAAATCCCGCCTTCGGTTCCGCGACTCATCGACAATATCCGTCGGATCCACCCGCCATACCGCCAGGCCGTCCGAAGCGTTGTACAGGACGATCTCCTGCCGCAGCTGCACCACGTGCTTTCCATCGCCGTTACGCTCGGTCTGAAAATCGTCAAGCTCGACATAGACAATTGCCGGCCGCTGCTGACCGGCCACGAACGTGGTCGACTGGAACGGTTCGTAGATGCCGTAGCCGTTTACCCGCGTGCACAGTTCCGCCTTGCGGATCGAAAGATTCCGCTCCGGCTGAAGCTGCTCCAGCAACTCCTCCGCGGCTAACTCGACCTGACGGCGGTCGGCCTCGGCATCATCCCCCAGCGACCGACCGAGATGCGTGAACATCCGCTGATACGCCAGCACCAGCCGTTGATCGTCAAGGGAAAGGGCGCTCAGATCATCCGCCGTCAGCTCCCGCGTCGGGTCTGCCAAGGTCAACGCCGCCCGCGCCAGCCACGGCCGCAAGCTCGCGCCGCCCTCTTCCACGATCCGATCACCCAATGCCTGGACCAGCTTCGCCGCATCCATCTCCGCCACGTCCGGATCGGCGTCGACCTCCGCCTGGGTCGGCTCGTTGATTGATGGTTCGCGATCATCCTCGGTCGGCGTCGGGTCAAAGCCCTCGACCTCCAGCCCCTTCCCGATATCTACCCCCTCAGCGTTCGGTAACGCCTCCGCACCTGCTGTTTCTACCGGGGCATCGGCCTCCACGCCCTCGCCGGGCGTTAGCCAGTCGATGTCCAGCGGCCGCTGCCCCGCGCTCGCATCCGGCGCCCGATTGGCCGGCTCCTGCGAAGTTTCCGCCGCCTGCTTCAGACGCGCCTCGAAAGCTTCCAGTTCCGCCGCCAGCGGGTCCGCCTCCGCGTCCTCTTCCTCTTCAGCGACGGCATCTGTCACGGCTGATCGCTCACGGCCCGCTTCGGATTGACTACGCTCCGGCGCGGATTCGCAACCGACCGGCCCACCCACCGTCAACGCCAGAGCGCACAGGGCCACCACAGACAACGGCATCGGCCGCATGCTGGACGCACTCAAACGCAGAGTATTTTGAAATAATTCGTATAACATGAGATGCCTCCTGCATCGTCGGCTGTGTCGCAATCCTTGCTGAGCCTTGGGATCCTTTGTAACGTCGAACCGGTGTGGCGACAAGCCAGCTTCGCTGAAAAGCACGCTTGCCCGACACCGATGTTCGGTCTATATTTGGGCATGCTCGCGTCGGCCCGACACCACGTTTTTCTAACCCGCGACAGGGATGATGGGGTAAACTGCGACGATGAAATACCTCGGAATGTTCCTGATTCTCGCGGGGGTGCTGCCGGGCCTGGCGATCACCGCGTACAGCATCCTCAACACCTACACCGCTTTCACGGACGACGCCCTCGCCGCCGAGGCGGGCGAGTCGGCGGAGGCGAATCTCGCGTTTGCCCTGCAGGTGATTACGTACACGGTGCCGGTGGCGGCGCTGGGCGTCATCGTCCTGATCGCCTCGAGGTTCCGCCGGCGATGAAACGTCACGCGCGGCGCGAAGGGAGGCATGGTCATGGCTGAGCCGCGCCGCCCAGTCAATCCCACCACCGCACGCGGCCGGGGCGCTCAGCAGAACCCCACCAACCGCTTCGAGTCGCAAAGCCTGCACGTCCTCGGCGACCACCTCGACGAACTGCTCCGCGATGAGCACACCGACCCCGCCGGTCGGCAGATTCAAACCCTCGTCCTCCGCGATCAGTCCCGCTCGATCCTGAACCCGGTCGACAGCCCCGACATCGGCTTCGCGTGGTCCATCAACCCCTACCGCGGATGCGAGCACGGCTGCATCTACTGCTACGCCCGCCCCGGTCACGAGTACCTCGGTCTGTCGTCGGGGCTCGACTTTGAAACCAAGATCTTCGCCAAGCCCGACGCGCCAGATCTGCTCCGTAAGGAGTTGGCCCGGCCCCGCTGGTACGGCGAAACGATCGCGATGTCCGGCGTGACCGATTGCTATCAGCCCGTCGAACGCAAACTACGCATTACGCGCGGTTGTCTTGAGTTGTTTGCTGATTGTCGGCAGCCGGTCGGCATCGTGACCAAGAGCCGCCTTGTGTTGCGTGACCTCGATCTGCTTAAGACGCTTGCTGAGCATGATGCGGTGCGGGTGGCGGTGAGTCTGACGACGCTGGATAAGAAGCTCGCTGCGAAGATGGAGCCGCGCGCAGCGAGCCCCGCCGATCGACTGGAGACAATCCGTCAACTATCAGCAGCGGGTATTCCGGTGATCGCCATGCTTGCCCCGATCGTCCCGGCGCTCAACGATCGTGAGATTCCCGCCCTGCTGAAAGCCTCGGCGGAGGCCGGGGCTGCCTCGGCGTCCTACGTCATGCTGCGGCTGCCTTATCAGATCAAGGACCTGTTCACGGACTGGCTGACGGAGCATTTTCCGGATCGGCGTTCGCATGTCGAGAAACTGCTTCGCGAGTCACGCAGCGGCAAACTCTACGACGCCCAGTTCGGCGATCGCATGAAGGGCACCGGCCCCTATGCCGAGCAAATCGCGCAGACGGTCCGCATCTTCAAGCAGCGATACAACCTCAATCGGCCCCTCCGCCCCATGAGCAGCGCGAGCTTCCGGCGGCCACAGAAAGATAAGAACCAACTCACCCTGTTCGAGTAACGGCGGTGCGCGTTCGGTGACTAAGGTCGGCGATGCAGGATCACCTGATGCGGGCCTCGCTCAGTGCCGCCCGTCTCCAAGAGTACCTCGATCGATAGCTCGCCTTGCGGAATCGCAACGCGTTGGAAGCGGACCATATCAACACCCGGGCGTGCCTCCCGACTAAATCGTTCCTCGCCGATCTTCAGTGTCACGCGTTCGGCCGCATCGCCGGCGTCGAAAAGCACCACGACGTCATACACGCCCGATTCGTCAGCGCGCACCAGCCAGCGACCGGTCGCATTGCGGCCCCAGCCGTCGCCCCGCCAATCCTGTCGCGTGAGGACGCTTGGGTTGTCCGCAACGTCACCGATGACGATGCGTGGCGGCGCGAAGTTGTCGGGGCGGGTGCTCGAGACGTCGTCGAACCAGGTGTCATAGGCATCCTTGAGCCGACGCGTGATCTGCGGCTCCTGCTCGGCGAGATCGCGCGTCTCGCCGGGGTCGGCCACCACATCGTAAAGTTCGAACGTCGGCTCGCCCGGAAGCTGTTCGCGGCCGAAGCCGCTGTTGTTCACAAGCTTCCAGCGGCCCTGACGGAGCATGAAATGGTGGTACCGTTGCGGGACGTTCCCCCGGTGGCTCTGAATCGCAACAGGCCGGTCCTCCCAGTCGACAGCTTCACCTTCAAGCAGCGGCAGAAGGTTGCGGCCGTCGAGTTGGAGATCCGCCGGGACCGTGACACCACAGGCCGCAAGAATCGTCGGCATCACGTCGATGTGGGCGGCGGGGATCTGGCTACTCATCTCCGGGCTCAGGCGTCGGGGCCAGCGGAGCCAGAACGGCGAGCGGATGCCTCCTTCGTAGACTTCGCTTTTCATGCCACGGAAGGGGCCGACGAACCGCCGCGAATTCGGGCCGTTATCGTTGAGATAGATCACGAGCGTGTCCTCAGCGACGCCCATCTTCTCGAGTTGATCGACCACGCGGCCGACATTCGCGTCGACGTTGGTGATCATCGCCCCGATGCGCGCGAGGCGATCGACCTGCCGCTCCAACTGTTCACCTTCAAGATTCGGCACGATCAACTCGGCAAGCGCTTCCGCCTCCTCCCGGTACTGCTGGTACAGAGCTTCCGGCACATCGTGGAATGGACCGTGCGGCGCGTTATAGGGGAGGTAGACGAAAAAGGGTTCGTCGTTCGCGTGCGCCTGCTCAATGAACTGCAGGGCGTGGTCCGTGTAGACATCGCTGCAGTAACCGTGGGTGGCGACCTTGCGGCCGTTGTGGAGGAGGATCGGGTCGGTGTAACCTCTGCGATTGCCGCGTGGCTCGGAGGGCTGTGCGAGGCCCCCACCGCGGTGGATCAGCGATTCGGCGAAGCCCTGGTCCATCGGCCTCATCGGATAGTTGTCGCCGAGGTGCCACTTGCCGAAGATCCCCGTCTGGTAGCCAGCGTCAGCAAGCAGTTCAGCGATGGTGACCTCATCAGGATCCATCATGGACCGGCCGATCCAGGTATCGACGACACGCGTGCGGTAGTTGTAGCGTCCGGTCATCAGACTGGCGCGGGTGGGTGAGCAGACCGGGCTGACGTAAAAATCGGTCATTGAAGCGCTCTGTTCCGCTAGGCGATCCAGCCTGGGCGTCTGCATCGCCGCGTTGCCGTTTGCACCGAAATCCCCATAGCCCTGATCGTCGGTCATGATCAGCACCACGTTCGGGCGATCAGACGCTTGAGCGTTCCCGCCCGCCATCAAAACGATGGCAACACCACACAGCAGCAGACGGACTAGAAAACCAGACATGCGCACACCTCATTCTTGCGTCGCGTGGAGGACTGATCTACGAACGACCGAGCCCATCAACCATACATACCACAACTGCTGGCTCAGTCTAAACAATTCCCGCAGTATTTAGGAATGTCCGGGCCACGATTCAGCCGGTTGGCCCTCTTTTGATCACTGCGATCCACTCTGTCGTGCTCGACAGTGGCGAAGACAAAAAAGATGACCATCGGTACTATGGGGGCTGCTGCGGGGAGTGCTGGGGCTTCGTGTATCGACGACTCTAAAAGGATGGGCTGCTGTGATGAAGTCGACTCTGCCATGGCACAATTTGTTCCTGATCTTGTTGTCGTGGCTGGTAGTGACGCCGAGCCATAGTCTGGCGGAACAGCGTGATTGGTTGCTTGATCCGTCGCCTTATACGGCTGGTGTCGAGGTCGATGAGGCTGGCGATGAGATCGTGATGAGCAACGGTCTTGTCCGACGAGTTTGGCGTGTGGCGCCGAATGCGGCGACGGTGGCGCTGGACAACCTGATGACCGGCGAATCCATCTTGCGCGGCGTGAAGCCAGAGGCCACGCTCCGCATCCGCGGCATCGATGCGGCGGTGGGCGGGCTCGTCGGTCAACCTAACTACGCCTACCTGCGGCCCGACTGGGTGGACGACCTGCAGGCCGACCCGACGGCGTTGCGTTTTGACAGTTATGAAGTCGGCGAGACCAAGGAGCGGTTCCCCTGGAAGCGTGTGCGGCATTCGGCCGATCTGCCCTGGCCACCGCCGGGCGTCGCATTGACGCTGCATTTTAAAGCGACGCCGGAGCTCGCCGAGCGCCTCGCCGCGGCTCAGACTAATCGCAGTGAACTCGGCCGCGAGTTGCTGGTGGGCGACGACTTTGAGCAGTTGAGCGATGCCTGGGATGTGCATCGCTCGTCACATGGCGAGACGACGTTCTCCCTCGAAGGCAAGCCCGGCGCTATCGTCGCCGCAGCGAACACCGCGGTCTTCGCTGAGCGTAAGCTGCCTGCGGGCGTGCGGATTATTCAGTGCACCGTGAACACCGGCACGGACCGCGGCAACAGTTGGGGGCCCGGCATCACGGTGGTCTGGCCTGACCGGGTAGTGAAGTTCTACATCCGGTCGGATCAGCAACGATTCGGCGTGTTCGACGGGCAGCAAGAGCATCTGCTGGAGGCGGTCGACACCGATGTCGACCGTCATCTGCGGTTGCGGCTCACTGGAAACACCATTGCTTGTGAAGCATCACGCGACGGCGACGGTTGGAACCTCGTGCACGCGATCAAGCTTGATCAGCCTGTTGCCGATCCCGTGGCGGTGCGGCTGGGTAAAACGGGCGAGCACGGCGGCGCGGCAGATTACGCCATACCCGGTGATCTCGGGCGCAGCGTGGTGGGCAACTTCCGCGCGTTCAGTGACCTCACCGACGAAGCCCGAGCGATTCAGGCGAACGGGTTGGACTTCCTCGAGGACCTTACCGTTTCCATCCACTATGAGATGTACGACGGCATTCCGCTCATCGCCAAATGGATGACGATCGAGAACGCCGGCGAGCAGGAGATTCATCTGGAGACTTTCACCAGCGACCTCCTCGCGGTTGTGGAGTACGAGTCGGTCGTCGACATTCGCGACCGGTGGGAATATCCGAATTTGCACGTCGAGTCAGATTTTGCGTTCCAGGGGATGGACGCGCGGACGGCGAACCGCACAGTGAACTGGGTGCCCGACCCGCAATACGACACGCAGGTTAACTACCATCGCCGGACGCCGAACATGCTGGAGGTGAAGCCGCCGATCGGGCCCGATGTCTACATCCAGCCGGGCGAAACGTTCGAGACGTTCCGCACTTTCACCCTGGTGCACGATTCGACCGAGCGTGAACGCAACGGCCTGGCGGTGCGCCAGATGTACCGAACGGTGGCGCCGTGGGTGACGGAGAACCCCATCCTGATGCACGTCCGCAGTGCAGATCCCGAGGCCGTGCGCCTTGCGATTGATCAGAGCGCTGAGGTCGGATTCGAGATGGTCATCATGACCTTCGGCAGCGGCTTCAACATCGAAAACGAAAGCGAAGCTTACCTGCAACAGATCAAAGAACTCGTCGACTACGCCAAGGAGCGCGGCGTGGAATTGGGCGGGTACTCACTGCTGGCCAGCCGGGCGATCAGTCCGGAGCACGACGTGATTAATCCCGAAACCGGCGAGCGTGGCGGGGCGATCTTCGGCAACTCCCCCTGCCTCGGCAGCGCCTGGGGTCAGGATTACTTCCGCAAGCTTTATCAGTTCTTCGAAGTTACCGGTTTTAACCTGCTCGAACACGACGGCTCGTACCCCGGCGACGTCTGCGCCTCCTGCGGACATCCCGGCCATCGCGGGCTCGGCGATTCGCAATGGGAACAGTGGAAGATGATCAGCGACTTCTACAAATGGTCCCGGGCGAACGGCATCTATCTGAACGTTCCCGATTACTATTTCCTCGTCGGCTCGAACAAAGTCGGCATGGGCTACCGTGAAACCAACTGGTCGCTCCCACGCGAGCAGCAGATCATTCACGCCCGGCAGAACATCTACGACGGCACGTGGACGAAAACCTCGAGCATGGGATGGATGTTCGTGCCGCTCACGCAGTACCACGGCGGCGGGGCAGCGGCGACGATCGAGCCGCTCAGCGAAAACCTCGATTTCTACCAGGCGCACATGGCGAATCTATTCGGCACAGGTGTGCAGGCGTGCTTCCGCGGCCCCCGACTTTACGACACGCCGGAGACGCGTGAGGTCGTTAGAAGCTGGGTTGATTTTTACAAGAAGTATCGCGACATTCTTGACTCCGACATCGTTCACGTCCGCCGGGCCGACGGCCGCGACATCGACTGCATGTTGAACGTGAATCCGCATCTCGACCAGAAGGGACTGGCGATGGTGTGGAACCCGCTGGATAAGCAGGTCACGCGGACCCTGCGTTTGCCGTTGTATTACACCGGCCTTACGGACACAGCGCATATCCGCGAACAGGAAGGCGAACCGACAGCCTACAAGCTCGATCGGCAACACCATGTTGAAGTTCAAGTCACCATCCCCGCACAAGGCTGGACGTGGCTGGTGATCGAATGAATTGAGGAACTGATCGACCACTATATCTCAACATCATGCTGGTCCCGCTGGCGCTCGCCTGCCGGAGCTTGAGCATTATCCGCATGGCTCTCGGGGGGCAACCCCCGCGGCACGGCACCGTGCCCGTCTGATCGAAGCTTCCCTGCTGCCGGTGCACAATGCCTGAATAGTGCTCACGCAGTTCCGCACCACGAGGAGAATTCGGCATGACGCTCAACATCGGCATCAATGGGTTCGGCCGTATCGGCCGGCAGGCCTTCCGCATCGCCTGGAATCATCCCGGCGTTCAGGTCGTTCATATCAATGACCTGGTTGAGCCGAAGGTGCTCGCCCACCTGCTCAAGTACGATTCGACCTACGGCACGTGGGACCGCGAAATCCGCGCGGCCGGCGATCGCCTCATCATCGACGACCACGAAGTCACCGTCTCCGCGGAAAAGGATCCCGCTGACCTGCCCTGGGCCGATCGCCATGCTCAGTGCGTGCTGGAATCGACCGGGATCTTTCGTAAGCGTGAGCAGGCAGCGGCTCATCTTGAGGCTGGCGCCGAACGGGTGCTCATCTCCGCACCGGGTAAGAATCAACTCGACGGCAATTTTGTCATCGGCGTCAACGAAGAAATGTTCGACCCCCAGCAGCATCGCATCTTTTCGATCGGTAGTTGCACGACCAACGCCCTCGCGCCGATGGCACGCGTGCTTCAGGACCGCTTCGGGATTCGCCGGGCGCTGATGACGACCGTGCATGCGTACACCGCGGACCAGAGTCTTGTCGATGGCCCGCATAAGGATCTCCGCCGTGCCCGCGCCGCAGCGGCGAACATCATTCCCACCTCAACCGGTGCCGCGAAGGCCATCAGCCTGATCATCCCCGAGCTTGAAGGCCGCATCGATGGAATGGCACTCCGCGTGCCTGTGCTTGCCGGGTCGATCGTCGACCTGACGGCGGAACTTGAGCAAGAGGTCAGTGCCGAGCAGATCAACGACGCGTTCCGCGAAGTAGCCGGCAACCGCATGAAGGGCGTGCTCACCGTGGCCGAAGCGCCGCTGGTTTCCAGCGACATCGTCGGCACGCCGTTCAGCTGCACGCTCAGCCCCGAAGATACTTACGTGGTCGGTGGTGGACTCGTGAAAACGCTTGGTTGGTACGACAACGAATGGGGCTTCTCGTCGCGCCTCGTGGACATGATGGGACACGTTGCGAGGACCTTGGAGATGTCCGCCGCCTGAGTCAGCGGGCGACGGCGACGGCCCTTCGCCGCGCTTACGTCGAGCCGTAGTCTGGTCGACGCAGCGTGATGCGGGTCATGCCCAGACGCCCCTCGCGGACGATGTAGATATCCGCCTGTGTGCCCTCGGCCACCTGCGAAAGCAGCAGGGCCAGGTCCTCAATGCTGGCCACGCGGTGACGGCCGACTTGGACGATCACGTCGTCTACACGCAGGCCGCCGCGCTGCGCGGGACCACCGCGTTCGATGTCGGTCACCTTCACGCCCGACACGCCCTCGAGGTTCATCCGCTGCCGGTCCGCCGGTTGCAGTTTCCGCGCCCGCACGCCCATCGCCGACTGCACGACGCGCTGCGCGTTGTCGAGCTTCGGCCGGTCGGCAAACACCTGCCGAATCACACCGTCGCCCTCAAGCGTGACGGGCTCGCCGACTTCCGCGACACGCATCAGCGTGACATAGGCGTCAACGATATCACGCACCGGCTCGCCGTTGATATGCGTCAGTTCCAGTGGCTGCTCGCCGCCCGCTGACCACCAGAGTTTCACATCTAGTTCTGCGGGCGGCTGAATCGCACGGTCCTCTACAACCCGTCCGCCGAGGTCGACCTGGTTGTGAATCAGCGGGCTCAGCAGTTCGGGGATCAACTCCCTCAGGCGGTTCACGGGGATCGAGAATCCGATGTTCTGAGCGTCGCCCCGTATTGCGGTGTTGATGCCGATGACCTGCCCGTAGGCGTTAAGCAGCGGTCCACCGGAGTTGCCGGGGTTGATCGAGGCGTCGGTTTGCAGCAGGCCATCAAGCTTCCACTCCCGCGTGACAGGCAGCGTACGGTTGAGTGCACTCACGATGCCGCTTGTGACCGAGTGTTCATAGCCGAGGGGGTTGCCGATGGCGACGACGGGCTCGCCGATCATCAGGTCCGACGAATCGCCGAGCTCCGCCCGTTGCAGTGAGACAGGCTGGCCATCGTCTCCCTCGACGCGCAGGACCGCCAGATCGTTGCGTGGATCGGAAGCAAGCACACGGGCACGAAGCTCGCGGCCGTCGGAAAGGGTCACGTCAATCTGGTCGGCCCCGTCGACGACGTGGGCGTTGGTCACGACATACCCGGCCTCGTGGATAATGAAGCCGCTGCCGAGGCTGGTGCGCCTGACGTCGCGCTCGAAGGGCTGACTGCCGAAAAACCGTCGGAAGAACGGGTCGTTCTCAGACATACCGAAACGTTGACGAACGATTGTGGTGGTATTGACGTTCACGACTGCGTCACGATTGGCCTCGAACACCTCGACGACATGCGTCCGGCGAAGGTTCCGCTGCACCTCACCCACTGCCCCTGCCGTCTCTTTGGCCGTTTTGCGGGTGCTTTGGTCGGCTGTCGTCTGCGCACTGAGAGCCGGGGTTCCGGCGGAACTGAGGAATGTGAGCAGGGACAGCGCGAAGGCCAACGGAAGCGACTTGATGCTGATGATCCATCTCATGGCAGATATTGTACAAGCCAAAAAAGGAACCGGCCGCCTCTCGGCGACCGGTTCTTAAAAATCAAGCTAGATCAACACAATCATTACGGCGTGCCGGTGCCGGTGCCGCCCGAGAGGCTCTCGGTGACGCCGGTGACGGGGATGAGCACGACGTTGCGGTAGGACGTTTCCTGGTCGCTGTCGCCGTTGGAGAGCGTCGGCGCGGAGCCGTCGTTGGCGAACACGTTGTCGCGTTCCTCGGTGTTGAAGTCTTCGGGGCCGACGAACGGATCGTTGGTGTACTCAACGTGACCGTCGCCGAACAGGAAGTTCTGGCCCGCACCCTCAGCGTGATTCTGCGAGTTCTCTTCACGCTGAATCTCGTCGCGAGTCGCGCCGCTGTTTTCCTCGTGGGTATGCGGGGTACCGGTGCCGGTGCCAGGGCCTTGGCCGGTGGCGTTGTTGTCGTCGGACATCAGGATCCACTCGGGCTCGACGCGAGCGTCCCAGTTGTTGCCGGTGACGGCATCGTACATGTTGATGCTGGAGTAGCTGAGGCTACGGGGCAGCGCGAAGTCGTACGTGTCACGCACGGCGAGCGGCTGATCGAGATCGTAGTTGTTCGAGCCGTCGAGCATGGTGATCGGGTCAACTTCGCCATTACGCTGCGAGTTGCAGATGAAGCTGCCGGTCTGCGACGAACCGTCGCGGATCATCAGCCACAGGGCTGCGGTCATGTTGTCCTCGAACTCGATGGGATCCGGGGGGGAGTCGCTCAGGTCAACCGAGCGGCCGTTGGCGCTGGTGTCGAAGCCTGTCGCTTCGCCGCTGGCGCCTGAGCCGGCGTAACGCGGAAACTTGTCACGGTTGCCGATGGCGTAGATGGACATGGACTGGTGAATACCGCGGAGGTTTGCACCACACACGGTCCGGTTGGCGGCTTCGCGAGCACGCTGCAGCGACGGCAACAGAATGCCGATCAGCAGCGCGATGATCGCAACGACCACCAGCAATTCGATGAGTGTGAATCCAAGACGACGTTTCATAGCAGTGGCTCCTTCAAGGAACGATGGAAAAAAAGAATGATGACGATGACAGGCAAGTTCCGTTGGGGTCAAAACGCAGACGGTTTTCCGACGAGCTTCGTCCGAGAACCGAACTGGACTGACGGGATGGATGAATCTTGACCAAAAACGGCTTTTCCTGCTTACCAACTCGCTTAGACGAACACCTTAAACGAACACACTGCTGATCGACGCCACCGACGGAAACACATCGTCGTGCTGACTTGTTCGCGGGCCTCGACGTCGAGGCTGATCGCGACAGCAGGTTTGAAACATCACGGTATAACCTACCGCTGTTTCCTTACCTTTGTCATGCTATCACACCCTGCATCTATGTCAAGAGAAGTTATCGCACCACGCACTTTTTTAAAGCGGCTTTTTCACCCCAGGAAAACGCCCGCCTGGGTCCCCGAGCATCTGCGGGTAATGACCAGATTAGCGTCACTTCCCGCGGTGGGTTGGCCGTGCTGAGAACAGCCGGGCGTTGGGTTCATTTGCCGGGTTCGTCGGCGGCTGGTTCATCGGCGTCTTTCATCGTCTGCTCGACGAGCCGGGCGATGCGACCGACGGCGTTCTGCTCTCGCGCGAGGGCCACTTCCAGTGCGATCGGATCGGGCATCTCCCCTGCTGTCAGCAGCATCACCTGGACGAGGTCGGCCTCATCGGTGCGTGCGCGTTCCAGCAACTGTTCAAAGGCGACACTCTCCGCCCCGGCCACGGCATCGCTGACGACATAGCTGATCAGGAACGCCCGCCCGGCGGGGCTCTGCTCGGCATAGAACGCTTCGACCGCTTCCATGCTGCGATCCGATATAGGCTGCCCCCCCGCTTGTTCTGCCTCTGCTGCCAGGGCGATCAGTCGGGCGGCACTGTAAAAGCGAACCGTGGGGTCGTCAGCACTCAGCCTTTCGGCCAGTGCCTCGGCGTTCTCCTGCGAAGGCCTGACCCGCGTGCGGACGATGGAGGGCACATCCATTGCGGTGCCGAACATGCCTGGCAGGAATCGGCCATCCTCGACCAGTACCGGGTTGAGCACCGCCAGCACGGAAAGCGCGATCGCCTCGTCCGGATGCTCATTGAGCAGGGCGACGAGGTCAGGTTGATCCAGCCGCGTCCGCACCCGGACCGTGCGGCCGGCCTCAAGGCGAAGCCGACGATCCATGGCGACGAACTGCGGACTGAGGGAGATCGTTTCTCCGTCGCCGATGCGCACCTGCGGCACGAGCATCACGGTCGCGGCCACGGCCCCGTCGGAGCCGAGGCTGAGGGGGACGCTGCTGCGGTTCGCCAGGTCGACTTCAAGCTGAACGGGCTGACCGTAATCGAGCCGACGACTGACGGGGCTGACGGTGAGGCGGGTCAGTTCGCCGGGCACGGCGGCGCCCTCACGCAGCACGCCGGGCACCGCCTGCACGAGTCGACCGATGGTGCGTGCTTCGCCGCTGGGCTGCGGGCGGGAGTTCAGCTTCCGCAGGCGGTCCGCGGCCCACACGCCTGCCAGTCGATCGGCAGCTGACTCATAAATAGCTGTCAAAGCCTGCACCTGCTCCTCGCGGCTCATCTGCGCCGATTCGGCAAGATGCACGCCGAGTTGTTCCATCGCGGTCGGCTGGTCGGCCTCGGCGAAAATCTCGCGTGCTTCCTCGGCATCGCCCTGCCGTGCAGCGTGCCAGATGCGTAGGCGGCGCATCGTGGGATCGTCCAACGGAAGCATCGTTTCAAGCTTCTGCATCATGGCGGACACGTCGTCGCCCTCGCCCAGCAGCAGGTGGGCCCAGGCTAGATCCGCCAGGTGATCAGCGTTTTCCGGATCATCCTCGTGACGCGCACGTAGCGCGGCCGTTAGGGTTTCAAAGGCCTCCGCTGCCTGCTGATCGTCCTCCTGCGATTGCAGCATCGCCACGCGTAACGTCTGCAATCCCACCGGCAGGTTGGCCACGTCCTCCAAGCCCACCGCATCGGCGAACGCATCGATCAGGCCCATCGCCTCGCTGCGGCGGTTGGCGCCCCACAGCGCCAGCGTCCACTCGTAAACGATCGACATGACCGCGTCTTGATCCGGAGCCCCCTCCACTTCCCAAAGATGGCTGACGGCCCCGTACCAGGTTGCTGCCTGTTCGTACAAGCCAGCTGCGAGCAGTTCCCGGGCGATGCGCTCATGCGTGGCGCTGTTGCCGGGATCGGCGGCGAGCAAGGTCAGCAACGCCTGCATGATCTCGACACGATCGGCTCCACGCTGTTGAAGGAACGAGAGCGCCTCCGCTGCCGCAGCAGGGTTGGATTCATCCAGTGTGAGTGCATCCTGCAGCCGTTCGGCGTAGCCGCGGGTGCGCCCCTGCTCCCGGTAGAGCACCGCCGCCCGATACGCCACGCGGCTGCGCAGCGCGGGGCTCAATCGATCCGCCCGCGAGCCCTGCAGGAGCCGTTCGTACATCGCGATACGGTCGGCGACATTCGCCTCTTCCGATGCGAGCAGATCGATCAGCCGAAGCTGGGCTGTATCGTCCCGCGGATACTGCTGCAGATAGTTGCCAAGCGTCGCGCGCAGCGTGGTGAGGTCACCGACCATTTCGGCCGCTTCAAGACGCAGATGCCATGCGTGTTGATCGGTCGCACGCTGGGTCACCGCCATCGCCAACAGTTCCTCCGCAAGCTGCGCGTGGGGCGAATCGAGCACCTCGGCCCGCTCAAGCACCGCCCGCGCCCCCGTCGCCAGCCGATACCCCGCCAAAGCCTCAGCCGTGACGTCCTGCGCCAGAGCCTGACTCATCGAGAGCGTCAGAAGCATCGCCCCCACCATCGACCATTTCACTGCATGCGTTGCCTGACTCATCATCGCACCTTTCCGACAGCCCCCGCAGGGCGTTTAACGTGACCGCACGATCATAGCTCCTTCGATCGTCAGGGCGTACCGCCGTGGGAAGTTCACAAAAGCCACATCGCCGCCACCACGGCCGCGACATGCACCGCCACGATCAGATAGAGGATGGCGGTGAAGCCGCCTTTGCGCGTCTTGTGCCTCAGCAGATGCCTACCGGTGAGCGCGCCCGGCCATCCGCCCAGCAGCGCGAGAGCCTGCAGGGTTGATTCCGCCACGCGCCAGGCGCCTCGGCGTGCCTGCCGTTTGTCCCAGGCATACATGGCGAACGTCGTCACGCTCATCAGCGCCAGCGTCGCGAGATAGATCCACCAGCCGAGCATGAAACGCTCCCTCATCAGGTGCCGCGCGTTACGGCTCCGCGTCATGCCCGGCTACCGCACCGAGCTTTATTGATCGTCCAGCAGTTCCACGCTGGCGAACTTCTTGCCTTCGAGCATCTCCAGGCTTGCCCCGCCGCCGGTGGAGACGTGCGACACCTTGTCCGCCAGGCCGGCCTGTTCGATTGCCGCAGCACTGTCGCCGCCGCCGATGATGGTCGTCGCGCCGCCGGCCGTGGCTTGCACGATCGCGTCGGCGACGGTGTTGGTGCCGATATCGAACGGCGGCATCTCGAACACGCCCATCGGCCCGTTCCAGACGACGGTTTTTGAATCCTTGATGATCGCAGCGTACTGCTCAGCCGTCTTCGGGCCGATGTCCAGTCCTTCGAAGCCGTCGGGAATTTCGCCTGCGTCGACGATCTTCTTGTTGCAGTCGCCGCTGAAATCGTCGCCGGCGTGGGTATCGACGGGGAGCACGAGCTTCTCGCCGCCCTCGGCAACGAGCTGCTTGGCAAGGTCGACCTTGTCCTTCTCCACGAGGCTGCCGCCGACCTTGCCGCCCTGCGCCAGCGCGAAGGTATAGGCCATCGCCCCGCCGATAAGCACCTTATCGCAGATGCCCAGCAGGTTCTGAATGACGTTGATCTTGTCGGACACTTTCGCGCCGCCGAGGATCGCCACGAACGGCCGCTTCGGGTTCGCCACCGCTTCGGAGAGGTACGCGATCTCCTTCTCCATCAGGAAGCCGACGACGCGAGGCTTGCCCTCCATCGCACGCGGCACGGCGTACATCGAAGCATCCTTACGGTGGGCCGTCCCGAATGCATCGGAGCAGTAAATGTCCGCCAGTTCCGCAAGCTGAGCGGCGAAGTTCTCATCGCCCTTCTTCTCGCCCTTGTGGAAACGCAGGTTCTCAAGCAGCAGCACCTCGCCGTCGTTCAGTGCCGAGGCCTTCTGCTTCGCTTCGTCGCCGATGCAATCCGACGCGAACGCGACAGGCTTACCCAGCAGTTCACCCAGACGGTCGGCGACCGGCTTCAGGCTGAACTCCGGCTCGGCACCTTCGCCCTTGGGTCGACCCAGATGGCTCATCAGCACCACGCGGCCGCCGCGCTCGATCACGCTCTTGATCGAAGGCAACGCCATGCGGACCCGGCGTTCGTCGGTGATCCGCCCATCGTCCAGAGGCACATTGAAATCGACGCGCATCAAAACCGTCTTACCCGCCACATCAACGTCCGCAATCGTTTTCTTCGGCATAGCTATCCTCGCCCCGCTGTCCCCAGGGCATCTACAAAGGTTCGTGAATTTCCAACAAGCCCAGCATTTTAACACGACCCCCACCCCCCCGCTAACCGCCCCATCGTTGCGTGCGCGCATCAAACTCGCCACGCCTCTTTCAGTATCCCGGGCCGCGTCAGGGCAAAATCGAAACGTAGCGGATCGACCGGATCAATCTGGCGCAGCCCGGCCGTCACCTCGATCGCTGCTGCGAGATTCGCCTGCTTTCGGCGTGTCAGGCCCAGCGTCACCGCGACGCGATGCAGATGCGTATCCAGCGGCACCACCAGATCGGCAGGCTCCAATCCCTTCCATCCGCCCGGGTCGATCGCATCACAACGCACCATCCATCGGAAGTACAGATTTAATCTCTTGCATGCCGACCCGCGCGCCGGATGCGGCAGCAGATGACCCAGCGGCCGCCCTGCTTCCCCCACGATCCGGTCGACCATCTCCCCCATCGCCACCAGACCCGCAGGCCATTGCGCCGGATGCTCGGCCGCCTTCCAATCCGCACGCGGCCCCAGGCCCTCAGGCAGCAGCTTCCGCATCCCGAGCAGCAGCCCCACGAAATCCGCCTCGCCGGTCACACGATACCGAAAGCCTGCGAAGTGGCGTCGGATCGTTGCCGGTGTCCGATCTTGCAGGTAAGCCGCCGGATGCTCACCCATGCGTGCGAACACCGTATCGAGCGCGCTCAGGATCGCCTTCACATTCCCGTAAGCCAGCACGGCGCTGATGAGCCCCACCACCTCCCGATCGGCAAGATGGTCGTACCTGTAAACACAGGTCAGCGGATCGCGTGCGACGTGTTCGTGGCGATGGTACCGCGCGTAAAGCGTCTCAATCCGCGCCCGGCAACGCGGCGAAAGTCGAACATCAGCATCAGGCAATAAGGGCGACATCGCACCAGCGTATCGGCGACACCTCCGGCAATCCATGAGATAGCGGGTTCTCGTTGGGCGAACTGGAAGTCGCTGCTTTGTATATGTCTGACGTGTACAATGCGTACCAAAACTGAAATCCAATTTCATCCGGTGCGCCATCATGCGATCGGATGGATCTTAAACAGGAGGCCGACGATGATGCCATATGGTTTGGCGAGCAGTGCAGCACTTCTCACGTTGCTGCTAGGTGTCGCAGCTTTTGCGGGGTGGAACGGCGACGCGGACATCGAGATTCCCGCTTACCAGCTTCCCGATCCGCTGAAGATGAACGCCGGCCGGTCTGTTGCGAGCAAGCAGGCATGGACGCAGGAACGTAGGGGCGAGGTGCTCGAACTTTTTCGTGAGCATGTTTACGGCCGGCGGCCGGGGGCGCCGCAGACGCTTACCTTCCATGAAATCGAACACGACGATCAGGCGATGGATGGCAAGGCCACTCTCCGCCGCATCGAGATCCGCAGCGGCGTTGACGACCGTGAGCATGCGTTCGAGTTGATCGTCTTCGTGCCGAACGATGCAGACGGGCCGGTGCCGCTGTTCCTGCTGATGAACAATCGCGGGCCGGAGCAGACCGATCCGACGCGAGCTGAGCGTTCCGACTTCTGGCCGGCTGAAGAGATCATCGAGCGCGGCTACGGCATTGCAGCTATCCAGGTCGGGGAACTGGCGCCGGATTCGGCCGACACATTCCGGCAAGGCGTGATCGACCTGTTCGAGGACGGGCAGAACGATCGTCCGGGCGATGCGTGGGCCGGTCTCGCTGCGTGGGGCTGGGGCGCCAGTCGGGCAATGGATTACTTCGAGACTGCCGACGACATCGAGGCCACGCAGGTCGGGCTCGTCGGTCACTCGCGCGGCGGCAAGGCGGCGCTCTGGGCCGGCGCGGAAGATGAACGCTTCGCCATGATCGTCTCAAACAACTCCGGGTGCGGTGGCGCCGCGTTGAGCCGGCGCCAGGTCGGCGAGCGCATCAAGCAGATCAACGACCGGTTCCCGCACTGGTTCTGCGAAAACTTCAACGCGTACAACGATCGCGAACACGCCCTTCCCCTCGATCAGCACATGCTGGTGGCACTGATCGCACCGCGGACCGTCTACGTCGCCAGCGCCAGCGACGACATCTGGGCCGATCCACGCGGCGAGTTTCTCTCGCTCGCGCACGCTTCGCCGGTGTATGCACTCTGGGGTCACGAGCCGCTTTCACCGGACGCCATGCCTGACGTTGATGAGCCTGTGCACACCGGCCCGCTCGGCTACCACATCCGCAGCGGCGGCCACAACCTGACGCCCTACGACTGGCACCGGTTCATCGATCTCGCCGAGCTACGGTTCGAACGCTCTAATGACGGCGAGCGATAGTCCTAATGTAGAAGACGGGCCTCTTCGTCCGGATAGTTCATGGCGGTCAGTTACGCCGTTGTCCTGCTCGGCATGATGGTCGCCGGCCTCGGCCTGGGTTTGCTGATGCCCAACCTCAACGTCTGGCTCATGAGCCACGCCCCCGAGGCAAGCCGCGGTCGGTTCGTGGGTGGGTTGACGATGGCGCTGTTCTTCGGCCAATTCGTCTCGCCGATCGCCCTGCGTCCGCTCCTATCCGTCTGGGGCACCGTGGGCGTGTTCGCGGCCCTTGGCGTGTGCATGCTGGCCGCGATGATCGGTTTCGCGGGCTATGCTCTGACCCGGCCCTGGATGAAGGCACGAGGCGAATCGGCCGCGATCGATGCCGAGCATTAACAGCCGGTTGTTAGACAGCGCGGCCGCACGGGGGCCGAGCGCGAATCAGCGGCCGGACGTCGTTTCTGTGAGCAACGTATCAAGACGAACCGGTTGCAGGCCGCGTGCGCGGAGTCGCTGAACGATCGGCCGAACGGCTGCGACTGTTTCGCCAACGTTACGTTTTCCGAACGGGTCGACGCCATCATGCAGCGCGAGTATGTCGCCCGGCCAGGCACGATCGGCGATGCGTGTGATGATTTTTGACGTAGTCGTCGGCACGCCGTCCCACGCCCTGCGTTGCCATGTGACAACGCGACAGCCACTGTCCTGAGCGGCACGCATTACGTGCGGCTGCTTCAGGCCCATCGGCGGGCGGAAGAACGTAGGCCGCTTGCCGATCGTTTCTTCGATGACGTCGCTGGTGCGCTGGAGTTGTTGCGACCAATATCGCCTGCCGCGCATCGCTCCCCAGTGATGATGGTCGAAGGTGTGATTGCCGACGAGGTGGCCACGTGCGTGAAGCTCTCGGACGATGTCGGGCTGCTGCGTGACGAAGCGGCCGATTACGAAGAAGGTGCCGACGGCGCCCTCCGCTTCGAGCGCTTCCATGACGCCGCGCGTGCCGAGAGTGTGGGGCCCGTCATCGAAAGTGAGTGCGACGCGATTGCCGCACCCAGCGGGGCCTCTGCTGATGACCGGCCCATAAATCTGTGCCCGAGGCCAGGCCGTTGCGTAGCCGAGTCCACCGAAGGCGGTAGCGCCGGCGATCGCAGCACACCAGGCGGTCATGCCGATCATGCTGCAGCCTCCCGCTCGATGTTTTCGATGAGCCAGGGGGCGAGCACCCAGGCCGCGCCGATATAGCTGGCGACGATGCCGATCGCCAATACCGCACCGAGGGATTGGATGGCGGGCGTGCTGGTCAACAGAAGCGATCCGAAGGCCAGGGCTGTGGTGGCGCTGGTCATGGTGATGGCGTGACAACTGGCGGCGACTCCGCCCGTCTGTCGCTGCCTGGCGGCACTGACAAGGAAGATGCCGTCATCGACGCCGATGCCAGCGAGCAGCGGGAGCGCGATGAGGTTCATCATGTTGAATCCGATGCCCATCCAGTACATCCCCGACAAGAGGATGAGACCGCCGAAGACCGCGGGAATCAACACCAGGGCCACGTCGCGCCCGTTGCGATAAATAACGATCAGCCAGACGATGACAAGCGTGGCCGCCACGCCGAACAGTTGCCCTAGCTCGGTGCGCACCGCCTGCTCCACATCGTGAGCGATCACGGGCATGCCGCTAAGCGTCGCCCCCTCGACATGCGTCAGAGCCTCGCGCAAGGCGGTAATGGCAGCGTCCCGCTGTTCACGATTGGTCACCCGATCCTCAAAATAAACCAGTACCGCGCCCATGTGCTCCACGCTTTCGTGATCGGTCCGGGGGAGGACCGTCGCAGCGAGTTGCGGGTAGTGGCGCAGCGTCTGGATCGTGGGCGAGTCTTTCGGCCGCACAACGCGACGGAGATACTCGCGGTAATCCGCAAAAGCATCGGGATTGAAAATGCTCTCCTCGATGACGGCGTCGAAGCTCGCGAGCATCGACGTGACACCGATCTCATCCAATCGTTCAAGGCGTCGTTCGACGTGTGCGGCCGTCGGCAACAGCCGTGCGGGGCTGAGCGTGGTACGCACCCCGGCGGCCTGTGCTGCGGCGGAAGCATCGATGTGATGATCAACACGGGCGGCCAGATCGAGCAAAGCGGATTCGTCGTCGGCCTGGAGGAGCACGACCATCGGCTCGGGAGCTTGACCGAACATCGTGGCGATCTCTGTCTGCGTCACGAGCGGCTTGTTCGGCTGCGGGTGCATCGCATGGAGGTCGTCATCGAACCGCACGCCGCCGGCAATGGCGAGCGTTATGCCCGCAGCCCCCGTCAGCACCGCCCCCGTTGCCCAGCACGACCGCCGATGGCGATGGGCGATCTGCAGGAACCAAGCTGCGTCGAACCGCAACGCACCAACGTGCCCCACGCCCGATCGGCCGATGCGTTCAAGCAAAGTCAGCATCGCAGGCAGTAGCGTGAGTGATGCGAGCAGTGCCCCCGCGAGCCCGAGCACGCCAAGCAGCGCGAACTGCTGAAGCGCAGCGACGCTGGAGGTGCCGATGGCGGCGAAGGCGATCAGCGACGTGACGCAAGCGGCAGCCATGGTCCCTGCGAGTGCGACATTCACGCGTGTGGCTGCAGCGGCTGCGGACGATGCGTGCTTACGCTGCGTCTGGTAGTGGGCGAGATAATGGATGCCGTAATCCACGCCGAGCCCCGCGAGCATCGCGCCGATGACCGCAGTGATGGGCGTCAACGGCAGGCCCGTCACGCTGTATAATCCAAATGCCACGACGATACCGGCCGCGGCGGGCAGCAGGACCAGGGCGAACACCCACGCTCGCCGATAGATCAGGAAAAACGCCAGTTGCAGAAGCACGACTGCGCCGATGATGCTGCGCATCATGTCACGCCGAATCTCTCGCTCACTCAGTTCGGCAATCGCATAGCCCCCTGCCGGGCTGACATGGGGGGCATGCTCGGTTTCGGCCAGGGCGCGGTGGATCGCTTGCCGCATCATGGGCATGAACTGTTTGGTGAAGTTGAGATCGCTGGGCGGTTCGACCGCCGCGACGCGGATAAGCATGGCTCGGCCATCGGTGGTAATGAACTCCGACCCGCCTCGCCACGTTCGGCCGGCGGGGCGGAGCGTGGTCGCGACCTTGCCGAGCAGTTCGTGTAGCCGCAGCGGATCACGCAGCACCTGTCGTGCAAGAGCGTCGGCTGCGGGGCCGGAGGCCAGCATCGCTTCATTTCTTACAATCAGCCGCTTCATGCCCGGTTCGGTCAACCGCTCGAGCAACTGCTCGAAAGCACCATCGTCCAGGTAAAAGGCCAGGCGGGGTGCGACCTGCTCCTCAGCAAATCGAACGGCATCCTCCCCAGCTGACCACTGAATCCGCTCGACCATGGCTGCGGCCGTTTGATCCTCCGCGACGGCAGCTTCGAAACGCTGGGCGAACGCCCGGAGACTCTCAACCGCTTCTTGTTCCCCGCGCAATTGCTCATCCGCTTCGACCAGCAGCAGCAGTTCGTTGCCGATGGCAAAGTTCTGCATGAGTTGGCCAAGCGCGACCGCTGCCGGGTCGTCACGAGGCAGCAGCGTGTTCATGGAATGGCTGGGTTTGAGGCCGCTGGCGAGCAGTGCTGCGAGAAGCACCAGCCCCGCCGCAACACCAACAGAGGTGCCAGGACGTCTGAGCCAGAACCCGGTGCCGCCCGCCGGTCGCCTCATCTTTCGTCGCCGTTCTGTCGGATTGCACGCCTTGGCGGATTGAAAGCACCGTCGGCAAGGCCTTCGTTCAGGGAGACGTCGCTTAATCGCACGACGATCTGACCACTCGCCCCCCCAACGCCACTGCCCCTCCCACCACGGCCGTACCCCTCCGCCACAATCCGCATCGGCCAGGGCATATCGTTCACCATGACATAGCGATCGAGCCGCACCTGCTGAACAACATGCCCGTCGCCGTCGATTAAGGCGTATCGGCTGATGGTCAAAGTCGGACGATCGATCGTCGCTTGCAGTTGCCATCCGCTGTCGAGCATTTGCGTGGCGGTGAGCTCGTCGCCCTGCACTTCGGTTTGATGCCAGGGGCCGTCGACCATCGCTCCGATGACCATCGCCAATCCGGTGCCGCGTGCGCGCGGATTATTCATCGCGTCTAGCATGCTGCCGCTTTCGAGCGATTCTCTTTGCTGAGCCGTCCAAAACCATACGCCGTCTTCACGAATCGTCAGGTCGATGACAGCACGGTCGAACTTCCATCCCCGTAGGCGAAGATCGTGCGGCAGCCTTGCGACGACCGCCCCATCGAACGTGACGTCTTCGTGGCCGCTGCGCATCGCCACCGCACATCGGGCGGTGAGCGTCTCCACCTTTGCGCCACGCTCCGCCATCAGCGCCAGTGCGTGATCGGCGTCGACCCACGCGTGTCGCGGCAGCGGGTCGGTCGCCGCGCACCCGCCCACCACGATCGCTGAAAGTAAAAGCATGATCAGGCCAGTCGTCGTCGCAGCACGTCTCAACATTGCACCGCCTGTCGCAGAATTTTTCCCGTGGGCGACTTCGGCAGCGCGTTGCGAACCTCGATCACGCGTGGCACTTTCCAACGACTCAATTGCTGCCGCGCGAAGCGGCGTAGCTCGTCAAGAACGTCCGCCTCGGTCCGCTCCGTACTCGGCCGAAGCGTGACGATCGCCTTGATACGCTGCACCGTCTGACTCATCGGCATCGGCACGACGATCGCATCCTGCACAGCCGGATGCTGGGTGAGCACCGCTTCGATCTCAATCGGGTTGACCTTCAGGCCCCCCACATCGATCAACAACTTTAAGCGTCCGGTCAGGGTCAGCCGCCCCTGGTCATCAAGCCTTCCCAGATCGCCCGATAGAAACCATCCTTCGACGGTGGGCGGCTCTGTCGCGTCGACGTATCCACTCAACATGGACGCACCCTTCACTGCCACCTGGCCTTCTTCACCGGCAGATAGCGGCCCATGCACATCCGCTTGCTCCACATCGAGGACACGCAGCTGGACGTCGCCGATGGGATGACCAACCGCCGTTGCGTCGTAATCAGCTACGTCAGGATCGTTGAACGTGACCGAGCCGAACTCAGTGGAGCCGTACACCTGCCCGATCCGCACGCCCCATGCCTTCGCAAATCGATCAGCTACCTCGGGCGGCAACGGCCCGCCCGCTGAGTAGACACGTCGCAACCGATGCTGCGGCAGAGCCGTGGTGCCGGCGAGCATCTCAAACATGAACGGCACGCCCGGCAGAATGGTCGCGCCCCGCTCGATGCCGTCGCTGATGGCTGCAAGCGTGAAACCATGCTGCATCTCCACGGCACAGCCGGCCAGCATGGCGGCCATCAAGCCGTGATCCATCCCGAAGGAGTGACACAACGGCACCGCAGCAAGCATCCGATCGTTCGCCTCGATCCCCACAGCAACGCGGCAGTGCTCACCCACGGCATCAAGGGCCGACATCTCCCGTCGCACAATTTTGGGCCGCCCGGTCGTCCCCGAACTCTGCAACAGCAAGGCCCCGCACCCCGCATGCTGCTGCACGAGCTTCTGCAACCTTTGATCATCTCGCGCTGCCTGCGTCGGTACGGCATTGAGCGGCAAATGAAAATCCAAATCGGCGGTGATGGCTGTCAGGGCTGCGGAACTTCCGATAGCGCTGCGTGCGCCCGAGCGGGCCAAAGATTGTCGCAACTCCGCGGCCGTGAGGTTCGGCGGCACCATGAACACCGCGCGATCCGCCAGCAATCCTGCAAGAAAACTCACCGTCAGCTCAGGGCGATTGGCAATGCTCACCAGCACCACCGCGTCGGCCGAGGTGCGCTGCCGGAGCTGCTCCGCGACAGCCGCCGCTCCGCGCAACAACTGCGACCAAGTGACGGTCTGAGCGTGACCGGCAGAATCACACCATAGAATCGCTGCGTCGTCTGCACGTTCGGTCGCGTGTCTTAGAACCTGTTGAATCAGTTGCGAACTCATCAACCCACTTCCACACAGGAACCGCTCGGCTGCCAAAGGGACGGCTCCGCACTCAGCAGCGAAAACCGCTCCCGTTTCTCGACCAAAGCCCGGCTTTGCTGCACGCGTACACAAAGACCAAACAGCCAGTACCGCCAACGTACCTTCCACGGCAGCTTTGCGAAGACGTGTCCGGTCAACACGGCCAGAACACTGCGCTGCATCTGAAACGGGCCAGAACCGTGCAGAAACAGCTCTCGAAAGCTGTGCTGATAGTAGTACGCAATTACCTTGGTAAAGTACGCTGTCGCCTGCTTCATCGTCTTGACGTAAACCTGTCTCGCCGCCTTCGGTTCTCGGCCGTAACGCAGCACCGCGATCAAATGCTGAGCCGCCTGTTCACCGCCTGTCATTCCCAGGCACACACCCGTCGAGAAGACCGGATCGAGGAACGTCGCTGCATCGCCCGCCAGAAAATAACCCGGCCCAGCGATCGGCTCACACTGGTAACTGAAGTCCGCCCTCACGCCCCCCCACCGTTGACTGTTGACGGAGTCGCCGGTTTCGGTGACGCGCTCGACCGGCACGGCTGCTTCCATACGGTCTCGCATGAGTGGACACCGCGCAATTCCCCAGCCCAGCATGTCGCGGGCAGGCAGGTCGACCTGCTTCACGACGGCGGGATCAAGCACCATCCCGACGCTGGTCGTATGCGCATTGAGCGGAATGATCCAGAACCAACCTTCGTCCGCCATCGCGATCGTCGGGTACCCGGCGCGTCTGCCGTCCAGCCGCTTCACGTTTTCGAAGTGCGCGAAGTATGCCACCTTTTGCAGGTGTGGCGCGTCGAACATGCTTTTTTGCTTCAGGTGCCTACCGACCACCGTGGCCTGCCCGCTGGCGTCGATGAGATAACGGCCGGTGAGTGTTTCCGCCTGCGTTTCGATGACGACGTCGCCGTCGGCCAATCGGTGTATCTGCTTCACCGCCGCCGGCTGAAGCAGCGTCGCGCCCGCCTTCGCAGCCTCTTCCAGAAGCATTGCGTCGAAGTCAGCCCGTGCGATGTTGAACGTCTCGTTTTCCCCGCCCAGCAGACCGGTGTTGAATTCGAAGAGGCTGGTTTCGGTGCCGCCGCCCATGCCGAACTCCGCGCCGTATTTGAGCATATGTGGCAGTTCACGCAGGCGGTCCATCAGGCCCAGTCGTTGCAGTTGGTCGAACGTCACCGGGAGGAAAGACTCGCCGATTTGAAATCTGGGGAACGCTTCCTTCTCGACGACCGCCACCCGAACCCCCGCCCGCGCCAGCACCAATGCCGCGATGGCGCCGGTGGGGCCTCCGCCAACGATCAGCACCTCGAAATCCTGCTCGCTCTTGTGCGCGATCATTGCGCCGACTCCACGGGGGACGGCGACGTCGACCGTCGCGCCCTGCCCGCTGCG
Source organism: Phycisphaeraceae bacterium (assembly GCA_040905565.1). Taxonomy (GTDB): domain Bacteria; phylum Planctomycetota; class Phycisphaerae; order Phycisphaerales; family Zrk34; genus JBBDRF01. The sequence goes on along the minus strand of JBBDRF010000021.1, from coordinate 77,479 downwards.
TGTCCGCTCCGGACTGCTTCAGCCACGCCCTCAATCTCCACCAACAGTTCCGGCCGACACAGGTCCGCCGGCACGATTTCCAGTTCCTCCAGCGCATGGAATGTACGCCGCACCGCAGCTTCGACCACCGGCACATCTGACTTGCGCGTCACGTAAGCACGCAACGAACGGTAGCGGCCGTGTGCTTCTTCCGGCGTCGTTCCCGCAGGCGCGGCCAATGTCGCGAGATTGGCGAAGGTCTCGCGTAGCTGGGCGTGGATGTCGCACGGGTGTCTCGATGCTTCGCCGACGACGCTTGCGGTGCCGGACACCAACATCCATCGGTCCATCAATGCGTCGTTGACTACAGTCGCCCGCGCGAAGCACGGCGGCAGCGGACCGTAGCGTGCGGAGTAGCGGTAAGCCGGTAGCTGACGTGCGTTCTCAACGGGTTCGCCCGGTTCCGTTGCTGCAAGAACCTGAACAACCAGATGTTTGCTGCGGACGTCGAGCGCGGTGGCTGCAGCCAGGTTCGACCCGAACGCTGTATCGTTCCCGTACCATTCAGCCAAGGCTCCCCAGCGCCCCGCGTTGAAGATCATGTAGCGGTTCAGGTTGCCCCCATCCTGCTGCTGAATGTCGGGGACGTAGTTCCAGAATCGCACCGGCCAGCACACCTGACCATCCTGTCGTATCTGCTCGCCGAGGGCGGTGTAAGCTCGCGTCACGCATCGCTGCAGCGTCAGACCCGCCAGTTCCGCAGCACATGGCACCGTCACCTGGACGAATCGTGCGTCGGGTCCATCCGCCCGCTCAACCACCAGGTCGCTCTGCTGCACCACGCATTGCAGCGGCGCATCATTCAGCCAGCGCCTCACCCAGTTCGGTGGCGCGGTCGGTCGCCCGCTCGTCGTCTGCCGTCTCAGATCTGTCATCACATCGCAACGGGGTCAGCCGCCGCCTCACACAAGGCATCCTCTTCTCAACCGGCGATTATCCTCGGCCTCGGCCCCCATGTCCAAGCCTTGCTTCTTGCCTCACGTGCTCCAGCCCAGCCGCACACCGGCAACAGCGCCGCTCCTGTCGAGCGCAAGAACGCTTGCCCCTTTTTCATCGGCTATACCTTCCGCCGCTGTGAGGCCGTTCCCGTCAACTTCGCCGCAGAGCCTCGGCAGACGTTGACGCAGCACGATCGCTGCAATCGCGGCCATGCCCATCACGCTGAACATCTCGGGGGCGTGTCCATAGATTCCGCCGACCCGCCTGGGCTTGCGATGCGCCGCCCGCTTCAGGGCCGTTTGCTCGATCCGAGCCTGATCGTCGCCGCTGGCGGTGGTCACGAGGGCCTCATCATCGCCCAATCGCTGCCAGACGCCATCGAGTTTTTCGACCATTCGCGGTGCGTTGCCAGCCGTGGCCCATGCCGATGCGGTGGCATCGATGCGGGCGTGCAGTTGAGCGCCGCGTTTCGCTGCGGCTTCAGCGCTTTCGAGGATCAACGTAACAGCGCCGGATCCTGACACGCCCCCCCCCTGACCGAAAGGCGCGGCCGCCGGCGCCCGATCGCGCTCAGCCCCCACGTTGCAATGCCGATAAACTCGTTCGATCAGCGGCGTATCTTCTTCTGCTGTGCTGATGATCGCCCGGTCCCACGCCCCGGTTGCGATGCGAGCCGTCGCGAGTCGGATCGCATCGAGCCCTGCGGTGCGCGAGCCGATGATGGTCTGACATGCTCCTTTCACACCGAACGTCATGCTCAGGTGTGCCGCCCCCGCATTCGGCACGCCCTCGGCGAAAAGCAGCGGATTCGCTGCGCCGACGCCCTCGGCCACAATCTGCTGGTAGTATTCGGTGCTGTACAACGTCGAACCATGCACCGTGCCGAGGATCGCCCCCGCTTCCGCGCCGAAGGCTGCGACATCATCAACGCCGGCATGCTCCAACGCCACAGCCGTCGCTGCGAGCGATAGCTGGACATAGCCGCTCATGCGCCGAGCGCGTCGTGCGTGGATCAAGCCCGCCAATGCGTCGCGATCCACGCTGCTAACGGTGTTGAGGTCGAGCGCGGTCTCGCAGCCGAGCCGCTCAATGAAGGCATCGTTTCCGACCGCCCCTCCCATCACGACCCCAACGCCCGTCACGCCGACGCTGCGTGTGTTGACGCCCACCGTTCTATCGACAGTGATGACGTTGGGGGACTCTTCATCACGTCGCGGCGGCGTGAGGATGACAGCGGTGTTCGCGCCGCCGAACCCGAGCGAAAGGTTCAGCGTGGCAGCGATCGAAGCATCTTTCGCCGTTGTTCCCGTGTGAATCGCAAGGTCGTCGTAGGCGATCGCCTCCGGCGTGACGTTGGCGGTGGGAGGTACTTTCCCGTCCCGCATCGCCATGGCTGAGAGGATCAACTCCACCGCCCCAGCGCCGCCCAGCGTGTGCCCTAGGTGACTTTTGAAGGCGACCAACGGCACGTCGCGCAGCCGGCCGCCGAACGCGTCGCGCAGTGCCGCCGCCTCGCTACTGTCGTTATCCGGCGTGCCGGTCGCGTGGGCGGAAATCAACCCGATGTCGGCCACAGTCAGATCCGCTGCCTCGAGTGCGGCGACGATCGCCCGTGAAGCCCCCTCGCCCTCCGGATTCGGCTGCGTGAGATGATGCACGTCGGCTGACTCGCCGAACGCCCGCACCTCCGCCAGCGGCTGCACACTCCGCCGCTGCGCATCACCTGCTCGCTCAAGGACCACGATGCCGTACCCCTCGCTCACCTTCATCCCCTCGCGCCCTTCGCAGAACGGCCGCAGGGGCGACTCCGCCACGAGCCTGAGACTGTTGAAGCCCGCGTAGGCGTACTCGCTGATCGGGTCGTACCCCCCAGCCACGACCATGTCCAACTCGCCGTTTCGCAGCAGCGTCATCGCCAACGCCACGCTCCCCAGTCCCGACGAGCAAGCGGAGCAGGTCGTCGCGGAGAAGCCGGTCAGTCCTGTGTCACCCGCTGCACCTTCCAGGACAGCACCGGCAAGGAAGGATTGTAAATCCGCCGGATCATCGCTCCGAAAAAAGCGAGCGGCTGCGGGCATGCCGTGCAACGTCGTGCCGAGGATGATTCCGCAGCGTGCGGGGTCATAAGGGAGTTCGGCCGCAGCGCCGGCTTCGTGGAGCGCGTCTTCGATCGCCTGCCGCAGGTAACGGATGACGCGATTTTCGCGTTTGTCATCGCCGTGCAGGGGGGGCACCTGGCCGCCTTCCTTGCCGGGCAATTGATCCTGCTCCATTGCGGTGAGGGGCCCGATGCCGCATCGACCTGCACATATCGCCTCCCACGTGCTCTGGCGGTCACCCCCCAGAGGAGTGATCAAGCCCGCCCCGCTGATCCAGATCGCCTCACTCACATCGCACATCCTTAGCCTGTTCCGTCGCCGCCGTTACGTGGACCGGTTGGTCCTCCAGCCACGCGGGCTGCAACATCAACCACTGCTCAGGGTGAGCAAATACCTTGGCCTCGATCACGCGAGCCAGCGTCTGCGTTGCCGCATCGAACTTGCTGGTAGCATCATCGCCGTTGCCGCAAGCGTGAACATCGATGGCCTTCTCCACCTGCAATCGGATACGGCCGTCCGGCTGGCGCACCGCGAATACCGGGACAATCGGCGCATTGCTTGCCCGAGCCAGCCTTACCACGCCTGTCGGCAGCATCAGGTGTCCGTTGCCGAACGGCACCACCACGCCCTTCTGCATGGGCATCGCGCGGTCGGCCTGCATTAGCACCGCTTCGTCTCGCGCCAGCGCATCGCGCAGTCGAACCCACAGGCCCAGTCCCTCATCGATCGGCGCATCGAGCACACCGAGCATGCGATGTAGGTCGCCGCGCAGGCGGTCGAAGGTGGGCTCAACATCCCGCTTGAAAACCACATGGATCCGTGCTTCATGTTCGCGAAGGGCTGCGATACCGACCTCGAACGAGCCCAGGTGAGCGGTCGCCACGATGACACCCCGCCCCAGTCGCCGCGCCTCTTCGTAGTGCTCATGGCCGTCCGTGCCGGCGAGCTTTTCGAGAATGGCCGAACGGTCCGCATTCACGGCCACGCCCATCTCCATCACGAAGTCGTAGAAGCTCCGCACCACCGCGCGAGCCAGTTGTCGCCGTTGCGCTTCCGTCCCGTGGGGCAGAAGCCGCTTGGCATTGGCGAGGATGCTGCGTTGCAATGCCGGATTCAGTTCCCACGCCGTCCGCGTCCAGAACGGTGCCGACCACCGCGCGAAACCCGGCCACCACCTCGCCATGGCGAACAGCAGACGCAGCGAGGCTCTCTCGGCCCAGCCGTCGACCCGCTCGCCTTCATCACCACCTGCTCGCGCCCCATCAGCCCTCACGACCCACCCTCCAGGGCCCGAACGATGCGTGTTTCCAGTGGGACACTGAGTTCGAAGTGCGACTCCTCGACGTCCTCATTCAGACGCAGTTGATTGAAGGTAATGACGGTGCGTTCGCCGTCGGCGTCGACCATCACCAGCCGCCGCGCCACCGCACGGCCGGGTTCCAGCAGCACCTCCACCCGCTCCATATGCTCAGCCAACGCCTCGTCGCGTGGCGTTAACCGCAACGCCACAAACGCCACATCTTCCACGCCCTCAAGCGTCGGCTCCTGCTCCAGCAACTCGGCGACCGGCTCCTCCGTGATGACGAAATGTTCAGCCATCGTCTTAAGCCTCGGCAACGGCGACGCAGTCAGTTCACCCAGCCGCTCATCCACCGGGTAGATCTCCAGCAACGCCTGCTCGGGGTAATAAAGCTGCACCTCGCTGGGCGTCACCAGCATCTGCGTTTCACGAGGCTCCCGCGTGTCCCACCGCATCGTCTCCCCTCGCACCCAGACGCGCCCGCTCGATCGCAACGGACGACGCAACAGCAGCGTGTGCTTCTCCTGGACCACGTCCGCGATCAGTGTTTCGATTTCCGCCCCGCGCGCGTCGATCTCGCTCAGCCGATGCCATAACTCTGGCGCAATCCCCTCTGGCGCCGCGCCCTCATCGGCGACCACCAGCGACAGCGTCAGCAACATCCCCGCCAACAGCGTCACGCTCAGCGGCACGGCCCGAATCACGATCCGCTCCGACGGTTCAGCGCCACCGTGCCCTCCGCCACCACGTTCCCCGCCACGGTCGCTCGGACTTCAAAGTGCTGCAAAGCACCCAGCACTTTGACCATACGACTGTCCAGCACCAACTCCGCAGGCGGCTTCACTTCCTCACGGAACCGCACATCCACGTGGGCCAACTGGCCCCCGTGCCAATTCGTCACGCTGCCGTCTTCCCCTTGCGTCTGCAATCCGACGATGCCCGAAAGCTGCGCCAACGCCTCGCTGATCAGAACCCCAGGCACGATTGCCCGCCCCGGAAAATGCCCCGCAAAGAAAGCCTCTTCACCATTCACCACCCACACGCCCCGCCCCGCGCGCCCCACGGCCATCGCCTCGATGCGATCCACAAAACGGAACCCCTCACCGTGCGGCAACTGCGTCAGCAGCGCCTCACCATCCATCGCCGCGGCATCTTGTTGTGCATCCGGCTCGCCGTCGGCCTTCGCCCCTTTGGCGTCCAGATAATCCGCCAGGGTGCGGACGCTCGTGAACACCTGACGGCCGACGTCCTCGTTTGGAATTTTTATCTTGAACGCCTTCTCAATGCTGCTGACCAATAGCAGCACGTCCAGCGAGTCCAGATCAAGTTCGCCTCCAAACAGCGGCATGTCCGGCTCGACGACCACGTCGTCCCCCAACTTCAGGTCCTCACGCAGCATCAGCCGCACGCGATCGACCGTCGATGTGACAGCACCAGCCTCCGACATGGCTCATCCTAGAAAAAGCAGGCGATCGCGAGCCGGACGACCTCGCGAAATGAATACGCACCTATGAAGCGGCGCAAAGTGTAGCGTCCCAAACCGCTCCCGTACTGTCAACCGTTATCTGCCTTGGCATCCTTGTCAGCCGGGACCAGCCAGAACACCGCCAGCGCTCCCAGCGTCACCAGCACCATGCATACGAAGCCGACGATCAGCGAGCCGAGCCCCCACTCCAGCAGCACACGTGCCAGAAGCGCCGCGTCATCGGCACTCGCCGTCAAGTCGTAATCTTTCAGCGTCGGCATCGATCCATTGAGCAGAAAATGCCCCACCGCGATCGCCGAGGCGATCAGCACAGGCCCAATCGGCGGCGTCGAAAGGTTCGACCCTCCCACCACCGCCACCGGATGCAAATGAAGTCGGCGCGCGACATATAACGCCATCAGCGTCTGAAACCCATAAGCCGGGAGGTTCGCAATGAACGCCCCGATGCCCAGCGCCGCAGCCGTACTCAAACGTCCGGCCTCACCCGCGCGAATTTCACGCCAGCATTGCATCGGATTGATCCATCGCCAGATGCGCCGCCGCCGCACGCGCCATCCCACCGGCCTCTGCCGCTTTCTCTGCTGCGGCCGCTCAGGCCATCGCACGCGGTGCGGCCACGGCGACAACGCACGCCCCAACAAGCGCACCTGAAGCAGCAATCCCCGCACCGTGTCCATGATCGGCCGAAAGTGACTCACCCGCCCCTCCGGCTGCTCATACCGGCTCGTCACGGGCACCTCCACGACCGGACATCCCGCCCAGCCGGCCCGCGCCAGTATCTCCGTCTCGAAGGCATACCGTCCCGACCCGCACCGTACCGCCTCGATCAGCCCCAGCGGATACACCCGCAAGCCGCATTGGCTGTCGGCGACCCTCACGCCGGACGCGAGACGTATACCAAGATTCGAAAGCGTTCGCCCCACTCGGCTGCGCCACGGATACCCTGCGATGTTCACGGTCCGCCGACCGACTACCAGCGCGCGAGGATTCTCCTCCGCCTTCGCCAGGAGCTTGGGAATGTCTTCCGGATCCAGTTGGCCGTCTGTGTCGATCGTGATCGCATGGCTGTAGCCCATGCCGCTCGCGTGGGCGAACCCCGTCTGCATGGCAGCCGCTTTACCACGATTCGTCGCATGCTCCAGCACAATCAAACCGCAGGCCTGATGCGCCGTCGCCCACGCCGCCAGCCGACTGGCCGTGCCGTCGGTGCTGCCGTCATTCACAGCGACCATCGCCAGACCGAGCGCCGCGACCCGGTCCAGAACATCCTCCACGGTGGTTGCGTTGTTATAAGTTGGCAACACCACCACCGCCCGCACCGGCGCGCCCGGTTCGGTCTCCTTTGCATCCTGATAACACGCCGCTTTGTCCATGGCCCCATCTTACCCGTCCGCGTCGACGCCCACCGCCTGCGCTGCTTTTCTTTGATTGTCAGCGGTAGTCGTCGTCTGCGGCGGGTTCGGGTTGGCCGCTCATGCGCTCGCGCCAGTCGAGGACGTACTCATGTCGGAGAAAGAAGTAATACAGCCTGCCCTCGGCGAACTGGCGGCCGGCGAGCGTTTCCGCGCCGTCGCCGATGCCCATGTAGATATCGCCCCGGCCTGCGGCACGGATCGCGCCGCCGGTGTCCTGATCGAGCATGAACTGCGTGAACGGCCGCTGCGAGCCGTCGTGCGTGGGGATCATGGTGTCCGCCACCACGACGCCGGCCCGCGGGAACACGCTCTTGTCCGTCGCGAGTGAACGTTTGTCCGCCACCTTCACGCCGATCGAACCGGCGGGCCAGTTCGCACCGTCGTACTCGTCGAAAAAGACGTAGCTTTCGTTGCGGTTGATGTACTGCTGCTGCAGGTGCGGGTTCTCCGTGAAGTATTCACGGATCGCGGGCAGGCTGAGGCGTTCGGGCGTGAAGACGCCCTCTTCCAGCAGTGCCGCCCCGATGCCCTGGTACTCCGCGTCGGTCTTGCCGGCATACCCGATGTACATGCTGCCGCCGTCTGCGAGATCGATCCGGGCGGAGCCGTTGACGTGGATGATGTACGCATCGAAACGGTCGGCGACGTAAACGAGCTCGAGCCCATCAAGCAGGCCCGATTCCTCCAGCTCCGCACGCGGGGGCCAGGGGACGATCTCACCATCGACATCACGGCCGAGCGGCTTGCCGCTGAGTTCTTCGGTGACAAGGTCGGGCGGCCGCTTGTAGAGCGGGTAACGGTAGACGTCGGTCTTCGTGAGGCTGCCTTCGAAGATGGGCGTGAAATAGCCGGTGTAGAGCACGCTGCCGCGATCGTCATAGCCGACGCTGGTGTAACAGTGAAACTGCTCACGGAGCATCTGGTCGAACTCCGAAGCCGATCCCGCCTCACGCAGCAACTCGCGGAAGGCGTAAACGCTGGTCTTGGCGCGAAGGTGCGTCACATCGCCCAGCGGGAAAAAGCTCTTGGAGGAGGGACGCTCAAACCAGGTGATCGAGCGGTCCAGGGCCGCTTCCAGCTCGCCGTCGCCTGCTTCGTAAGCGGCGACCAGATCGGGCCATTGCGACTGATCCAGCAGCAGCCGAAGGGCCGACGCACCCGGCGGCAGCGGGCGGTTGTAATCCGGCTCCACCTGCTCAGCCTGCTGACAAGCGGGGGCGATCAGAAGCAGTGCGACCATCGCCGCCGTCAGGGCGGTTCTGGAGTTGCGGACCATCATCGTGAAACTCAACATCGCGTCAGGCTCCTTCCTTGGCGATTTTCGCGAAGGCAATCGGGTGAATCGGCGGACGTGTGCCGCAGGGCGGTCAGGTGAACGCGTCCAGTTTCGTCTGCAAAGCGGCGGCGTCAAGACCGGCGACGACAATTCGCTTCCGCGGACTGGTAGGCCCGGCCACCACCGTCACCGCCGCCCGCGGTACGCCCAGCGTCGCCGCCAGCAGATCGCACACCGCCCGGTTGGCTCTCCCGGCTTCCGGCGGGGCAGCGACCTTGACCTTCAACGCGTCGCCGAGCAGCCCGACGATCGCATCGGCCCGAGAGTTGGGCACGACCTTTACGTCGAACGCGACGCCGACTTCCGTATTTGCGATCTTCAAACCAGCCATGAATGGTGAATATCATCGGCTCAACGCTCACGCCGCCGACACAATCGCCCTCGCCCTCACCGGCGGAAGTGTTGGAGATGGTCGGGGATCGGTTCGCCGGCTTCGTCGAGCAGCGGCACCGCTTCATCGAAGGGCAGGTATTGAACACGCCCGTCGCCGAATCCGATGTTGATGCCGTCTGCGAGTTCCGGGTCCAGCCGCTCGTAGAGCACGATCTCGTCGGGGGCGAGGTCGTCGACTTTCGCGTCGGCTGCGAGATAGACGTAATCACTGTTCTCGCTCACCCAGTCGGCCAGCTCCTCCGCGGGCCGCTGCGGAACGGGCGGCCCATCCCCGAGGCGGGGGTTCAGGAACTCCTTCGGTCGGGCGTAGCCGTGGAGAATCCCAAGTTGCGCAGGCATGCGGCCGTCGTTGTCTGCGGCGTAGGCGAAGCAGGCGATATAAATGCCACGCATGTTCTGAGCGCTGGAGACCTCCTTCGCTTCCTCGCGTGCATTGCCCACCGCCGGCAGGAGAATCGCGACCCCCATGGATCCGCCCCCCACAGTGAGTGGCCCGATCATCCCGTTGGGTGCGAAGGCGTCGGAGAAGGGGAACGGCTGAATAGATCGGTTGTGGTAGCCGGCGTCGTCGGACCACCCGACCCGCGCCATCGGCGTAAGGTGCGGGGCGAGGTCGCCGGCGCGCGGCAGGTTCGCCAGAACGCGGCCCGCCATCGGCTCCTCCTGCGCCAGCATCGCCAGCCCCATGTTGAGCTCATCAAGCAAATCGACCATCGTCCGCGGCAGGTCAGCGTAGGCGACGCTCGACGGGCCCGGCGCGTCCAGCCGTTCCATCAGTTCGGTATAGGCGGGGTGGGCGGTGATGGGGGCGACGTCGAACTCCTCGTTCTGCAATCGGGTGCGAAGCGTCTGCGTGGTCATGGCGATCAGCAGCCGATCTTCGTGTGTCATCAGCCCGGGGTTCACGAGGGGCGTGTTGAGGTAATGCACCTTGCCCCCCGCCATCTCACGCTGCTGAAGCTGAAAGGGAATCTCCATCGCCGCGAGCTGCTGGGCGCCGACAGCCGCGAGCTTGTCGATCGTGGTAGGCAGCCGATCGGCGTCGATGCCGAAGTTCATGACCAGAAAGCCCCGGCCGATCGGACTGGGCGTGCTCATGTCGCCGTACACAAGCCACTGGTCGCCGAGCCCGTTGAGCAGGTCCTGCCGAATGTTCACGCCGAGCATGGCCTCACCCATCGCGATCACTTCGTTGAACTGTTCGCGCGGATCGGACTGATCGCCGGCGTAAAGGGCGGCGATATCCAGCCCGGTCGGGATCAGCTCAGCGAAGTTGAATCGGTTTGCGGAGAACCACTGAGCGGTGCGCGGCACGGAGGCGAACACCCTGTCATCCAGCGGCTGCGTGTTGAGCACGCTCAACAGACCCGCTCGCGGCGCGGGGGCTTCGATGAACGTTTCACTGCGCCACTGCTGCTGCTCGATCGCACCGGCCCAGACCACACGATGCAGCCCATTGAGACCGCTGACCTCGAGCACTTCACCTAGCTTCGCCGCCTCCGCACCAGTCCCCATCATCGCGTCGAGCGGGGCCGACTCGGCGAAGCTCAGCAGGGCGGCCACGTCGACATAAATCGCAGCGGCGGGATCGATGGTCAGCCGGTCCATGCTGTTGGTGTAGGCCGCTGCGTGACGGAGTTCAGGTGCAGGCTCGACGTCGCCTTCGGTCGGCAGCCCGAGGCGGGCAGCAGCGGCGGGAGAAAGGTTGCCCAGGCCGATGATCAACTGCTGCTCATCAAGGTGGATGTTCACCATGCCCGGCGGCACATCGCGCAGGGGCTCTTCCATATCCGCAAGCAGCTGCTCAGCCAGGGCGTGCGAAGCGGCGTCGAGCTCCACCACCAGCCCCCCTGCGGGGGTCGGCGGCCCGGCCACCTCACCGCTGGGCAGGCCCACGTACAACGCCCACGGCCGATGGAAAAGTGACTCGGCCACATCGAGCCCATCGGCGAACGCCTCCGCGTCCTCAGGCGACATCTCGAGCATCACCGTCATTTCGCTCAGCAGCTGATCGACTTCGACCGCTTCGAGGAAACCGGCGAAATGCGAATCATCAAAGCCCGCCATCTCCTCCGTGCCCTGCCAGCCGAGGTACACGACCGCGTCGTCGGGGATGCGATCAACCAACGGCCCCGCCTGAACGGGCGTCACAAAAACACTCAACACCCATGCCAGACACACAAACCAGCCGGTCGCCTTCAAACGCATCATTTGTTTTACCTCGGATCTGAGAGAGAAAAGCCTGAACCCGCACGCGAGGATATTGTGCGCGGCACCGGCGAGCAACAATAATGTTCCATGTTGCGGCGCAGCGGTCGTTTTCGAAAATGATGTGGTACGATCGGCTGCCATGGCGCTGACGACCTTCGCCTGTCTCGAAGGGGTGAAACGTGAAACGCAAGCTTTCGATCGGCAGGGTTGCTGCCACCGTGATCGCCGTCGCACTCGGCGGCATGGTGCTCGGCGGGCTGTTCGGGCTGGCCGCCGGCTACATCGCACCGAAGCTCTTCGAAACGATGGTGATCTGGACGAAGCTGGAACCGGTGGGCACCGCGGTCGTGCTCGGCGGGACGGCAGGCGTCCTGTGCGGCGGGGCACTCGGGGCCTTTGCCGTCGCGGTTCAACTGGTGTCTGACCTGCTCGCCGAGCGAACGCCGTAGTTCGGTAAGACATGCCCGCGCCAGATTGGTACACTTCGCGGGATCATGAAGCATTATCGTCCGAGTTTCGAAGCGTTCGAGCAGCTTGCTGAGCAGGGCAATCTTATCCCGATCTATCGGCAGGTCTTCGCCGACGGACTGACGCCCGTGCTCGCCTATCGCAGGCTGGTGCATGGCGATCCGCGTCAGGCGCCCAGCTTCCTGCTCGAATCGGTGGTCGGCGGCGAACGGCAGGCGCGCTACTCGTTCATGGGCGCGCAGCCGATGGCGGAGCTGATCGCCCGCGGCAACAGCGTCACCCGTCGCACCGGCGCGGCAACCGAAACCTTCACCTCCGACGATCCGCTCGGCGAGATGGCGCACCTGACCGATCACTGGAAGCTCGCCCCCGCAGCGGCCCTGCCGAGCTTCACCGGTGGCTGGGTCGGTTACGCCGGCTACGACACCGTGCGCTATGTAGAAGGTGAAAAGCTCGCCACCCCCCCCACCGATGATCGCCACCTCCCGGACATGCACTTCGGGCTCTATCGGCAGGTCGTGGCCTTCGACCATGTCCACAAAACCATTCTCGCGATCAACCACGTTCTGCTTGATGAGCATGATTCGGTCGAAACGGCCTACCGCCACGGTTGCGCCGAACTCGACACCCTCGTCGAGCGTCTCGCCAGCGGGGCCACTTCCATGCGGGGCGGCGACGTGGCGCTGGATATCAAGCCGACCGAAACCGCGCAGTCGAACATGCCGCGGCAGCGCTATGAGCAGATGGTCGAGCAGGCGAAGGAATACATCGCTTCGGGCGACATCTTTCAGGTCGTCCTGTCCCAGCGTTTTGAGCGTCAGACCCACGCCGACCCGTTCGATATTTATCGCGCGTTGCGGGTGGTGAACCCGTCGCCTTACATGTTCTACCTGCAGGCGGAGGGGACGATGCTGGTGGGTTCGAGCCCGGAGATTCTCTGCCGGGTTGAGGGCGGGCAGGTCACCAATCGGCCGCTTGCCGGCACGCGGAAACGGGGCGCCAACGAGGCGGAAGACCTGGCCCTGGAGCGTGACCTTCTGGCGGACGCGAAGGAGCGCGCCGAGCACATCATGCTCGTGGACTTGGGGCGGAACGATGTGGGGCAGGTCGCCCAGCCGGGCACGATCGAGCTGCCGACCATTATGAGCGTGGAGCGATACAGCCACGTGATGCACATCAGTTCGACGGTGGTGGGCAAGCTGCGTGAGGGGCTGAGTTGCTGGGATGCGTTGCGGGCAGCACTGCCGGTGGGCACGGTGTCCGGGGCGCCGAAGGTTCGGGCGATGCAGATCATTGATGAGCTTGAGCCGACCCGTCGCGGTCCTTACGCCGGTGCCGTGGGCTATGCCGATTTTGCGGGGAACATGGACATGGCCATCGCGCTGCGCACGATGGTCGTCACGCCCATCGCCGAGCAGGGTGCCGAGCAGACGGGGGCCTGGCGTGTGCACCTGCAGGCCGGCGCGGGCATCGTCGCCGACAGCGTCCCCGCCAGCGAATACGCCGAAACCGTCAACAAAGCGGCCGCCCTGGCGCGCGCCATTGATCTCGCCGAATTGTCATTCACGACTGGGACGCCAACGGCCGATATGCCCTTAGCGTTCGGTAAACATCGCAACTGAAAGAGTCTACAATGCCCGACGCGGTGCAGCAGGAAGTCAAGCGATTCATGCAAGACCTGGTCAAGCGAAACCCTTACGAAAAGGTGTTTCAGCAGGCCGTGCAGGAGTTCGTCGAAACCGTTATGCCTCTCGTGCTCGATGAGCGGAAGTATCGCGATGGGTCGATCCTGGAACGGATGACCGAACCGGACCGCATCATCATGTTCCGCGTCTGCTGGGAGGATGCCGAGGGCAATATCCGCACGAACCGCGCCTGGCGCGTGCAGTTCAACAATTCCATCGGCCCCTACAAAGGCGGCATGCGATTCCATCCGTCGGTCGATGTCAGCATCCTCAAGTTCCTCGGCTTTGAGCAGACGTACAAGAACGCACTCACCGGCCTCCCCATGGGCGGCGCCAAGGGCGGCGCGAACTTCAACCCCAAGGGTAAAACCGATCGCGAAGTCATGCGGTTCTGCCAGTCGCTGATGATCGAGCTCCATCGCCACATCGGCGAAGATACCGACGTGCCAGCCGGTGACATCGGCGTCGGCTCCCGCGAAATCTCCTACCTCTTCGGCCAGTACAAGCGGATGGAGAACCGCTTCGCCGGCATCCTCACCGGCAAGGGCCTCTCCTTCGGCGGGTCCGCCGCCCGCACCGAAGCCACCGGCTACGGCTGTGTCTACTTCGCCCAGAACATGCTCCATCGCCGCGACGAGGACATTGCCGGCAAAACGTGCGTGATCTCCGGCTCGGGCAACGTGGCCATTTACGCCGCGGAGAAGGCGGTGCAGCTCGGCGCGAAGGTCGTCACGCTCTCAGATTCGGGCGGCTTCATACACGACCCCGACGGTCTGAACGAGGAGAAGCTCGCCTTCGTGAAAGACCTCAAAGAGGTGCGACGCGGGCGCATCAGCGAATACGCCGAGCGCTTCGGCTGTGAGTATCACGCCGACGCCACGCCCTGGGGCGTGCCCTGCGACCTGGCACTGCCGTGCGCGACCGAGAATGAACTCAACGCCGACGACGCGAAAAAACTGCTGAAAAACGGGTGCATGGCGGTCGCCGAGGGCGCGAACATGCCCTGCGCCCTCGAAGCGGTGCACCAGTTCATCGAGGCCAAGATTCTCTTCGCACCGGGCAAAGCGGCCAACGCAGGCGGCGTCGCCGTCTCGGGCCTTGAGCAAAGCCAGAACGCCCTGCGCATCTCGTGGAGCCATGAGGATGTCGACAATCGCCTGCAGGGCATCATGAAGTTCATTCATCAGCAGTGCGTCGAGTGGGGCCATGAAGACGGCAACATCAACGGCTTCGTCAACTATGTCAAAGGCGCCAACCTTGCCGGCTTCGTCAAAGTCGGCGAAGCCATGCTCGCCTACGGCATCGTCTGACCTGTCTCACCAGGTAGCTGCGGCTCTCACGCGCCGATGCCCCCAACGATCTTCTCCGCCGATGGCACCATAAACAAAGCCGGACCATGCAGTTGCCGCTGATATAACTCCGGCGCCCCCCGAACGTGCCGCGTGGCGAGACTCTCGCATTCGACCCCGTATTACAACTTATTTTCGAACGACTTTGAAGCGTTCTGATGGTATCATGACAAAACGTCGGCGGTGGCTCCACGCTTCCGCCGCTGTCTGTTACGAGCCGTAACGTAAGGATCGTCATCATATGAGAAGCCGTCGTCGAACATGGTTCCTGAGCGTGGCAGTGGTATCGCTGGTCATCTCGTTCCTCTGGGCCGCAGGTGGCGTCGAAGAATCAGGCGCGTCGGCGGCCGAGGCAGAGCCCGTCCAGCGGAAAATCTCCTACTCACGTGACGTCCAGCCGATCCTCGCTGAAGCCTGTTTCACCTGCCACGGTTTCGACCGGGAGGCACGCGAAGGCGACCTGCGCATCGATCAGGCAGCCGACGCTTTCGCCGACCGTGGCGGTTACGCCGCCATCGTGCCCGGCAATCCGATTGAAAGCGAAGTCTACTTCCGCATGACCGAGGAGCATCCGGCCGATCGCATGCCCCCCGAAGATCATCACTATCAGCCGACCGATGAAGAGATCGAGATCGTCCGGCAGTGGATCGAACAAGGCGCGGAGTATGAGGGCCACTGGTCGTTCATTCCCCCGGTCAAACCCGAGCTGCCCGAGGTCTCCAACACCGATTGGCCACGCAACGCGATCGACCAGTTCGTCCTCGCGAAGCTCGAAGAAGAGGGGCTGCAACCCTCCCCCGAGGCCGACCGCGCGACATTGATTCGCCGCGTCACGCTCGACCTCACCGGCCTCCCCCCCACCACCGAAGAAGTCGACGCGTTCGTCAATGACACCTCCGCTGATGCCTACGAGAAGGTCGTCGACCGTCTCCTCGCGTCGCCCCGCTACGGCGAGCACATGGCCCGATTCTGGCTCGATGCCGTCCGCTACGGCGACACGCACGGGTTGCACCTGGACAACTACCGTGAGATGTGGCCCTACCGCGACTGGGTCATCAATGCCTTCAACAACAACATGCCTTTCGACCAGTTCACCACCGAGCAACTCGCGGGCGACCTCCTGCCCGACCCCACGCTCGAGCAGCAGGTGGCCACCGGCTTCCTCCGCGCCCACGTCACCACCAACGAAGGCGGGTCCATCGTAGACGAAGTCTTCATGCGCAACGTCGCCGATCGCAGCGATACCACCAGCACCGTTTTCCTCGGCCTGACCATGGGCTGCGCCCAGTGCCACGATCACAAGTACGACCCGATCACCATCGACGAGTACTACAGCTTCTTCGCGTTTTTCAACAGCCTGGACGGTTCACCGATGGACGGCAACGCCGCCCAGCATCCGCCGATCGCACGCGTGCCGAGCCAGCAGCAGCAGCATCGCCTCGCTGAGCTTGATGCCGCCGTGAACGAGGAGCAACTGCGGCTCGCCGAGCGGGAGAACGAAGCCGCCGACGATCTCACAGCATGGCTTGCGACCGCCCCCGATCAGCTGGCAACCGAACATGCCAACGTCTACGAATCCGCAACGGCCCGTTTCAAACTGAACGAAGGAAGCGGCCAAGTCGCCACCGACGCAACAAGCGACATCGAAGCAACAATCAACGGCCAGAATGTTCAGTGGGAACACGAAAACGTGCCGGGCACCGAGCCCGCCCTCAAGTTCGACGGCTACACCTATGTCGAGGCCGAAGGCGTGGGCGATTTTGAACGCGATCAGCCCCTCAGCTACGGCGCTTGGGTCCATGTCAGCGGCGGCGGGGCAGCCACGGTGATGAGCCGAATGGATACCGCCCGCGGCCATCGTGGCTGGGATATGTACCTCACCGAACGGCGTGTGATGGTCCACTTGCTTCACAACTGGGACGACAACGCCTTGCGGCTGAACACGACAGCCCAACTCCAGGAAAACACCTGGCAACATGTCATGGTCACCTACGACGGCTCAAGCAAAGCCGAGGGCGTCACCATCTACATCAATGGCGAACCTGCCGAGGTGCAGATCACGCATAACACCCTGACCGACACCATCCGCACGAACGACGTGAACTTCCGCATCGGCCAGCGTACCGAAGGCACCCCCCTGCGCAACGCCATGGTCAGCGACGTCACGCTATTCGGCACCGAGCTTTCCCAGGATCAGGTGGCCTCGATCGCCGGTAGCCGCGGCGTCACTGCCCTCCTCGCCATCGCGCCAGACGAACGAAGCGACGAGCAGAATCAGAAGCTTCGTGAACATTACTTCAAGAACGTCGATGGCCCCTCGCAAGCGATCCGTGACGAACTGGAAACCTTGCGGCAGGAGCGAAAGGCGATCGCGGATGCCGTGCCTTCGACGCTCGTCTACAAAGAGACCGCCGAGCCCCGCCAGGCGCACATCATGCAACGCGGCATGTACGACGCTCCCGGCGAACCCGTCGAACGCGGCGTCCCCGATGCGTTGCCCCAACTTCCTGAAGATGCCCCAGCCGATCGGCTCGGCCTCGCAAAATGGCTCCTCAGCGATCAGCAGCCGCTCACCAGCCGCGTCACCGTCAACCGATATTGGCAACAGCTGTTCGGGACAGGCATCGTCGAAACGTCCGAAGACTTCGGCGTCCAGGGCGCCTTCCCCAGCCACCCCGACCTGCTCGATCACCTCGCCGTGACCTTCCGGGAAGAGGGATGGGACGTGAAGAACCTCATGCGCCAGATGGTGCTCTCATCAACCTACCGCCAGACCTCGCGGCGATCACCCGAACTTCACGAACGTGACCCGGAGAACCGCCTACTCGCACGCGGGCCCCGGTTCCGGCTCGACGGCGAAGTGCTGCGTGACCAGGCGCTGGCGCTCAGCGGGCTGCTTGTGGAGGAGATCGGCGGGCCGGGCGTGAAGCCCCCGCAGCCCGAAGGGCTCTGGGAAGCCGTCGGCTACAGCAGTTCCAACACGTCGAACTTCAAGGCCGACACCAGCCGCGAGGATATCCATCGCCGGAGCATCTATACGTTCTGGAAACGCACCTCGCCGCCGCCGCAGATGACCGTCTTCGACGCCCCCTCCCGCGAATCGTGCATCGTGCGGCGAGAGCGAACCAACACCCCCCTCCAGGCACTGGCGGTCATGAACGACGTTCAGTTTGTCGAACCTGCCCGCGCCCTCGCCGAACGCGCCCTGCTCGAAGCAGGCGATAGTGCTGAAGAGCGGGCAAGGTGGATGTTCCGTCACGTCACCGCACGCAACCCCGTCCCGATGGAACACAACGAGGTGCTCGGACTCTACGAAGCATTCGCGCAGGAATACGCCGACAACGCCGAACGAGCCCAGGCCCTCGTTCAGATCGGCACTACCGAGCCCGCAGCCGAGCTTGACACCGCTGAACTCGCGGCTTGGACCATGGTGGCCAATCTCCTATTGAACCTCGATGAAGTGATCAACAAGGGCTGAACGCGCCGCGCGCGACCCTCTCGAAAGGCTGACTGATGAATCCGATCGAACAACACCTGCAGGATCAGACGCGGCGACTATTTCTTCGCAACAGCGCCCTCGGCATCGGGTCCGCCGCCCTGTCGACACTGCTGCCCGGCCAGCAGGCGCTGGGCCAGGCCCGCACCGCCACCGGCGGTCTGCCGAACCTCCCGCACTTCGCGCCCAAGGCCAAGCGCGTGATCTACCTGTTCATGGCGGGCGGCCCGTCGCAGATGGACATGTTCGACTACAAGCCCAAGATGGCTGAATACTTCGACAAAGATATCCCTCCCTCCGTCCGCGGCGATCAGCGCATCACCACCATGACCAGCGGGCAGGATCGCTTCCCCATCGCGCCTTCCAAATACGCGTTTCGGCGCGTCGGCCAGTCCGGCGCCTACGTCAGCGAACTGCTGCCGCACCACGCGAAAATCATGGACGACGTGACGCTCATCAACACCGTCCATACCGAAGCGATCAACCACGACCCCGCCATCACCTACCTGTGCACCGGCAATCAATTGCCCGGCCGAGCCTCCATCGGATCGTGGCTCAGCTACGGCCTCGGTTCGGAGAACCAGGACCTCCCCGCGTTCGTGGTGATGACGCCCCGCTGGACGGGTCGGCAGGATGCGCAGGCGCTGTACAATCGCCTCTGGGGCTCGGGCTATCTGCCAAGTCGCCACCAGGGCGTCTCCCTCCGCTCAAGCGGCGACCCCGTCCTCTTCCTCTCCAACCCCAACGGCGTCAGCGCGGGCGGAAGACGACGCATGCTCGACTCCCTCAGCCGCCTCAACAAACGTCATCACGAAACCGTCGGCGACCCCGAAACCCAGGCACGCATCGCACAGTATGAGATGGCCTTCCGCATGCAGTCCTCGGTGCCGGAACTGGCCGACATCTCCGGCGAATCGCAGGAAGTGCTCGACCTCTACGGCCCCGAGGCCACCCAGCCCGGCACCTTCGCCGCAAGCTGTCTGCTCGCGCGTCGACTCGCAGAACGCGGCGTGCGCTTCACGCAAATCTTCCATCGCGGCTGGGACCAGCACGGCAACGTGGCAGGCGACCTACCCAAGCAGTGCCACGATATCGACCAGGCCTGCGCGGGCCTCATCACCGACCTCAAACAACGCGGCCTCCTCGAAGATACCCTCGTCATCTGGGGCGGTGAATTCGGCCGAACCATCTACTGCCAGGGCGCACTGACCAAAGAGAACTACGGCCGTGACCATCACCCCCGCAACTTCCCGATCTACATGGCCGGCGGCGGCGTCAAGGCTGGGCTCGTCTACGGCAAGACCGACGATTTCAGCTACAACATCACTGAAAACCCAGTCCACGTAAACGATCTGAACGCGACGATCCTCCACCAGTTGGGCATCCGTCACGACCGATTCAGCTATCGCTTCCAGGGCCTCGACCAGCGCCTCACAGGCGTCGAGCCCGACGTGAGAGTTGTCAAGGACATTCTTGCCTGAACGCTCAGCTGACCGTGCCGCGGCCCCGCGTCAGGTTTGGCCGATGCGGTGAATCACGATCGCGTTGGAGCGGCCCGGGCTGCCGAGCCGGGTGCCTGCGATGATGAGAATGGTCTCGTCGCGCTCGACCAGCTCGTCCTCGAGCAGCAGCGTTTCAAGCCTCGGCGTCAACTGCGTGATCGACTGCGGCACCTCCATGTAACGCGGAATAATCCCGAAATACATGGCCATACGGCGCACCGTGGCATGCGACGAAGATAGCGCGACCACGGGCATCGGCAGCCGAAGCTTCGCGAAGGTGCGCGCCATCGTGCCGCTCTGGCTCCAGACGACAACCAGCCGTGCGTTGAGATGGCGGGTAACCTGCCACGCGCCGTGCGCCAGCGAGACATCCTGCTCCGGAATCCGCACCGGCGAGATGAACCGCTCGTTGTGGCTTTCGTGGCGTAACAGGTAGTTTTCCGTCGTTACCGCCACATGCGACATCGTGTCCACCGCGAGCAGCGGATACCGCCCGACAGCCGTCTCACCACTGAGCATCACCGCGTCGGTGCCATCGAAAATCGCGTTTGCCACGTCCGACACCTCAGCCCGCGTCGGCGAGGACGATTCCACCATCGACTGCAGCATCTGCGTCGCCACGATGACCGGCTTGGCCACGTCGCGACACCGCTTGATCAGATCCTTCTGGATCAACGGCACGCGCGCCAGGTCGATCTCTACGCCGAGGTCACCGCGTGCGATCATCAGTCCGTCGCTGGCTTCGATGATGTCGTCGATGGCGACGAGTGCCTGAGGCGTTTCGATCTTTGCGATGATGTGCTGCTCGCCGCCCTGCTTGTCGAGCAGATCGCGAAGTTGTTGCACGTCCTTGGCTTCGCGTACGAAGGAGAGCGCCAGAAAGTCCAGATCGTGTTCAATCGCCCACGCCGCGCAGGTGCGATCTTTGTCGCTGAGCGCGCTGATGGACAACGGCGTATCCGGCAGGTTGATGCCCTTCCGGCTGCGAA
This sequence comes from Phycisphaeraceae bacterium, assembly GCA_040905565.1. Lineage (GTDB taxonomy): Bacteria > Planctomycetota > Phycisphaerae > Phycisphaerales > Zrk34 > JBBDRF01. Next base: position 56,772 of record JBBDRF010000021.1, on the reverse strand, counting down.
GCTGCCCGCCGGCGATGCACTGGCAGACGATCTCGTCATCCCGCTTGTCGGCGACGATGAACCGCAACAGCCCGTCGTCGATGAGCACCCGCTGGCCCTCCTCGACCTCGTCGACGAAGCGATCGTAATTCGTGCTCACGCGGCCTTCTTTGCCGATGATCGGCTCGCGCTGGAAAATCAGTTGCTCGCCGGATTCGATCCGCATGCCGTTGGCGAGCGGACTATCGCAGTCACCTTCTTCGTCGGCCACTTCGCCGAGTCGGATTTTTGGGCCGGCAAGGTCGCCGAGCACGGCAATGGGGCGGGGTGAGATTTCGGCAACTTGCCGAATGCGTGCGAGCGCTTCGCCGTGCTCCTCAAGGCTGCCGTGGGAGAAATTCAACCGAAACATGTCGGCACCCGCGGCGACCAGGCGCCTGAGCGTCTGCTCCGATCCACTTGCAGGACCGACGGTTGCGAGTATTTTGGTGCTGATACCTGGGGTATTTCTTGTGGGACTCATAGAACCTGTTATCGCATCAAAAAGCTTGCTCATCAAGCGCGACCCCTTGTGACCACGGGCAGGGGATCGCTGCTAGAATGTCCGCACAATGAACGATTTGCACGCAAAACATGACCAGGCGATGGCGGCGATTGATGCTGCGAACGCCGCCGATCCGCGATCGGAGACGTTCCAGGGTGAGCCTTGGCCGAAGGAACTGCTGTATGGGCATCGCATGAGTCGCTGGCTGGAAGTGCTTCGGCCGGACGCTCCGGAACCGCTTCGACTGGCGGCACGGGCGCAGCACATTCGCCGATGGGAAATCCCCCGGGACAGCTACCCGCGCGACCGCAAAGGCTATCACCAATGGCGTACCCGGCTGTATGGTTATCACGCGGACCGGACGGAAGAGATTCTGGCGGAGCTGGGATACGACGCTGCGATCATCGCGCGGGTTCGGGATCTGCTGATGAAGAAACGCATCAAGAACGATCCCGACATGCAGACGCTCGAGGACGTGATCTGTCTGGTGTTTCTGGAGAACTATTTTGCCGACTTCGCGCGCGAGCATGATGAGGCGAAGCTGATGACGATTCTGCAGCGTACCTGGGGAAAGATGAGCGAACAGGGTCACCACGCAGCCCTGAAGCTGGACCTGCCGGACGAGGCGCGGGCACTGGTGGAGAAGGCTTTGGCGGGGGGATGAAATCGCGTGCGTCGGCGGGGCTGTACCGGCATAGCATGTGGCAGTGTTTCAAAGGGGGGAACCGCAATGCGTGCAGTGGCGCAATTTAAAAGTCATCCAATTCATCCGATGCTGATTTCGTTTCCGATCGCGTTCCTGTTCGGCGGGTTCATCTGCAACCTGGTGGGCTGGGTGATCGAAGGTGCGACATGGTGGACCGTCGGCGCGTGGATGGCACTGGCGGGCATCATCACGGCACTGATTGCCGCGGTGCCGGGCGTGGTCGATTATGTTTACGCGGTGCCGCCAAAGAGTTCGGCGAAGCAGCGGGCGACGTGGCACATGGTCGTCAATAGCGGCGCGGTGATTCTTTTTGTCGCTGCATGGATTATTCGTGGTGCGGCCACCGCCCCACCGACGCCCGTCACACTGCTGCTTGAACTGGCGGGGCTGGTTCTACTCACCGCCGGCGGCTGGATGGGCGGCACGCTGATCCACCGCAATTTCGTCGGCCCCGAACATCGCTACGCCAACAAGGGCAAGTGGCGCGAACAGACCATCGAACTGGATCGCAATCAGGAAGCGCTGGACGTGGCGGAGGTCGGCGAGCTGGACGTCGATCAGATGAAGCTGCTGCGCGTGGGCGATCGCCGAATCGTGCTCGCACGCACAAGCGATGGCTATACCGCTTTCGACGACCACTGTTCCCACCGCGGCGGCTCCTTGGCGGGAGGCGTCCTCATCTGCGGCACGGTGCAATGCCTGTGGCACGGCTCGCAGTTCGACGTTCACACCGGGCAGCCGCAATGCGGGCCGGCGCACGAGCCCATCCGCACTTATCCTGTCCGAGAAGCGGAGGGGAAGGTGCGGCTGCTCACGGAAAATCTTTGAACGTGCGCCCTCAGGTGTTGGTTGTGCAACGGCGATCTCCGATCGCCCGCTAACGTCATTTGCGGAGGTCGAGGCAGACCAGTTCGTTTTGATCGCGGACGATCAGGCGGCCGTCGCTGAGGGCCATCGGCGCCCAAATGTTGTTGCTGCGGGGCCGATCGGGATCGAACACCTGCGTCTGCGAAATCTCTTCGTAACCGGTCGGCGTGGGGTTGACCAGATACAGCAGGCCGTTCTGACCGTCGAGGATGATGAGCGCACCGTCGGCGAAGATGACGTTGCCGCGATCGAAGTTGGGATCTTCGCCGGTGCGCCAGACGATTTCGCCCGATGCGGGGTCAATGCACGCCAGACCGCCGTTTCGCATGGTGTTGCGGCGGAGCGTGGCGTTCTCGTTGAAGTTGAGGTAGAGGTGGTCGCCGTGCTGAATGGCGGGGTGCACCTGCGCGCCGCCTTCGAGGCGGAAGCGTTCTTCGATGGTGTAATCGTCGCCCTGTTTGGCGACGTGAATCATGACGGAGCCGGCCCCGTAGCCGCCGGTGATGAAGATGTGGTGGCCGTCGTCGAGGACGGTGGGGCTGGGGATGGGGTGGCTGTTGTTGTAGCCGTTGTATTTCCAGATGGTGCTGCCGTCGTCAGGATCGGCGAAGGTGACCTGGTTGTTGGTGATGAGCAGCAGCCCTTCGACGCCGGCGACGGTGCGAAGGTCGGGTGAGGCGTAGTAGTCGCCGCCGAAGGCTTCGGATTCCCAGACGACGGCGCCGTTGCGTTTGTTCAACGCGACCAGGCCGGGCGACTCGGGATGCGTGGGCGTGACGATCAGCAGGTCGCCGTGGACGAGGGGGGATTGTGCGAAGCCCCAGTTGGGTGTGCCCTCGCGGAACTGCTGATTGAGATTCGTGCTCCAGGCGACTTCGCCGGTGGCTCGGCTGACGGCGTGGACATCCCCGAAGCCGCCGACGGTGAAGACGAGTTCGTCGTCGACCGTGGGCGTGGAGCGTGAGCCGTGGTGGCTGAGTCGGCCGGGGCGGTCATAGGCGAAGCGCCACTGCTCTTCGCCGTTTGCCAGATCGAACATGCGCAGCACATCCCGCTCATCGCCCTCGCGGTCGAGCAGGTAAACCTGATCGTCACGCACGGCGGCCCCACCGAAGCCCTCGCCGATGGGCGTGCGCCACAATACCGGGGGCTGCTGCTCATTCCAGCTTGTAAGCAGATTTGTCTCTGGCGAAACGCCCGTACGATCAGGGCCCATGAACTGGGGCCAATCGGCATTCGCCTGCCCCGCTGCTGTGGCGATGACCGTGATCAGTAACAGACTGCTGAGCATTGTGCGCATCCCGCGACTCCCTGAGTGATCGTGAAAATCAGTTAGCATCTTGCCCGACATTGTATCTATAGAAGTGGACCGGGCGTGGAAAAAAACAAGGTTTATTGAAGTGGGTGGTCAATCGACCCGATGCGACGGAAATGGACACTGTGCGCGCCGAAGAGGTTGACCCGTCACGAGAAGTTGAGCGTGAGATAACCCGTCGGGGCTGGGCCCAAAGGTCGATCCATGCGAAGACGACATCACTGATCGTGCTGGCGGCCCTCAGCGGTCTGGCGGCAGGTGTCCTAGAGCCGGCGCTCGGCGGGCACGGCTGGACCTTGATCATGATGACCTGCGTCGCGGTGCTGGTTCCGCTGCATATTGCACGTCGCGCGATCTCTCAGCCGCTTGAGCGTGTGCTCTACGAAGCCCGGCACGCCTGGCGAACCCAACGGCCCACGCGGAACGTTGATCTTCCGATGAACTGCGACGACGAGATAGACCAGCTCGCCCAGCTGGTGTATCAACACACGCTGGAAGCGTATCGGCATGCACGGGCTGCGAACCATCTGCGTCGCACGCTCGACCATCGCGTCGAGCAGGCTACAGGATTGGCCACGCGGCACCTGCAGCAGATGGCAATGCGCGATCCACTGACCGGTCTGGGCAACCGTCGCTTCCTGCAGGATCACCTGGAAGGGCTGGTCGATTCATGCCGCTCCAGCGAGACGGACCTGATCTGCCTCGCGATCGACATGGACAATTTCAAGCCCATCAACGACACGCTCGGCCATCCCGCGGGGGACCGTCTGCTGAAGCTTCTGGGCGAGTTGATCCGGGGCAACATCCGCAGCGATGACCTCGGCATTCGCACCGGTGGCGATGAGTTTCTCATTCTGATGCCGGGCGGGGATATGCGCGGGGCTTCGGAATTGGCGTCAAGACTTCGGCAGTTGTTCGGTCAGCACGTTCGGACGACGCTGCCACGTACGCTTCCGGCGGGGCTCAGCATCGGGCTCGCATCGCTTCTCCACGATCAACCGTCGTCGGGCGAGGCGCTGGTCCAACAGGCGGACAAACGCCTGTATACCGCCAAGCATGCGGGAAAAGGTCGCGTTGCGACGCACGAACAGGTCTAGCGATCAACGGTCGTCATCGCGTTCACATCGATGATCAGCGGCGGTGAATCCATCACCGTCGAATGTGTTGGCCAGGGGGGGGCGGCCTGTATACTGCATGGCGGTCACGTTCTTCTGGCGTGGTGCCCACCTGAGCTTCATCGTTAAGGGGCTGCGATGGCGCATGAGCATGCGCACGAAACTGAGCAATTGAGCGACGGTCGCCTCATCGCGGCGGTGGCTGTGAACGTGCTGCTGACCGTCGCACAGATCATCGGCGGCGTGTTATCCGGTTCACTGGCGCTCGTGGCGGACGCCCTGCACAACTTGAACGACGCAGCGTCACTCGGCATCGCCCTGCTCGCCCGGCGCATCGCGCGCAAGCCGGCCGACCGACGCCGCACGTTCGGGTATCGGCGGGCGGAACTTGTGGGGGCGCTAATTAACCTCACGACGCTGATCATCGTCGGGTTGTACCTGATCTATGAAGCCGTCTGGCGTTTCTTTGAGCCGCAAGAAATCGCGGGCTGGCTGGTGGTAGGCGTGGCGGGGATCGCACTGGTGGTCGACATCATCACGGCTGCGCTCGTGTATGCCATGAGCCGAGGCAGTCTAAACGTGAAGGCTGCGTTCGTGCACAATGTTGCCGACGCTTTGGCCTCGGTGGGCGTGATCGTGGCGGGCGTGCTGATCATCCTCTACCAGTGGTACTGGGTTGATCTTGTCGCAACGCTGGCGATCTCCGGGTACATCCTGTGGCACGGGGCGCTGATGATGCGGCAGACGATTCGGCCGCTGATGGACAGCGTGCCGCTGGACGTGAATCTTGACGATCTCGTGGCGGCGATGGAAGGCGTGGAACGGGTCCACAGTGCGCACCACGTTCACGTTTGGGAAATCGACGAGCATCACCGGGCGCTGGAAGCCCATGTGGTGCTGGCCGAGGCGGACGTTTCGCGGCTGGAGCAGGTGAAGCGCGACATCAAACAGGTCCTTCGCGAGCGTTTCCGGATCGGCCATGCCACGCTTGAATTCGACATCGGCCATCCCGATGAGCCGGATCATCCGACGTCGATGATCCCGCCACACTAAGTTCGGGGGGGCAGCAGGCGAGACGGGGTTGGCTATCATTTCGGGAGCAGGGTTACCGCCGCGCATCCTTGGGGGTTTGTGCAGATGGCGAATTGGCGAAGGATGAAGCAGCAAGCGAGAGGATGGCTCGGCCGGGAATTCGGGCTGCTGCTGGCGCTGTTCGCGTTGGTGGTGGGGACGTGGGTGTTCATTGAGGTGACCGATGAGGTGCTCGAGGGTGAGTACCGCTCGCTGGACGAATCCATCGTTCTGGCGTTGCGGGCTGATGAGCCGCCGCACACGCCGGTGGGGCCGGACTGGTTGGAGCAGGCGGCGCTGGATGTGACAGCGCTGGGCGGCTATTCGGTGCTAACGCTGGCAATTCTGGCGGTGAGCGGTTTTCTTCTGCTGGCGCGTGCGTATCAGCAACTGATCATGATCCTCACCGTCACGCTGAGCGGCTTGTTGATCACGCACGGGCTGAAGCTTCTGGTGGCGAGGCCGAGGCCGATGGAAGCGTTGCACCTGACGACGGTAAGCACGCCGGCCTTCCCCAGCGGGCACGCGATGAACTCGGCGATTATCTACCTGACGCTCGCGGCGATGCTGGCGCGGATGGTCCGCAGGCGGCGTCTCAAGTTGTACATCATGACCGTGGCGGTGCTGCTGACCGGGGCAGTCGGCATGACACGCGTTTACCTCGGCGTGCATTATCCGACGGATGTGCTCGCGGGCTGGGCGGCGGGGATCGCATGGGCAGCGTTCGCCTGGCTCGCCGTCGAATTGTTCAGCCGCTGGCGCGATCAGAAGCCGAGCGTGCTGTGAGGCAGCGTGAAGCTACCGCATCGCCAGCCATCCGATGTAAGCACAGTAGCCTAGCGCAAGGACGCCTCCCTCGAGCCGTGAAAGCCGCTGCTGCGTCAGTGCCATCGGAAGCAGCACGACCGCGAAAGCCGTCATCACGAGCAGGTCGACGCGTCCGCCCGCAGGCATCGCGGTCGGCGTGATCATGACGGTCAGCCCCCATATAAACAGCAGATTGAAAATGTTCGAGCCGACGATGTTGCCGACGGCCATATCCGTCTGGCCACGTCGGGCGGCGACGAAGGAAGTCGCCAACTCCGGCAGACTTGTGCCGACGGCGACGATCGTCAGACCGATGATCACCTCGGAGATGCCCAAAGCCTGGGCGAACCCCACGGCTCCGCGGAAGGTCAGTTCGCCGCCGGCAATCAGCAAGAGCAGCCCGCCGACGACCAGACTCGCAATGCGCCAACGGGGCACGGGCGGCTGGTTCGGCCGCTCGGTCGTGGCGACCAGTTCGGTGACGAAGATGTCGGTTTCGCGCTGCCGCAATGCCTCGCTGAGCGTGTAGTAGAGGAAGACGCAGAAGAACAGCAGCAGGATGAGGCCGTCGCTTCGGGCGAAGGTGTCGGCCCCGCCGTCCGTCAGGCCGTCGAATGCAAGGATGATCGCAGCGACGCTGGCGAGCAGCATCATGGGGATTTCACGGGTGACGATCGAGCGGTGAATGACCAGCGGGTAGGTCAGCGCCACGATCCCCAGAAGCAGGCCGACGTTGGCGATGTTCGAGCCCACCACGTTGCCGAAGCCGATGGCGCTGTCGCCCCGGAGCGCCGCCGCGAGGTTGACCACAAGTTCGGGCGTACTGGTGCCGAAGGCGACCACGGTCATGCCGACGATCACCGGTGCAACGCCCAGCCGGGCGGCAAGCGTGGACGCCCCGCGTACGAGGAATTCACCGCCGGCGACGAGCAGCGCGAGGCCGAGTAGCAACAGGAGAAGATTCAACATTGATGCATATTAACAAGGATGCCGCGATGTGGCGGCGACCGCCGGTTCGGCGGGCGAAGCATCAGCTGAGGATGTCTTTGACGACGTGGCCGTGGACGTCGGTGAGTCGGAAATCACGACCCTGGAAGCGGTGGGTGAGCCGTTCGTGATCGAAGCCCACGAGATGCAGGAGCGTGGCCTGAAGGTCGTGGATGTGAACTTTGTCGCGGATGACGGAGAAGCCGAGGTCGTCGGATTCACCGTAGGTCATACCGCCTTTCACGCCTGCGCCGGCCATCCACATGCTGAATGCGTCGGGGTAATGGTCGCGGCCGAGGATGTCGCCGGACGAGGTGCGGCCTTCGCGGAAGGGCGTGCGGCCGAACTCACCGCCCCAGACGATGAGGGTGTCCTCCAGCAGGCCGCGTTGCTTGAGATCTTTGATGAGTGCGGCCACGGGACGATCCATGGTGGCGGCTTTATTCGTGAGGCCATCGCGGATGTCTTCGCCGGGGTTGGTGCCGTGGAAATCCCAGCCCCAGTCGAAGAGCTGAACGAAGCGGACGCCCTGTTCGACAAGGCGTCTGGCGAGCAGGCAGTTGCTGGCGAAGTTCCCGCCGCCGGGCTTCGCGCCGTACCAGTCGAGGACGCTTTCGGGTTCGCGTGAGATATCCATCACTTCTGGGACGGAGGTCTGCATGCGGAAGGCCAGTTCGTACTGGGCGATGCGCGTGAGGGTTTCGGGGTGCGCCAGTTCGTTCGCCTGGCGCTGGTTGAGTTCGTTGAGGGTGTCGAGGCTGCGGCGGCGCATGGGACGATCCATGCCCGGCGGGTTGGAGACGTAGAGGACGGGGTCGCCGCTGGATCGGCACTGGACGCCCTGGTAGACCGAGGGGAGGAACCCGGAGCCGTAGGAGTTTTGCCCGGCGTTCGGCTGAACACCGCTGGAGATGAGGACGACGAATCCGGGCAGGTTCGCGTTTTCCGTGCCGAGGCCGTAGCTGACCCACGAACCCAGCGAAGGCCGACCGGGCCTGGGATGCCCCGCGAGCATGAGCAGTTCGGCGGGGGCATGATTGAACTGGTCGGTGTTCATGGAGCGGATCATGCACATCTCGTCGGCGACGCTGTGCAGGTGCGGGACGGCGTCGGACATCCACATGCCGCTGTGGCCGTAGCGGGCGAACTGACGCGGGGAACCGAGGATGTTCGGCGTTCCGGTGGTGAAGGCGAAACGCTTGCCCTCAATGTACGAATCGGGGCACGGCTGGCCATCAAGTTCGTTCAGCTTCGGCTTGTAATCGAACATGTCCAGGTTCGGCGGCGAGCCGGTCAGATGGATGTAGATGACACGCTTTGCCCGGGGCGTGTGGTGCGGCTGTTTCGCAGCAAGGGGGTTGGTGCGCGCCTCTGGCGCAGCGTTAGCTGAGGTCCCGAGCATGTTGTTCAGCGCGATGGAGCCGAGGCTGACTTTGCCGACGTCGGAAAGGAAATGACGCCGGGTGGCGAGTTGGATCTGCTCGAGTCGGGGATGCATGGGTCGCTCCGTATCGCGGCTATCAGCGCTTCATCAGGGCCTCGTCGAGGTTCAGCAGGACGTTCGCAACGACGGTCCAGGCTGCGTATTCCGCTGTGTCGGCACCATCGGGGAGGGGCCCCAGCGGATCGGTCGCCATGGCGTTGGCCTGTTCCGGCTGATCGGCGTATTCGTCGTAGGCGTCGGCGTGAAGGGCGACCAGGGCTTCAACCTCAGCGGGCTCGGGATGCCGCGCCAGGACGATGCGGAAGCCGAGCGTGGCGCGGGCGGCGGCGTCGTCCGCTCCATCGATCATCCGGCGGGCGAGGCCTTGGGCCGCTTCGACGAAGACGGGATCGTTCAGGGTCACCAGCGCCTGCAGCGGCGTGTTCGTGCGATCGCGATTGACGATGCAGATCTCACGGCTGGGCGCGTTGAAGGTGGCCATGGAGGGGTAGGGGTTCGACCGTCGCCAGGTGGTGTAGAGCCCGCGGCGGTAGCGGTCTTCGCCTTCGCTGGTTTGCCAGTCGATCCCGCCGCCGAACGCGGCACTGAGCCCGACGTTCGGCTGGGGGGGGCGGACGGAGGGGCCGTACATCTTGTCGCTCAGCAGACCGGCGGACGCGAGGGCGCTGTCGCGGATGGCCTCGGCGTTAAGGCGGATGCGGGGGCCTCGGGCGAGCAGGCGGTTGTCCGGGTCGGCGTCGAGCAGCTGCGAATCCACACGCGAGGACTGGCGGTAGGCCGCACTGGTGACGATGGTGCGCAGCAGGTGTTTGATATCCCAGCCGTTTTCCATGAAGTCGACCGCGAGCCAGTCGAGCAGGTCGGGGTGCGTTGGCAGATCACCCTGGGAGCCGAACTCTTCGCTGGTGCCGACGATCCCGGTGCCGAAGATCTGCTCCCAGAAACGGTTGACCGTGACGCGGGCCGTCAGCGGGTTCTCGTCGCTGACGAGCCAGCGGGCAAGTGTGAGGCGATTGCGAGGCTCGCCTTCGGGCAGTGCGGGGAAGGCATCGGGGACGTCGGCGGAAACTTCGGGGCCGAGGTCCAGGAAGTTGCCGCGGTACTGGATGCGCGTGGTCCGCTGCTTAGCCTCGGGCAACTCCCGCATGACGGGGACGCTTGCTTTGGGCATCTCGTCCATCGCTTTTTGGAGCGTGGCAAGGCGCTCGCGCTCAGGTGCGAGCGGCTCGGCGACCTCGGCAAGATAGTAGTGCAGCAGCAGCTCACGCTGATCAGCGGCGAGCGTGTCGGCGTCGGCGGTGAGCAGATCGACGATCGGCTGCGGGACCGCGGCGAGGTTGATGACTTCCACCGCATCGGTCACTTCAAGGCCGAAACGCTTGAGCGTATGAAACGCATAAGGCGACTGCTGCTCGATGATGAGCCTGAGCGTGGACCCGGGAGCTATCGGCATCGCCTCGGCCACGGTCAACGTGAGATGGCGCGGAACGTCGGTCCCGCCGCCGACCGCCCACCCGGAGCCGTCGGCCTCCAGCAGCGAACCGGCCTGGAAACGCGGCTGCGAATAGTCGGCAAAAGCGGCCGCGAACTCGACTGGCTGCGGTTCACTTACCGTCGCGGCGGGCGGAATTATCTCCCCTCGCACAGCCGTCACCACGAAATTGCGATGATCGGTATGACCCTGTTCCCCGCGTAGCCGCAAACCCGCGAACCGATCGATGCCTTCCAGCGGAATCTCCACCGTGTCCGTGCGCTGCTCCGCGCCGCGTTCCACCACAACGGTGCCATCCTCTTGAATCGCAACCCCGGCACCATCGGCGGGTGTCACAACGGCGGGCGTCACATTCCGCCACGCCGCCGGCTGCGTCTGCCTTTGATGCCACCGCTCGAAACCTGCGAGCAGCTCTTCGTTCGGCGTCCGCAGCGTTCGCTCGAGCGCTGCAATCTCAGCCTTCCACGCTTCACGCTCCTTCTCCTGCTGCAGATAGAAGGTATGAACCGGTGCTTCGTCGCGGCGGTTGTTGTCCGCTGACTGATTGAAAAACGCGTAGGCCTGGAAATACTCTTCCAGCGTGATCGGATCGTATTTGTGCGTGTGGCACTGGGCGCAGGCCATCGTGGTGCCCATCCACACTTCAAAGGTGGTGTTCAGGCGATCGACCACAGCCACGCTGCGATATTCTTCCGCATCCGAGCCGCCTTCGTTGTTGGTTTGCGTGTTGCGATGGAAGGCGGTGGCGACCAACTGCTGATCGGTCGGATCCTCAAGCAGGTCGCCCGCCAGCTGCTCGATGGTGAACTGATCGAACGGCATGTTGTCGTTCAGGGCACGAATCACCCAATCGCGATAACCCCAGATTGTGCGCGGGATGTCGTCGGCATAGCCGGCCGAGTCGGCGTAACGGGCCATGTCCAGCCAGAAGCGGGCCCAGTGTTCACCGAAGGCGGGCTTGGCGAGCATCCGGTCGACCATCCGCTCATACGCACCGGCCCCCTCGTCGGCGACGAAAGCATCGACCTCGGCGACCGTCGGCGGCAGCCCGGTGAGATCCAGCGCCACGCGACGAATCAACGCGTAACGATCGGCCTGGGGGCTCGGCTGAAGATGCTCCGCCTCGAGCCGACGCAGAATGAAATGATCGACCGCCGTTTGAGGCCAGTCGCCATCGCTGACTTCGGGCACGGCTGGCCGCTGGGGCTGCACGTAGGCCCAGTGCTCCGCGTAAACCGCCCCCTCAGCGATCCACTGACGCAGCGTGGCGATCTGCTCCTCGGTGAGCCGATCGCCTGCCTCAGGCGGAGGCATGATGTGGCGATCAGACTCAGCGGTAACGCGACCCATGAGTTCGCTGGCATCAGGGTCGCCCGGGACGACGGCACCTGCGCCGTCGCCGAGGTCGGCAATCGCCCCAACACGCGTATCCAGCCGAAGCTCAGCCTTGCGTTCGTCCTCATCAGGACCGTGGCAGGTGAAGCAACTGCTGGAAAGGATGGGCCGGATGTCGCGATTGAAGTCAATCTCGCCGTCGTTGGCAATCGCCGGTGTGGCGATGAACAGAGCCGTGGACACCAGAATCGCAGCAAACGTACGAGAAGCCATAACTGTTTCCTGACGGTCGACAGTATCCAACAAGTTATCAACTGAATGATAGTTTGTCTTTAGCAGCTCTTCAATTACGGCGTTAGATCAAGCGACAAAAAAAGGTGCTCAAGCCACCTCGACCAGTTCCAACTCAAAGGCGAGATCTTTGCCTGCGAGCGGGTGGTTCGTGTCGATCGTGATGCTGTCATCATCAACCTCAGCGACGCGCACGGCCACGGGCTGACCATCGGGCTTCTGCACCTGAAGTTGCTGACCGACCTCGGGCTTGAGATCCTCAGGAAGCTGGCTGCGTTCGATCTTGGCGACAGCTTCCTCGTCACGCTGGCCGTAGGCTTCGTCGGCGGGGATGGTGATGCTGGTCTTTTCGCCGGGCTCCATGCCTTCGACGGCCTTCTCGAAGCCGGGGATGATCTGGCCTTCGCCGAGTGTGAAGGTGATCGGCTCGCGCTGGAGCGATGAATCGAACACCGTCCCGTCGGTCAGTTTGCCGGTGTAGTGGACCTTGACGGTGTCGCCTTGCTTGGCAGATGCCATGGGTTGGCCTTTCGCGGAATGCGGTTCTCTTTGGCTCAGCCCCGGTGTCGGATCGCAGCCGACGTGAAAGGGGCACGAATATGCCGATTGTAGTGCTTCCGGGATGAACTTGCTTTACGGCGATTCCCCCACATCGTTACGTCGTCCTTTTCGGCACAGTCGGCGTTGTCCATTCTTGGGATTTGTGGGATCATCGCTTACAGCACTTTTTCGATGAAAGGTTCATCATGCGCAACGTTGAAACGATGCTCGCGGCGGTGGCGATGGGATTCCTGTGCCTGCTCAGTCAGGACGTTCAGGCGCAGTCCGAAGCGACGGGAACGTTTGGGGCGATCGAGCGGCTGGATGATCGCCTTGATGCCCTGCTCGCGGATGATGCCGAGATCGAGATCCTGGCCGAGGGGTTCCGGTGGTCGGAGGGGCCGGTGTGGGTCAGCGACGGCGGGTACGTGCTGCTGAGCGATATACCGCGCAACACCATCTACCGCTGGAAGGAAGGTGCGGGCCTGTCGGTGTTCATGCAGCCGTCTGGCTTCACCGGCGAAGCCGACGGCGGCCGCGAGCCAGGGTCCAACGGTCTGGCGATCGACGCCGAGGGGCACCTGGTTCTCTGCGAGCATGGCGACCGTCGCGTGAGTCGCCTGGTCTCGCTAGATGAGCCCAACGGCGAAAAGGTCACCCTCGCCGATCGCTACGACGGCAAACGCTTCAACAGCCCCAACGACCTCGCCATTCACTCAAACGGTGCGATCTACTTCACAGACCCGCCCTACGGCCTGGCGCGCGGCATCAACGATCCCTCCCGCGAACTGGATTTCCACGGCGTGTACCGCATCGATCCCGACGGCACCGTGACGCTGCTGACGAAGGAAATTGATCGGCCCAACGGCATCGCCTTCTCGCCCGATCAGAAGACGCTTTACGTGGCCAATTCCGACCGCAACCGCGCGATCTGGATGGCCTACGACGTGCAGGACGATGGAAGCATCGCCAACGGTCGCGTTTTCTTCGATGCGACCGAACTGGCGACGGATGATCGTCCCGGCTCGCCCGATGGCTTAAAGGTCGATCAGCACGGCAACCTCTTCGCAACGGGGCCAGGCGGCGTGCTGATCATCTCGCCCGACGGTACCCACCTCGGCACCATTCTGACCGGCCGCCCTACCGCCAACTGCGCGTTCGGCGAAGACGGCAGCACCCTTTATATCACCGCGAACCAGCACCTGATTCGCCTCCGCACCACGACCACCGGGACCGGCTTCTGAGGGACCGGTATCAGGCTTCGGAGGCTGGGAGATCCTGCAGCGCCTGCTCGACCACCTGCCGCGTCTTGGCGAGCCCGGCCTTGGCGACCTTCAGCGCATCCTGCGCCCAATAGGTCCGGTTGAACAGTTCGAGTGAGAGGTGACAGCGGCAGCCGTTCTGCGCGAGAGCGCGCACCATGTCCGCGACGGGCCCGACACCGTCGCCTGGGAAGATGCGGTCGGCGTCACCGATCTCGGCGGGGGGCGTGTCGGGGTAGTCGTTGATGTGGAAGCAGTGCGTGGCCTGCCGGCTGAGCTGACGCACTCCCTCAAAGGCCGACCCGCCCTTGTACAGATGGTAGGCATCGGCGAGAACACAGGCATCGGCGTGACCGGCCTCGGCGGCGACGTAGATGGCCTCGCTGAGCCGCCTCAGGTTCTTCGAGAATCCCCAGACCTCGACCTGAGGCACGACACCCATTTCGCGTCCCACCTTAAGCAGCGCGTGATAGCGCTCGGCGACGGCATCGAGTTCAAGCAAGCGTCCGTTAGTGGCGCCGACGGGCGGAGCGGCAATGTGCCTGCTGCCGATCCGATGGAGCAGCTGCATCTCGCCACGCACCTGCTGGAGCGCTTCGGCGCGAACGTCGGCATCGTCGTTGATCCACTGCGGGAAGCCGATGCCGCTGACGATCTGCAGCCCGCCGTCGGCTGCGAGCTTGGCGATGTCTTCCAGCGAGCCGCCGCCGTCGGCGTAGGCCTTCACGTCACGCACCCAAGGCTCGAGTGCCTGGTAGCCCGCAGCGATCGCCACCTCGACCTGTTCACGAAGCGACAGCGCCTGCCCTTGGATCGTGGCGGTGTTCAGGCAATAGGAAAAGGCGTACTGTGGCGCGGAGGCAGTGGTCGCAGCCATCGCCGGCGCGGCCCCCCTACCGACAGCGGCCCCCGCCATGACAGCTGCGGTTCCCTGTAGCCATTCCCGTCGTGTCGTCGCCTGATTCATGGCAGATCCTTTGCATAAGCGTGTCGCAGCTATGTTAACAGGTTCGCGATCGGCGAACACGAATCTTCGCCACCGTTCAGAGGAGCCGACTCGCCCTTAGGCCGGTGCCGCGATGGACTTGCCGCCGCTGTGTTGCACGCGTAATGTGGACGTGCATGCATGTCACCTCCAGCGTCATCCCCCCAGCCTCCTGGCCCGCACGCGGCATCGCAGCGGGGGTGCTGGCCATCTGCTTAAGCTGGCTCCTCGTCGGCGTCCAACTTGAGGCGAACCCGTACGGCAGCGGCACGCATCAGCAACTCGGACTCGGGCAGTGCAGCTTTCAGGCTGAGCGAGGGTATGCCTGTCCGACCTGTGGGATGACGACGGCTTTCACGCTCGCCACCCATGGTCGACTCATGGAAGCGGCCATCGTTCAGCCCGCCGGCGCCCTCCTTGCCCTCGCACTGGCGATGACGGCCTGGATCGCGGGTATCATCGCTTTCACCGGCGCCCGGCTGGAGCCGTTCGTTCAGCCGCTTGCCAGGCGATGGCGTTCGGGTCTGCTCCTGATCGCTTTTGTTTTGATCGCGGGTTGGCTCACACGCCTCGCTGCGGGATAATGTCCCCTTAGTCCCAGCACGTCCAGTCTGTACCGGAACCACACGCTCATGAATATCCTCCCCCGCCTCACAATTCCCGCCGCTGCTCTTGCCCTTACAGCGGCAGCCGTTCTCGCCTCACAGGGTTGCGTCGCTGCGGGGTGGCTGGCCGACGGCTTCGTCGATCCTAATGCCGAGGTCAAAGTTCCCGCGGAATATCTCGAGCTTGAAAATCAGCGCGTCGCGGTGCTGGTCGATGCGGACCTGAGCGTCGTGTTCGAACACCCGTTGGCGCAGCTTGAAGTTGCGACGATTCTCTCAGAACGCCTCACCGACCACGTGCCCGGCGTCACGGTCCGCAATCCCCGCGAGATCATCACGTTTCAGCAGCGTAACCTCTACTGGAATACTTCGTCCTACGCCGACCTGATGGAGCGGCTGGAGGTCGACCGGCTTGTTGTGGTCGAGCTTGTCGATTACCGCCTGCACGAACCGGGCAACGTGAACATCTGGCGTGGGTTGATGACCGCGAACATCGGCGTCACTGAGGTCGAAGCGCCAAACCCGAACGATCTGGTCTACGCCACCACGGTCTCGGTCGAGTACCCGCCAGACAGCGAAGTCGGGCTCCTCAACGCCGACCAGCGCACCATTCGCCTGGCCACGCTGGAGCGGTTCGCACAGGCCACGATCGGTAAATTCTACGAGCACAAAAGCCGTCGCTGATGTCGCTGGAGAAGAGATGATGATTCACGATTCATTCAGGCTTTCGCGCATCGGCCGCCTTGCCCCAGCATTCCTGCTCCCCTTGGTGCTGGTCGGTTGCGCGGCTCCCGGTTTCCTGCTGGATGCGTTCATGCCGCCGGACAGAATTCCCGCAGCCTACACCCCGGCCGACCGAACGACGGTGGTTTTCGTCGACGATCCTGGAAACGTGCTGCCGCAATCTTCGCTGCGTGCCACGCTTGTCGCTGCGGTTCGACATAATCTCACGCAAGAGGAGGTCATCACCACCTTCGTCGCCGGCAATCGACTGGCCACGGCACGGCTGAATGAGCCGGATTTCAGTGATTGGCCGATCGATCGGGTCGGGCGTCATGTTGAGGCCGAGCAGGTCCTTTATATCCGGGTCGAACAGTTTCAGAGCAGTGAGCCCACGAAAACCGAGACCTACCGACCACGTGCGATCGTTCGCGTAAAGCTGATTGATGTCGAGACGGGCCAGCGGCTGTTTCCCGCCCGGGACGACTACGGCACGCGAGTGACCACCACCATGTTCTTCCGCACGCAGCAGGAGTCGCGCGGCACCGCCGCCGTTCTCGCCCAGACGCTCGCACAGAAAACAGGCGAAGACGTGGCACGCCTGTTCTACCGTCACGAGCCCCGTGCCGTCGGCAGCGGCTGGGACGACTGACCCCCCCCGCCACCACCACTCCGGTTCATCCTGCCGTCGCCGCCGGATCGATGCGATTCTGCGCCGAAAGCGTGATGGTGAATCGCGTCCCCTGGCCGGTCTCTGATTTCATATCGATCGCGCCGCCGTGCTCCTGAATGATCTTCTTCGCCACCGCCAGACCGAGCCCCGTTCCGCGCAGGCCCTTGGTGGAGTAGAACGGCGTAAAGACCTGCTTCAGGTTCTCCTCCTCAATGCCCTCGCCGTTGTCGCTGACCAGGATCGTCGCACGCTGGCGTCCCTCATCGAAGCTGCACTCCAGCGTGACGCAGCCGTCCTCCGGTTCCACCGCATCCAGCGCGTTGCCGAGCAGGTTCACGATCACCTGATGCAAGCCATTGACATCCGCTGGAACCATCGGCAGCTCGGGGTGGCAGTTGGTGATCAGCTTCACGTTTCGCTTCTCGAACTGCGGCCGCATCAGTTCGCTGACTTCCTTGACCAGTTCCGCGAGATCGACATTGTCGAACTCAGGCTTCCGCTGCTTCGAGAACGCGAGCATGTTCATCGTCAGATCGAAGATGCGATCAAGGTTGCGTGAAAGCACTTCCCAGCCGCTCGAAACGCACTCCAGATCTTTCTTACGAAGCCCCAGTTCCACGACTTCCGCCCCGCCACGCAAAGCCTGGAGCATGTTGCGAATGGAATGCGACAGCGAGGCCACCGTCTCCCCCACCGCTGCCAAACGCGCCTGCGCCAGGCCCTGCTGATAAAGGTCGGCGTTCGCCAGCGCCAACCCCGTCTGGGCGCCGATGGCGGTCATCAGCCGAAGCTGATCTTCGGTAAAGGTGTAGTTGGCGATTTTTGAATCGATGTAGATTACGCCGAAGATGCGCTCGCGGAACTTCAACGGCACGCAAATCGCGGAACGGATGCCGTACGCCTGGATGCTTTCGCCGGCTGAGAAGCGACGGTCGGACATCGCATTGCTCGAAAGCACCCCCTCCACGCGCGTCATCACATGCTGCACAATCGTTCGGCTGACGGTGAATCGGCTGTCCTCCTCCGTCGGCTGCGCCATGCGATAGCGCACCACCACGGGCTCGGGCTTGAGATCCTCAGGCCCGCCCAGCAGCACAAAGCCGCGGTCCGGCGCGAAGTGCTCGAAGACCAGATCCATAACGCGTTCGAGCAGCAGTTGCCGATCGAAGATCGAGCCGATCAACTGCATCAGGTCGTAGAGGATTTTCAGGTGCCCTGCCGCCGCGGCTGAGGGTTCTGGCGAAGCCATGATCAGCGAATCATCATTGGACGACACGGTGGCTTCGACCGAAGCGTCGATCCGGCCCGCAGCCAGCACGCGCACCGGCTTGGCAGCAACGGCAGGCGTGCGCCCGAAGACGAACAGCGTGGAGCCGGTGCGGACCTGGTCGCCGGCCCGAAGGACGGTCGGCTTCATGATGCGCGTGCCGTTGACGTAGGTGCCGTTGGCGGAGGACAGGTCATGGACAACCCAGTTGCCATCGTCGGGCGTCAGCTCGGCATGCCGGCGTGAGATCGTGGGATCGGTCAGCGGCAGGGCTTCGCTGCTCCGCCCGATCAGCTGCGGCTCATCGTCGGGCAACTCAAACTGCCGCCCCTTATCCGGGCCTTGGATGATGTTCAAAACCAGCACAGTCCGCTCCTTCAGGCACAACACGCCGGCAGCATCACGATCGCTGCCCGGGGGACCTACTTTACACCGGCACGGGGCGTTTGACACCTCGCGTGCGAGCGGCTAAATTTCACTCTTCGCACCGATCAATCGAAGATCGGCATGCGGTGGCTGTAGCTCAGTTGGTTAGAGCACCTGGTTGTGGTCCAGGGGGTCGGGGGTTCAAATCCCCTCAGCCACCCTTTCTTTTCTTACCCCCGCCGAGTTCATTTCTTAGCGATATCCGCGTCCCGGCTCCGCCGGACTGTGTCGCCACCTCCCGGCAGACCAGCCGGGACGGCTTCCCGCCTTTGAGAAGCCTCGCCGAGACTGCCGGTCGTCTGGCCCTCCCTCCCCTTCCTTCGTCCACCTCCGATGGTTCTGCTACCCTCCCCTCCCTGTGGATCTGCTGCAATCGCCGAGCACCGGGAAGATTTTATTGCACAGTTCGTAAATAAAACTGCGATCTTTATACAAACGAATGATTGTCATCGCAGAAGAACGCGGTAAAATCAGTAAGGAGGAAGCAAGTCTTGGGCTACATCCCTGCTCGATCATGTTGATTGCAAGAGAGCAGTTTAGACGGCGATGAGTTTCTTGAGTATGTAGCGGGTTTTTGTAGTTTTTTGCCCGTATATGGAATCTAAGCTTCTGCGGGGTCGGCGTCGAGCGCCCGCGGGATTTGGAGATGAGGCAATGATCAGGTCACGACTATCTGCGTTCTTTGTTGGCGCGATTTTGCTGGTGTTCCTCGCGGCGCCTCAGGCAGTGAGAGCGGCGGAAAAACCAGACGCCGCGCATGTGCTTCAGCATTGGAACGACACGATGTACCGGATGCTTCGAGAGCTCAACCGGTACGACCGTGAGAATCGCCCCCAGCGCAGCGGAGACACGGCGGTGCGTAGTGCGCGTGCCGCGGCGATGATGCACGGCGCGATCTTCGACGCCATCAACGGCATCTCCGGGCGGTACGAGCCCTACCGAATGACGCGAGAGGAGCAGACGCCTGCTTCGCGTGAGGCGGCGACCATGGAAGCTGCCTTCGTGGTGCTCGAGGGGCTCTTCGGTGAGCATGGAGGTGAGTTGGCCGGCCGAGGCATCGTGGCGCAAACCCAGAACGTGCTCAACTCAGCGAGGCAGACAGAACTGGTCCGGCTGATGGAGCGGATCCGTGCGGGGGATCTGACCGAGAAGAAGATGCGGGCCGGCATGGCATGGGGGCGAGAGGTCGGCGAGGCGATGCTGCGTTGGCGCGAAGAAGACGGTTCGCACATCACCGAAGAGTATGACGACTTCATCGTCAAAAAGGGTCGTTACCGCATGGACGAGTTGACCCCTGACGCAAATATCTATGCGGCGGAGCCGTACTGGGGCCATCGCATCGAGCCGTTCGTACTGGAGCGGATCACTCAGTTCATGGTCCCCGGGCCTCCTTCATTGGATAGCGAAGAGTGGAAGCGTGATCTGGCGGAGGTGCGTGAACTGGGCAGGCGTGAGCGGTACAACCCGGCCAATTATCCCGGCGGCGAGCTGCCGCCGGAGGTGGACTACCAGTACAGGACAGCTTTCTTCTGGGCGTCCAAAGGACTGCAGCCGGATGGCGGGAAGAATTCGCTCGGGACCATCACGCCGGCCGGCGACTGGTGCCGCATCATCGATTATCTGGTCGCCGAGCGTGAGCTCGATCTGGAGGAGGCCTCGCGGCTTTACACGCTATTCAAGCTCGCGGGCGTCGATGCAACGTCTGCCTGCTGGTATTTCAAGTATGAACACAATCTTTGGCGACCGGTGCATGCCGTCCGATCGGGTATTGAGGATGAGAACCACCCCGACGCGGACTGGCTCCCGATGATCCCAACTTCACAGCATCCTGAATACGTGAGCGGTCATAGCACCGCCTGCGGTGTGGGGGCAGCCGTGCTGTCGCGGTTCTTCGGCACGGATAACGTCACCTTCACCATCACAGGCGACGACGCTATCGCCGACGAAGAGCGCACCTTCACCAGCTTTACAGAGGCGGCGGAGGAAGCAGGCCGAAGCCGAATCTACGGTGGGATCCACTATGAATTCGCCAACCGCGACGGCCAATTGCTCGGCCGGGCGATTGGGAAGTACGTGTTCGAAAACTATCTCCGTCCCGTCGAGTAAGACGCTACCCGTTTTCTGAATCGACACCTAGCGGAGCTTCGCACCATGCGCATCCAATCCTCGATCAGACAACGGTGGAAGCATAGCAGAGCCTATCTCTATCAGGCCTTGCTGATGACCATCGTCCTTCCTTCGATATGCATGATGAGCGGCACGGCGGCCGCAGAGGATATCGCCTTCACCGACGTCACCAAGGAGGCGGGCCTGACGCATGTCCAGCGCCGGCAACAAGACCGCATGGAAGTCTACTTCCTGACCGGCGGTGCGGCGGTAGGAGACTTCTTCGGCAACGGTCGAGCCGACCTGTTCGTCACCCGCCAGGATGACACGGATATCATGTACAAGAACATGGGCGACGGCACGTTCGTCGACGTCTCCGAAGAAGTCTTCGGCCCAGATCGCATCAATGCCCATACCAACGGCGCTCTGCTGGCGGACCTGAATAACAACGGACATTTGGACCTCGTCGTAAGCGTTTCCGGAGGCCATCGTCACCTGCTATTCATCAATGACGGCAACGGCAAACTTATCGAACAGGGCGAGGAGCGCGGCACCGCCCACGCCTTTCCCGAAGACGAATGGCTGACGCACTTCGGCATGGGCGTCACGGCAGGCGACTATAACAACGACGGCTATCTTGATGTGTTCATCAACGAGTGGGACCGCCGACGTGAAACGCCCAACTACCGCCTGAACCGACCGATGAACAGGCTCTATCGCAACCGTGGAGCCGAAGCCCCCGCGTATTTCGACGACGTCACCAAACAGGCCGGCCTTGATACTCCTAAGAACGAACACGGTTTTACCGCTCGATTCGCCGACTTGGATATGAATGGTTTGATGGACCTGCTGGTCATCAACGATTATGGAAAAAGTCAGTACCTGAGAAATCAGGGCGACGGAACCTTCGTTGATGTCACCAACAAAATGGGCACCGGCACGGGCCATAATGAGATGGGCTCAACCGTAGCCGACTACAACAACGATGGCTGGCTCGACTGGTTTACCACGTCTATCTACGGCGGCGCCGGAAACGGCAACGGCAATCGACTCTACCGCAACGAAATGCGATGGGGCATCGAAGGGATCTACTTCAGCGATCAGACCGACCTCGGCGTCCGCGAAGGCGCGTGGGGATGGGCACCGGCTTTTATCGATGCCAACAATAACGGTGTCCGGGATCTGGTCATGGTCAATGGTTTCCGCGATTCGCCCTTCGAAGAAAGACAAATGCGCTTCTGGCGCAACCGCGGCGAAAGCGACGGCTATAAGTTTGAGGAAATCTCCAGCGAGGCGGGGCTGACCGACCGCGGGCAAGGTCGAGGCCTGCTCGTGGCGGACTTCGACAATGATGGTTACCAGGACATCCTGGTGATCAACAACGCCGCCGAACCCGTGCTGTACCGCAACAACGGCGGAACAAATAAATGGCTCCGCATTAAGACGGTGGGAGAGGTTTCCAACCGGATGGGCATCGGCGCATTCATCACCGTGATTCCACGCAGAAGCGAAAGTTTCTCCATGGTCCATGATGTGAACCTTGGAGGAAACTTTCTTGCCCATAACGAGACCACGGCCCACTTCGGGCTGGGCGATCTAGAGGGGACGGTCGACCACATCCATATCAGGTGGCCGAGCGGTCTTGAGCAGGAGTTGACAAACGTGCAGCCGAATCAGGTGCTGACGATCTACGAACGCGATGCGATGGCGGATGAATGACCAACGCGTTCTGCCGATTCTCGTTTGTACTAACAAATGAGTCCGTAATTGCTTCATAAAAAGATTAGATAAAATCGTTTTATATAACAAAAACCAATTGACCCGGCAGCAGAAGGCTTTACAATCAGTTAAAGAAGTGATCGATATTTACCCGATTCACGTTGTTCTAATTGAGGCGCATACTTTGAGGCTTCACGCCTAAAACGAGAAGGCGTGTCTAGAAAACCCGATCAGACGGCGGCTCCTTTTGTGCTGGACCGCGTCTGATGTTGAGGGTCTGTCGGAGAGGAGGGTGGAGAGAGGTCAAGAACGTTACCCGCACGTTTCAACGTTCTGCATTCTTCGCAAGCGATAGTGAGTGACGGCTTGATGCCAATTGATCCACACCTGACAAGGTAGAGGATAGATAGCTCTGGTCGCAAACTCGGCCATGTCCCCGAAAGGAAATCCCACATGGAACGTAAACCTGTCCGTAATAGCGCGTGCCGTCGTCGTATCGTCGGCTTCACCCTGATTGAGCTCTTGGTTGTGGTAGGTATCATTGCCCTTCTGATGGCCATTCTGTTGCCGGCTCTCGGTCGTGCCAGGCAGGAGGCGCTGAAGGTCTCCTGTGCGTCCAACCTCAGGCAGTGGGGCAGCAGCCTGGCTATCTGGGCGAACGATCACAACAACCGCTTCCCCCTCAACGGTGGTAGCCCCGACGGCCTCTACCGGACAGAGCCCCCCTACTGGAACGGCGAGTATCACGAGTTCGTCGCTGATTACCTCACTGGGTTCGATGCGGAGGCGATCCGAAGTGGTGAGAACAACATCTTGACCTGCCCGACCGAGCAGAACGAGCGCAACCACACAAATCAGCCTGACCTGAGCGATCCCCAGGACCAGACCCACTTGACGCTCGGCTACTACACGCTGCCCAACCGCAACAGCCCTCCCGGAAACATCACCACGTGGGACGGCACCCGCCCTTGGGTCACGAAGATCACCTACGACGGTGCGTTCTCGAAAGCGCCTCTGATGAGCGACGTTCTTCAGGCTTTCAACGGCGAGTTTATCTACAACGACGTGCCCAGCGCGAACCACATGAGGGGCAGCGGCGAAACGGACACTTTCGCCGGCGCGAACTTCTTGTTCGAGGATGGCAGCGTCCGCTGGCATAACCGCGACGAGATCAGCCGCGGTGCTGTACAGGATGGCTGGCGCGATCAGTACTTCAAAATCGCGGTCCCCGGCCTTGCCGACTAATCTATTCGCAAGTTTGAATAAGCTTGCAGGAGTTGTTCGCAGTCCCGGCCATGTCGCCGGAAGGAATCTCAATGAAACGTTTCTCTGTCCGTAATAGTGCGTGCCGTCGTCGTATCGTCGGCTTCACCCTGATTGAGCTCTTAGTTGTGGTAGGTATCATTGCCCTTCTGATGGCCATTCTGTTGCCGGCTCTCGGTCGTGCCAGGCAGGAGGCGCTGAAGGTCTCCTGTGCGTCCAACCTCAGGCAGTGGGGCAGCAGCCTGGCTATCTGGGCGAACGATCACAACAACCGCTTCCCCCTCAACGGTGGTAGCCCCGACGGCCTCTACCGGACAGAGCCCCCCTACTGGAACGGCGAGTATCACGAGTTCGTCGCTGATTACCTCACCGGTTATGATGCGGACGCCATCCGAAATGGCGAGAACAACATCTTGACCTGTCCGACGGAGCAGCAAGAGCGCAGGCATTCAGCCCAGCCTGACCTGACGGATCCCCAGGATCAGACTCACTTAACGCTCGGCTACTACACGCTGCCCAACCGCAACAGCCCTCCCGGAAACATTAACATTTGGGACGGCACGCGCCCCTGGGTCACGAAGATCACCTACGACGGTGCGTTCTCGAAAGCGCCCCTGATGAGCGACGTCCTTCAGGCTCTCAACGGCGTGTTCATGACGGACGACGGCGTCCCCACCGCCAACCACATGAGGGGCAACGGCGAAACCGACACCTTCGCCGGCGCCAACTTCCTGTTCGAGGATGGTAGCGTTCGCTGGCATAACCGCGACGAGATCAGCCGCGGCGCTCAGCAGGATGGCTGGCGCGATCAGTACTTCAAGATTGAAGTGCCCGGTCTCGCCGATTGATCGTTTAACACGATTGACAACTCTGGTATCAACCTGCGGCCCTGCATCAGTACGATGCAGGGCCCTTTTTATTGTCATGGTCAGTGCCTGGAACGGCGGATCGGCTTGGGCAAAACATAGAGACACAACTGGACCATGCCCCCGCCACAGGCCGAGAGAATGGTCGAAGTGTGAGCATCCGGAAAACGCTCAGCTGCGGCAGACTGACGTAGACGTCAGACGGCGTCGGCAGCGGGCATTTCGAATTCGTCGCGGCGTTGATCGCGTAGCAGTTCGTTGGCGCGGTCGGCGTGTTCACCTGTGAATCGCTCAGCGGTGGAATCGAAGGAGAGCCAGGGGCCCACCTGGTATCGGCCCCCGTCTTCGGGAACACCCATGCCCTCCCGGACGATCTCGTGAAGCTCCGCGAACTGATCAGCAACGATCTTGTCATCGCCGAAGCGGTTGGCGACCTCGTTGAACGGCTGCGGTTCGCCGATGCGGTAGGCGATGTTCATCAGGTGGCCGAGGCCCGAGGAATAGTGGCCTTCGACCATGGAGCCGTTGGCGAGCTCGGGTTTGTTCTCGCGGCAGGCTTTGACGAAGGCGCCGAAGGGCCCGCCAAGCGTGATGTGGTCAGGGTCGTCGACTTCGAGGCCTTCGGACTCACCGCTGGGTGAAATGTAGCGATTGCCGATGATCTTGCCGCCGTCCTCAAAGTAGAAGCGGTTCTCGACCTGGCGCTGATAGCCATCGTAGTCGACGTTCCGCACGTTCATCAGAACCTTCTGCCCGTTGGGATATTCGGCGAGAGAGATCTGGGTATTCGGCGTCACGCCCTGATCGTCCCACTTGAACCGACCGCCGAGGCTGGTGACTCTGGTCGGGAATTCGGTTCGCATCTCCGGATCTAGCGACCAATAAGCGAGATCCAGTTGATGGGTGCCCTGGTTGTTGAGTTCGCCGTTGCCGGTTTCCCAGAACCAGTGCCAGTTGTAGTGGACGTATTTGCTGTTGTAGTCGTCGATGAGGGCGGAACCTCGCCACATGTTCCAATCCAGCCAGTCGGGGGCCTGAGACGGGTCGCTGTGGCCGATGCCCTGCCGCGCTTTGCAGGCAAAGGCGTGGGCGACGGCGAGGCGGCCGTATTTACCGGACTGAACGGCTTTGACGCGGGCGGCCCAGCCGAGGTTGCTGCGGTTGTGTGTGCCGTGCTGGACGACCACGCCGTACTTCTTGAACGCTTCCAAGGCGACACGGCCTTCATTGAAGTCGTGGCTGGCGGGCTTTTCGACGTAGCAGTGTTTGCCGGCCTGGGCGGCCCACACGACCATCAGCGAATGCCAGTGGTTAGGGGCAGCGACGATGATGCCATCAACATCAGGATCGGCCAGGGCGTCCCGGACGTCTGTCGTGGTTAAGGGTTTTTTGCCCGTCCGCTCTTTCATCTCCTCGCTGCGGCGTTCGAGGAGCCGACGGTCCGGGTCAACGATCCAGGCGATCTCGACCCCGTCGAGGAGGGCGAAGCTTTTCATCAACTGATCGCCCCGACCGTTGACGCCGCAGGACGCAAGACGCAGACGTTCGTTCGCCCCGAGGACACGCGATCCGGACAGGAGCCATGGTGCCATGGCCCCCGCAGCGACGGTGCTTTTAAGAAACTGTCGGCGTGGAAGATTGGATAGCTTATTACCACGATCGTTCATCATGAGCCCCTTTTAAAACAGATGAACCTATTGTGGTTGCTAGTCGGAACAGAAACAATGGTTTTTTGGGAATCTCGAAAATCCGTTTTCCTTGACGCTCCCCTCACCCCTGCTAGATTCGGGGAGTCCGCCGCGTCGAACAACGTACTCGCACTCAGGACTCGCATGACATGAAATCGAAATCTGCATCACATTCGGCACCGTCTGGCGACCTCGTGGTCCCATCGATCGCATCCGGTCTTTCGCGACGATCGCTCCTTCATGGCGGCATCAGCGGCCTGGGCGCGTTGAGCCTGTCGGGTGTGGCACTGAGCAGTTTCGCCTGGCCGGTCCGTGCCGATGGGAACGGCGAACACGGCCCAAAGCTCCGCCAAGGGCACGCCCAGACGCCGGAGGAGGCGGCGGCTGAGTTGGAGCAGTTCAAGGCGACATTCTCCGACCTGAAGCAATGGGAGCAGCGGAGACAGCGGGTCCGCCGGGGGATCCTCGAAGGCGTGAAGCTTTCGCCCATGCTCGAGAAGACGCCACTGAAACCCCAGTTCTTCGATAAGCGCACGTACGACGGCTACACCGCCGAGAGCGTGGCATTCCAGAGTTACCCGGGCTTCTATGTCACGGGCACACTCTATCGACCGATCGACATGGACGCGCCTCACGCAGGCATCCTTTCCGCTCACGGACACGGCGGGCGATTCCGGGCCTCGCGGCAGATCCGGTGTGCCGTGCTGGCGCGGATGGGCGCGGTCGTGTTCCATTACGACATGGTCGGCTACGGCGATTCCGAGGTCGCAGGCTGGTCCCACCGCGATGTTCCCGAGGTACTGCGGCTGACGATGTGGAACAGCATCCGCGCGATGGATTTCATGCAGTCGCTGGACGGCGTCGACCCCGACCGGATCGGCATGACCGGCAACTCCGGCGGTGCTTCGCAGACGTTCCTGCTTTCAGCCATTGACGATCGCGTCGCCGTGGCCGTGCCCAGCTGCCAGATCTCCGCACACTTCTTCGGCGGATGCGCATGCGAGAGCGGGATGCCGATTCACTGGGGGCCGAACCACAAGACCAACAACGCCGAGATAGCCGCGCTCACCGCACCACGGCCGCAACTGATCCTCTCCAACGGCGACGACTGGACCAAGCACGTCCCGCAAACCGAATTCCCATACATTCAGCACGTTTACAGCCTGTATGACGCCACTGACCGTGTGCACAACGCCCACTTCTCCCTCGAAGGGCACGACTACGGGCCTTCGAAGCGCATGGCGGCCTATCCGTTTTTCATTCGGCACCTGAAACTCGACGGCGAGCGGCCTTGGGACAACGAACATCAAATGGTCGATGAGTCATTCGTGACGATCGAATCCCGCGAGCAGATGCACGTCTTCGGCCCGGACAACCCATATCCCGAGGATGCGGTCGCGCCCAACACGCCGCTGCCGCCCGCCTGAAACCGACTTCGCCCCGGCCCGCACGATATCCGTTGACACATAATCAGCTAAGGATCGGGGTGACGACGTGGCCGTGTACGTCGGTTAGTCGGCGTTCGAAGCCGTTGTGGTAGTAGGTCAGGCGGCGGTGGTCGAGGCCGAGCAGGTGCAGAATCGTGGCGTGGAAATCGTGAACGGTGACGACGTTCTCAACCGCTCGGTAGCCCAGTTCGTCGGTCTGGCCGTAGGAGAACGGCGCTTTGACGCCCGCCCCGGCCAGCATGCACGTGAACCCTTCGGGGTTGTGGTCACGGCCGGTCGTGCCCTTTTGAAATACCGGCATGCGGCCGAATTCGGTGCAGAAGACGATAAGGGTGTTTTCGAACATGCCGCGTTGCTTGAGATCCTTGATCAGTGCTGCGGTAGGCTGATCGAGGACGGGTCCGTGGATGTTGTATTGATCCTGCAGAAGGCGATGGCCGTCCCAGTTGCCCACCCCTTCGCCCATGGCGTAGGCGCCGTTGAACAGCTGCACGAAGCGGACGCCGCGTTCGAGGAGCCGGCGTGCGAGGATGCAGTTATCAGCATACTGCGACTTAAGTTTGTTCTCCGGATCGTCAGCACCATACATATCGCGGATGTGCTGAGGTTCGCTGCTGAGATCCGCCAGATCGGGCACACTCAGTTGCATCCGTGCGGCCAGTTCATAGCTTGCGATGCGGGCCGCTAGTTGGGAATCTTCTGGAAACCGCTGCTGCTGATGATGCTCGTTGAGGTTCTTAAGAAGCGTGCGACTCGCCTTGTCGCTGCTGGAACTAATGTGGCTAGGCCGTGCTAGGTTTCGAATCGGATTGGTCGAGTTGAACGGCGTCCCCTGAAACACCGCAGGCAAAAACCCCGGACCCCAGTTATTGACGGAGCTTTGCGGCACGCCGCGTGGGTCGGCAAGCGCTACGTATGCAGGAAGATTCTGCACCTCCGAGCCGAGTGCATACGTCGTCCACGCGCCCATGGAAGGGAAGCCGTCGAGCGTGTAGCCGGTGGACATAAGATTCTCACCGGGCCCGTGCGTGTTGGTTTTGCCCTTCATCGAATGAATAAAACACAGATCGTCCGACAGCGCGCCAAGGTGCGGCAGCAAATCACTTGTAAGCTTCCCGCACTGACCTCGCCTGCGGAAGCGCCACAGCGGCCTGCTGATGTTGCCGTTCTCGCCCTGGAACGTGACCAGTCCTTCGCCGCCCGGCATGGGCTGATCGTGACGCTTGATCAATTCGGGTTTGTAGTCGAAGGTGTCCATGTGACTCAGCGCCCCGGAGCAGAAGATCACCAGCACCTGCTGAGCCTTCGCGGTGTGGTGCGGCAGGCGCGGCGCGGCCGGGGCTGACGCATCGATGGTCGGTCGGATGGGAGCGGCTTCATCGGCGAGCAGTCCGTCCCGGCCGAGCAGATGCAGCAGCGCCATCGCGCCCGCACCCGTCCCGGTGTGAGAAAGAAAGCCCCGCCGATTAAGCAAGTCGCGGCCTGGTTGTGATGGTATCTCGCTCATCGTTCGCTCCATGTCCCCGCCGTCGCTGTCGTCATGCGTCACGCCGTGGGCGTAATCACTGGATGTAGAGAAACTCGCTGAGGTTCATCAGTGTTCGGGTGAAGGTGTTCAGATCGTGCTGCTCGATGACCTTCACCGATTGTGCCAGTTCGACCGCGTCCGGCTCGCGCCCAAGCGCCAACTCGAAAGCGCGTCGCACTTGCGGCTCAGGCTGATCGCCGACTTCCTCCCGCAGGCGATCGCTGAGGCGGTCGGCCTGATCGACGACAAACGTCGAGTTGAACAGGTTCAGTGCCTGCAATGGTGTGGTCGACTGCGATCGGCTCGGGCAGGGCGTCGCCAGGTCGGGCAAGTCGAACGCACCGAACACGCCTTCGGGCTCCATGCGGACCTTCTGCATGTAGATCATTCGGCGGAAGTGCTCGGGCTTGAATTCTTCGAGGGGCTCATACACGCGGACATAGTTGTCGTTGGGTTTGAATGCGTCGAAGGAGGGCCCGCCCATGCGCAGATCCAGCGTGCCGCTGACCATGAGGATCGCATCGCGAACGATCTCCGCTTCGCCACGCCGAGGCGGGAAGCGCCACAGCAAGCGCGCGTCGCCGTCCACCGCTAGTGAAGCTGAGTCAGGCCGACTCGATTGCTGGAACGTGCGCGAGGTAAGAATCAGCCGATGCATGTGCTTGATCGACCAGCCGCTGCGGACGAATTCACCTGCGAGCCAGTCCAGCAGTTGGGGGTGCGAAGGCTCGGCCCCGAGGCCGCCGAAGTCACTCGGCGTGGTCACCAGACCCGTGCCGAAGTGATGCTGCCAGATGCGATTGACCATCACGCGTGCCGTCAGCGGATGCTTTGGATCAGCGAGCCACTCCGCCAGGGCCATTCGGCGCGCCTGGTCGGGCGTCTCGGTGGGAAGCTCGAACGCATCGAACACAGCGGGACCGGCGGGCGGAACAACTTCGCGTGGCGACATGGGATCGCCTCGATACTTCCGTCGGGTCGGCTCGGGTTGCGCGGTGAAGGCACCGGCCCAGATCGATCGCTCGGAAAGCAGATATTCGCGCTCCTGAGCCAAGGCCTCACGCTCGGCAGTCAAGGCGAGATAGCGGGACGCGACGGCCTCAGGCAAATGGTCGGCGGCCCATTCCCCCAGGGATCGTCCAGATGAACTTCGATCGTCAGAGCCAGCCACCGTGCGCCATTCGCCGCCCGGCTCAGCGGCTACCTCAATGCGATACTCCACCGCCAGCCGATCGTCGAACTCCCCCTTGCGATCGCGCGCCCAGGTGATGCGATCGATGCTGGTCGGCTCCGCCAGTTCGATCTGCACCCAGCCGCTACCCGCTGTGTCGGAGACCCAGCTGTGGCTGTTGCCGACGCGACCGTTGTTGATGTGCGCCAGTTTGTGCCGATCGTTCGCCCACGATCCCGAGGCGGTCGGCACGCCGCCGTTGGAAGCGAGGCCGACGTTGCGGGGCTCAGCGCCGTCGCCAGCGGGAGTCCATATCTCAAGTTCATCGATACACGGCTGCAGCCCGTCGTTGGTTCGTGTGATCGTGAACCGCACGAGCGCGGCCTCGACCGGCTCAAAATGCTCTTCGTTGCCGGCCGCATCAACCGGTTCGCGTAACAGAGCGGTCGCGGCGCGGTAGTCTGCACGCTGCCGAATCGTTGCGAGTTGACGGTCGAGCGGCTTGATCTGTTCGGCCAGTCCCGCAGCACGTTCGCGCGTCGCCTTGTTCGGCCCGACCTTTCGCTCACTGTAGTTCACACCCTGAAAAACGGCTTGCATGGCAAAGTAGTCACGCTGCGTGATCGGGTCGAACATGTGATTGTGACAACGGGCGCAGCCAAGGGTGAGACCCAGAAAGGTGCCGCTTACCGTATTGATCACCTGGGCGAGTTCATCCTCACGCGCCAGACGCATCGAGGCTTCGTCCTTGCCGACCTGGCCCGGCAGAATCACGGGGGCTGCGACAAGCATGCCCGTCGCAGCATCCGCGCCCAAGGCATCACCGACGATCTGTTCACGAACAAACTGATCGTACGGAAGGTCCTCGTTGAGTGCGTTGATCACGTAATCGCGATAAGGCCAGGCGTTTTCGCGCGGCGTGTTCACTTCAAAGCCATGCGTCTCGCCGAACCGCACCACATCCAACCAGTGCTGAGCCCATCGCTCGCCGTACCGCGGACTCGCCAGCACTTCATCAACCAGACGCTCATAGGCGTCCGGGCGATCATCGTCGACGAACTGCGTGACCTGCTCCGGCGTCGGCAGCAAGCCATGCATCACCATATAAAGTCGTCGAGTCAGAACGGCACGATCCTCCGGCTCCGAAGGCTCGAGCCCCGCATCCGACAGCCGGTGATAGATAAAACGGTCGATCGGATTTGCCGACCACGCCTCGCCCGCGCTCGGGACGGCCACATCGGCCACCGGTTGGAATGACCACATCTGGTCATCCGCCCCGCCCTCGCTCTCGGGCAGCGTGTTGGCCGCACCCTGATCAATCCACGCACGCAGCAAGGCAATCTGCTCATCGCTCAGCGGATCACCCTCAGGCGGCATCTTCAACTCAGGCTCAAGCCCCGCCACCAGTCGCACCAGATGACTCTCGCCACCGTTGCCCGGCTGCAGCGCCGGTTCACCGCTTATCCCCCCAAGCAGGAGATGATCCGCACGGTCGAGTCGGAAGTTCCCACGTTGACGCTCAGCACCGTGACAGCCGTAACAGTTCTCAGCAAAGATCGGCTCGATATGTTGCGCATAGTCCACTTCGACCGCCGCAGCAGCAGGCAAACTCCGCTGCTCCGCCATGGCTGCAACGCTCGTCACGGCCAACAGCATCACCGCCGCAACGCTCCCCACGCACTGCCCGGTCCTTAGCCCGCTCACCTTCACGCTCAACATGGGGCAGCTCCTTTCCAGGATATTCTCGCGTCCCTTCCGCCTATGACCATATCATATATAATATCTACATTCGGGTCAACGTCTTCCCGCCACGGCGGCTCCGGTCGTGATCGTCATTGGGGTGATGTTTGGCGAGCTTGCTGCACGTGCCGAGAACTTGGATGGTTAGACTGTTGGTCTACTGCTTAGAATTAGACGTCTGCGTCCTATTCCCACTGGTGGCCACGCCGCGCTCGCCGTCAACGCAGGCCCCGGGGGCGGCTGGGGGTCCGCTGGCGGCGTGGGCTCGCTGGCGGGCGGCTGACGTAACGCGGCATGGTGCCGGTTTTCATCATTTCGATCACCCTCGTCAGTTGTTGCTGCTTTTGGGGAGAACTCGCTTCGAACGATTCGAGCAGGTCGACCGCACGCGCGATTTCACCGGCGTAGCCGAGCACGACGGCGACGGAGAGCGTGTCGTAAAAATTCTCCGACTGCTTGACCATACCTATCGCCTTTTGGAAGTAGGCGTCTTGGCCCTCGCCCAGTTCATGATGGACCAGCGCCAGCTCTGCCCAGGTGCGGCCGCCCCGCGGCGCCAGATCGGCGATGATTTTGCCGTGGTCGAGCATGTCGAAACGACCGACCAGATCGGTGTCCAGCAAAAGGTACAGGGCCATCGGCGGCTGGGAGAGCGCTTTCTGTCCATAGGCGTCAGCGAGGAGGCGACCGAGGAACTCGAGCCGCTGGCGTATCGGCACACGCTCAGGCCGCAACAGCAAATCCTCCAGCTTCTCGGCGAGTTGATGCCAGACCTGCTCCCGAAAATGCGGGTGGTTGGTCAGCGGATTATCGCGCGGCTCCTCACCGGCGGCTGCCCGCGTCAGTGCTGAAAGAATCGAAAGCGGGTCGGCAGTTGGCGCGCCGTCGTGGGAGTCGTCATTCAACATCTGCTTGATGAGCGGACGAAGCTCCGCAAGCGAGTCGATGCTCAAGACGCTCAGGTTGTTGAAGATCGTTTCGGTGAGCATGTTCCGGAGTGGTCGCTCCCAGCGCCCCGCCAGACCACGTTCACGCGGCGTCCTCGCGCTCGAAACGGCCTGCATCAACGTGACGAACGGCGTGAGGTTGCCTTGCAAGACCTCCGCGTGGAGGTGACGTAGAACCAGCTCGTACGCTTCATCGCTGGCGACGACGTTGTCCGCTGGAAGGAACATGGCAACGTGGTCCTGATCACCCACCAGCTCATCAAGCACGCCGGCCAACGCGAAAAGCGCCTCGTCGTGATCGGCCATCAGCAGCAGGGCCTGCCGGCGGAGGGGTGGGCGGTCATCGAGAATGGCGAAACGGGCCACCAGCGGCGCAAGGCGCTGTGCCCGGGGTGAACCCTCATATCCCTCAGCGTCAGGGACAGCGGAAACAACGATCTCCGCAAAAAACCGCAGGGCTGGATCATCGATCGCCTCGAACATCTGGTAAGCCGAGGTGGCAAGCGTGGCGTCGTACCGCAGCGTGCGCGGATAGCTCAGGTCCGCTTCCTCAGCGAATTCGACCAGCAGCTCGGCAGCGACCGCGCCCTCGCCCTGGAGCAGCAACATCAGCCAACTGGCAGCCTTGAGCCCATGCTCGGCTTTCAACTCCGCCAGCATGCCGGCACTCGCCGCGCGAGCCTCGTACGCCTCCCGGAGTGCCGCGATCGGGCCACGCAGGACAGGCGGCTCGCGGCGCGACGCCGTCCTTAGATCATGGCCTTCAAGAATTTTGCCCACCTGATCGAGCCACGCCTCCGCCTGGTCGCTCCCCGGCGCGAGGAGGATCTGCTCGATGACCGCAATCAGCTGCCGATCCTCAACAGGCGTCTCCGCGTCGGCCATCATTTCGCTCAGCAGTTCTGCGGTTGCGGCGTTGATCTTCGGAACGGAAACCTTGTCCACGATCGCCACGGCGATGGCCAGGCGGTAGGTCGGCGAAAGGGTTTGATCCTCCAGTACCGCCCTGAGGGCACCAACGGCTGCGGCGTGCGCCGGCGTGCCAAGCAGCTCCGGCTCAACGGTGGCGCGCAGGAGCGTGGCGTACTGGCCAAGACGACGCTTGATCCTTGGGACAATTGAGTTGCCTTCAAGCTCTGCCCACGCGGCGATCGAGCCCAGCTCTCGGTGGCTGTGAAGGTTCGGCCTTGTCGCCAGGCCGAGCATCGCAAAGGTGACATCGGCGTCATTCTCGATCATCGAGGCAAGGTTCCGCAGCGCCGGCTCCACATGGTCAACCAGCGGCGCGGTCCCATTTTCCAGAGGCATCAGCCTTGCACCGGCAATGTGGGCATCGGCTTCGACGGGTGGATCGCGCCGGTCACGCACCGTCTGAGCGACGAGCAGACGCAGCTTCGCGTCCTCTGCATCAACAATCGACTTCAGCAAACCGATGTCGTTTGACCCGTTGCCGTAGTAGGTGTTGTGCATGAGATCGAGCGCGTGATCGAGGCCCTGCTGAGCCTTAGCAGGATCCCACCGGACCCAATGCCGAAGCATGGGCACGAGGCTTTCGCCCATTCGGCTGCCGTAGTAGCCACGCTCCGTGCGTTCCAGCGCAAGCAGTTGCTCAAGTTCTGCCTCCCACACGTGGTCGCGCCGCCGGAGCAGTCGTTCCCGCACTGCGGCACCGGCCTCGCTGATCCCCTCAAGCTCGCCCTCCCAGGCAAGGGCACTAATCGCCAAAGCGTCGCGTTGCTTTTCAGACATGCGGTCGAGCGCGTCGGTATTGTTCGCAAGATAGTCATAAGCACCCGCGCCATACCTGTCGCTGAACATGGCCGTCAACAGTCCGTGCCCAAATGAGGGATCGGGCTCCTTGGCGAGCCAGTCGCGCACCGTTTGTTTGGCATCGCGGCCATGTGGGCCCGCCATCTTGGGGACGTGTACATTGTGGTAGAGCCCGCCGAGCACGGATTCCGCCGTCTCCTCGGAGCCGATGAGGTAAGGGGTGAAATCTTCCGCCTCGGCCGTCAGCCGGGACGTGGCAATGAAGGCGATCAACTCCGTGTGCCGGACTGCTGCTTCGTCATCCACATCAAGGCCGTGTCGCGCCGCAAGCTCTAAATCCGGATCGTCGCTGCCCCCGACGAGGCTGCGATAGGTGTTTCGTGGATGGGGGACGTTCCGAGGGAACGCGCCGATGCGGTTGAACTCTTCAAGGGCCAGCAGCATCAAAGGCGCGGTCTGCGTCATCTGACGGCGGAGAAATTTGACGTACACCTCAATCCTGCCGCGGTTGAAGTCCCCATCCTCGGCATCGGCGTAACGCTCCACAAAATCAGGCTGGCCAGTGAGAGTTCCCATCAGCACGACAGAGATCTTGCGAGACAACTCGCGCGTCGCCTGCACGCCGAACCGTTCTGAAAGTTCCAGCGCGTACGCATCGAGATATTCAGGCAGGCCACAGGGTACGAGTCCTGCGCCCTCGAAGAGGTCGGCCACGGGTGCGATGGCCAAGTCGTTGATGTCCACCTCAAGTCGGCGCGTGCGCCAGGCGTGGACGATATGTTGTGCCGCAGCCGAGGTGATCGCCACGCAGGGCGACCCGGTCTCGTCACCGTGATGCCTCTGATGCTGGGCCACGAACAGGTCCATGTAGTCCTGACCGGCTCGGACGAAGTTCTCCTCCGTCGCGAAGTACAGTTCAGCGTACGCCTTCGTCCGATGGGGCTCATCATGCAGATCGCCCGTGACGGTGACGCCGGCGATGACCTCCTCCATCAGCACGCGATTGTTGGTGCGCCAGGCGTGGCGAATGAGGAACTGCGCCGGATCGAGTGCGATCAGATCCGTCCAGCCGCGATCATCCAGGAAACGCGTCTCTTGCAATTCGTAGTTTCGAACAACGTCTCCGGGATCATCGGCAAAACGCCCGAGGATCTGCCGAGCCTTCGGCACATATGCTGTGAGATCCTCACCGTTCCGGTCCGCCAGCACCACGCGAAACTCAAAGCCCAGGAAGCTCAAGGCTGGGTCATCCATCATGTGCTCGGTGAGCCGACTGAATATCGCCATCCGCCGCTCCTGCAGTTGTTGTTCCTGTCGACCGGCCTCGCGTTCCTTGGCAAGGAACGATGGCAGATTAGGATGGGGCGACATGTACAACGGTCGGAGCAGCTGCCCCACCCACGCCACGTATTGATGATGCGTCCGATCTCGTTTCGCCAACCAGTGGTCCGCCATTTCGATGATGTTCAGCGTGTAGGCGTATTCCCTGTGGAGATGCCATTGGATGTGCGTCAGTATGTCGGTGCCATGCGTGGGCCAGTCGTCGCTGCGAACGGCCAGCAGTTCCTCAGCGGCGGCCGCCGGATCGCGGTGCGCAAGCGATAGCGCCAAACGCACCCGGTGCGAAGGGTCATCCGGCTCAAGCGTCACAAGTTCCCGATGAGCCGACTCAGCGTCGTGCCACTGTTTCAGCAGCTCGCAGACGAAGGCGAAGGTAAGCATCGCGTCGGGATCATTCGCTGCCTCGCCGGTCGGCCGGGCCTGCTTCACCACCTCATCGAGCAGATCCATTTCCTCCGCGGCGTCGGTCGGGCGGAAGATCAGGCTGTTGAGCACCGTCGGCTCACCTGTTCTCTGCTGTCTGCTCCAGGCTGGAATAACCAACTCGAGCCGACGTGCCACCAGTGCCGCCGCTTCCGCGTCTCGCCCCGCGTTCACCAGTTTCCAGAACTCGCCATCACGTCGATCGAAAAACCTCGCCTCGGCCCGAGCTTCATCGGCAAAAGCAAAAGCAGACACGATCACGACTACGTTAAGGACAGCGCAATGAAGTAGACGATGCATCGTTGATCCCCAGACGAGAAAAATGAGATTAAGCCGGAACGCCCTGTCAGCAAGGCGAAGAAGAACCCGCAACCTCAAACCGAATCAGCACAACAAACGCGATTCATATAGCAATCGATTCTGATGTATTTTAAACCGCCTGCGGGCAACGTACCAGCCCCGTTCCGGAAGCCTGCTCAAAAAGTATACCCACCCAGATTTGTTCAGCGCTCTAAAACCTAACTACCTTAAGAGGACACTTCTGTTGGATGTCCTTGACAAATAGGTCGGCGGCCGCTATGTTTTTAGTGAAAGAGTTACATCTGTCATTCGTAAGTGCTGAATTTGGCAAATTTAAGACGCATCTCTCGTTTAGTTAAATCGTGCAAGAAGTGTATTTTGTGTACCGTTCTTGGTGTACGCGAACAAAAAATCAACGAGCAACTCATTTCCTTTACAGGGAGGCAAAGTATGCCAGAAAACAAACGTTACGGGCGGCTGATGTTTCGACCCATCCATAGGGGCTTTACGCTCATCGAGTTGCTGGTGGTCGTCGGCATCATCGCGCTGCTCATGGCCATTCTGTTGCCCGCCCTCGGCCGTGCGCGGCAGGAGGCGATCAAAGTTTCCTGCGCGTCCAACCTGCGCCAATGGGGAAATGCAC
Source organism: Phycisphaeraceae bacterium (assembly GCA_040905565.1). Lineage (GTDB taxonomy): Bacteria > Planctomycetota > Phycisphaerae > Phycisphaerales > Zrk34 > JBBDRF01. The sequence continues at coordinate 19,388 of JBBDRF010000021.1, read as the reverse complement.
TGGCGACATATGCCGCCAGCAACAACAACTCCTTCCCCTATAACGGGCTTGCGCAACCTCCTCGTATTCCCGTTGGTGGGAACGACATGGCTTGGAACTCGACCAGCGTCCGCGAAGACTTCATCAATCAGTATCTCGTGGAAATGACTGAGGACGTGACGCATTCTGACAACAATGTTCTGTTCTGCCCGACTGACCAGTGGCACCGGGTTCAGCACTCCCCCACCGTCGTCTACGGCACCCTCGTCGGCTATCAGCTGATGGTCGGGCGTGATACAAGCCAGCCGTGGAATTACGGCCCCGTCGAACGTTGGGTAAGCAAGACGAAATATGACGGACCTTATTCGCGCGTGCCGATCATGATGAACATCATGCAGTCACAGGGTGGTGCCACGAGCCGCAACGAGGCCCACAATGACAACTGGTTTTGGGCGAACGGGCCGTTCTCCAGCCACGCTGGCGACGGAGGGATGCCTCAGGGTGCGAATCACCTCTATGAAGACGCGAGTGTGAACTGGAGCAACTGGGAAGAGATAGAAATCGCGACCAGTTCTTTCGGGTGGAACATCTGGGGCCTGATCGATGTGGCCGGCATTGTGAACGATTGATCGATTGAAACATTTAGCCGGTCCTGTGAGAAACGGGACCGGCTAATTTTAAATCGCAGCGCTAGCATGCGTCGTCAGTGACGCGATGCAAGCAGCAGGCTGCTCCGCGGGGTTATGAACCTCAACCTCACTTGAAAGGCTCGTAAGATGTTCTCAAAAACAATCTTCGGATACGCTACGGCTTGTGCCCTCATTGCAGCGACGACCTTCGGGATCGTCGGGTGCAACGACAACGGCCCCCCGGAAGATGCCGCGCAAAGCGTGCCCCAGGGCATTGAGCCGCCTGCCGCAGTGCGGGAGGAGATCGAACGGCGTAATCAGGGTCAATGAACATGAACGCCTATCGAAGCTTGTGGGAGTTTAACGCAATGAGACGATCTGGTGAGCGTGCTGCAACCATACTGATCGCGGGCCTTGCTCTGGTTTTGATCACCGCCAGTTCAACCATGGCGGAGGAAACAGAGGGTGACACCGCAGCGCAGCCGAACGACTTCGCGCATCAGGTCGCCCCAATCCTCAGAAACCGCTGCGGCGATTGTCATACCGGTGAGGAACGGGAGGGCGGGCTATCGCTGAACACCCTCGAGTCGATGCTCCGTGGCGGTCGCGGCGGCCCCGCAGTGGTCCCCGGCGACGCGGACGTCAGCTTCATCTATGAAATCATCACCGACCCCGATCCTGAGATGCGTATGCCTCCCGAGGAGGAGAGGATGCCTGCGGAGGAGATCGCCATCATCCGCGCGTGGATCGAGGCTGGGGCACCCTGGGAAGATGGTTTCGCTCTTGGCCGCGTCTTTGAACGTGCCCCGCTCAAGCCTCGGGAAGTGAAGCTGCCAGCCGCAGGGGATTCGCAAAACCCCATCGACCGGCTGCTGCGACCTTACTACCAGGAGCACGGCATCGAAGCGGGCGCACGGGTCGATGATCGCACTTACATCCGTCGTGTCTACATGGACCTGCTGGGATTGCTGCCGTCCCCCGAACAGGTTGCAGCTTTTGAAGCCGACACACGACCAGATAAACGCGAACGCCTCGTCGCCGAACTTCTGGCGAACGATCGACACTACGCCGACCACTGGCTTGCTTTCTGGAACGACGCGCTCCGGAACGCCTACCGCGGCACGGGGTTCATCGACGACGGCCGACGCCAGATCACCGGATGGCTTTACCAGGCGTTGTACTACAACATGCCGTACGACGAATTCGTGCATCAACTGGTGGATCCCGAGGCACCGTCGGAGGGCTTCACCCGTGGCATTATCTGGCGTGGCGTGGTGAACGCTTCCCAACGGCGTGAGATGCAAGCCGCCCAAAGCGTTTCGCAGGTGTTCCTCGGCTCGAACCTCAAGTGCTCCTCCTGCCATGACAGCTTCGATGGCGAGTGGAAACTCGAAGAAGCTTATGCACTGGCGAGCGTATTCGCGCAGGAACCTCTCGAAGTGGCCCGTTGCGATGCACCGCTTGGGAAAACAGTGAAGCCCGCGTTCCTCTTCCCCGAGCTTGGCCAGATCGACCCCGACGCCCCGCTTGAACAGCGCACCAAGCAACTGGCGGACCTGATGGTCCACCCTGACAACGGCCGGCTTACGCGCACCATCGTCAACCGCCTCTGGGCAGAGCTCATGGGCAGGGGGATTGTGTGGCCAACGGACGAGATGGATAACACGCCCTTCCATCGCGACCTGCTGGACTTTCTCGCCGAGGATTTCCGCAAGAACGGCTACGACCTCAAGCACACGCTCAGGTTGATCGCCACATCGCAGGCCTACCAGTTGCCTCCCGATCGCCAGGCCATGCCGGAGATGGCCGATTACGTGTTCCGTGGCCCACTCGTGCAGCGTATGTCTGCTGAGCAGTTCGTCGACGGCGTCTCCAAAGTCACCGGCATCTGGCAGGAGGTCAGCAGCGCCATGCTCGAGCGCGATCCGCGCGGACAGGGCGGTCAACTGACCGCAGTCCGCGAGGCGTTGGCCCGGAACTCGGCCGTTGCCGATACCGATGCCGATGCCGATGCAAGCGACGACCTGATCGGCAGGTGGATTTGGCGTGATGCCGATGCCGCCCAGCGTGCGCAGGGAGGTGGCATCTATCTTCGCCGAACCTTCACGCTCGAACAGCTGCCACATATCGCCCATGCTGTGATGACCGCCGACAATCAATTTGAGTTCTACATCAACGGAGATCGCGTGGCGACGGGGAACGACTGGCAGCACCCGGCGGCCCTCGATCTCACGCCTTATCTTCGGCGCGGAAGCAACACGCTGGCTGTGCTGGCGATCAATTGGCCTGATACGGAACGCGGCATCGAACTCAGTGCCTCGGAGCCGAATCCGGCGGGCTGGTTCTTCTCCGCCGTCGGCTACGACATCGAAGGCAAAACGGTATGGAGCCTTGGCAGCGACGCGCGATGGAAGTTTGCAGACACAGCCCCGGATGCCTGGCACGCCCCCGGCTTCGACGACGCCGGCTGGCGCGACGCCGTTTCGATTGGTGGGCCGAACGTCACGCCTTGGCGTGCGGAGAGCCTGCTGAAACAGGCTCTGCAATCGCGCGACGTCTCGGATCTTTTCACGGACGTCCGCGCGGTCATGGCCGTTAATGACGCGCTGTTCACAGCAATGGGCCAACCCAATCGTGAACAGGTCGTAACGGAGCGCGATTCGATCGCCACCACGCTACAGGCTTTGGAATTGATAAACGGCTACACGCTGGACGCGACGCTTCGTCGTGGCGCACGCAAGTGGCTCGAGCGCGATATTGAGAATCCTGAGGATCTCGTCGTGCAGCTTTACCAAGCCGCGCTCAGCCGCGAGCCGAACGATGGCGAGCGTCGCGCTGCGGTCGCGCTGGTCGGCTCCACGCCCAGTGTCGACGGCGTGCAGGATTTGCTTTGGGCCCTGGTCATGCTTCCCGAATTTCAGTTAATTTATTGAACCAGCCGAGAGGTGCTTTTTGGAACGCAATCGTCGCGACTTTCTCAAAACCGCCAGCGCTGCAACCCTTGGCGCACTCGCTGCGGGTGTCCCTGAAACCTCCTGGTCCGCTGTGGGGGAATCTGCGCCAGGCGGCGGCCAAGCCGAAGCGGTCATTGTCCTGTGGATGGCAGGCGGCCTGGCGCATACCGAAACGTTTGATCCGAAGCGGCACGCGCCTTTTGAAGTCGGCATGAGTTCCGCTGACATGCTGAGCACGTTCCCCTCGATCGACACCGCCGTCGATCACATCAAGTTCTCGCAGGGCCTTGAGAACATGGCCGAGGTGATGGACCGCGGGACGCTGATTCGCTCGCATGTGCTGCCGAACCTCGGGCACATTCTCCACTCACGCCATCAGTACCACTGGCATACCGGTTACGAGCCACCGCTGACCGTCGCTGCGCCGCACCTGGGCGCGTGGATCGGCCATGCGATGGGTCCCCGTAATGAAGCCGTGCCGCCATTCATCGACATCGGCCAACCGTACGAGGGTAATGGTGAAGCGGAGGAACTGCGGGCCTTTCAGACAGGCGGCATTCTCGGCAGTGAGTACGGGCCGTTCCGCGTACCCCACCCCAGGCAGGCGATGGAAGCGGTCCGTCCACCCGGCGGCATGACCCTCAGCCGGTTTGAACGACGCCAGGCCGCCTACAAGAAACTGATGGAGAACAGCCCCATCGCCCAGCACGGAAGCGACTATCAGAAAGAGTCGCTCCTGAGATCTATGGATAACGCGCATCGGCTGCTCTCCTCGCCCGCGGCGAAGGCGTTCGATCTGGAGCTAGAGCCGCGCGCCTCCTACGACCGTTACAACACCGGCGATTTCGGAATGGGCTGTCTGCTCGCGCGACGCCTCGTCGAAGCCGGCGCCCGCTTCATCGAAGTCAGCACCGAATACGTCCCCTTCCTCGGGTGGGACACGCACGACAACGGGCACACGCGACTCGTCGATATGAAACGCATGATCGACCGCCCCATCAAGCAGTTGATCCTCGATCTCGAAGAGCGCGGCATGCTTGATCGCACCCTCATCGTCCTCGCCAGCGAGTTCAGCCGCGACGCCCTTACAGAAGGAAGCCCCGGCGAAGAGGTGCCTGACCAGGTCAACCAGCCCGACATCATTGAGGACAAAAAGTTCTACGGCATGCACCGCCACTTCACCGGCGCCAGCAGTGTGCTGATGTGGGGCGGCGGCATCAAAAAGGGCTACCTCTACGGCAAGACTGCGGATGAACGGCCATGCACCACCGTCGAGAAGCCGATCGGCGTGACCGACCTGCACGCGACCATCGGCCACGCGCTGGGCATTTCTCCGCGGTACAACGTCGAGATTGAACGCCGTCCGTTTTACATCACGAAGGACGGTTTAGGTAAGCCAGCATTGGATATGTTCGCGTAACCGGGCAAGCCCAACCGAACTGCTCCGCGGAAAGCTGCCGGGTGACGGCGTGATCAGAAAGCGGCCGTCAACGAAGTGTCGTTAGCGCTCGGTACGTCTCGACCGAACGTTGAAGTTTGCCTGGCGCGTCTCCTTGGATGCTGTAACCCTGCAATCCGATGGGGCCGGCATACTGGCGCGCGGCAAGCTTTCGCATCAGGGGCCGAAGATCGTAATTGCCTTGGTCCAGTGGCAAAATGGCGTCGTTCACGGGAATGCGGGCGGTATCCTGCTGAGCACCGTTGATGGTGACAGCTTTGAGGTAGGGAAGGGCTTCGTCTAGCGTCTGATCGAGGGTGACCTCTTCCGCGTCGCGTGCCAGCCAGTGGTAGAGGTTGAAGATAGCGCCGACATTGGGGCGATCGATCTTCTGTGCGAGACGGACACCATCGGCGACCCGTTCCAACCAGAAGCCGGCATGTGGATAGAACGCCACGCTCAGCCCCGCCTCTTCGGCGGCGTCGGCATAGGCGCCAACCTGCCGTATCGCCGGGGCGTCGCCTTCCGGATCGGAGGTGCCGAACGCTTTACTGCTCATCGCCAGAGCGATCAGCGTGTCGCGCCCCTGCAGGCGTGCGATGACGTCAAGCAATGGTTCGCTGGGCGGTTCCTCCGCGTTGGCGACGTGGTAGACAGCCTCCAGCGCGATGTCGTGGTCATCGAGCAACTGCAGGTTTTCCGGCGTCACATGATGCAGGCCGGACAACAGCATCGCCTTCACGCCCAGTTCTGCCAGGAGTGCGACCTGTTGATCGAAGGGTATTTGATCGCCCCAGAACCATGTGTCCATGATGAACAGCCGATTGTTCATGCGCTGTTCGTCCGCCGCTACCGCTCGCGTGGCGACGGCGTGCAGGCCTGCTCCTGTGATCAGCAAACGCTGCGTGAACTGTCGCCGTGTGATCTGCATGATTGAGTCTCCGTCGTGCGCGATGCGTCGGTGTTTGCTGCGGATCAGAGTTTCATCCAGTCGTCCCGGCGCTGGCGAAAACGCAAGGCATTGGCGGCGTCGTCATCGATGAACGCTTCTTTTTCCGGATCCCACTGCAGCTTCCGTCCGTCGAGCTGCATCGAGATGTTGCCGATGTGCATGACGGTGCTGAGATAGTGGAAGTCTTCGGCGGTGTAGGTGGTTGGCTGGCGTGATTTGATGCAGTCGAGGAAGTTGCGATGCTCCAGTTCCGGGCGTGACCACATGCGATTGGTTTCATCGTCGACGCGTGTGCGAAGGATTTTCTCGTCACTGGCCTGCAGGACACCGCGCCACCCCTGGTTTCCGATCCAGCCGTCGCTGCCGGTGAAGCGGATGGCGACCTCGCCGGACTCGACGCGCATCTCGACGCCGTTGGCGTAGCGGTAATCGAGCTCGTACTCAAGGGGCATCTCGCTCATCGCGTCCTCTGGTGGCCAGACGCCTTTGCCCTGAACTTCAACGGGTGCGGTGCGTTCGGCGAAGTTGCCGACCTGGGCCGTGTCAAGCAGATGCGCGCCCCAGTCAGTAAGAATGCCCCCTGAGTAGTCGCGGATCTGCCGCCACTGCATCGCCCCGGTGCGCGTCGGCGTGTAGGGGTGGTGAGGGGCGGGGCCAAGCCACATTTCGTAGTCGAGGCCATCGGGCACCGGCGTCTGCTCCTCCGCGTCAAACAGAACCCCTGAGGGTAGTTTCACGTCAATTCGCTCAAGTTCGCCGATGGCTCCATTCCTGACCAGTTCGCACATGCGGTGGTAGTAAACCACCGACCGGTCCTCCAGCCCCATCTGGAAGACAGCTTTGTGCCGCCCCACCGCTTCCATCACTTCCCGACCTTCAGCAATGGAGAGGCTGGGTTTTTCGCACATGACGTCCTTGCCGGCCTCCAGCGCCATCACGGAAAGAAGCGCGTGCCAGTGGTCGGGGGTGGAGATGACGACAGCGTCAATGTCGTCACGTGCCAGCAGGTCTCGGAAATCAGCTACTTTTTCGCAGTCGTGATTGCGTCGCTCCTTCACCGTCTGCCTGGCGCTCTCGCGACGATCGGCGAAGACGTCGCACAACGCCACCACCTGGGCATCGTCCTGGCTGAGGAAATGATTGAGGTTGTACCCGTGGCCATGCGTTCCCAGGCCGACGAAGCCCAACGCGACGCGCTCGGAAGGGGCGACGTTGCCATCGCGGCCAAGCGCCGAAGCAGGAATAAACAGTGGGGCCGTCGCAACCGCCGCCGCGGCTTTCAGCACTGTTCGCCGGCTCGTGTCGACACCAGGGCCATTGGTTTCGATGCTCATGCCACGTGCTCCATATGATGCGCGAGGGATACGTGCAGTCATGCTAAGTTTAGTTGTCGTTGATTCCAAGCATCGTTTGCGGAACAATCTAAGAAACCGCGTCGTTGACATCACCTACGCGATCGGCTCCAGCGATGAGCCACGCCGACGATCTTGGAGAACAGGCTTATGAGCGATAATCAAGCCCGGTACAGTCTGCCGCACTTTCTTTTGCTGGCGTTCTGCCTGGCGATGCCGTTCGTGACGGTAACACGAGCTGACATGCAGCAGGACTCGCCGGTAACCTTTCCAGAGCAGGGGGCGCTGCCGGCCAAGCATCCGCTTGACGTGGAGACATGGTCCGAGACGCCCGAGGAAGAATACTACCTGATCGGCACTCCGCGACGCTCACTCGAACAGATTGAGCAGATTCGGACGGAAATGCCCAATGGCACCTTTAGCGCCCCCCGGGCCGACTGGACGCATCTGTCTCGAACAAAACGGATTCTTAACGAAGGTGGCGAATTGCACCTGCTCGCGCTTGGTGACAGCATCGTCCTCGACACGATGCGTTCGGGCTGGCTGGCGAAACTGCAGGAGGCGTATCCCACGGCTGAGATTCGCGGAACAGCTTACGTGCGTGGCGGCGGCGGCTGCCATCACTACAAGGAAGAGGGCCGCGTCGCCAAGCACATCGTCCCACGGAAGCCGGACGTCGTGTTCATCGGTGGAATCAGCCAGAAGGACATTTCAAGCATTCGGGAGGTAATCCACCAGCTGCGCGACCGATTGCCGAATGTCGAAATTCTGTTAGCCAGCGGAACTTTCGGGCATGTCGACCCGCGGGACGCCGATGCGCTGGCGGCCAACGACAACTACTCCGGGACGGGCGATTGGGGCGAGGCTCTGCAGCAACTCGCGGAGCAGGAGAACTGCGCCTATCTGGACATGACCACCCCGTGGGCCGAGTACATCCGCTCGTCCGAACTCCACCCCCACTTGTTTTATCGTGACGTGATTCATGCCAACGAATACGGCGAGCAGATTCTGGCCAAGATCATGATGGCTTTCTGGAATCCTGACACCATCGAACACTGACAGATAGCCCACCCTAAAGGAAAGGATCTTGCCGATGGGATCGATTACCTGCCGCTGCTCTTTGGGAGCCCGACTCTGCTTCTGCTTCGCGCTGGTTGTGACGCTTGCCGCGATCAGCATCGGCGGCGCATCGGAAGCTGAGGGCGACCGCCTGCGGATCACCTGGGAAGACGACATACTCACGATTCACGATGAGCGCCTCCCAGAAGGCCATCTCGAAACGTGGTATCTGGAGGCGTACTGCCGGGCGGGGTCTACCGACCGCGACTGGGCCGAGACCGTGATCGGGCATGAGACGGAGTTGATTGAAGCCGACGAAGCCGACGAAGCCGACGAAGCCGACGGCCGCATCCACCTGCGATGTGAACTCAGCGACGGCGTGATCGTCGAACATATCCTCACCGCCGGCGAAGATGAAGTCGATATCCGCATCACGGCACACAACCCAACACAGCGAACGTCCGCGGCCCATTGGGCGCAGCCTTGCGCCCGCGTCGGCCGTTTTACCGGTCATCCCGGTGATCAATCAGGCACCGAGTATGACTATCTGGAGAAAAGCTTCGTGTTCATCGATGGCGAACTTGAGCGCATGCCGACGCGCGACTGGGCGACGGAGGCGCGGTACGAGCCCGGGCAAGTCTGGTCAGCGCCCGGCGTAGATCGCGACGACGTCAACCCTCGGCCGCTTAACCCGCACGTGCCGACTTACGGGCTGATCGGCTGTTTCAGCGATGATGATTCGCTCATTTTCGCCGTTGCATTCGAGCCCTACCAGGAGTTGTTTCAAGGCGTCATCCAGTGCCTGCACGCGGACTTTCGCATCGGCGGCCTTGAGCCAGGCGAAACGCACGAGGTCCGAGGCAAGATCTACATCGTGGACAACGACGTAGAGGCCCTACTCGATCGATACCGCACCGATTTTCCCCAACAGGTGCGCAAGTAACTGCCAACGAGCCGCCGAGTCGGCAGCCAGGGTGACGCTGGCAAAGCCGACGGACGATTAGAACCTGTAACACAAATCACATAAAGGACTGACACAGACGCAAGGGCGGACTATCATGGACTGAGTCTAAAGTCGTGCCGAACCTACGCCAGGGGCGCGTAAAGGTGCCGGTGCGATGGGACGCTGCACGGGCGCGCCGGGCGGCGAACGATGAAAGCATAGATGTTGATGGATCGAGCAACTGCGAAAGTTTCCCGGCGGCCTTGGGGTCTGGCGTTTCCAGTGTTGGCCGTGCTGGCGCTTGGCGCCTTGCAGGCGACCGCTGCGGAGCCGCCGAAGCCACTCGTGGGCGAAGCGGTGAGCGCTGAGCAGGCGCATTTTTTCGAGCAGCGCATCCGCCCGCTGCTAGCGGAAAGCTGCTACACGTGCCATGCCACGGATGCGAAGAATCTGCGTGGCGGCCTTGTGCTCGACACCGCCGCCGGCGCGCGGATCGGCGGCGATTCTGGCCCCGCCCTTGTGCCCGGTGAGCCCGACGAGAGCCGGCTGATCGAAGCGGTGCGATATCACAATTCGGAAACGCAAATGCCGCCGGACGGCCGGCTCGACGATCAGGCGATCCGCGATCTGGAGCAGTGGGTGGCGATGGGGGCGCCGGACCCAAGGTTGTTCGATCCGGCCGACGTGCCGCACTACGCCGGCATCGACTGGGAAGCCGGCCGCGAGCACTGGGCCTTCAAGCCGATGGCGGACCCTGAACTGCCCGAGGTGAGAGACGAAGCCTGGGCACGCGATCCGATCGATCGGTTTGTGCTCGCCGCGTTGGAAGAGGCGAACCTGAAGCCGGCGCCGGAGGCCGATCGGTACACATGGTTGCGCCGGGTGACTTTCGACCTGACGGGCCTGCCGCCGACGCCGAAGGAGATTGAGGCCTTCGTCGGCGATGAACGGTCCGATGCGCACGCGCGCGTCGTCGACCGCCTGCTGGCATCGCCGCGATACGGGGAGCGATGGGGTCGGCATTGGCTGGACCTTGCCCGCTATGCCGACTCGAACGGTGCAGACGAAAACGTCGCCTACGCCCACGCCTGGCGGTACCGCGATTACGTGATTGAGTCGTTCAACGCGGACACGCCTTACGACCAGTTCGTCACCGAACAGATTGCGGGTGACCTCATGCAGGACCCCGCGAGCGACGAAGTCCTCTTCGAACGCTGGACAGCCCTGGGTTACCTTGCGGTGGGGCCGAAGATTCTCGCCGAGCAGGATAAGCAAAAGATGCTGCTGGACATCGCCGACGAGCAGATCGACGTGATGAGCCGGTCGCTGCTGGGGCTGACCGTCTCGTGTGCGCGGTGTCACGATCACAAGTTCGATCCGATCACCGATGACGATTACTACGCAATGGCGGGCATCTTCCGCAGCACAGAGATGATGACCAAACTCGACATCATCCTTTCATCCTGGCGCGAGCGGCCGCTGGCGACACAGCAGATGCTTGACGATCGGCAGGCCCACGCTGAATCGCTTGAGGAGGCGAGGCAGCGGTTGACGCAAACGCGTGAGCAGATTCACGCCGCGCTGCTCGAACATCGGCGCGATGCATTGGCCGATTACCTGATGTCGGCAGCTGACGTGCTCGCCGGGCAAGATCTACACGAGGCAGCGGCGGACGCTTCACTGGAGCCGAATCTGCTCGAAGTCTGGGTGGAGCATCTGCGTACGGCGGCGGATGAACGGGCCTCCCCGTTATCGCTTTGGGTGGAAGTTCTGGCTGACCCCGACGCAGATGATGCAGCACGGGTGGCGGCGCACGCTGCGTTCGTCCAAAGCAGCACCCCCCTGGCCGCAGAGCATCTGGCCGAGGCCCCACTGGAGTCGCCGACTCAGCTCGCGGAAGTTTACCGCGATTATTTCGACGCCCTGGCGCAGTGGCGCGACGGGCACGTGGGCGAGGCGCTCTACACCGATGGCGAGAGCTTCAAGCAGGAGCCGCACGAACCGGCGCTCGATCCGCAGCGGTTGACGCTGGAAGCGTGGGTCTATGTCAAGGAACAGGGCGAGGGCGACAGCCGACGATGGGTGGTCGCCAAGAACGGCAATGAATGGACCGATGGGCACTTCAGCCTGATCGTCGACGGCCAGCGGCGGGCGGGGGCGTACCTGAACATCGGCGGCGGGCGGGAGAACGCCTACGGGCTGTTCTCGAGCAATGGAGCAATCGAACACGAGCAGTGGCACCATCTGGCACTGACGTACGACGACCACCATCTGCAGCTTTACGTTGATGGCGAACTGGTCGGTGAGACGGAGATCGGCAAGCCCCGTACCACGGGCGAGGGGCTGTTGAACTTCGGGCGTCGACCGGACGGCTACGTTAACTTCCACGGCCGGGTCGACGAGGTGCGGCTGTACGACCGTCCGCTGACGACCGACGAAGTCGCCGCTCGCCATGCACAACCGGATCAGCCAATCGAAGCCGGTCTGGTGCGTGCATGGACTTTCGATCTTTCGAACGTTTACGAGGCGCAGCTTCGGCGGGCGCTCTACGAGAGCCCCGGATTGCTGACGATGCCGGAGCCTGTCGAGGATCACTACCGCGAGGAAGACCGCAGCCGTCTCGCTGCCCTCAGTGCGCAGGTGGACGAACTGGAAGCGACGCTGCCGCCTGCCCCGCCCACGGTCATGACGGTGTTCGAGGCCGATGAGCCGGTCGATCTGCCAGTGCACATCCGCGGCAGCCACATGACGCTTGCCGACGAGCCGACGCCTCGGCGTACGCCCGAGATTTTCGATCACCTCATCAATCCGCCCGACATGCCGGACGACGCTTCAGGACGACTCGAATTCGCCCACTGGCTCACCGACCCGGCCCACCCCCTCACCGCCCGCGTCATGGTCAACCGCATCTGGCAGCACCACTTCGGTGAAGGTCTGGTGCGCACGCCTTCCAACTTCGGGCTTCGGGGGGAGGAGCCCAGCCATCCCGAGTTGCTCGATCACCTGGCAGAACGTTTCATCGAGCAGGGCTGGTCGATCAAGCAGATGCACCGGGCGATCCTTCTCAGTAGCACGTACCGCATGAGCACGGCTTACGATTCGGTCGCCTCGGCCACCGATCCCGAGAACCGCCTGCTGTGGCGTATGAACCGGCAGCGGTTGGAGGCCGAGCCCATCCGCGATGCCCTGCTCGCGGTCGGCGGTACGCTCGATCTCCAGATGGGCGGCAGCCAGATGAGCACGGAGAACGACAGCTACGTTCGAGCCGAGCGAAACACCGACTACGAAGCCTACCGCGGACATCGACGGTCTGTTTATCTGCCGATCATCCGAAACGTGTTGCATCCGATGCTCACGGTGTTTGATTACGCCGATGCCGGGATGACCGTGGCGCAGCGGCCGAGCACGACGGTGTCGCACCAGGCGCTGTTCATGATGAACGCCCCGATCGTGATCGAGCAGGCGGAGCATTTCGCGGCCCGGCTGCTGGAGCATGAGCAGATCACCACCGACGCCGGCCGAATCGAACACGCCTACCTGCTCGCCCTGGGCCGGCCGGTCGGTGAAACCGAAGCGTCCGAGGCCTTGGCGTTCATCGAGCAGATGCGGAGGATGGCGATCGCCGAAGGCCGCGATGATGCCGCCGCCCGCCGCGAAGGTTGGCAGACTTTCTGCCATCTGCTGATGGCTTCGAGCGAGTTTATTTTCATCGACTGAGTTCGCAGGGAAGGGTCGGTTCCATGAGTCAGCCGCAGAGTTTTGACCCGTCGTTCATGAGCCGTCGGCAAATGCTGCGTCGCAGCTCTGCAGGCTTCGGTTCGGTCGCGCTCAGCGGCCTGCTCGCCGATCTGGCGCGGGCCCAGGGGCAGGGTGCCGACAATCCGATGATCGCCCGGCCCGGCCATCATGCGCCGCGGGCCAAGCGGGTGATCTTCCTGTTCATCCACGGCGGCCCGTCCCAGGTCGACAGCTTCGACTACAAACCGCGGCTCCAGAAAGATCACGGCGAGCCGCTGCCGTTCGACAAGCCGCGGGTTCAGTTCGCCCAGACTTCCAACCTCATGGGCTCCCCCTGGAAGTTCAACCGGTACGGTCAGAGCGGACTCTGGGTGAGCGACCTGTTCCCCGAGATCGGCAAACACTGCGCCGACGATCTCTGCGTCGTCCGCTCTCTGCACGGCTCGAACCCCGCGCACGGCGGCGCGCTGATGAAAATCCACACCGGCAGCGACACCTTCGTCCGCCCCTCAATGGGATCGTGGGTCACCTACGGCCTGGGCACCGAAAACCAGAACCTGCCGGGTTTCATCACCATCTGTCCCACGCTCGGCCATGGCGGCGTCAATAACTTCTCCTCCGCGTTTCTGCCCGCCGTTCACCACGGCACGCGGCTGGGGCATAGCGGTTTGCCTTCCGCGAAAGCCCAGATCGCCTATCTCGGCAATGAGCACCAGTCCTCGCAGATGCAGCGTGCGAAGCTCGACATGCTCAACCGCGTCAACCAGAACCACCGCGAATCCACCGGGCCCGATGCCGCCCTTGAAGCACGGATTAAGAGCTTTGAACTCGCTTTCCGCATGCAGACCGAGGCCCCCGAAGTCATGGACGTCGCTTCCGAGCCGGACTACATCCGCGACCTTTACGGGCTTGAGGATGAAACCACCGCCGACTTCGCCCACCAGTGCATCCTGGCTCGGCGATTCGCCGAGTCGGGCGTCCGGTTCGTTCAGTGCAGCCACAGCTATTGGGATCAGCACTCGGATCTACGCGGCGGACACGGCCGTCTGGCACCGCAGATTGATCGGCCAATCGCCGGGTTGATCAGGGACCTCAAAGCCCGCGGTCTGCTTGACGACACGCTGGTGGTGTGGGGCGGTGAGTTCGGCCGCACGCCGACGATGCAGGGCTCCGATGGCCGCGATCACAACCCGCACGGGTTCTGCTGGTGGATGGCCGGCGGCGGGGTCAAGGGTGGCATCACCTATGGGCAAACCGACGAATACGGCTACTACGCCGTCGAGAACAAAGTGCATGTGCACGACCTGCACGCGACAATCCTGCACCTGCTCGGAATCGACCATGAACGGCTGACCTACCGCTACGCCGGCCGCGATTTCCGCCTCACCGATGTCGAAGGCCACGTCGTCAAAGACATCATCGCCTGACAGCTGAGGCGCCGACCACTACTGGATCTGTGGCAGATTAAGCGCGCTGCTCACCGCCGCGGACGCTTGGGCGACGCGGCGGAGATCGTGTTCAGTCGTCGCGATCTGTTTTGCCTGATCGTTGACCATCCGCGCGTGCCTGGCCAGATGCGCGCGTGCTGCTTCATCGGGCAAGTGACGTGCGAGGCGACGGAAGACCTCCAGCATCCAGATCAGGACGGCCAGATTACGCTCGCTGTTCTGGCGGATCTCGTCGAAAGTAGCATCCATAAAGTCGCACAACGAAGGCGACGGCGCGAGCACGCGCAAGCGGTTCTCCGCGTCCATCCGATAGGGCGATGGAAACTGGCGCTCGGCGAGTTGGCCGAGACTCGCGCCCAGTTGATCCAGGCAGAGTCTCGCCGTTGTCGGCGCGTTGATGCCCGGCGACAGCGCGCGCACCGCTACCTCCACCAGTTGCGTGACGGGGAACTCGATGTCCTGCGTCAGCGATCTCTCTCTACCGATCACGAAGGTAGCCTGCAGACGACTTCGAAGATCGGCGTCCAGGTGAGCCTGCGGGTAGACGCTCAACATGGTGTCGCCCTTCTCGACGAACTGCCCGGGTCGATGCTCAATGCGAACGATCAGGTCGTGCGCTGCTGCGAGCGCGAGCAGTTGTTCCGGCTCCACGCGCTGCACGTGCCCCGTTCGGTTTGCTTCGATTTCTGCGGCGGCTGTCTCGAACGCCGGGGGAATCTGTTCGATTATCGGTTTGACGTTTCGCTCGTGGTCCGACGGCGGCGATCCAACTCGCATGGGATAGAGGCTGTCGATCGCCCGCTGCAATTCGCGATTGACTGAAGCGACGACATTCGGCGCCTGGATCGACATCGACACGTGATGGATAAAAAAGATCAGCACCCCCACGCCCGCCAACGCCGACAAGATCGCCACGATGATGCCCACCTGCGGTATGAACGGCTGTACATCGGTGCCGCCGTTGTCGCCGTACACGTTTCGCAGGATGAGCAGGCAGTAGGTGAAGGCGGCGAGGAAGGTGCCAAGCACCGCCTGATTGCTCCGGTCTCGCATGAAGTTGCGCAGCATCCGGGAGCCGAACTGGTTAGCCGCCAGGGTGAGCGTGACCATTGTGATGGAGAAGACCACGCCTGCCGTGCCGATCATCGACGCGGCGATGGTGGTCAGCATCGCCCGGGCACCATCGCTACTCGAGGTCGCCAGCCAGCCCGCCTCTCGTTGCCATTCGTCATAGACGAAGCGATCGATGGCGGTGGTGACAAAGGTCAGCGCGATGGCGGCGACGACCATCATCCCTGGCACGAACCAGTAGCTGCTCCAGATTGCCTCCCACGCCGTCATAAGACGAGCCTTGAATCGCATCGACCTCACCTTTCTTCCCGGGCCTGCATCAGCTTCTGAAAAATAGGCACGCCGAGCCCAGCCCGACTGCAATGGTACGCCTCCCCATTTGCGCGGACAGGTTCGCTCACCGGCTTGCAATCACAACGCCCCCCCACCGCTGCGGCTACTTTGTCCACCGAGCCGTCCCACGCGGACTTCTAGAAAGCGGCAAGGGCTAATCTTTCGAGACCGGGGAAACGTGATACGCCAACCCTACTCATTCGTAGACTTCCCCAAACCCGTACCACCAGCCAGTCACTGGTGATCTGCGGTAGTGGATCGTCCGTCCCTGCCCGCGGAAGCGATAGCTCACGACGCCCTGATCGCGACTGAGGATCGTACGGATGGCACGCGTGAGTTGGAGGTCGTCTTCCTCCAACGGGTGCACGAAGATGACCTCCGGATCTTCGTGCAGACCAACGATCGGCGTCTCGTCCAGCGAGAAGAAAACGTGGTTCGGCGCGAGCCCCATCTCCTCGTCGACCTTCTCGCTGAGGCGGTCCAGATAAACCGACGCGCCGAGCACACCCACCACCGAATCATCATCGCCGTATACCGGCACCGCGACGATCGCAGCGCTCTTGCCTGTCGCCCGGCTTACCACCAGATCGCCCAGGATCGTCTGTCCCGCCAGGACGCGAGAGAAATAGACGCGGTCGGCCAGAGTCGCGTCAACGCGCCCCTCTTCCAGTGTCCAGTAGCTGCCGTCCGGCCGCGCGAACCAGTACAGGGCGGGCACGTTCACCTGCGCCGCAGTTGCCAGCGGTTCGCGGACCTGCTCCCATTGCGCCGACCGGACCGAATCCATCGTGGCCAGAATCGAATACGCGTCCGCAATGTTCTGGAGATGACCGTCGGCCAGCGACATCAACGAATGCAGCGCGACCTCGCCATCGACCGTGACCGTGCGTGCGGAAGTCGTGCTGTTGCCGTCTTCACCTGCTTGCTGTGGCCCAGCACACGCGCTCAAAAGGAGAGTGACGCCAGCCACCCCCCCCCACAGATACCCTAAGTTGATCGTCTTGCGAATCGACATAGCTTGGCCTCCGGTTGTCATCCCGATGTAAAGAACACTTGCCAATTATCCTGCTTCGCTGCTTAGATCGGTTCATTCTCCGATATCCTCCGCCCACACCTCCGGGTGAGTCGAGATGTAGTCCGCAAGTAGAGAGATGCATTCGTCTGAACGCAGATCCACCACGGCAACGCCGTTCTCCCGCAGCCAGTCGATGCCGCCACGGAAGTTGACAGCCTCACCGATCACAACCGTGCCAATTCTGAATTGCCGAATCAGCCCACTGCAGTACCAACATGGCGCTAGAGTGGTCACCATGGTCATGTCGCGATAGCTGCGCTGACGACCGCCATGGCGAAACGCCTGCGTCTCCGCGTGGGCCGACGGGTCGTCGTCCTGCACGCGGCGGTTATGGCCGCGGCCGAGCAGCACGCCCTCCACGTTGAACATCGCCGCGCCAATGGGAATGCCGCCCTCGGCTAACCCCTGCCGTGCCTCAGCGAGAGCCACCGCCAGCATGCGCCTTTCTTCCCCCGTCTCGGCCATGGACATCGTCCTCCCTCAATAGTGGTATAGGGCGGCTGAACCCTCGAAGTCAGCGCGTAGCCAGAAAGTTAGCAGGGGCGGTGAGCGTGATGCACCGCTTCTGCCCGCTCACAACCCAAACCGGTGGCTTCACCTGTGGAGGTGGGGCAAGGGTAGCAGCGACGCCCCCCCCCGGGGATTGCCCCCCTTTTGTCATCCGGCAACTTCGGCTCCCCTCGGAGCCGGACGCAGGAGCAAATCAGATCGTAACCCACTACCAACAAAGAAGCTACCACCGAAGGTCGCCGTCTGATTCGACCTCGCAGATGGGTTTGGCGTTCGCTTAACGCACTCCTCAAAAAAAATTTCATTCCGTGTGTCGAGGTTGGGTGCTCGAGCGGGAAGTAATGGATAGGGTACGCGACTTTCGTAACCGGCGGGGCAGGACAATCTATGCCGATTCATCACGATGTAGACGACCATCCTCTATCGGCTCCACGGTCACCAACTACCCACGTCGCGCTTTCAGTGCCGCGACTGCCCCCTTACCGATGTTCATGGAGAACTCATGCCCGGGTTTCTCGCTGGAGTGCGCAGCGATCACGCGACGGAATCTGTCTCCTCGTCCTCCCTAAGAAGTTTTGACGCAGCCCGAGCCGTTCCCGGCTGCACAGCGGCGTATGTAGCGTTTGCATCCGCCAACACATCTCATTAGACCGAAAGGAACGTCTTATGACGTACAACACTTTGTGGCGCGGGTCAGAAAAAGATCGCGTTTCCGTGGGCTTCACACTCATCGAACTGCTGGTCGTCGTGGGCATCATCGCACTGCTCATGGCTATCTTGCTGCCCGCCCTGGGCCGTGCTCGCGAGCAGGCACAGCGTGTCTCCTGCGCTTCAAATATGCGTCAGTGGGGAATGGCCATCCATGCCTGGGCGAGTGACAACAACAACTACCTGCCCGGCCACGGTGCCAACCATAACTTGCCGACGCACATCTACTGGAACCCCGTCGAGTATGGAACTGGAGCCGCGTTGCCGCGGCAGTTACCTCAACTCGTCGAAGACTATCTCACAGACGGCTGGGACCACGAGGCCATCAAGGCCGGCCAGAACGTCACCACGCACTGCCCGACCGACGAGTGGGGACGTGGGCTGGCGCTTCAAGGCGGCAACTACACCTCGCACTACTTCCTCGGCTACTTCTACCTCAACTACCAGTCACCAAATGGTAACACCGACTGGTCGCCGGCCGGCAGAGGCTGGATCAGCCGCACCCGCCTGGGTTCGGCAAGGTCGGCCGCACCCGTCATGGGCGACACCTATCTTCGCCAGGACGGCATCTATTTGTGGAACGACGACTTTGCCACTGCAAATCACATGAGCGCCAACGACGAAACCCAGCCACAGGGCGGCAACTTTCTCTTCGAAGACTCTCGCGTCGAATGGTTCGCCGACGAGCAAATCGAAGTCGGAGCCATCACCGGTAACCGAGAGTTCAAGTACAAAATTCCCGTGCCCGGCCTCACCAACGAGTGATCAGGTGAGTTGATTCCGCGGACTGAAGATGGCCGCGGAATCAACTTTTTCTTTGAAGCCGTGGCGGCATTCTGGTTCTTCGCACTATCGTTCACACCGCACCGCAATCTCGCCTGCTAGAGCGGCTTATACACACATGAACTTTTGAGCGGATCCGCAGCGCGACGCTTTTCGTTTCAGTATCGTTGATGCGAGTTGCGACGCCTCGGGTTATCAAGCTTCACGCCGCGTGAGGCGGGATGTGGGACCGAGGCGTGAGGGGAGATCCAGGAAGGGAAGTTGGATGAGATGAATTTCGCCCTGCGACCTATGGCTTCCGGAGCTCGACCGTATGCGCGTCTTCACCAACCCGGTCGGCTCCGGCTCACTCTGGTTTGACAACCTGGCCACTGCCGACAACATCCCCGTTGCTTACGACCCACAAGCGCGGGCCT
>JBBDRF010000020.1:0-51331 GCA_040905565.1 Phycisphaeraceae bacterium | reverse complement strand
AAACTGTTAACCATGTACCCGGTAAAATCTGTTAACTATGTACCCGGGTTGTACCGTCCATCTTCTGCGCCAGCTCGGGCACCCAGAAGCTATGAATGACGTCGGCGGCCTTCAGGTTCAGTTGCACCGAGGCGCCGACGGGAATGTGCAATTCGTTGGCCGTCACAATGCCGTGCTCGGGATAGCGGACCTCCCACCAGAATTGATGACCGGTGACTTCGACGATCATGTCCGTCTGGCGAGGCTCGAGGGCGGCCGTGACGCGGATCGTGTACACGAGCATGACGACAAGGATCACCAGCGGAATCACGATGCCGCTGACGGCGATGAAGCGATTGCCGAGCCTCGGCTCCTCACGGCGGCCCGCACGAAGCGCCAGCGCCAGGGCCAGCATCGTCAGCACGAACACACCCGAGTACACGCTGAACATCACCCACCAAAGCTCAGCGATCCGCTCAGCCGACGGCCCCGACGGATGCAACATCGATTGCAACCGCTCACCCTCACACCCCCCCACCATTGCCGCAACGATTGCGAGTGCCGTCAAAGCGCTTCGACTTTCACTCATCCTCCGCCTCCCTTACTTCGATCGGGAACGTCTGGGCGACCAGAACGTAGTTCACGATCGCGTCAAGATCCTCCTCCGAAATGCGATCCTCATAGCTGGGCATGGGCACCTCCGCTGGCGGGTTCAGCACCCAGGCACGCAGTTCGTCATAGGAGTACGGCTCAGCAATCTGCGACAGGTCCGGCCCGACCTGCGCGCCATCACCGGCCACGGCATGACACGTGTTGCAACCATGTACTGCGAACAGCAGACGCCCCCGCTCGGCCGCTGGCGTCAGCGTCACGCCCGTCGGCACCGCCGGTGGCGCCTCACGCGGCCAAGCGGTCCAGGGCGAACGGCGGCGCAGATCGCTCAGGTACAACAGCGCGACCACCGTCAACACCACCACGCCTATCGCGATCGGGCGCTTCGTGAATCCGCGATGCGGCGAGCGATCCACGAACGGCAACAACACCAGCACCACAAACACCACGAGCGGAAACAGCACCACGAAACTCGGCGCCAGCCACGGCGGCAGCAGCGCAATCAGCGCGCTGTACCAGTAGAAGTACCACTCCTCGGCGGGGAAAGCGCGCTCCACCAGGTTCGCTTCCGGCTGCAACGGCGCAGGCCCAGCGACGATCGCAAGGACGACCGCAAGCATGAAGACGACAATCGCCATCGCCCCGGATTTCGCGGTGGTATAGGGGTGAAACGTCTCGCTTCGCGATTCGTCCTGCTCGATGCGGTGGTAAAGTTCCTTCTGCTGCTGAGCGGATTCGATCGGCTGTTGACGCTCCGCGGGGGAGGTCACGCCACGCACGATCACCAGGTACAGGTGATAACTGGCGAACGCAATCAGCAGCATCGGCACGAACACCACGTGAACGGCGTAGATGCGGGTAAGCGTTTGAGCGCCCAGTTCGTAGCCGCCCTGGATGAAGACGACCAGCCGTTCGCCGATGATCGGCACGTTCCAGAACATGTGCAGCGAGGCGCGCAGCGCATGAAGCGCTCGCTCATCCCAGCGGAGCAGATAACCCGTGAAGGCCATCAGGATGATCAGGAAGAACATCACGACGCCGAGGAGCCAGGTGCCTTCGCGCGGGGATTTGTAGCCGGCCAGCAGAATCTGCCTGAGCAGGTGAAAAACGAGCATCACCATCATCAGCCCGGCCGACCAGTAGTGCAGCGAGCGGACGAACCAGCCGAGCAGTTGCTCCTGCGTGATACGGTTGACGCTCTGGTAGGCGGTGTCCGGGTCGGGCGAGTAGGTCGGCGTCATGAACATGCCGGTGGCGATGAGGACCATCAGCAGCAGCAGAAGCGTGGCACCGTCGCCATGATACCAGGCGGTCTTCGGCACACGGCGGTGCAGGAAGCTGCGGTAGATTTCCTCAAGCCCGAATCGATCTTCGATCCAGGCCCCCCATTTCGATGGCAAGTGCGACCCCCTCGCATGATCTCGATCGGTCCCTCAGGTCATGGGTGGCAGTGATTGCAGGTCGATCTCGAGCACGCCGTTGCGAACGCGCGTGTGGTAACGAAACAACGGCATCGAAGGCGGGCCCGCCACCGGCACCCCCTCGCGGTTGAAGATGCCCCCATGACACGGGCAGAAGAACCAGCCGCTGCCGGCGTCCCACGTCACCGGACAGCTGAGGTCCGTGCAGTTGCGTGAGTAGACGACGACCTCCTCGACACTGCGACGCCAGACGAAAACGGCCTTGCGGCGGAGCGTGCGGGGGCGGTCGCCGTCGGAAATGTCGACGATCGCCTTTTCGACGGAATTTACAGGGAATGCGTTGAGCGAGCCGAGCGTCTGCCACATCGGCTCGCGCCGTGCGCGGACGGCTGGCGAGATAAGCGTGGCGATGGCGGGGACGCCGACAATCGCCGCCACGCCGAACCCCATCCCGCGCAGCACCCAAAGCAGGACATACCTTCGGTTCATCCCGATTCCCCCACCGGTGTGCCATCAGCGTAACAGCGCCACGCTGTCGTCAGGCCCGGGCATTCTCCGGCTCAGGAAGCGGGACATCTCCCCCCCCACCGGCCCTCTCTTACGTGGCAAGGCGTTGCTTAAGGGATTCGAATTCTTCGCGGAGGCCTGTGGGAAGCTTGTCGCCGAACTGGGCGAAGTGGTCATCGATCTTGGCGAGCTGTTCGCGCCAGCGTGCGGGTTCAACTTCGAAAAGTTGGTGCAGATCCTGGTCGGGAACCTTCAAGCCGCTGAGGTCGAGTTCGTCCTGCGTCGGCAGGCGGCCCATAAGCGTGTCGTGCGCACCGACCTTCCCCTCGCAGCGTTCGAAGATCCACTTGAGCACACGGGCGTTGTCGCCGAACCCGGGCCAGAGATAGTGGTGGTCCTGTTCGTCCTTGCGGAACCAGTTAACGAAATAGATGCGGGGGAGCTTCCCGAAGCTTTCCGCGGTCGCCCCGCCCTGCTCGCCCATGTCCAGCCAGTGTTTGAAATAATCGCCCATGTGGTAGCCGCAGAACGGGAGCATGGCCATGGGATCGAATCGCACTTCGCCGACTTTGCCCGCGGCTGCTGCGGTGCGCTCGCTACCCATGATCGAGCCGAGGAACACGCCGTGCTGCCAGTTAAACGCCTCGGCGACGAGGGGAATCGTCGTCGCACGGCGGCCGCCGAAGAGGATCGCGTCAATCGGCACGCCTGCGGGGTCTTCCCATTCGGGGGCGATGACCGGGCACTGCGACGCGGGGGTCGTGAAGCGGGAATTGGGATGGGCAGCCTTCGTGTCCGACTCGGGCGTCCAGTCATTGCCGCGCCAATCGGTGAGGTGCGCCGGCGGCTTTTCGGTCATCTCCTCCCACCAGATGTCGCCGTCGTCGGTGCGGGCGGTGTTGGTGAAGATGGAGTTGCTGCGGACGGTCTTCATCGCGTTCGGGTTGGATTCGTAGTTCGTGCCGGGCGCGACGCCGAAGAAACCCGCTTCGGGATTGATGGCGCGCAGGCGGCCGTCGGGGCCGAACTTCATCCAGGCGATATCGTCGCCGATGGTTTCGACCTTCCAGCCTCGCAGCGAGGGGTTCATCATCGCCAGGTTCGTCTTGCCACAAGCGGAGGGGAACGCGCCGGCGATGTACTTGACGCGGCCCTCGGGTGAGGTGAGCTTGAGAATCAGCATGTGCTCCGCGAGCCACCCCTGGTCGCGCGCCATGACGCTGGCGATGCGGAGGGCGAAGCATTTCTTGCCGAGCAGCGCGTTGCCGCCGTAGCCGGAGCCGTAGCTCCAGATCTCGCGGGTTTCGGGGAAGTGCGTGATGTAGCGGTTCTTGGTATCGCAGGGCCAGGGGACGTCGGATCGGCCGGGCGTGAGGGGGTAGCCGACCGAGTGCATGCACGGGACGAACCGGCCGTCTTCGCCGAGCTGGTCGAGAACGGCCTGGCCCATGCGCGTCATGATGCGCATGCTGCAGACGACATAAGCGGAGTCGGTGATCTGCACGCCGATGTGCGCGATCGGCGAGCCGATCGGGCCCATGGAATAGGGGATGACGTACATGGTGCGGCCGACCATGCAACCGTCGAAAAGCCCGCGCAGCGTCCGCTTCATCTGCGTCGGATCGGACCAGTTGTTCGTCGGGCCGGCGTCTTCCTCGCGCTCGCTGCAGATGAAGGTGCGATCCTCCACGCGTGCGACATCTTCGGGATCCGATAGCGCCAGGTAACTGTGCGGCCGTTTGTCCGGATTGAGCTTGCGCCAGGTCCCGCTCTCCTCGAGGCGGTCGGCAAGGGCGTCGAACTCCGCCTCTGAACCGTCGCACCAGTGGATCTCACGCGGTTGGCAAAGCTCCGCCATCTGCTCAACCCATGCGATGAGTTTTTTGTTGCGCGTCAGAGTCGTCGTCATTGTCTTCATATGTCCTATCCAGACTTTCCAGTCGCGATCGAGGCCCGCTCGAACTTCATCGACCCGTTCCGGGGGTCAGCTTCAGAAGGTTCCTGATTCTCATTCAGCCCCACACCCGGGGCGTAAATGCAAAGGCCCCGCGGCATGCGCGGGGCCAACGCTCTACTTGTTTATGAGGGCCGATCGCCCATTTCCACCTCTGCGCCGACTTCCGGGGTCGGATCAGGATCCGCCCACCGTCAACGGTACCGGCTGCGGCCGAACGGTGTGCGTGCCGGGCACGGCGATCTGAAGCGGCTGCCTCAGCCCGCCACGCGGGGGCATGCCGTCCTGATCAATAATACGCTGAATGGTCATGATCCCTTCCATCAACGTTTCCGGCCGCGGCGGACAACCGGGCACGTAAACATCGACGGGAATGAACTGATCCACGCCCTGCACGACGGCGTAGGTATCGAACTCGCCACCGGTGGACGCACAGGCGCCCATCGAAAGCACCCACTTGGGCTCGGTCATCTGTTCATAAATCCGCTGAAGCACGGGCATCATCTTCACCGCGACGCGGCCGGCGACGACCAGAAGATCAGCCTGGCGCGGTGTGAAGCGTGCGACCTCAGCCCCGAAACGGGCGAGATCGTAGCGGCTACAGGCGGTGGCCATGAATTCGATGCCGCAACATGCGGTGGCGAACGGAAGGGGCCAGACGCTTGAACGCCTCGCCCAGTTCACCGCGGACCGCAACTGCGTTGTCATGTAGTTATCTGCTGCGAACTCCACGCCCATCGTGCCGACTCCTTGAACCTATCGCTCACGCTTGCCCGTCCTCGCTCACACGGCGGAGAGAGGTTCGTGACAAAAGTCACAATCATTATACCACGGCCCCTCCCCACCGTCACCCGCCCCCCTGCCCCGCTCTCACGGGATGTTCACCAGCGTGTAGAACGCCGTGTCGTGCAGCAAGGGCAGCCCCTCCGCGGATCGGACGCCCGGCAGGCGAAGCTCGTGGACGTAACCGCGCTTGAGTTCACTCACCGTCAGCCGAACGCTGCGCCCGTCTTCAGCAACCGTGATCCCTTCGATAGCGATGGTTTGTTTGTCTTCATCCGGTCCGCCGTAGTCTGAGCGAAGGCGATACGTATAACTGACTAGTTCGTAGTTACTCACAGCCGCAGCAGTCTCCGCATCGACCGGCTGCGTGAAGGTTAATTCAAAACCGTCGGGCGTGGCGTGCATGGTGTGTATTTCGAAGGGCATTTCGCCGGTCCATTCCAGACGCTGCAAACCATAGGGGCTGCCGCCGAGCGCGCCCCAGCCGCGCTGGCTCATGCCGACCAGCATGGAATTGTCCGCCCCCCACGCCACGCGGACGATGCCGCACTGGAATCCTTCACGGAAGCGGAAGACCGCCCCCTGCCAGTGCCCGCCGACCTGCTCGAGTGCGACCCGGTAGACGGCCGCTTCATACTGATCGCTGACGAACAGCTGGCCTTCGAACGGCCCGAATTCGCCTTCCGTGGTGTCCCACACCATGCCGGCGGGGCTGCGTCCGAGGCGGTCGCGCGGGAGGAAGACGGCGGGCATCTTGAAGGAGGGAATCTGCTCGGTGAGGTCCATCATGAACTCGCCGGAAGGCACGTCGCCGGGGGGATCGAAGGGGATCTGATCGCCATGACTGTCGAAGGTGAACAGGCCGTGGGGATGGCCGTGGAAATCACCCTCGGCAATGTGCGAAATTTTAGACGCGTTGGTCCATTCGCCCTGATTGTCGCTGTAGAAGGCTTCGCCGTCGGGCGAGATTTCGATGCCGGCCGGCGAGCGGAGGCCGCTGGCGACGGGTTGCATTTCCCCATCGGGGGTGATCTTCAGTGCCCAGCCGCGCCAGTCGGCCTTGCCCCACGGTTCGCCGCCGAAGGGCTTGTTGGTGGTGATCCAGAAGTTGCCATCGTGGTCGAGGCGGGGCCCGAAGTTGTACTCGTGATAGTTGCCGCTGATCTCCCACGCATCGCTCACCGTTTCGAAGCGGTCGGCGTAGCCGTTGCCGGTGGTGTCTTTCAGGCGTGTGAGTTCGCCGCGTTGTGCGGTGTAGATCCAGCCGTCGTCGTGGACGAGCAGGCCGAGCGGCTCAGCGAGACCCGTGGCGAACCGGGTGTATTCCGGGTTGGGTTCGTCGCCGTAGATGCCGGTGATGCTGTAGATGTCGCCCCGCCGTGTGGCGACGAGGACACGTTCATCGTCGAGCGTGGCAAGGCCGCCGACTTCGAGGACGACATCGTCCGGGACGGGCACCGTGATGATGCGGTAGTAGTCGGATTCGACGGGCGGATCGGCCGCGAGAGCCGGCGTGGTAAGCAGCAGCAACGTGAGCATCAGCGTCGTCAGCGTGCCACGGCAGGATCGTTCTTTCATGTTGCGTATCACCATGACAGCTCCATTTCGATTGTCAGCGTCTGCCCGGCTTCGAGCTGCACCGGCACGAGAAGTTCGCTTTGATTGTCGACCGCGCGCACGAGCGTCGGAACCGAGCTGCCGTCTTCGCTGATGAGGCGTACGGTCAGGCCGGCGTCGCTGCGGTAGGCGTTGTCGCCCAGCTCCTCAATGGCGTCGCCACGGAGCGCGAGGAGGTAGGCGGATTCCGACGCGTCGCCGGCGGTGAGGGTGAAACGCCGATTCATGCCGCTGCCGCCGAGGCGGGTCACGGGAATCGGTTTCTCCGCGACGGTTAGGCCCTGCAGCTCGTAATAGAAGGTCGGCCGTTGTTCATCATCGAGTGCGTAGCCGGTGAACTTGCCGCCGATGTCTCGGCCACGTGCTTCGCCGCGTGGCCAAGGTTGTTCGACATCTTCCAGCCGCGCGACGGCGGGCCCCGCGGGCAGGTTGATCACGTCCGTGCCGAGCGGCCCGAGCAGTTCCCCGCCGCGGCCGGCCCACATGCCCCTGGCGCTGTAGAACTCGCCACGCCACAGTTTCGCCAGCCGCACCTGATTCGCGTCGAAGGCCAGGTGAACCCGCTGCGGGTAACCCACGGCAATGGCGCGAGGCCCGACGTCCTGCATGAACGTACGGTGGACGATCGGCTGATCGATCGGCACAAGAACGTACGCATCACCATCAGCCTGCACGCCCTTCGGCAGAGGCATCGACTCGCCGAGTGAGAGGTAGGCCCAGAGGGCATCGATCTGGCCTTCCATCGTGCCGTCGGCGATGTCGGGATGAATGACCTTGCCGCCCTCCCAGAACGCGGGCATGCGTGTGTCCTCGCGCAGCGCGGGCGGGTTGCTCAGGAACTTGCGGAACCATGCGATCTCAAGGCGTTCGTACATCTTCGTGAGGTCGACGCCGGGGATGCCGAGCGACGCATAGCCGTCCGAGGTATGACAGGTCACGCAGCTGAGACCGGTGATACCCGCAAGGCGATGCCCAGCGTCAAAATCGGCCGACTTCGGCTCACCCCAGTCGCTCTCGATCGTGTCGGTGCTTTTGAGCGCCGTAACAAGGCCGTGAAGATTCTGCTGACCGTACTGAGGCATGCGTGTGGCCATGTGAGGCCGCACATGCAGTTCGCCGTCGTAGAGGATCCGCTCGAACGCTTCACGTTTGAGCTTCGCCCCCGCAAGATCCAGCCCCGGCGGAAGACGCCCTTCGTCACCCATGTCGACGGCAGTCAGCGTCTGGAAGAACGCAAGGTGCTCATCCTGCACCCCCCCCACGCCGTCACGCTCGTGACAGGCGTAGCAGTTCATCGCTGCCAGGGTATGCACCACCGTCTGCTCCGCATCAAGCGGCTCAAGCGTGCGATCGACCTCCGTCACCGCCGTGCGCAGCAGTTGAAGCTGACGCGTGCTGAGGGCATAGTCGACGGGGCGGGCCGCGGGGTCTTCAGCGAGGCAGCCACCATCACCGTCGAGCGTGAGTTCAGCGAACGTGGCCGCGGAGAAGGTCGATGGCGTGCCTTCAACGTTGTGACACGAAGCACAGCCCAACGCGTTGAACAGCTCCCCGCCCTTCGAGGCGAGGGCTGGATCAACCTCGATCGGCTCGTGGTCGACGGGGCGAAGGGGATGGGTCGTCAGCCGGAAGAGCTTGTCTGCCGGGATCGCCTGCTTCTGTCCGCCCGGCGGCGTCCATGAGACGGCCAGTTCCTCGCCGCCGCCCTGCTCGAAAAATTCGACCACGATCTCATGGCGACCCTCGGCGAGCGTGATGGTGCCGCTGCGCTCCTGTGGCGGCCGAGCGCCGTCGTTGTCGACAACCAGTTGGCCGTTGATGTAAAGCTTCGTGCCATCGTCGGAATAGCTGTGGAACTGCCAGTCGCCTTCGCGATCGATTTCCACGACGCCGGTGTAGCGGATAGCGAATTCGTCGTCGCGCCGCCCATCGATATCGATATCGAACTGTTCAATGACCCCCGCCTGCGTAGGTTCGCCGAGCGCGTGGAAGTTCGGCAGCGCACTGCCCATCTGACGCTCGTAGTACTTGTAATCCAGGCCCGGCTGTTCCCCCTCATCGTCGGCAAGGCTCTGTGCGGCCTGCTCGCGAAGCAGGTACACGGCGATGCGGCGTGCTTCATCATCGGTGAGATCAAGCGAAGGCATCCGGCCGCTGGGGCGGGTGGCGTGGGGATCGGCCAGGAAACCGGTCAAGGCTTCGACGGTGGTTTTCCGCGCCAGCCCAGCGAGCGGCACCGCGGCAGTCTCGCCGTGATCAGCCGTATGGCAGGCGGCGCAGCCGACGCTGTGGTAAAGATCCCGGCCGGTTTCGATCTCACGCTCACTGGCGAAGGCTGCGGAATCAGCGATCGGGCCGCCCTGGCTGACGAGGAAATGGGTGAGCGCTTCGACTGTTTCGCTGCGTGCCGCTTCGTCCAGCCCATTGAGCACGTGAGGCATGGTTGTGCCGGGCTTCACGGCATGCGGATCGGCGAGATATTCACGCAGATAGGCAGGCGTGACGCGGGCGCCAACTTCACTAAGATCCGGGCCGCCCTTGCCCGTCTGCCACGCCGCCGCCCCCCCGGTCGCCCCCCCAGCAGCTTGTGCGGGCTCGGCATGATGGCAGGCGACACAGTTCAGTTCCCCCAGCAGCAGCCGACCGAGATCAAGGTCGTCTGCCCGGCCCGACGCATCAAGACGCGCCACGCCCGGCACCGCAGCGTGCGGACCGGCTGCGTCGCTTTCGCTGCGGTCAACGTTTGATACCGGCGTAATGTTCGCGCTCTGACCGGAAGCCGACTGTGTCGACGTTTCCGCCGACTTCTCCGCCGTCGGCTCGTTCTCGCTGGAACTGCACGCAGCCATAAAAACCACGGCCAAAAGGCCTAACCCCGACGCCAATCTCACGCACGCGTTCCGCATATAAAAAACCTTTTGAATGGCATTTTGAGCCATGCTAACCCACCCAGCACCAGCAGCAAAGCGCTAAGTTGCAGCAATCACGTAGCCCGGCCTTGGGCGGGCCCCCCGGTCGCGAATCCAATAAACGGTCTTGCCCACCGTTCACGCGAGGATCGGGCGAACCACCTCGCCAGCGACATCCGTCAGGCGGAATCGGCGGCCCTGACTGGTATAGGTGAGCCTGGTGTGATTCAAGCCCATCAGGTGCAGCAGCGTGGCGTGGAAGTCATGCGTGTGGACGCCGTCGGCGGTAATCTGGTAGCCGAAGTCGTCGGTCTCGCCGTGGACGTGGCCGCCGCGTACACCACCGCCCGCCATCCACAAGTTGAAGGCGTAAGGGTGATGATCGCGTCCGCCTTGCGGCTGATCGTGCGGCCCCTGCGTGAGGGGCGTGCGACCGAACTCCGTGCCGAACACGACCAGCGTCTGCTCGAGCATCCCACGCTGTTTGAGATCTGCCAGCAGCGCTGCGATGGGCTGATCGATGCGTTTGCAGTTGGACTGAAGGCTGGCGTCCATGTTGTCGTGCTGGTCCCAGCCGCCGTCGTAAAGCGTGACGAACCTCACGCCGCGTTCGACAAGCCTTCTCGCGAGCAGGCAATTGGTGCTGAAGTTTTGCGCGCGGCCGTCGCGGCCTTCGCCGGTGATGCCGTAGGCCTCTTTGAGCGGCTCCGATTCGCCGCTGAGATCGACGAGTTCCGGCCCGGCTGTCTGCATGCGGAAGGCCAGCTCATACCGAGCGATCTGGTCGTCGATCCCGCTCGGCCTACCCCCCTGCTGCATCTGCGCCAGCTGCCGCATCCCTTCGACTGCCCGGGCCTGGCCTTCGCGCGAGATGCCTTTGGGATCGTCAAGGTAGAGGATCGGTTCGCCGTTGCTGCGGAAGCGGACGCCCTGATAACGCGTCGGCAGGAATCCGTTGCCCCAGTTGGCCGGGCCGCCCGTGACGCGCGGGCCGGCGAGCGCGACGTACATGGGCAGGTTCTGCGACATGCTGCCCAGACCGTACGTGACCCAGGCACCGACGCTTGGGAAGCCCGCTGCGTCATAGCCGGTGCTCATCTTCAGGTGGGCGGGCTGATGGTTGAACTGACCGCAGTGCATCGAGCGGATCATGCAGATATCGTCGGCATGACCGGCCATTTGGGGCACGAGATCCTTGGAAAAGTGCATGCCCGACTGGCCGTAGCGCGCGAAGTTGAAGTTGCTCGGCCGCAGTGCCGAGTCTGGGCTGATGAACGCGAAACGCAGATGCTTCCGCATCGACTCCGGCAGCGGCTGGCCGGCGTACTCTTTGAGCTTCGGCTTCGGCTCGAACATCTCCAGCTGGCTTGAGCCGCCGCCGAGGAAGATAAAAATGCACGACGTGGCTTTGGGGGCGAAGTGAGGCTCGAGCGCGCTCGCCGGCCGACTGCCGATCTCCGCGCCAAGCAGACCGTCCTGCTTCATCAGTGACGCAAGGGCAGCCGCCCCGAGCCCGCTGGCGGAACTGGTCATGAATCGACGGCGGTCCAGGTCCACCATCTGCTGCATCGCCTGCTGATTGCCGGGGCTGCCCATCATCGCACCTTCACTCTCGCGTCATCGTCTGATCGAGCCCCAACAGCATCCGTGCCGTGGCGGTCCAGGCCGCAGCCTCGCCGATCGCCGCCTCATCCGGCGCGATCGGCGCCCCTTGCAGCAGCGCCTTCACCGCCTCGGCATCGGCTTCATATTCGTTGCGGAAACCTTCGTAGACATTCAGCACGACGGCGAGTTCCCGCTCCGTGGCCGGTCGCGTCATCCATTGTCGCCACATCCACTGAGCCGCTTCGGCTGGCTCGCGGTCCGCCTGGGCCGTTCGCACGCCGAGCGCCTGGGCAGATTCCACGAAGATCCGCGCGTTCCACAGCGTCAGCGTCTGCAACGGCGTCTCGGAAACGTCCCGCTTTGTGCAGGCGATGGCTGCGTCGGGCTGATCGAACACCGGCATCATCGGCACCGGCGTATTGCGGTGATGGACCATGTAGATCGAACGCCGATACACATCCGGCACGTCGTCCGCGTGCCAACGCTGCCCCCAACCCAGGTTCCGCGATTCGTCGGGAATGCGATCGTGAAAGCTCGGCCCGCCTACCTCCGTCTCCAGCAGCCCTGCCCCAGCCAGCGCATGGTCACGCACCACCTCCGCTTCGGCGCGGCGTTGATACTGGCGACCGAGCAACCGATTATCCCGATCCACCGCAGCAAGATCCGAGCGATGCGTCGAGCTTTGCCGATACGTCGACGAAAGCACGATCTGCCGCACCATCCGCTTGCGTGACCAGCCGTTTTCCATGAAGTCCAGCGCCAGCCAGTCCAGCAGTTCCGGATGCGAAGGCCGTTCGCCCTGCACGCCGAAGTCGTCCATCGTGGCGACAAGCCCTTCGCCCATCAGCTTCGCCCAGAACTGGTTGACCGCCACGCGTGCCGTCAGCGGGTGGTCCTCGCTGGTCAGCCACCGCGCAAAATCCAGACGGTCCGGCCCGGCCTCAGGATCGCGCGGCTCCAACTCCGGCAACGCCTCGGGAACGCCCGGCTCGACCAACTCACCCTTCTCATGGAAGACGCCGCGGAGGCGAACATGCGTCGGCCGAGCCTCCTCACGCTCGACGACCACGTGGTACCAATCCTGGCCGAGGTACGCCTTGAGTTGATCGTCGCCGCGTGAGCCGTAGTGCAGTTCCTGCCCCCGATTCGCCGGATCTTCGAACGCCTCGGCGGGAACATCACGTTCGTCCATCTGGCCCCAGAAGAACGCGAGCATCTGGTAATACTCGTCGTGTTTGATCGGATCAAACTTGTGCGTATGGCACTCGGCACAGGCGACGGTCAGCCCCATCATCGCCGTGCCGACGGCGTTCAACTGACCGATCGGCTTGCGGAACTTCGCCTCGGCGACGTCGATCCCGCCTTCGGTATTTTGCAGCTCATTGCGATAAAAGCCCGTTGCCAGCCGTTGATCGGTCGTGGCGTTTTTAAGAAGATCGCCCGCAAGCTGCTCCGTGAGAAAAGCGTCGTAAGGCTGATCCTCATTCACCATCCGGACAACCCAGTCACGCCATCGCCAGGCACCGGGCCTGAAGTAGTCGCGCTCGAACCCGTCGCTCTCAGCATACCGCGCGAGGTCCAGCCAATGCCTGCCCCACCGCTCCCCAAAGTGTGGCGAAGCGAGCAGCTCGTCAACCAGCCGCTCGTACGCATCGTCACTTTCATCATTGACAAACGCGTCCGCCTGCTCGGGCGTCGGGGCGAGGCCGATGAGGTCCAGGTATAGCCGCCGCACCAGCGTATAACGATCCGCCTGCGGCGAACGCTGAAAGCCCGCCTCCTCCAATTTCGCGAGAACGAAACGGTCGATCGGGCTGCGCGCCCAGTCTTCCTGCTGCACTTCCGGAACGCTCGGCTGCTTGGGGGCGGTGAACGACCAATGGGGCTCAAACTCGGCCCCTTCCTCGATCCATCGCCTCAGCACAGCGACTTCCGCCTCGCTCAACGGCTCGGCATTCTTCGGCGGCGGCATCCGCTCCTGACGATCGTCGGAAGTCACCCGGCGGATGATCTCGCTTTCGCCGGGATCGCCGGGCACGACCGCATGCTCACCGGAGTCACCCACGGCGAGCGCCGAGGCCGAAGCCTCGAAACTGATGCCGCCCTTGTTGCGGTCCGGGCCGTGACACTCCAGGCAGTTCGCCGCGAGAATCGGCTGCACATCCCGCGAAAAGCTCAGCTTCTCAGCCTCGCCCTCCGCAGCCTGCAACGAACCCGACGCCCCCCCGAGCATCAGCGCTCCAGCCACACAGCACATCTTTGTAATCGTCCCCATTTTCATAGCCATATTATAAACCTGCCTACCGGCTACGACCACCATCGTGATTTTCCGGGGGATGCCTTGGCCGCCTCTCAAGCCGGCGCGATGGCTTCCAGATCCGGCGACGCCGCGGCGGTGGCGCGCAGTTGCTCAATGAAACGCGTGCCGAGGTGCGGACGGTGCCGGCTGGCGTTCCACACGACCACCAGCCGTCGCAACATCGGCGGGCCCACCAACGGCACCACCTTCAATTGCCCCGCATAACTCGCGACCGCCGTCTGAGGCACCAGCGAAAGGCCCAGCCCCAGATCCACCAGCCGAAGCAGCGTCGACAGTTGGGCGGCATGACAAACAATCCGCGGCTGCACACCCCGATCCACGCAAAACGCGTTCACCTGCTGCGAAAGACAGTGCACCTCGTGCAGCACAATGCTCGGTTGATCGGTCAGCTCATCGAAACGAACCCGCTTACGACCGCCGAGCGGATGCCCCTTATCCACCACGCAGACAAGCGGTTCGTGGGCAATCTGCTCCACCGCAAGCCGATGATCCTCAATCGGGGCAGCCATGATCGCAAGGTCGATTTCGCTGTCGATCAGCATCCGCACCAGGTTCCGCGTGATATCTTCCGTGATCGACAGCTCTGCATTCGGCCAAGCCTGTCGAAACGCGGCAATGGCGTCCGGCAGAAGGTACGGCGCGACCGTCGGTATTGCACCAACCATCAACTTACCAAGCCCCGCCTCAACATCCTCAGCCACCGAAGTGCGGGCGTTTTCAACCTCCGTCAGGATCCGCTTCGCACGCGGGTACAGCAGCCGGCCGGCCTCGGTCACGGCAATGCTTCGGCCAAGCCGATCGAACAACGGCTTGCCCAGCTCCTTCTCCAACTTGATCACCTGCTGACTCAGCGACGGCTGCGCCACCGCGCACCGCACCGCCGCTTTGCCAAAACTTCCCGTATCCATCACCGCCACGAAGTATCTCAGTTGATGCAACTCCATAGCCATAGCCTATCAGAATCATCCGCACGGCGTCTTGGACGGCTAGCAAGTCGAACCTTATTCTGCAGGCGCAATTGATGAGGGGGGAGGAGATGACCCCGGCGTAATCCTCAACGGGTTACGTCGGTTTTTTGCTGGAGCATCGTGGCCAACTTGGCGGGGCGCCGGCGACCGGCTTGGGGACAAGCCGACTCTTTTCGTCGAATCAACCGACGTTTTCTTCCTTGGGCTTGCGGCTCATCAGGCGGCTGATGCCATCGATCGGGTCGAGGTCCTGAAAGAGGACATCGTGCACAGCTTCAACAATCGGCATCTCGACGCGGTACTTCTGGGCAAGCTGCGTTACCGACCGTGCGGTGGGGACGCCTTCGACGATGCCGTTGATCTGCTCGAGCACCTGGTCAAGTTTCTGACCCTTCCCAAGCAGCTCCCCTGCCGTGCGGTTTCGGCCCTCCGGGCTGAAGCAGGTGGTGGCGAGGTCACCGACGCCTGCGATGCCGAAGAACGTCTCGGGATGGGCGCCCATCGCCGTGCCCAGCCGCGTGATCTCAGCGAGGCCGCGTGAAAGCAGCGCGCTCTTGGCGTTGTAGCCTGCCTGGAGGCCGTCGATGATCCCCGCGGCGAGCGCGATCACGTTCTTCGCCGCCCCCGCAAGCTCCACGCCCAGCAGGTCGGCGTTGGTGTAAACGCGGAACCACTGCGTCGTGAACAGCTCCTGAAGCTGACGCGTGAACGCTTCATCGTCGCCGGCGACACAGACAGTGGCGGGCAGACAGCGGGCCAGTTCACGCGCGATCGACGGGCCCGACAGCGCCGCCACCGGCCGAGGCAGACCGTCCGGATCGTCGCGCAGCACATCCGTCACGATCTGCGTGGGCCTCAGCAGCGTGTCGTTCTCGATGCCCTTGGCGACGGAAACGACGGGGACGCTGGGCGGCATGAATTCACGGCAGCGCTCCCACACGCCTCGCATGTATTGCGTCGGGATCGCCGAGACGATCAGTTCCGCCTCGCTGACCGCTTCGGCGCAGTCAGCAGTAAGACGCACGGATTCAGGCAGCGGGTAGTCCGGCAGGTACTTCTCGTTTAGCCGTGTTTTGAACATCTGCTCAACATGCGCTTCGAAGGGGCCCCAGATAGTGACGTCGACCTTCTTGCTGTCCAGCAGCAGCGCACAGACGGTGGCCATGGCGCCGTCGCCGAGCACAGTAACACGATTGAACATGAGAAAAACTCCCTGGCAGATATCGCCTGCACCCCGCCCCACGTGATGCTTCGAAACCGTATTAGAACCGCTGGGCGGGTTCGTGCCAAGGCGAGGCCGTGAACCGGTGCCCCAACAAAAGGATGGGGAAGAGACCGTGCCGCCGCTGCGGTGGTCATCCGGGTGAACGGCGGCCGATGCAGGCGCACAATGCAGGAATCAGGCGGCGACGAAACCTGGCCATGATTATCAACCACCAGCAGGATGCCGTTCGCCTGGAGAGCGTGTGAACAAGGAGCAGGCAAACAAGCCGGCGCACTGGCACGCCGTGAATGCTGAGGCAGTGGTCGACCATCTGAAAAGCCAGCCCCAAGGCCTCGGCGATGATGAGGCACGACGGCGGCTCGAGCAGCACGGACCAAACCGTCTCTCCGAACAGAAACGCCGCGGCCCTCTCCAGCGGTTCCTCGCGCAGTTCCACAACGTCCTGATCTACATCCTGCTCGTCGCGGCCGTCATGACAGGCCTGCTCGAACAGTGGATCGATACCGGCGTCATCCTCGCCGTCGTCTTGATCAACGCGATCATCGGCTTCATCCAGGAAGGCAAGGCCGAGAAGGCGCTCCAGGCGATCAGCGCCATGATGTCGCAGAAAGCGACCGTACGCCGCAACGGCCAAGAGCAGGCGATTCCCGCTGAGCAACTCGTGCCCGGGGACGTGGTGCTCCTTACCTCCGGAGACAAAGTTCCTGCCGATATCCGCCTCACCCGCGTGCGTGATCTCACGAGCAACGAGGCGGCATTGACCGGTGAATCGGTCGCCAGCGAAAAAGGCACCGACCCAGTGGATGAACAAGCCGTGCCCGCCGATCGCGTGGGCATGGCGTTCTCGGGAACGCTCGTCAACTCCGGCCGGGGCGAAGGGATTGTGGTCGCCACCGGCGACGATACCGAGATCGGGCGCATTCAGGAGATGGTCGCCGAAACCGAACAAATCGCCACCCCCCTCATGCAGCAGGTGACGCGCTTCGGCCGCTATCTTTCCGTGGCGATCATCTTGCTCGCAGCCGCCCTGGTCCTCTTCGGCGTGTTCGTACGTGGGTACGCATGGGTCGAAATGTTCCTTGCTGCGGTAAGCGTGGCGGTAGCGGCAATCCCGCAGGGGCTCCCAGCGATCATGACGGTCACACTCGCCATCGGCGTCCGCCGCATGGCGGCGCGTAACGCCTTCATCCGTCGGCTACCCGCGGTCGACACCCTCGGTGCCGTCACCGTGATCTGCTCAGACAAAACCGGTACCCTCACACGCAACGAGATGATGGTGCAAAGCCTCTACTCCGGCGACCGCACCTACGAGATCAGCGGCGCAGGCTACAAGCCCGAGGGGCAGCTGACACTGAACGACGAGAAAATCAATCCTGAAGACCACCCCGCTCTGCTTGAGACGCTGCGTGCCGGCCTTCTGTGCAACGAGGCCGACGTGGCGCAGGACGATCAAGGCCGCTGGCAACCAAGGGGCGACGCCATGGAGGCTGCGTTGATTGTGGCCGCGATGAAAGCGGGGATGAACAAGCACGATGAACAGGAGCAACTGCCAGAGATCGACGCAATCCCTTTCGAATCGGAAAACCAGTTCATGGCGACGCTCCACAAACAAAACACCCGCAGCCTGATCTACATCAAAGGAGCACCGGAAAAGATCCTCGAAATGTGCGAGCGCCAACGCAACGCCGAAGGCGACGATGAACCACTCGAAGCCGAACCGTGGGAGCAACGTGCCGAAGAACTGGCCTCGCGCGGCCAGCGTTTGCTGGCGATCGCCATGAAGCCGGCAAACGGCGAACGGAAGCTTGATTTCCAGGCCGTCCAGCAGGGCGCGGTCATGCTGGGCCTGTGCGGCCTGATTGACCCGCCGCGCCAGGAGGCGATCGACGCCGTCCACCGCTGCCACGAAGCGGGCATCCGCTCGAAAATGGTCACCGGCGATCACGCATCGACCGCCAAAGCGATCGGCCTGCAACTCGGCATCGGCGACGGCGAAACCGCGATGACCGGCCGCGAGCTTGAGTCGCTGAGCGATCAGGAACTCGCGCGGTCGACCCCTGATGTCGATGTTTACGCTCGCGTGAGCCCTGAACACAAGCTGCGACTGGTTGAATCCATCCAGACCGGCGGCCACATCGTCGCCATGACCGGCGACGGCGTGAACGACGCCCCAGCACTCAAGCGCGCGAACGTCGGCGTCGCCATGGGCATCAAAGGGACCGACGTTTCCAGGGAAGCCTCGGAGATGGTGCTCGCCGACGACAACTTCGCGTCCATCGCTCACGCAGTCGAGGAAGGCCGAACCGTCTACGACAACCTTCGCAAAGCCATCGTCTTCATTCTGCCGACCAACGGCGGCGAAGCGATGACGATCGTCGCCGCGATCGCCATGGGCGCGGCCCTTCCCATCACGCCGGTGCAGATTCTATGGGTGAACATGATCACGGCGGTGACGTTGGCGCTATCGCTGGCGTTTGAACCCACGGAGCAGAACGTGATGCAGCGTCCGCCGCGTGACCCGCACGCTGCCCTGCTGACGCCGGTGCTGGCGTGGCGTGTGGTGTTTGTGTCGCTGATCATGTGTGCCGGAACGTTCGGCCTGTTCCTGTGGATGCAGCGGATCGTCGAAGCCGACGTCGATACCGCCCAGACCGTCGCCGTGAACACGCTCGTGCTTTTCGAAGCCTTCTACCTCCTCGACGTTCGCCACATCGACCAGAGCGTCCTTAAGCCCGACCTGCTCACCGGCAATCGCTACGTCCTCCCGGCGATAGGCCTCGTCGTGCTCTTCCAATTGATCTTCACATACGTCCCCTTCATGCACCGCGCCTTCGGCACCGCCCCGCTCGAAGCCACCACATGGTTGTACATCGTCCCCGTCACCGCCTCCGTATTCGTCCTCGTCGAGTTGGAAAAATGGCTCATGCGCCTCCAACGGCGTCGGCCTGGAGAGGCTGCGGAAGAATCTGCCGGTGCGGTGCGATGAGCAGCGGGGAAGGTGGAAGCTACCCGCTTATAGCCGTGGTCGTTCAGTCCAGGCTCTCCAGGTAACGCTGGTAGGCCTGTTGGCGGTCGAGCGGATCGCTGGGATGGGCGTCGTGGATCAGCACACCGAAGCGCAGGCGGAAGGCGTCGCCGACGTCGATGGTGGTCCTGATGCCCCGGTTCTCTTCAACGTCTACCGGAAAAGGATTGGCCACTATCACGCCGTAATCGCGGCTATGCGACCAGACATCCGGGTTATCCGGGGCGGCCATGACCATCAAACCGACGGCCCGCTCTTCGATCTCGCCCGCATAGTCCCACCAGCGGTCGACCTTGCCCCAGGTGCCCAGCTCGTCGCGACCGCCGACGGCACTGCGGATGCTCCCGTTGCCGCCGTCGACCCGGATCTCGGATGCCACCCGCACGCCGAGTCCCATTTCCTCCTTCACGCCGAAGGAAAACGGTTCATCGGATTCAAACGTGGCATCGATCTCAATCCGATACCCCGCCGGATCCTTTCTGATGGTGTAGTGGGTGCGCTGCCTGCAGAGGCGCGTCCCCTCGTCGGCGACGAAACGACTCCCCGTTACAAACGTCGCGGTGTCCTCGTCGGCGGTCGGCTCACCGACAAAACCCTCGTAAACCACGCGTCCCTCTTCATTGTGCCAGAAGCTGATGCCGTTCAGATCGGCAAACGCGAGCCATAGACCCGGGTGCATCTTCGCATGGTCGGTCGGATCCTCGCCGGGGATCGGCGGATGGTTGCGGGTGACCTGGATGCCCTGCGGGGTCTTGATGTGTGCGAAGAACGGCCGCAGCGTTTCCTGGTCCTGGAAAACATAGGAAGCGATCGACCGACCGTCGAGGCGGATGTCGAGCGCGTCTTCCTCCATGACGAGTTGAAATCCCGTGCCGGCATCGCCCCAACTCGTGCCCGCCTCCGGCTGAATCATAACACTGGTTTCCGCCGCATCGCCGTCGCCTGATTCTGCTTCAGACGATGCAGTCAGGTAGGCGATCAGGTCCGCGACATCCTGCGGGCCGAGCGTGTGCTGGAGCGCGGGCATCACCGACCCATCGACCCGCTGGCGTGATGCGATATCCGCCTTGGGGATCGATACCAGCTCGCCGTTGGCCTGCACGATCTCGAGCGTCAGTCCGCTCTCCTGCCGAATGAAGCCGAAGTAGGACGCCCCGTCCTCCGTGCTGACGACGAGCCCCTGGTACCCTTCGGTGATGGTCCCGCCGGGATCGAGAATCGCCTCGGCGATAGCACGCGCGTCGCCGCGCGCATCGAGGTCCGACAGGTCCGGCGCGAAACTTTCGCCGTGCGCGTCAACGCGATGGCAGCCGGCGCATCCCGCTGCACCGAAAAACAGCCGCCGACCGCGCTCGCCCCGAGCCTCCGGAAGAGCCTCAACCACCTGGTCAACCGTCGTCGGAGTTTCACGGGGCGTCAGCGTGATCGGAGCGGGCACCACCACCACTGCGTACTGCGAGCGGTTGCTCGCCTGGCCGTCCGTGGTGTTGCCGCCCAACACTACCTTGCCCGCGTCGAATCGCTTGCGGTACAGGTCGTAGGTGGTGTCGTCTGAGCGGGCGACCTGCTCCGTCTTCTCAAATCCGCTGAGCCAGTCGGGCCTGGCGTTGATCCGGCGGTCGTGGGCGATGTAAACGTCGGCTTCCTCGGCAAGCTCGAACGTGAGAAACCGCTCGCCACGTGAGCCGACGTCGGCGTCGTCGTTGGCGGTCTGAATCGTCGTTGCGGCAGTCAGCTCGTCCGGCACGTCCGTCCATCTGTACGGGCGGTTCGTGTAGACCCGCTTACCGACGCGCAGCCCCGCCCGTGCGGCGCGGTAGTCGCTTCCGCTCTCAGCCCGGATCAACGCGATCCGCACGTGTCCCGGATCACCGGCCGCAGGATCGTGCGCCGAGGCGCCTTCTGTCTTGCGAAAGCGCTTCTCAACGATGGGCCCGACGCGGACGCGGTCGCGAAACAGAGCCGCCCGCACCCTCGTATCGCCGCTGAGCACCAGCGGCTCACGGTAACGCTCGCCCGTCGTATCCGTCGGATTGCTGCCATCGGTGGTGTAACGCACCTGCAATCCGTCCACATGGCTGATGATCCGCACCCGCGTGGAATCGCCGAACTCGGCCTCGCCAGGCTCGATCGCGAGCACCGGCTCGTCGGATGTGCCGACTTTTTCGAGGTAGGACGATGCCAACTGGGCAACGGCGGCGTCGGTGTCCAGGCGGAACTCGGCAACCGCATCACCGCTGAGCGCGTTCTGCTCGAGTAGCGCCAGCAAGGTCGCCCGACGCACGCCGCCGCGTTCATCACCCACCCTCTGGCGAAGTGCTGCTTCATCGGCCAAGTCCCCCAGCGCCCGCCAGGCGGCGTAGAACACGGCCCGGTCCTGTTCCGTGTCAACCAGTTCCCACAGCTCGCTGAGCACAGCCGCTTCGCGCGACTCGTGGATCGCCTGCACGGCGGCGAATCGCATGCGTGGTTCATCGTCGGTCAAGGATTCCACCACCGCATCGGCCAGCACACCACTTCGCCGGGCGCGGTCGCCCAGAATCCGCACCGCCTGTACCCGTTCGGGCAGCGCGCCACGCGCAGCACGGTTGCTGAGCAGCGTGTCGATTTCCGGGTCTTCCGCATCCAGCCGACCCAGCGTCCAGGCGATCCACGTCGTCGCCCCCGGCGGCGGACCCTCACGATGCAGCGCTTCAATCAGCGGCTGCTTCACCGCCTCGCCACGCCGCACAAGTTCGTCCGCCGCATCGATCCGCCACACGGGCAGCGCATCGTGACGAAGATCGGCAATCAACTGCGATACCGACCAGCGATCGAGGGAACTGCTGCGGTGCTCCGCGGCGCGGTAGGCCGGCTGATTGCCATAGCTGATACGGTAGACGCGGCCCTCGTCAAGCTGCTCGCCGTCCTCTACAGCCGCCCCGTAGCCGTGCCCCCAGCTGGTCACCCATAGGGCACCATCCGGGCCCATCTTCATGTCGACCGCGTCGTAGAGCACGCCGCTGCTGGAACCCATCGTGCGTCCTTCAGGCGCGGCGGCGAACACCTCCGGCTCAGCCATGTTGCGTATCATCGCCCCGTCCCACTCCGGGCGATACACGACCGTCTGACGCTTAAGCCAGTCGTTGATGAAAAACACGCCGCGGTACTCCGGCGGGAACTGGGGCGACGTGCAATAGACCACGCCCGTGCCGGATCCGTGGAACGGCGGCCCACTGATCGGCACGGTTGGCAGGTGGTCCTCCCCAGTCCAATGCGGACTCCAGGCATGCCCCCACCCGAAGTGGGCGCCATAGAACGGTTGGATAATGCGATCGCCGCCGTCCTGATCCTGATCCGTACCGAGCCAGTTGAAGTGCTCATCGAATGCGATATCCCACGGGTTGCGCAGGCCGCGGCTGAAGATCTCGAGGTTGCGCCCGTCGGGGTCGCAGCGCAGGATGCCGCCCTCCGTGCCCCAATCATCCGACGGGTGGTGATAGCCGCGGGCCCCGGCGAAGGCTTCTGCGGAATCGAACTTACGGGGTTCAAAGGTCTCTGGCGTGCCGGGCGGGGCGTTCATCCCCCACAATTCGCGGAAGGCTTTGGGAGCGATGTATTTTTCCGGGCTGGACTCGTCAACATACCCTTTCGAGTTCCCCTTGGACATGT
This sequence comes from Phycisphaeraceae bacterium, assembly GCA_040905565.1. GTDB lineage: Bacteria > Planctomycetota > Phycisphaerae > Phycisphaerales > Zrk34 > JBBDRF01. Next base: position 28,755 of record JBBDRF010000020.1, on the reverse strand, counting down.
ACATTCGGCCGTCGGGAGCGGGGTTCAGTCCATGCAGGGCGTGCTCCAGATTGCCGAGCCCACCGTAGAGGATCGTGTACTCGTCAGCCACATCGTCGCCATCGGTGTCACGGACGACGACCAACTCCGGCGCCGCAGCGACCCACAACGCGTCGCCACGCCACGCAAGACCCTGAATGTGGTTGAAGCCTTCGGCGAAAGTTCTGGCCTCATCGGCCACGCCGTCGCCGTTGCTGTCGAGAAGCAGCGTAATACGGTCGCCGCGCGTGTCGGGCTCGGGGTTCCGGTACTGCTGCCCCTGACTTACATACAAACGCCCCTGACGGTCGAACGCCATCGCGCAGGGATTGCGAACCATCGGCTCCCGGGCGAACACCTCTACGACGAACGCTTCGGGAACCCGTGGCAGGTCTGCTGCTCTAACGCCGACGCCGGAGACGATCACAACGGTAAACATTACCACCGCAAGGGCGGCTCGAAGCACCCTCAGACGTACCGGCGAGCCAACGTGAGGCCCAGCGTGATCGAACGATCTTACCCGCGAGTCTCGTGGCATCCTTGTCCTTTTCTTGCGTAAAACGAGGTACCGGGATGGTTGAAGAACAACGGACCGCTCATGATGATGAGCGCGGCAAGGCGGTCGCCCACTTGGGATCGCCAAGCAGACATCCTAACCTTTTCCTGTCCCATGGAACCTCCAAAAACCGAGAGCGAACATCGCGGATCGTGGGAGGCGTGCCAAACCCGAGAGCGGAGCTTGTCTGCTGACCTCCTGTCAACAAACGATCCTTGTCGCTCGGGGCGGTGCTACGAAGGGCCTTTCCTTGCTCGAGGCTCGCGATCAGCCCAAGGCGGGCCCAAAGCGAAACCACAGCCCGATCGTGGTCGCGGCTAGTGCCACGCCAAGGCCGAACGCCGGCCAGAACCCGAGCCCGAAGCGATCCGCCAAGGCAAGGGGCACAAAGAACGGCAGGCCGAGCGGCACCAGCACCAGGGTCTCCCGCGAAAGTGTACTGATCGTGCCGACCTCGCGGTGAGCAAGCCACGTAAAAATAAAAGCGATGAGACTCGTCAGCGGCAACGTCAGGATTAGCGCCCCAACCCGCGGCAACCGTCCCGCTAACTCGACCACACCCGCAACAACCAATCCCGCAATAACCGCGCGCGTGATGAACAGCCACATGGCGAATCTCTGAATGCTCCCTCTGGCGGCGTGCCTGCCGTCGATCCGACAAGCCAACCATGAGCGAGCGGCGGAAGCGACTCAGAAAGAAACCTGAAACCCGAATGTTGCACGGACGTCTGGTGACTCGTCGCCAATCCCGAAGCCGACGCCGCCGCTGAGGACGCTTCGGGGCGTGAGTTGGTATCGCAGCCCGGTTTCGACGAGGTTCAACTCAACGTCCTCCTCACGCTCCTGCTCGCGTGTGATGCCGGCAAGCCAGGTGGTCTCGTTACTGAGCCGGGTGCTGTACGCGGCTGAAATCTTGTAGCGATCGCTGCGCTCATCGGACTGCACGTCATCGTTGAACTGGTGGTAATAGTTGAAGTGCGCCTGATGGAAGCGGAAGTCGCGGGAGAGGGTTTTGGTTGCAAGGAACTTCACGAATGGATCGACGCCGTGGGTGTCGGAGCCGGTGGGGAAGTCCGCGCCAACAGCGAGGCTCATCGTCGGCAGGAGGAGTGTCTCCTGGTTGATGTTGTGCTTGAACTCAAGCTCGACCTCACGCAGCCCGTCGGGCTCGATCTCCCCCGACAGGTAGGGAACAGCGATTGACACCTCGCTGTTGCGCGGGAACCCGATCTCGACGCGTGGCGTTATCAGGAGACTGTCGGTCCCGTCATCGTCAAGCTGGTAGCGAAAGATCGACTGGAATTCGCGGCCGAGGTACGGAGTGGGAGTGGCGGACTCTGTCTCTATCGGCAGCCCTTCCTCGAGCTTGATGTGGTCTGCCGCGAATGCCGGACCGGTCGCGACTGCGACCAAGACTGCTGCTGCAAGGAACGCGCGGTTCATTCGGTGCTCCCGTTGTGTCGGTTATCGAGTGGCGGAAGCGTGGGATCCTGATTCATTGGCCAGGGCTCCACTTCCGGGATGGCATCAGCTTTCTCTTGCCAGCCGGCCATCATGGCGTCGATCATCTTCTGTGGCGGGACGCCCGGCTCCATGCTTTCTGGATCCATCTGCATGTCGGGCATGAGCTGCTTGATCGCGTCGTGCAGCGAGCCTTCGATCTCGTCTTCCTCCACGCCCGGCCGCAGCTTCATACGGACCTGCTCCATGACCTGCTCGTGCATCTGCTCGTCCATGCCGCCGGGCATCATGGCTGGCATCATCTCCTCCATCATCTCGAGCATGATGCGGTTCATTTCGCCCTCGGCAGGGATCATCCAATCCGAGTAGATGCGCGGGTCCATGTCGGGGTAGGGAATCGGGAAGCGGCGAACGTACTGCTCGTCGCCGGGCTGATAGCTCATGGCCTCAATAACGCGGTAGAGCTCCTTGCGCTTTTGTTCGGGCGTCCAGCCCTCGTAGGAGAGAATGTCGTAGGCGATGCCGTGCAGCATGTGCAAGTTGTCGAAGATGTTCGCCGACTCGGGGCTCATCCGACTGTAGCGCGGCATGGTCTCCCGGCTGAGCAGCATCCGCTGAGGACGATTATCAAACACCTCCTCATACAGCAGGTGATGAGTATCCTGCACGGATTGATCCTGCTCATCATCATTCCCCGCAATCATCATGGCTTCGTACATCACCGGATGCCACCAGTGGGCGACGTAGAAGAAGTTGTTGGTTCGGGGGTACTTGTTACGGAAGTAGGTGAAGTAGGGTTTCATCATCACGCCGGCCCGACGCATGGTCACTTCCAGGGGGGCGGGGCTGCGGGCGAGATCGTCCAGGTTGAGGTAGTACTCGACCGACTCGTCGGTCCATCGTTTTTTCTCTTCCCAGGGGATCGAACGCTCGGAGAGAATGTCGTAGGTCTGCTCGTGGTGCATGTGGGTCCAGTCAATGGCGCGGTAGAGCTTCCACGCGAACTGGCCCGTGACCGGGCCCCACTGCATCATGTGCGGTTCCATGCGCGGCAGATCGGTCGCCCAGTGAAGGGCTTCGGCGTCGAAGCGGGTGTCCCATTTCTGCGCTTCACTCAAGGGCGTGAGCTGAGGTACGTCATGGGCCTTGCCGTGGGCAAAGTGGATGGCGGCTCCGTAGCGGTATGGCTCGTTGTGGCGCTCATAGAAGGCGAAGTTGTACGGCCCGCGTTTGTAGGACACGGCATTCCGCTCTTCCCATCGCAATTCCCCGGAGCTGCAACCGGCGCCTATTACACAGACGACGCCAACGATCATGATCCGTAGAATAAGCACGTGCCCCGCTCCTGCTGATGATGATGCGACGGCAGCACGTTATCAATGTCCTACTTGATTCGGCAGCGGGTAACACCGGTTTCTGCTCTGGGGAACTGCCCCGGCGACTCGTACCGGTCGCATCGGCGCTCGATTCTAGGCATGGTCCATGCCTCGGCGATAGACTGAACGAGAGTTGGTGGATCCGACAGTCCGTTCGCACGAGATATTCAAAGGGGACCTCCATGCCTTTCAGCGCCGCGGCCCGCCGTTTCTTGGTGACTTCGCTCTTGCTTGTCGCAGCGACTGCCGCCAATGCTGAATCACCGGAGGTGGCGACGTCGCGACTGCCCGATGGTGCATATCAGCCACAGGTCGTGCTGGACGAAGCCGACCGGCTCCACATGATTTATGCGAAGGGAGATCCCGCGGCTGCAGACGTCTACTACGTACGGTCTGAGGCAGAGGGCAAATTCGGCGCTCCGATCCGCGTGAACAGCCAGCCCGGCAGCGTTCTTCCGGTGGGCACGGTGCGGGGAGCGCACCTGGCAGTCGGTGGCGATGGCCGGGCACACGTCGTCTGGATGGGAAGCGAGCACGCCGAGCCCAAAGGACCTGAGGGCGCCACACCGATGCTCTACACGCGACTGAACGACGCCGGCGAGGCTTTCGAGCCGCAACGCAACGTCCTCCAACACGCGGTACCGCTGGACGGAGGCGGCACAGTTGCGGCCGACGATGCTGGGCGCGTCTATGTCGCCTGGCACGCCGGCGGAGAAAGCGAGACGGAGCGTCGCATCTGGATCGCCCGCTCCGAAGACGGCGGCCAGAGCTTCGATCGCGAAACAGCTGTCAGTCCGCCTGGTCGCGGCGTCTGCCCTTGCTGCGGCATGACGGGTGTCGCCGACGGCAACAGCGTCTGGCTTGCTTACCGCGCAGCCACCGACTCTGTCGACCGCGACATCTATCTGCTCGGCTCCAACAATACCGGCCGCACCTTCGAGACGAGCACCCGAGCCGATCGATGGCACCTTGATGCGTGTCCGATGAGTACGCTCGATCTGCTCCACGACAGCAATCAGACATGGCTCGCGTGGGAGACGGAGCAGCAGGTCTACGTCGCACGCTTCGATCATGACGGCAAAATGATCGGCGAGCCGGTCTCGCCCCCGGGCGAACCGGACGGACGTAAACATCCACGTCTTGCTCTCGACGCTGAGGGCCGCATCCTGCTCGTTTGGACCGAGGGCACCGGCTGGGCCCGTGGCGGGAGCGTCGGGTGGCAGGTTTACGACTCCAGTCTCCAGCCGATTCACGAAGCTCAAGGCCGGGTTGACGACCTTCCCGCATGGAGCTTCGCAACGCCGTTTGTCCGCCCCGACGGAGAATTCGAGATCGTTTACTGAGACGTCCAGCCTGGCAGCGAGCGGTCCATTTCCTTCTGAACAACTCGCGGCCCTCCCGTTACTTTCGTGCATCGAGACGTCTACATTTGTGCCAACAGATTGGACTGTAATGGCAGAGCGTCACCACCCTCACGGCCACGACGCCGATCGACAAGGTCGCGATGACGCCGAGGAGCAGTCGGCGGCGGCGGAAGCTCTGAACTCATCTGACGCCCCGCATCGCAGCGGCGCGGAACACAGCCACGCACATCACGATGGCGACGATGGTCATGACAAGCACGCCGGCCACAGCGTGACGATGTTCCGCAACAAGTTCTGGGTGTGCCTTGGCCTGACCATTCCGGCGCTGATATGGGAGCCGATGCTGCAGGAGTGGTTCGGCTACACCGCCCCGAAGTTCGCCGGTTCACGCTACATTCCCGCGATCTTCGGCTCGCTTGTGTTCCTCTACGGCGGCTGGGTGTTCCTCCAAGGCGCCTATCGCGAACTCGCCGCTCGTCTGCCGGGAATGATGACGCTGATTTCGCTCGCGATCGTCGTCGCATTCTTTTACAGCGTTGCGGTCACGTTCGGTTTCACCGGGCACGCGCTGTGGTGGGAGCTGGCGACGCTGGTGACGATCATGCTGCTGGGCCACTGGATCGAGATGCGTTCGATCTTTCAGGCACAGGGGGCGCTGAAGGAACTGGCGAAGCTGCTGCCCGACACGGCATTGCGCATCACTAAAAATGATGAGACCGAGGAAGTGCGCGTCGACGAACTCAGTGACGGCGACCGTCTGCTCATCCGCCCCGGCGCGGGCATTCCGGCCGACGGCGTCGTGAAGCGTGGCAAGAGTTCGGTGAACGAGTCCATGATCACCGGCGAATCGGAGCCGGTTCAAAAACAGGAAGGCGAAAAAGTCATCGCTGGCACGGTCAACGGCGAAGGCTCGCTACGTGTCGAGGTGACAGGTACGGGGGAGAAGACGGCGCTGGCGGGGATCATGCGTCTGGTGGAACAGGCGCAGACTTCCCGATCACGATCGCAGGCGTTGGCGGATCGGGCGGCGTTCTTCCTCACGCTCGTTGCCATCGGGGCAGGGGCGCTGACGTTCATCGGCTGGCTCCTGCTGGGGGCGACGATCGACTTCACCATCACGCGCGTCGTGACCGTGCTGGTGATCGCCTGTCCGCACGCATTGGGGCTGGCGGTACCGCTGGTGATCGCCATCTCTACCACGCTCGGCGCGAGCAACGGGCTGCTGGTGCGCGACCGTCGGGGTCTGGAGGAAGCACGCAACCTGGATGTGGTGGTGTTCGACAAGACGGGCACGCTGACGCTTGGTGAGCATCGCGTCGTGGAGATGGCGGCTGCGGACGGGAGTGATGAGAATGAAGCCCTACGGCTTGCGGCTGCTGTGGAGCGGGATTCGGAGCACCCGATCGCACAGGCTCTGCTCAAGAGTGCCCAGGAGCGAGAGGTGCAGGTGCCGCAGGCCGAGGGCTTCGAGGCGATTCCAGGGCATGGGGTACAAGCAACAGTCGAAGGCCGCGAGCTGAAGGTGGGTGGGCCGGCATTGCTGGAGAAGGCAGGCGTTGAGCTTGATGGGGAACTGGCTCGCGCGGCTGAGGGGTTCGGCGAAAGCGGGCGAGCGGCCATCTTTCTCTTAGAGGGTGAACGAGCACTGGCCGTGTTCGCGATCGCCGACGCTGTGCGGCCGGAATCGTACGAGGCAGTCAAACGCCTCCACGATGAAGGGCTGGAAGTGGCGATCCTCACGGGCGACTCCCAAGCCGTTGCGGATCGTGTGGCCAGGGAACTCGACATCGACACCGTATTCGCCCAGGTGCTGCCCGAGGACAAGGCTAAGAAGATCGAGGAACTGCAAGGCCAGGGCAAGAGCGTGGCCATGGTGGGCGACGGTGTGAATGACGCCCCCGCCCTCGTCACCGCCAACATCGGCATCGCGATCGGCGCTGGAACGGACGTGGCAGTGGAAGCCGGCGATGTCGTGCTGGTCCGCAGCGATCCGCGGGACGTGCCACGCATTGTGGCCTTGAGTCGGGCGAGCTACCGAAAGATGGTGCAGAACCTCTGGTGGGCCGCCGGCTACAACATCGTCGCGATTCCGTTGGCAGCGGGTGTGCTCGCCTGGGCGGGAATCATCCTCGCTCCAGCCGTTGGCGCCATCCTGATGTCCGCCAGCACGGTGGTTGTTGCAATCAACGCTCAACTACTCCGTCGGGTGTCGCTGTAGGTCAGGCACGACGTCTTTCCGGCGACAGGCGATCAGCCTCGCCCCGCTTGCGGCACCACTGCCCCTTGCGGGCGCGGGGGTATCCGCGGAAACCCGCCCACCGTTCTCGTCGTAAACCTCCACCGCGATCCAATCACGCAGGTGGTAGCCACCGTCGTTCTCGATCACATCCTCCCGCTGGCATTCGACGTCGAGCCGGCCGCGCATGATGCGGATGACGCGATGGCGGAGCGTGGAAATCGCCTTCGCCGCAACGGTCTCTGCCATCGGTTCGCCGGGCAGCTTGCGGCCCAAGGCGGCACCGCCGAGGGAAACATACCGTCCGGCGTTCTGTGCGGTGACACAGCACATCGAGAATGTGCCAGTCGAGACCGCGGCTGCCGGCGGTCGCATGGCTTCGCCGCAGAGTTCCAACTGGGCGGATTGGCAACTGTTAGCCATCCTCCCACAACAGGCAAAATAGATGATTTTGCCGATTATCAACAGCACCATTAGTCGCAGCGGTTTAAACATCACGGGAAGGCGTAGGGGGTCGTCCCGCGGATTCGAGAGTCTGAGACGGTTTTGGGCGATTTTGGGCGGGATTGGGGCGCGACCCCGTCCCGTGATGAGGCTGGGTGGTCGGTGGGGCAGTTGCGAAAAAGGCTTTGTGTGGGCGGGATATGAAAAAAGCCCACCGTCTTGCGACGATGGGCTTTGTATTGACTGAGACGGGTTGTGAAGCCCGCTTCAATGGAGCCGGGGGGAATCGAACCCCCGTCCCGTGACAGTTGGTAAGACGCTTCTACACGCTTATTCGCTGATTTAATCTCAGCTCGGCGTCGGCCAGCGACAGCCTGCGACGAGCCCAGCCTCAGTGTTTTTTAATCCGCGGGCGCTGAAGGCACCGCCTTTGGACGATCCTGACTGCCTTGCACTCTACGCCGCGCTCAGGACGACTAAGCGTAGAATGTCGCTACTCTTAGGCAGCGAGGCGAACCGGCGAGAAGCCGATCCGACCAGCGACATTGTCGTTGGCATTTAATGGTTTGTACGTGGTTTTACGAGGCCTACGTACACCTCGACGTGCGACGAAATACCGACGCTGTCCGGTCGAAACCAGTCGGCCCCAATTGTCAAAGAACTGCGTAATTATAGCAGTCACTAAGCCTTGCGTCAACGACGTTCCGTTACGGCTCGTTTCTGCCCATTACGCCCCCTTTATACGCTGGAAACGGCGGATTGTTCACCGTGCGATCGACGCTGAACGGCGGCGATGAACAACGTTCATCCGCGACGTCCGCCGCGCGGCGGGCCGGTCTTTTTGTCGGATTTGCCGCCCCCGACCGTCAGCTGATTGACGACCTGCGCGAGTCGTTCGACGTTTCGCTCGGCCAGGATTTTGCGCACCTCAGCGCCGCTTGCCGAGGTCTTCTCCAGCGCCGTTTCGACGCGTTGCCAAAACTTTTCTTTTTTCTTGGCGTCCGTGCAGAGATATAACTCGGTTACGATTTCGCTCAGCCGCTGGAGCGTGATCGTGTCGAGGTTGTCGTAGTAGCGGTTGATGATGCCGCGCTGATGCTTGGAATATTCGCCAGCCATGCGGGTTCTCCGAATGCGGGGGAAGAACGAGGCATGATACCGAACGCCGGCGTGTCGACAAGCGACACGAGTCGGCCGCCGTTGGGAGGGGCTTCGCCGGCGAAGGCGGGGGCGATGTGGGGGGCGATCTGTCGCAAAGTCAGTGGGCTTGGGGTGGTTGCTTGATTTTTCAAATGGTCTAAGATAACGTTTTGCACCCGTCAGGCCGACGTAGCTCAGCCGGTTAGAGCGAGGGATTCATAAGCCCTAGGTCGGTGGTTCGAGTCCACCCGTCGGCATTTTCAGACAAACCCCGTCAAACGCAAAACTTGCGTACCTGCCTGCGTCGGGCAGCGTGGCCTTCGAAAGCCTGAGAAAATTGGTAGCTCTACCACTTTCAGGCGCGACCGGAGTCACGATGCCGCGCAAGCCCCCCCCCCCGAAGTACAGCCTCCACAAAGCCTCGCGTCATCATCGCGGGTCAGCATGTCTACCTCGGCCCGTTTGGCTCCGCCGAGAGCTACGAGAAATACGCGAGGCTGCTGGCCGAGCGGTCAGGAGTTGGCGACCGTCTCCCTGACCCTGCAGCCTCATCAGATGATTACCCGGATCTCAGCATCGCCGAGATGCTGGTGGAGTACTTGGCATTCGCCGAGAGCTACTATGTCCAGAATGGCAAAGCGACCGAAGAGCTGCCCGACGGCTCGGGGTGCATGTCGCAACGGTTTTCCGATGGGCGCAAAAGGGAACCCGGGGGCGGAAGCTGGCGACAGTTCTAATCGGAGGTCTTCGCTGGGTCTTAGAGGAGGATCTCGAAGCGTTTCTCAGCAACCAGAGCGGACATTCTGCTTATTCCGTTGATCGCGATCGTCGCGCTGCCGTTGCCAGTACATTGCTCGATGCGAAGGGGGTGATGCCGCCTCGTCGGCCAGCTCGCCGTGCGGAGCCATCAAAACGGAAGCGTTCTCGCGACGGTGTTTCAGGAGACAACTTGTGAACAACCGCCACCCCCGCAGAAAGCGGCCACCCCGCCCCCGGCGATGGTCGCGGCTCGACCGCCTCCTCACGAAACCGTCAGGCGGTGCAGGGGCCGACGATGCGCTGTCCCGGTTCCGGGCGGATTCCGTGCCACTGCTTGCCGCGCTGGAGCTCGCCGGCGTGGACTCGACGGCGCTGCAGCAGATCGCGCAATTCGGCGGCGGAAGTATCCGTTGCCCGTTTCATCCAGACGGCCGCCCAAGTTGCTCAATCTACAACGAGCGAGAAACCTGGTCTTCGACGCGATCGCTTTGGCGACGGATCAGCAGGTGGGCGAGGTCATCACCCGCTGGCGGCGCGGGCAGCTTGAATTGACGCCGTCCGCAGAAATCCGAGCCGCGAAAGAGCGTGACGCTGGCGGGTGTGAAGAGGAAGGCCCGACGTGGCCGACGCTACGCGCGGCCGTCGACGCGCTGGAAGTGCGAGGAGAGATTCGCACTTGGATTTATCACTCCGCGTCGGGGGAGGCCGTCGGCGCGGTTTCTTGCGCCCCTGAAGAACAACCTCACCCCCGAACTTTTCGCTCTCGCGTTCAGCATCGAGCAGTCGCCGCATCTGGCGGGCTTTCCGATGCTGCGGTTTGAGACTGAAAAGCTCGAGGGCGATGATCTTCCGGACACTTCAATCCTGCTCAGCGATCGCCAAAAAAGCAGAAGTATACAGCGGGAACAAAACAAGAACGTGCGGCTGCGTGGCTCCAGCAGCAGCTCGCCGACGGCCCCAAGCGTAAACGAGATTTAGAAGAAAATTTGCCCAGCGACATCAGCGACGCAACTCTGCGGCGAGCTCGAGAGAGTCTGCAAGTCGTCGCGTTTCCTGGCCACGACTCCGAGGGCGCACGGTGCTCCTACTGGCGACTGCCACCAGGGCATGGTGATTGTGAAGCGGCCCAGGACGGCTCCGGCGAAAGCGTTGACGGCGCGTTCTAGTTGTGTAGTTGATTTCCAGCACTTAACCATTGTGAGCGAGTTGGTCGACGTGCATCTGCTCAGGTCCGTACGGGGATCACCACGCCTAGACTGATCCGTCGCCGGCATATGGTGGATGGCCGAGTGCCGGTGTTTCCACCTCGTGGCGACCGTGAACGAACAGCGACGCCCAGACTGTTTCGCGCAGTCGATCTAACGCTGATTGACCTGCCGTTTCTCACGCGGTCCCAATGCAGACACTGCCGAACGCCATCAGCAACAATTCGCTACCGAAAAGGCCATGCCATCGATGCCCGCGACGGTGGCCGATTCGTCGAACTCCATCAATGTGACCAGACGTTCGGCCATGAGGAGTATCAGCCGATGTCCGAGTCGAGCGTCTGAAGGAGCGATGGCGCGGGGCGGGTGCTTTGCGGTACACTAATGCCAATGCGGTTCGCCGCCGATCTGGCGGGTAGAGGAAATGGTATGCAGCGGAGCCCCAGCGAGTTTGTCCAATTCGTCGGTCGGCACTACCACCTTCTCGCGGAGATGTGCCTGGAGCACGCAGGCTTCCGGTCCGACGACGAGATTGCCGCCTTCATTCGCTCGCATGTGGATGTTGAGACCAACCCTGCCCGGTTGATCACCGAAATGAAGAGGCTGGGCGTGCTTACCCAGATCACGGAGGATTGGGCGCCACCGCCGTTTCTCGAGCGGTTCATCCGGCAACTGAACGAGCGGCATGCTCTGGCGACACCGGCGGTCGTTCGTGCGTGGGTGGAGACGCTTCAGGGTCTGGCGGTCGACCTCGATCGCATGCTGGATTCGTTCGCGACCGGTGCCCACGACGTTGATGAAGAGGCGGCGATTTCCTTGCTCCGGGACATTGGCGATGCGATTCAAGTCGTCGGCACGACGATCAGCGACAACATCGAGCGGATCGGGGAGGAAGTCGCTGAATATCGAGCCACCGAAGATGCGCCGCGGATGCGGTCACGGCTTCGGCGTCTGGTGGATCTTTACGATAACTATTTGATGCCGATCATGGGCGTGCTGGACACGAGCGGGTCGTTTCGCGCCGTGACGCAGCAGATCAGCACCCAATGTGCCAGACTCACGAGGTCGGACGAACCGGCCTCAGCACCTCTGGCCCATGAGGGGAACCGGCTACGACGACAGGTGGTGTGGTTGCGGCGTACCGTGCTCCGCCAGGCGGATGAGGCCAATGCCGAACTCGCCCCGTTGTGTATCGCGGCCGCTCGAGAATCGGCCGTGGCGCGAGGGGTGAATCGTGCGCTTGAGGCCATTCGGCAACAGCAGTGGGAACTGCTAAATTTGACGGATGCGTTACCGGTTGTCCTGGATCAGGATTTCGGACTGGCGGGCGACGACGCGGTTGCGGCATTCATGCAGGACGCGTTCTCGCTGAGGGACGAGCCGCCGCCCCGGTTGGTCCCGGGGGAGCCAGACGAGATGTCGGTGCCACCGACGGCCTATGCCCTTCAGGATCTTCTCAACGCTGAGGAGCAACTCGACGACCTTCTTGAATGGGTGATGGAGCAATCCGAGGCAAGGCCTGACACATGCGTCAATCTCCTGCACCGGCTACTGGATCTTGAGAGCGAGCGAGTTACGGTTGGTGATGAATGCCGCGAGTATGAATTTGAAGCACTGGTGGTCGAAGCCGGAACGTGGATCTGGAGCCGGCGGAATGAATAGCGATACAACAACAACGAGCATCGGACTGCCCCGCCGGATCGACAGCGTCTTCCGGGCACTGCGCATGGGGCGTCACCTGTGCCGCGACGACGGGGAAGATTATTACGACGTTCATCGCGAGGAGGAACGCTACGCCACGGCATTCAAGGCTCTCGGCTACAACATGGTTCATCACGCGCAGGGATTCTACTACTTCACAGGACAATCGACGCTGCACTCGAAGCGGCTTCGCGCAGCGACGCTCTTCATGCTGATCCTGTTTCAGGAGTTGGAGGACAACAAGCTCAACGAGCCCGAGCGGTCGTGGGAACGCACGCTTCTGAATCGTCAGTTCAAAGTCAGCCAACTGCCACACTTCAGCACGGCCCATCGCCGCATGCTGATGCATGCCGTTGGCATCACGCGGGAAAACCTCGAGACGAAGTTGCTCAGGTTCCTGACGCAGCTGGGCGTGATCGAATTGAGTGGCGGTGTCATGCACTTCCGTCCCCCGGTCTACCGGTTCGTGGACCTGTTCCTGCAATACGCCGATGATGAGCAATGGCAGCGACGGCAGGATCTGGCGCAGGAGGCCGAGACGGTGGAGGGCGCTGCCGGCCTTGATGATGGCGACGGCGAAACCGAACCACTCGACGAGGACGATGCGTGAGCGGATCATCGGCCCATTACGGCGTGCGTAAGCTGGTGCTGATCAACAGCGGCAACTATTCGTACGCTGAGCTTGATCTGACAGCACCGGTGCACCTCGCGGCACCGAACAATCGCGGGAAGAGCACACTGGTGAACGCGCTGCAGTTTCTCTACGTGGACAGACTGTCTCACATGCGGTTCGGGTCGCGCAACGTCGAGGATACTCGGCGGCACTACTTCGGCCGGAATCCGTCGTATCTGGTATTCGAGTGCATGACGCCGCTCGGCGCTAAGTGCCTGCTCGTCGCCGGGCAGGGGCCGCTGAATAACTCAAATTTTCTGCGCTTTGTGTTCGATGGCCCCTTCGACCGCAGCGCGTTCGTTGACGATGATCAGCGTCTGCTCACGCTGGACCAACTGCGACGGCAACTCGCTGGGAAGGGCCTCGGCGAGGTCAAACCCGGCAACCTGTGGGAGGTACTGGGTAGTCCGCCGGCGAATACCAACAATGGGTCTTTGCCGCGGCTGAATATCCTTCCGGTGCGGGCTCGTAATGAATACGAATCCTTTCGTGCAGCGTTCATCCACCTGCTGGCGCTGAGCAACGTGTCAGCACGCGAGTTGCGGGAACTGATCATCACGTGCCACACGCGTGATATCACCTGTCGCAAGATCGATGTGGCCGCGGAGCATCGTGAGGAGTTCCTGCGGGCCGAGCAGGCGGAGCGGGCGTTGCGATTCACGCAGGGGGTCATGGACGATGTCGAGAAGGGGCGCACGATCCGCGAAGACATCGCGGGCGCCGCACAGGAGCTTGGGGCACAGGCCACATCCATTGCGCCTGCGTTGGTCGAGATGTTCCAAGCTATCACGCATGTGCATGCGTCCGCGGCAGGAGAATCACGAAAGCACGTTGACCGGAGGCGGACGCTGGCAAACCGGAAGGACAAGTTGAACCAGCAACTGGGGCGGCTTCGTAGTGAACGCGACACGACGGAAGAGGCGTGGAAGAGCCTTCAAGGGCTTCATGCGAAGTGGTCGACTTGCAGCAAGCAGATGCTCGACACCATGCGGGACAATGTGGCCACGCTTGACGGCGAGATCGTTAAGCTCCGCGAGGACCTTGAGCGGGCAGAGCAGGTGAACGTCGAAGCCATGCGTCGTCGCGTGAAGGAACTGGACGGGCAGGTGGGAAGGAAACAGCGTGTCCTTGATAATTGGGAGACGCGTGCGATTAATGCACTGCGTGACAGCGGACTGACCGATGAGCAGATTGGTGACCTTTTCACGCTGATCAACCCACATCTGCTGGATCTGTCGGTCGGCGAGGACATTCGCATTCGGGACGAATCGTTGTTGCGGCGCGAGCTGCTGGGTCTGCATGAGGCGATCGCCGATGGGCAGTACCGGGACAGTGCCGTGGAAGTCCAGCTTGCTCGCTTGCCGGGGGCCAGCCTGCCTCAAACGGCGAGTCGTGAATCGCTTCGTGACGACATCGAGGTGACCAAGCGGGACCTGAGTGACAGCCGCCGGCAACTTGAGGTGGCTGAGAATCAGGCACAGGCTGCTGAGCAATTGAAGCAAAAGCAGGCGGAGAAGCGCCGGCTGGTAGAGCAGCTCCAGGAACACGACGCCTACGCGCAACAGTGGGCCGACCGCCAACTCGCCATCCGCGAGATCGAACGCGCGACGGAACGAGTCGGCAAAATCGAAGCGAAGATCATAGACCTGAAGGGGCAGATCGAGGAGCTTGACAACCAGGTGCGTATGCTCGACGGCGTGCAGCATGAGTCAGCACAGGTCCGTGAAGGTCTGCGCAAGGCCGCTCGCAGGTACGAAGAGATGCAGGCTGAGGCGGAGCTCGACATCCCCCTCGCGAAGGATGTCGGGGAAGGGGCTGAGCTTCCGAGCCAGCAGGAGACTTGGGCTGAGGTGCGTCAGCGTGCGGCAAACCTTCACGCTCAGTTGGAGGCGATGCAGAATGCGGTCGGCCAGATCGAGAAGCAGCGGCGCCAACTGGAGCGCACGCAGAAGTCGATCACCGAGGCATCGCACCAGTTCGAGGGCCAGATCGTCTATTTCAGCGATGCCGACGCCGATTGGGAGCGTCTGATCGAGATGATCGAATCGTTGCCTGAACAGATGGCGGCGGTGGAGCAGGCCTGGTCCTCGTTGTTCACTCGCGTTGGCGCCAAGCTCAGTGAGATCAAGCACGGGGTGGCGGAGATCCGCACCGCAGTCAACCGCATCACGCGTGGCCTGACCGATTACCGCGTCAGCAACCTTCGCAGCGTTCAACTCGAGGTTGTCGTCGACAACCAAGCCTTCGACCTTGTCGAAACCCTCACCAGTGAAGGCGGGATCTTCCAGGACCACGAGAAGATCGACCGCGCCAAGCGGCAGATGGAGCGATGGATTCGAGACGGCAAGGTCATTCAGCTCGATGAACTGTTCGCGATCCACATTAAAGTCCATGAGCGTGATGGCGAGCGCCCATTGGAGGCAAGGTCACTGGATGAGATTGGCAGCACCGGCACAGGGATGACCGCCAAAGCGATGGTGTTCGTTCAGCTGGTTCGCGCTGTGGTGGGGCAGGAGAATTACCGCCTGCATTTCTACCTCGATGAGACTGGCCAACTCGATGAGCAGAATCTCGCCGCCACGACCCGAATGGCTGTGGACAAGGGTGTCATGCCCATCACTGCCGACCCCGACGTACGGATCGAGCCCCTGGCGCACCCGACTGTGACCGTCTATTCGCTCGGACAGAAGGAGTCGGGCGATTTCTTCATCGACCAGTGCCGCACGTGCCGTGGGCATCGTGCCGATCTGGACGACTACCGAATGGCGACGCGGTCATGAGCCAGGCGGAACGAGGATTTCTCAAAGAACTGCGCCGGGCGGGTTCCCTCGGCGTGCCCAGGTCCCGGATCAGCCGGGGCTGCCACGCGCTTGTGGAACAGCTGCTGACCTGCAACGCCGTGCGCTGGCGACCATCTGGACGCGGGCGGGTGCTTCAGGTTACTGATGAGGGGGCGTTGGAGGCGCTAATCAACCAGCGATTCCCTCTCGGCCTCGACGGTCCCCTTGAGCCTGTCTACGATCGCGCCTCAGCCGTGTGGGGAACAGGTGATGCAAAGCGGGCGGCGAGGGGCGCCTGTGAAGGCATTTTTATGCGATCTACCCGACCTGGAGTTGTCGTCCGAGCCGCCGAGGATGGATCAACGGTCCCGGTCGCGGATCTGACGCGGCTGGCGGGCGGCGCGGCCCTTCTGCTGGATGACGAGCGTACGTGGCAGTTCGCGGGCACCGTTGCCGTGGTTGAGAACGCCGAGGCCTTCTGGCGCCACCACCGCGTCCTCAACGTGGATCTGGCCATCTACACCGCAGGCCGAATGTCTTCCCGTCGCCTTCTTGCCTGGCTGAGCTCGAATGTCATGAGCGACTGCTCGTATCTGCACTGGGGTGATTATGACCCCGTCGGCGCTGCCGAGTACCTCCGACTCTGCGAAGCCTGTCCCGGACGCGTGCAGATGCACCTGCCGAACAATCTCGACGCACTCGTCGCCCGTTATGGCAAGCGTGAGCTACTCGTGGATCAACTGGATACGCTCCGGCATGTCCGACACTTCACTGCCGACGCCGTGATCGCCCAGCTGGTGGATATCTGGGATCGTCGTCAGCGAGGCCTCGAGCAGGAGCTCCTACTACGTTCGGAAGCCGGATTGCGCCAAGGCTGTTAAGGAACGGCTCATTTACTGCCGCGTCCGAGGGCAATACTCTCGTCCACGAGCATCCCCAGACTATCACCCTAGAGCTGGCGGTCGTGGTGTCGTGGTGCAGACGCGTCGGGAGGGGCCGCCGCAGGTTCGTCACGTGGGCGGCGATCGTCGGGCCGCTGGGTGTGATCGCCCGTAACGTCTGCTCTGAAGCCACGCCGTCACATCTCCGACCAGCCCGAGCCCGGACTGGGGCTTTGCTTCAGCTGCGGGCACGCGAAGCGCCTGACTACGCACATGGATCATCTGTTCGCGTGAGGAGTAACAGCCACATCGACTGGTCAATACATTAACCTTCTATACCACTTCCACGATGTTAACATCGTGCTTTTCGCCGACAGACCCCCGATGGTGCGTAATTGCCACACCAACAGCCTGAGCGACGACCGGCAAGCAGACGAGCCGCCCTGCCATCGGTGACAAGGGGCACAAACGGTACTTTTTGGCTGGAGGATGCTCCGGAGGTTGCGCACCATGGGTGCGCAGTGGATGAGCAGGCGGTTGGTTGCGCAACAGCTGGCCCATTGCCCGGGTATCTACCCGTGGTTGAGCAAGCAACAACCCTCAGCCCGGGCCTGAATGAAGGCAGTATTCTTCTCTCTTAATTACCGTTCTGAGCAAGCAAGTAGTTAATTTTGTTATTTCACTTCATTTCCACCCAGGCAGGATGGTCGCTCGCGCAGGGGTAGATGCCCGGGCCGGGTCGCCCGTCTGCGCAACCAACCCCACGACAGTCTTCCGCCGTCTCCCCGTAGCAGGCGATGCCTGGCTGACCGCTGCGCCGCCGCAGGACAATTAACGGCTCAATTCTCACCGTCCGCGGCAGCTGCAGTTCGAACAATGGCTCCGAGAAACGCAAAGCGACGTGATGCGGCGGCTCGCAAATGACCCCGATGCCCTTATGAAGCTTGAAGCGTATAGCTGCCGTATTGAAAGATCCATCGAGCGGAATTTGTTGATGCTGGAACGATCATGATCGGGTTCGTTTCGCGGGTGAAGGTTGCTTCGTGGGGCTTCGCGCATCACTGAACCATGAAATCCTGAGGCCGAACCCAGCGAAGGGCGGGAAGAGTGGGTCACGGGCGTTGCTGCAATGCTCCGTAACCGCGCCACACTTTGATTATCAGCATGACTCCGTCGCCGGTTGAACGGCGGAGATGCACAAGGGGTTGTGATAGAGTTCAAACTACTTGGCGCTGCAATTTTGCTCATGTTCGTTGCCGTCGCGCGTCACAGTCCACGATGTTAACATCGGGGAATGGCCGGCATGAAGGACGACGCCACAAGCGGCGTGTTTGGAGGGGTCGCCGCCGCTCGTTCGAGTTCCTGAACCGATTGCCAACAAGTCGCACGCAAAGTGGGCGGCGCAACACGTAGACGGGGGCCGGGGCGAACGGATGACAAGCCACCAGTGCCAGCCGTCTGGCGACTCAGACGGTGGCGCGTCGACGAACCTTCAATGCAACGAACGCCGGTGGCCCACTAGGGGCCCAGCCACGTGACGTCTACGTAATAGGCGCCGCGGGCCGGCTCGCCATTCTCGATCAGCCACGTCTTTACTTCGGTGTCGCCGGCGGGCAGTTTCACCTCGAAAGCGACGCCCGTGGCGCCCTCGGGCACGTCGCGCGTCTGGTCCACCCCGTCGCCGATGCGCAGCCGTGCCTGCTCGGCCTTGAGCGGGAAGTCCGCCACCTCGGGCCGCTCACGCAGGACGAACGCGTATCGCCCAGGCCGCGCGACGCGCACCCGCCAGGGGCCGTTGGTCGCCAGGCGGTTGCGCACGTGCGGCTGATTCCAAGGCACGTCCTGCGTCCGATCGACCATCCAATCGTGGGCATTGAGCAGCACCCGCGGCTGCTGCTCGGTTCCGATGTACAGCAGCGTGGTCTCGTCGAATTGCTGCGAGATATCCGCCCACCAGGTCTCGTACTCGGCACGCAGGCGGTCGGCTACCTCAGGATGGTCGCCGATCACGTTCTGCCGCTGGCCCGGGTCGGCCTGGATGTCGTAAAGCTCGGCGTTATCCACGAAGCGCCAGCGGTCGGTCATCACCGACGTGTTTCGCCACTTGACCGGATCGAGCACGCGCTGGTTGTGGAGCATGATTGTGCGGTCCGGCCAGTCGGCCTCGGCGTCGGGATCGGTCAGCAGCGGGACGAGCGAGGTGCCATCGAAGGCCACGTCCTGCGGCGGCTCAATGCCGCACAAGTCCAGCAGCGTCGGCATCAGGTCGACGTGGGCGGTGATGCGATGGACATCCCGTCCGCCGCCGATGCCACCTGCGGGATAGCGGATGTAGCAGAACGCCCGGTGGCCGCCGTCGTAGTGCGAGCCCTTGGTGCCGCGCATGCCCGCGTTGTAAAGCTGGGCCCAGTCGTCCGGCCGCTGCTCGTCGGGCCACCAGTGCGGGCTCATGGTCGTGCCGTTGTCGCCCATGAAGATGACGATCGTGTCGTCCGCCAGGTCCCATCGCTCAAGGCGGTCCATCATGACGCCGAGGTTATTGTCGATGTTGGAAATCATGCCCCAGAAGATGCGAAGGCGCTCGGGCACGGCGACGTCGGCGTAGAGATCGCGGTACCGCTGCGGCACGTGCGACCGGGTCTGGTGGGCCGCGTTGGTCGGCAGGTAGAGGAAGAACGGTTCATCGCGGTTTTCGCGGATGAAGCGTAAGGCCTCGCGAAACCATACGTCGGTGCAGTAGCCCTGGAACGGCGTCCACGCGCCGTTGTCGAAGTAGTGGTCATCGAAGTAGTCGTTACCCCAGAAATCCGGTGTCTGGCCCACGCCGCCGGCGAAATGGACGATTGCGTCGTCAAAGCCCCGCCATTTGGCACCGTAGGGGTAGTTGTCGCCCAAGTGCCATTTGCCGTAGATCGCCGTTCGGTAGCCGGTGGCCTGGAAGCTTTCGGCGAGGGTCGTTTCGTCCTCGCGGAGCATGTTGCGACCCATCACGGTGTGCCACACGCCCACGCGGCCCGAGTAGCGGCCGGTTAGCAGCGCCGATCGCGTTGGCGAGCAGGTGGGGTCGACGTGAAACTGATCGAGGCGCACGCTTTGTTCGTGCAGGGCATCCATGTGCGGCGTGACCAACTCGGTGTGACCATGAGCCGCGAGATCCCCGTAGCCTTGATCATCGGTCATGATCAAAATCACGTTGGGCGGCCGCTGCTCGGCGAGCGCCGGCGCCGTCAGCAGACAGACGACCATCACAATCAGCAAATCTCTGGTCCGCAGCAGATGAGCGATCCGCATGAGCATCCTCCAAGGGGTAGCAGAATGAGTCACCCACCCATCGTACCGGATGGGCAGCTTCGCTCACACAAACCCCTCATCGACGAGCCGGCTTCCATGGGCTGTGATCACGTGTCGTTATCCTGATCCTTCAGAAATGCGGGACCAGCTCTCCACCATCAGTTTCACTTCCTCCTCGTCACGTTCGAGCCAGTAGCTGAAGCCGCCGTACATGCCGGGGATGGGGAACCATGCCCGTTGCTTGGCGGTCGGCAACGAAGCAAGCTCGGGCAAATCCAGTTGGTCGACCAACTCACCGGCGCGGCCGCGGATGACGGCGTGGAAATGATGCTGTAGGACATCAAGCGTCTCAACGGACACATTCAGCATGTTCGGTCCTTCACTTTGGCTTTCCTCGACCAGATCACCACTGCGCCCTACAGCCCCAGCCGCCGGGCCACATCCTCGTATCCAGGTGCCTCGGCATATAGCTTCTCCAGTTCTTGCCGCGACCGCTTCGCCTGGCCAAGTGCGTCGTACACCAATGCCCGCTCGTACTGGATCGCCCTGAGCAGTTCGTCGGAGCGATCCTTCTTGCGACGAAACGCCGTCGTAAGCGTGTCGCGAGCGGCGGTATTCAGGCCGAGCAGCCGCAGGGCCTTGCTCCTCGCCCTTTGGCGTCACCAGCCGCTTGAAGAAACCGAGCGACAGCCGACTTTCCGTTCGCACCGTCGGCGCCGGCGGCGACCGACCATTCCCTGATGGCGATGACGCGCTTGAACTTCGCCCGCCGTTGCGAGATTGCTTCTTACCGCCCAACTTCTCGGTGTACCACAGCCTCGTCCCGGGCAGGCTGACCGTCCGCCGCATCCCGCTCGTCCCCGCCGTCACCTTCGCCCCCCGCGGCCCGAGCGACAGCGATCCGCCCCGCTTGCTGAGGTTAAGCGTCAGCCCCGGCGCCAGCCGTACCAGCCCCATCAAGCTGCTGGGCAACCAGACGCCGTTGCGGTTCGGCTATGAGTCCACCGGCCAAGTCACACGCTTCACCGATCATCACGATCCCCTCACGTCGGCATCACAGACGCGACGGTCGCATGGAGTGGGTGGCGTTTGAAATCCAAAACGACACCAAGTCGGCCATCGGGATCGATTCCAGGCAAGTTGAGAGGACCGCCCACGGAGCCGAACCCGTTGTGAACTGTTCCCGGCGCTCCAGTGAACCAAGTATCACAAGCGCTTCACTTCCTTCTCCACGATCTTCAGGGCCTTCGTCGTCGCTTTATCCACTACCTCCAGCTGGTCGCGCAGGGGCTTCGGCAACGCGGCGATCGTCACCTGCTCCTCCTCCGCCGGCGGAGACTTCACCCACGCGTGCCAAGCCTGCCACTTCTCCAGCCGCAGCCGTAGCTGCACGAGCAGCTCGCCGCGATCCCGCAACGGCTTCGGCGTGCGGCCGCCTCTACGCGGTGCGCCATCTTTTCTCGGGAGCCGTTTGATTTCCTCGTTGAGTCGAATCGTCGTCCACCCCTCGTCCGCAATCCGCTTCGCAATCCGGCGGCGGTCGCCCTTCGACAGCGACAGCAGCCGGACCACGTGCTCTCGGGTGACCGGGTGCGGACCCTTGCGGCAGGTCTTGACCAAATGCTCGAGTTGCTCCGGCGTGTAGCCACGATCCGGATCAGCGAACTTCCGGGCTCGCCCGAGCATCGTAGCAGTGAGGCCAGTTTTCTTGGCAGCTTTCGCTGCCTCACCGCTGTGAAACCGACCGGGATGATCCTCGAGACTCTGTCGTCCGACCTCGTAGAACTGCTCAATCGAGTCGGCCGCCTTCTCAGAATCCGTGACACGAACGCCCCGACCGGCCCTCCGCCTGGCATGCGGCTTCCTTCCAGTAGCTTTGTCGTCGATCTTTTTCGCCATGCATCTGTCTCCCGCTGAAAGGCTGTTGGGCACACCGCCGACTTGGATTGATGTTAACAAATGTCGTGATTGTGGGCTTGATGGCACGAGCCGGTACAGATGCTCGTGAACGCCGCTCTCAAACACGTCTGATGTTAACATCGTGAATATTGCACAACGACGCTGCCCGACCAGGACGTGCCAGCTGGGTACACAACCGCTCGTGGATCGCCACGACGACCTTTTCAACCGTGGCTCAAGTCCACCCGGGGCATCCGCACCAGCTCCGCCACGCCGAGTTACCGCGGGGGTGGCCGCACGACCAGGCGCCGCTTTGCGACCACAGTCGGGAGCTCGTCACCGAGCCAAGCAAGCTGAACCAGGTGATCGCAGTGGTGCTGGGTGTAGAGTGAGGCGGCGACAAAAAAATGTAAAAAATCGTAGAATTCGACGTTCCGGAAATCGCCGTTCCCGCGTCCTCTCTGTAGACGAAGCGAATTCGGCCATCGAGGGAACTGTGGATGATCATGCCACGGAAGATGGGAAACGACGTCATGCCAGACGATGGCGGCTGCATCAACGGCTTGCCGCATTGGATGCGGAGGACGGCGCGGTGCTCATAGCGATCTACGCCGGTCCACCACGCCGAGGCGTGTCCCTTTTGCTTTGCACGCCGATGACCAGTGGGCGCTGCCGTGCCGTTGCGATCAGCTTCAGGCGACGGGCGCGTGGCTGGGGCGCATTCGGCGGCGGCGTGCGAGCACGAGGAGGCCCGCCGCCAGCAGCAGGGCGGAGCCGGGTTCGGGGATGACGCTGTAGAGCATCAGGTCGCTTCCCTGCCCGCCCTCGAAGGTCAGAAACAACGCGTGGTCGTTGTAAGCACCGAGGAGCAGGTCGTCGGCGTGACGCATCTGCGAAGCTGCGTCGAAATCGCCGGTGAACACATCGAGGCCCGCGACGTGAATCTCTTCGAAGAGCCATTCGGCCACGCCCGGCAGTTCCGTGTCCAGCGCCTCGCGCATGTCCACCAGCAACCATTCGCGCTCGTTACTCGGCTGAAAGCTCTCGCCGAAGATCAGCGACAGATCGCCTTCGAACGTGCCGTCGCCGTGGACGATGAGCTGGTCGTAGCTTTCGCCCGCCACTTGGCCGAAGAGTTCGAAGGCGAGCGTGCCGGAGCTTGTCTGCTGCGTGTCGCCGAACACCTCAATGAGGCCCGGCGAGCTGCCGATCATCAGCAGGCCGTCGTTGCGCAACGCCCCGGCGATACGTGTGGATCCGGAGACGGCAACGCCTTCGGCGATCGTGATCTCCGGCGTGTCGACGACGCCGTTGAGCACTGCGGAGCCGCCCTCCAGGCGCAGGGCTGCGGTCTGGAGATAGCCCTCGGGCCCGACGATCAGCTCGCCCCGGCTCATCAGCTCACCGTCGATCGTCAACTGCGCCGCAGAGTTGATTTCGACCCGGCCATCGTTGCCCAGGCGGTCGAGTTGGAGCGTTGTGCCACCGCTCAGGGTCAGGCTGCCGAAGTTCTGCTCGACGCCGGCGAGCGGCTCGAAGAACGCCTGCTCGCCGTCGACGGTGATGTCGACCTGTGTATCGATGAACGGGAAATACGCGTCGCCGTAGCTGACGGTGGCAGGCAGGATGATGTCATTACCCTCGGCATCCTCGCCGACCCACTTCTCTCGGACGATCCAGGACGACTGGTTGAAGATGGGCTCGGGCTCGTGATCGACCATGATGCTGCCGCCGATCACCTCGATGGTGCCGGCACCGAAGCCGGACGTGGCGTCGACGACAATGCTGCCCTCGTCGACCGTCAGATCGCCGGCCCCGATCAAATGCGACCCGCCTTCCAGCCGGATCTCGCCGGTGTTGAGCAGGTCGCCCGCAGTATGGAAGCGGTTACGGTTCAACAGCGTCAGCGATCCCCGGTTCTCTTCCATGGTGTTCAGGTAGGGAAACAGCGCCTGCCCGCTGAGGGTGATGTCCGACGCGTTAACGGCCAGTTGGGTATCGAAATCCTGGATGTCGTTGCCTTCGCCGAAGAACACCGTGCCGATGTAGCTGTCATCGTTGGAAACCTGCACGACGCGAAGGTCGAGGACGGCGGCGCCGGCGGGGGCGTCGTCGATGTCGGTCGTATTGCTGAAATCTAAGGTGGGCGTGGCGCCGGTCAGCGTCCACTTGCCCTGGTCGAATACCGCGCCGCCCTCGGCGTAGTTCTCGATCTCCACCTCAAAGCCGAACGACGCGCCGCTTTCGATGACCACCTCGCCGGTGTTCACCAGGTTCAGCGGGGTGACGACCGGCTGGGGCTCCGGCGCGGGCGACCCCGGCGCCAGGGAACCGGGCGGCGTGATGAAGAGCAGGTTTTCGCCGGAGGCAACGGTGAGCGTGCCGTGGTTGGTGATGTCGATGAAGTCCGAGGCGATGGCGGCGAACCTGTCGAAGCTGGACTGGCTGATGTTGCTCAACGGCGCGAACTCAATGCCGTTGAGCACAAGCTCGCCGCCTGGGTCCACCTCGAACCGCGATTGCACGTCGTAACGCTGCTCGAATGTCTCATCGAACGCGATACGGCCACCCTCGGCTGCGCGGAAGGTCTGCCGCTTGAGCGGCGGCGCGGTACCGGACGTGTCGGGGCGTGTCAGCTCGCCGATGGTCGACGAGCCGCGGAACTGGACCGTCCCGCCGTCGCCGGCCTCGAAGACGCCGTCCACACCCGCGGGCGCCAGGACGGTCGATTGGAACACGAGCTGCGCGTCTGCACCGCGGGCGGCGAACAGGCCGTCCTGCTCAAGCTGCAGGCTGTCCAGCACCACCCTCGAGCCATTGATCACCTCGAGCGTGCCCGTCGACTGGTTGGTGAACCCGTCGGACAGCGCGATCGTCGCGTCCGAGTTATCAAAGACGATCCGCCCGGCGTTGTTGAGCGTCTGCGACACATCGAGCAAACGGTCGTGAGCCACCAGTTCAGGCGCCTCTACAAAGTGCGGTAGCGAGATCACACCGGTACTACCGAGGTAGTAGTTGACGCGTACCAGGTTCGCCGTCTCCTCCAGGGCGAAGGCCACGTCCGTGAAACGCAGCGTGTGCCCCTGCCCGTGGAACAGCGTCGGCGCGACCACCGAACCGGGCGCCCGGAAATCAAGCGTCCCCTCGCCGGTAATCTGGAGCAGGTCATTCGCGGCGAGGAACGTCAGGTGATCCCGGTCCTCGTTGTGGATCAGCCCATCGTTGCGGATCGAGCCAAGCTTCCACCGCCGGCCGCTGGCAAGCTCGGAACCGGCCAGGACCTCAATCCCGCGGACCTCGACGGCCGGCTTGAAACGGGTGTACTCAGTGTTCGGCGCCACGGGCGTCGTGGGCGTAATCTGGCTCCTGTCCTCGCCGGACTGCTCCTCGAAAAGGTCCGCCAACGTGACCGTCTCGCCTGACTCAAAGCCCGTCTCGGCGAAGGTCGTCGGCGCAAGCTCGCCAACGTGGTCGACAGCCTCTTCGCTTTGGCCGATGACCAGCACCTTGTCCGCCAGCGCGTCCGGCTCGCTGTGGTCGGTGAGCGTCCGCCAACCGCTGAGGTCCGTCGGGTCCTCTGTCGCCGCGTCGGCGGCGCGATACACCCGCGGGCTCGTGGCAGCCTCAAGCGTGAAGCTGCTGCCGATGCCTTCAAGCACGATCGGGTCGATCGCCAGCGTCTGGTTCAAAACCTCCAACTCGAACTCGCCCAGCAGCGCGCCCAGCAAACTCGCTCGCTCACGCAGCAGCGGCGGGAGAGACAGATCAACCGTATCGAGGATTTCAACGCTCTCGAGTTCCAGGAGCGTCAGCTCAAGGTAGTCCGTCAGAAACATCGCGCCACGCTTACTCAACTCGGCGGTCAATGCGTCGAAGCTGGCGGTGACTTCGACGGGGTCTTCGCCGAGCAAAGAGAGCTCGGGCAGATCGCTCCAGAGCCCCGTGAAACTGTTGACCAGCTCGACGCCGTCGCCGTTGCGCATCGCGATAGTCTGATCGAACTCGAGCGTGACTTCGAAGTCCGTCTGGATATCGACCGATTCGCGATACCCGATCTCCGGGCCATACTTGATGTCGATCAGGTCGGCGGTGATGTCGGCAAGGCCGCCGAGGTCCTCCTCGAGGCGCGTGAACGACTCGCCGGTGCCCAGGAACGCCGCGATGCCGTCCAGGTCCAGACCCATGCGCAGCAGCGGCGTCTCAAAGGAATAACCCAGGCCCGACTCGGTGGACGAGGTGCTGACGGTCAGGTTCGGCTCCTCGCCGCCCAGCCCGCTCTCGCCCACGCCGAAGGGGTTAACCAGCTGCACCTCGCCAATATCCAGCCGCCGCGTTACGCCCGGCTGGTCTTTGACTTTGACGTCGACGCTGATCTGCTTGTCCGCGACGCTCTCCGAATCATCAAGGAATCCAACGCTCGATTCGAAGGGTGTATCTTCGAAGATGGTGAAGGTCGGCGGGGTGCCGGCCGCCGAGTCGGGGTTGCTACTGGGGTCAAGGTCGAAGGCGAACTTAAGCAGGTTCTGGTTCACGTTGATCGGTGCGGGGTTGAACTCCGTCGACTGGTAGTCAACGACGGGGAACACCGCCCCCTCGACGCGACTCTGCAGTTCCAGGTCGAAGAAGAAGTCCATCCCCGCCTCGAACGATGGCAGGTCCACCGCGTGCTGGTCGTAGCCCGGGTTCGACTGCATGCCGGTGTTTGTGCTGAGTCGGAAGAACTCGCCACTGGTCACGTTGTTCGGAAGCTCGACAGCTGGGCGGAAGTCGAACGCGCTGCCGGGCATCAGGCCGCTGGCCTGGAAGTCGGCATAAAAGTTCAGCCCCGTTCCGCCGGAGACGTTGCCGCTGAACTTGGCGCCGGTGCGGGTATCGCCGGTGGTGCGTGGGATAATGACTTTGCCGGCGGCCGTCACCTCGGGGGTGATCTGCGCGTCGCGCTTGCCGACGAAGCCGCCGAGGGAAAAGTTCTCGTCCCACGTCGTGCCGAGCGTGTGGCTCCAGTTCAGGTCGCCGATGCGGTCGATCGAGCCCAGATCGATGTCGTCCACCTCGAACTCGATGGATTGGGCATGCACCGCCGGTGCCGCGCCCCATGCGATCATCAGAACGGCCGTCCCGGCGAGGGTTTGACAATTGGACAGCCGTCGACGCCTTGCCGTCCGCTGCAGAAGCAGACGCTGAAGGAAATTGACCATGATTGGACGTTGCGTGCGCAACCGCTCCGGTAGGTTGTTACCCCTGACGGTCAGGGCGGACTCCCAGATGTACACAGGGCCGGCACGAGGGAACGCGGCGTGGTTCAAAGACCTCGCATCAGGACCGCCCATCTCGTACCTAACACATGAGGAGACAAACAGCAATAGTCGATCGCTGGTTTTTCAGATAGCTTTGCTGCTTTCGCGCGTCCGCTGCTCATCGATCGCGGTCAATCGCGGGCCGTCGGATTACGGCGCGGAGCCTGCAGCGATCACTAGCCATCCGTGGATGCTGCCGAGGATCTGCTGCACGCGACGTGGGAAGGCGATGCCCCACGGCCCTCGCTGTACGAGGTGCTGGCCCTGATGCTGCTGGCCGAGTGCGTCAATGAGGTGCTGGACCACAAAGAGGATGCGGTCTCTATGCTGCTGCTTCTGTTGCCTGACGCAGGCGTGCGTGAGCAAGCGTTCGCTGCCTGCTTCCTGGACGACCTCGCTCCGCTGATGAAGGCGATGCCTGGTCATTCGTGAGCGTGCCCTTCCTGCGACAAGCCCTCGGCGACGCCGGCGGGAACGGACTATACCTTCTTTTGAGCTTCTGCTTCTTGCCGCCGGTGGCGCCTTCACGCTTTTGGCCAGATCGCCTTTTTCGACGGCATCCACCGTCGCGGCCACTTCGCTGCTCTCCTTCTCGGATGGACGCACCTTGTTCCCGACGCGTGCTGGCGAGGACCGAAGGATGGTACTTCGGCGTTGGTTCCAGTAGGCTTAGCCTGATCGTTGACAAGCAGTTGCTGCGTGCAATTCTCTTTTGCCCGCGATGGTAAGGAAGCCCAAGATGATGACGTCATGCTGTGGCAGCAAGTGGCCGATGTTTTCAAAGCCCGCGCGGCTGCTTCAGCGAGATATCCTCGCCTGCCTTGCGGCCATGGCAACTGGCACGGCAAATCTGGTTGCGTTGGCCATCGTCGCATTAGCGTGCAACACTGTTTCGGCCTCGGCAGACGAGAGGGCCGAGGAAGTTGAGTTGTACCACTGGGTGGACTTCATGGTCGACGCACCGGATGCAGCCTCGGGTATCGAGAAGTGGGACGTCGAGGGCTCCTGCGTCTGGACGCATGAGGACGGGGCCACCCAGCGGACGAGTCTGGTGTGGTATTCAGGCGAAGGCGATGCCTACGTCTTTCGTTTTGGCGCCTCGCTGCCGGGCCGCTGGAGCGGGACCACCAGCTCCCCTGTCGAAGCCCTTGACGGTCTTGATCTGGCGGTGGAGGTGGGGCCGTCAAGCAACCCGGCGCGGACCGGCTGGAGCGGGCAGATCCCCGACGAGCCGAAGGCATGGGCGCGACAGGCCGGCCCCGAGGGCGAACTGGCCAGGCGCACCCCCATCCTCATCATGATGCCCGATGTCGACCAGTTCCACGATGACCACGACAGCATGCGCGCCTTCGTGGCGGAGTTTCACGAAACGCACGGCTTCAACGGCGGCCATATCTCCACCATCGGGCGAAGTTGGTTCGAAGTCGGTTCGAGTGGAGGCCTTGGTGATGCGCCGCCGACGCCGGATGTCCGCACGTTCGAGGCACTGGAGGCTGCGGCTTCCGCCTGGAGCGAGCGCGGCGGCTGGCTTCATATCTGGATGTGGGGCAAGAACGACGGAGATTTCGCCAACCTGCCCGGCGGCTACAACGGCGAGCAGGGCCGGCGTCTCAATCGTTATCTGGTCGCGCGGCTCGGACCGGTGCCCGGCTGGTCGATGGGCATCGGCTGGGA